>NZ_JBHVOL010000019.1:0-167722 GCF_042887925.1 Kitasatospora sp. NPDC057904
ACTCTGTGGGTGGGGTGTTCTCACCGTTGGCAGTCTGAAAATCACCCGTCACGCCCCTCTCCGCGGCCACCCCCTCCGCCACCCCCTCCCGCAGCGCACCCTCTCGCCTGTGGGGGGAGGGGGAAGGGGGGTGGTTGAGGGGGTGCGTTGGTGCGGCGCGGTGGGGGGGCTTCAGATGGCCAGTGCCGGGGTCGGGTGGGTGGCCATGGTTTGTAGCAGGGTTCGGGCGGTGGAGTCGTTCTGGCGGAAGCCCAGGGAGTTGGTGCGGGGGCGGGCGAAGGCCGAGGCGGCGCGGAGGGTGGTGTGGGGGCCCATGGCGGTGCGGCGCGGGTGTGGGGCGCCGTTCAGGGCGGGGTCGATGAGGCGGCTGTCGTGTGGGGAGATCGCGATCAGGCCGGAGTGGTGGGTGTACTCCTCGTCGGTCAGGACTTCCTCGACGACCCGGTGGGTGTGGTGCAGGTCTTGCAGGACGGGGTCCGCGGTGCGGCCGATGGTGTGCTTCGGGAGGTAGGCCTCGATGAGGGCCGTCGCGGTGACGGTGTGGCCGGGGACGGTGGTTCCGGAGGCTCGCCAGGTGCCGTCGGCCTCGTTCCGGGTGATCCGGATGCCCGCGCCGAGGAACCGGACCACGCCGGCCTCGGAGAGCGCGAGCAGCTGGCGCAGCCGGAAGCCGGGCGGGCCGGAGGCGAGGTGGTTGAAGTAGCCGAAGAACCACCCGTCGACCTCCTCCGCGATCGACCGGGCGGTCAGCAGCCCGGAGCCGATCACCCGGGGGAGCTGGCCGAACAGCGAGAGCAGGGCGAGGAACGCGCCGAGGTCGGCGCTGTGGGCGGGGTCGGCGCGGCGGTCGGCGTCGGCGGTGATGTAGGCGCGCAGGTGGGCCTGGAGTTCGTCTGCGGACCTCAGTTCTGTTCCGGCCAGCGGGCGGTCGAGCCGTTCGAAGTCGAGCCGGTCGGCGGGGTCGGGGACGGCTTCGGCGACGAGGGCGGCGAGTTCGGGGGTGTACCAGCCGTACCGGTCGTAGCGGGCGAGGAACCCGGTCCAGGGCAGGGCGGTGCGTTCGGGGTGTGCGTGGAACAGTTCGTGGTAGTAGCCGAAGCCGACCTCCTTGGCCATCAACGGCCAGACGTCGCGGCGCAGTTCGAGCGGCCCTCCGGTGGCGAGGACGGCGTCGACGGCGGCCGCGCCGAAGTAGCGGGGGAGCGGGGCGGGCGGGCCTTGGAGGCGGTAGCCGGTCTTGGAGTGGTAGGGCACGCCGCGCCGGGAGCCGAGGTGGAGTACCGGTTCGCGGCCGGAGGGGTGGTAGCGCAGCCCGTCCGAGGTGGGTTCGTAGTGTCCGCCGCGGCCTTCGGTCAGGAGCGTGATCAGGTCGACCGCGGCCAGGCCGAGGCCGCGCAGCACGGTGTGCTCGCCGGGGGCGAGGCCCGTGAGGTCGGCGTCGGCGGTGTAGGCGGGCGGGAGGTGGAAGCGGCCGTGCCGGGCGGCGAAGTCGGCGTCGGCGTCGTGGCGGGGGTGCGGGGTGGAGTCGAGGTGGCCGAGGGTGAGGGCGACGTGGTCGGCGGTGAGCGTGCGGTCGCCGAGGTGGACGGTCTGCGGGCCGTCGGCGGGGCCGTCGATCCGCCGGACGGTGTCCCGGTGGACGGTCACGGTGACGTGCGGCGGCAGGTCGGCGACGGCGCGGCGGAACACCCAGTCCAGGTAGGCGCTCTGGGCCCGGCGGGTGGGGAAGTCGGTGGGGGCGAGGGTGCGCAGCTCGGCCCGCACGGCCGGGTCCGCGACCTCCCGGTAGGGCGCGAACTCGTGCCGGCGGCGGGCCCATTCGGCGAGCGAGGGGCCGGGGCGGACCGGGCCCTCGATGGTGGAGTGCTCGTCGGTGAACATCGTGACGTCCTCGGCCATCGAGTTCATCCGCAGCAGCGGGGACTGGTCGTGCCGCCAGATCCGGCCCGCGCCCGGCGGGTGCGGGTCGACCAGGTGCACGTGCAACGGCCGGTCGGCGGGCAGGAGTTCGGGGGCGTTGGCGGCGATCCGTTCCAGCAGCCCGGTGCCGCGCGGGCCCGCCCCGACGATGACGAGAACGCTCATGCCCCGACCGCCCGCCGGAGGGCCGCCCGGGCGCGCTGGAGCGGGGTGGGCGGCAGCCCGTCCCGGGTGGCTCCCCTGGCGTAGTGCCGTTCGACGTAGTACTGGCCGACGGACAGGACGGTGGTGATCACCAGGTACCAGATGGTGGCGACCATCAGCATCGGGATGACCTGGTACGACTGCAGGTAGACCAGCTGGACCGAGTACAGCAGGTCGGACACGGCCAGCACGCTGACGATGCTGGTGCCCTTGAGGGCGCCGATCAGCATGTTCCCCGCGGTGGGCACGATCGCCCGCATCGCCTGCGGCACGACGATCCGGCGCAGCACCCGCCACCGGCCGAGACCGAGCGCGGCCGCGGCCTCCAGCTGCCCGCGGTCGACGGACAGGATGCCGCCGCGGATCACCTCGGCCGCGTACGCGGTCTCCAGCAGGGTGAGGCCGATGACGGCGGTGAGGGTGGGCCCGATCAGGTTGACCGTCTTCACGGTGACGAACTCCGGGCCGAACGGGATGCCGACGCCGAGGGTCGGGTAGAGCGCGCCGATGTTGAAGAAGAACAGCAGCTGGACCAGCGGCGGGGTGGAGCGGAAGAGCCAGATGTAGCCCCAGCTCAGCGTGCGCAGCACCGGGTTGGCGGACAGCCGCATGGTGGCGAGCAGGGTGCCGAGCACGAAGCCGAGGCCGAGCGTGACGGCGGTGAGCCAGAGGGTCAGGCCGAGCCCGTCGAGGACGGACCGCGCGGTGAACCACTCGGCGACGACGCCCCACTGGAAGGCGTCGTTGCGGACGACCGACGCGACCGCCATGACGAACAGCAGCAGGGCGACCGCGGCGGCGATCCACTGGCCGGGGCTCCGGCGGGCGACGATCCGGGCCTCGGCGGCGGGGTCCGGGGGCGGTGCGGGGCGGGCGGTCGGTGCGGGGGAGGGGAGGACGTCCGGCGGAGTGGCCATGGCGGAGGCTCCTGGCGGGAGGCGGGAGGTACGGGTGTCGTCACGTACGGCCGTCACGCCGGCCCGCGTCCCTCAACACGGCCGGCTCTGCGCTCCGCCGTGATCGTAGGCCGCGGCGCGCGCGGGCTGTCAAGGGTGACCAGGAGTCGCGGGAGGACGTCGAGAGATTGCAACAGCGCTGCAATGATGGGCGGTTGACGTACCGCTCGGGCCGCTGGTCAACTTGAGGCCATGTACGCCGAGCAGCTCCTGGTCACCCGCGACCACATCGACTTCGGTCGGGTGTGGTCGGCGGCGTGTCCGGCCTGACCCGGCAGCGGACCGCCGTCCTCCCTCACCGAGGGCTTTCCTGACGGCCTTCCCGACAGCCGTGCGCTGCCGCTCCCCCCGGCCTCACCCACTGCGCTCCGGCAGTTCCCTCGCCCGTCACGTACCCGTGCTCACGGCCGCCCCGCCGCGGCCGCCTCCGGCACGCCCGGATCCGCCCATTCGAAAGGTTCCGCCATGCCCGTCGAGTTCCTCGGCATCGCCGCCACCGGCGACGGTTCGGAGACCACCGCCCGCACCACCGCCGCCTTCGACCGCGACTACACCCTGCGGCTGGCCCGCGCCCACGAGGACCACGGCTGGGACCGCGTCCTGTTCGCGTACGGGGCCGGGTCGCCCGAGCCGGCCGCGGCCGCCGCGTTCCTCGCGTCGAAGCTCGACCGGCTGCAGATCCTGCTCGCCCACCGGCCGAACGTCTCCTACCCGACCTTCGCCGCCAAGACCTTCGCGACGCTCGACCAGATCAGCGGCGGCCGGCTCACCGTCCACTTCATCACCGGCGGCAACGACCACGAGCAGCAGCGCGAGGGCGACTTCCTCACCAAGGACCGCCGCTACGACCGCACCCGCGAGTACATCGGCATCGTCAAGAAGGCCTGGACGAGCCGCGAGCCCTTCGACCACGAGGGCGAGCACTACCGCTTCAACGACTTCGTCTCGGACGTCTTCCCCGTCCAGCAGCCGCGCCCCGGCGTCTCCTTCGGCGGCTCCTCGGACGCCGCCTACGCGGCCGGCGGCGCCGAGGCGGACGTCTACTGCCTGTGGGGCGAGCCGCTGGCCCGCACCGCCGAGCAGATCGAGCGGGTGAAGGAGGCGGCGCGCGCCGCCGGACGCACCGACGTGCCGCGGATCCAGGTGGCCTTCCGGCCGATCGTCGCGCCGACCGAGGAGCTGGCCTGGGAGAAGGCGCACCGGACGGTGGACGCGATCAGGGCCCGCCGGGCCGGCGGGGAGCTGGTGCGCCGCGGCCGGCCGCTCGGTGCCGATGCTCCGGAGAACACCGGTTCCCAGCGCCTCGTCGAGATCGCCGAGGCCGGCGAGCGCTACGACCGCGCGCTGTGGACCCCGACCGCGGCGGCCACCGGCGGGGCCGGCAACTCCAACGCCCTGGTCGGCACGCCGGAGACGGTCGCCCAGGCCCTGCTCGACTACTACGACCTCGGCGTGGACATCCTCTCCGCGCGCGGCTACGACCTGCTGGACGACGCGATCGACTTCGGCCGGTACGTCATCCCGCTGGTCCGCGAGGAGGTCGCCAAGCGGGACGCCGCGAAGGCGGCGGCGCGGGCGAAGCAGGCCGAGCGCGACCGGCACCAGCTGATCGCGGTGCAGGCGTGAGCGAGCCCGCCCATGCGGTGGCGGCCCGCGCGGTGGAGATCCGGCGCGTCACGGTCGACGATCCCCTGGTCGAGCCGCTGCTGCGCGAGCTGACGCACGAGTACACCAGCCGCTACGGCCCCGCGGGGCAGGTCGAGATGACCCGCTACCCGGCGGACGCGTTCGCCGAGCCGCACGGCCTGCTGCTCCTCCTGCTGGAGGACGGCGGGCCGGTGGCCGGCGGCGCTTACAAGCGCTACGACGAGCACACCGCCGAGCTCAAGCGGATGTGGACGGCCTCGGCGCACCGCCGCCGCGGCCTGGCCCGCCGGGTGCTGGCCGAGCTGGAGCGGGCCGCGCTCGCCGCCGGGTACCGCCGGATCTTCCTCACGACCGGTCCGCTCCAGCCCGAGGCCAGGGGCCTCTACCTGGCGGCCGGCTACACACCGCTGTTCGACGTCACCGCCGATCCCGTGGCGATCGGCCCGCTGCCCTTCGAGAAGCACCTCTTCCACTAGCGCACGACCGCACGAAAGGCCTTCCGTGAGAACCACTCCCGTCCGCCGCCTGCTCGCGGCCACGACCGCCCTGCTGCCGGTCCTGGCGGTGGCCGCGTGCGGCGCGGACCCGAAGATCCCGGGCGCGCCCGGTGCGAGCCGACTGGCCGCCGCGGCGGGCCAGGACGTCGTCTCCGGGGTCGCCACGTCGGACGCGGCGGCCGCCCTGCTGCCCGAGGAGGTCCGCGCCGCCGGCACGGTGAGGTTCGGCACGTCCTTCGGCTACCCGCCGAGCGCCTTCTACGCCGACCAGGCCACGAAGAAGCCGGCCGGGATCGACATCGACCTCACCGACGCCGCCGCCAAGGTGCTCGGCCTCACCGTGCAGCGCGAGGAGGCCGCGTTCGAGACGATCCTGCCCGCCCTCGACAGCGGCAAGTACGACGTCGGCACCGGCAACTTCGGCGTCACCGCGGCCCGGCTGAAGACCATCGACTTCGTCACCTACATCGACGACGGCCAGGGCTTCGCGGTGCGCAAGGACGACGCGGGCGCCAAGCCCGTCACCGATCTCGTCCAACTGTGCGGGCTGACCATCGGCACCGGCGCCGGCACCACCTTCGAGACCACGCTGAACGCGAAGAAGAACGTGTGCGCCGAGGCCGGGAAGAAGCCGTACGAGGTCAAGGCGTTCAGCGACAGCGGCGCCGTGCTCACCGGCCTCCAGCAGGGCCGGATCGACATCGTGATGTCCACCATCAACGGCCTGCGCTACCAGGCCGCGCAGGAGGCCTCGGGGACGCGCTTCCTCGGCGAGTTCCACCGGCTGGACGTCGGCTTCGCGTTCAAGAAGGGCTCCCGGCTGACCCCGGCGTTCCGGGCGGCCGTCAACCAGCTGATCAAGGACGGGACGTACGAGCGGATCCTGCGCAAGTGGGGCGTCACCGACTCGGCGATCCCGGAGTCCCTGATCAGCCCGCCCGAACACCCATGACCCCCGGGTCCGTCGGAAGAGCCCCCGGGCCCGTTGGAGGAGTCCCCGCATGACCGTCACCGACACCACCGCCGTCCGCAGACCCGCCGGCACCGCGCGCGGGCCCGGGCACGTCGACCTCGACGAACTGGCCGGGCTGCGGACCGTCCCGGCCCGGCACCCCTGGCGGCTGGCCACCGGGCTGGCCGCGGTCGTGGTCCTCGCCCAGTTCGTCCACGGCCTGGCCACCAACCCGGGCTGGGACTGGGGCACCTTCCGGCTCTACTTCACCGCCGACGTGATCGTCCGCGCAGTCGGCCGCACCCTCGAACTCACCGCCTACGGCACCGTCCTGGGCTTCCTGCTGGGCGCCGTCGTGGCCGCGATGCGGCTGTCGCACAGCCGCATCCTGCGGACCGTCGCGTGGGCGTACGTGTGGGCGTTCCGCTCGATCCCGCTGATCGTCCAGCTGGTGTTCTGGTTCAACCTCTCCTACCTCTACAAGCGGTTCGGCCTCGGCATCCCGTTCGGCCCGACCTTCGGCGGCTTCGAGACGATGAACGTGCTCAGCGCGCTCGGGGCCGCCGTGCTCGGCCTCGGGCTGCACCAGGCCGCGTTCGCCGCCGAGATCATCCGCGGCGGCATCATCGCCGTCGACGCCGGCCAGCGCGAGGCCGCCGCCGCGCTCGGCATCCCACGCCTCCGCCAGGCCTGGCGGATCGTCCTGCCGCAGGCGATGCGCGGCATCCTGCCGTCCGCCGCCAACGAGGTGATCTCGCTGCTCAAGGGCACCTCGGTGGTCTACGTGATGGCCATCGGCGAGCTCTTCTACCAGGCCCAGGTGGTCTACGGGCGGACCGGCCGGGTGGTGCCGCTGCTCATGGTCGCCACCGTCTGGTACGTCCTGCTCACCACCGTCCTGTCCGTCGGCCAGTACTACGTCGAGCGCCACTTCGCCCGCGGCGCCGAGCGCACCCCGCCGCCCACCCCGCTCCAGCGCGCCCGGACGTTCCTCCGGGGCCCCGGCGCGGCCCGCAGCCCGGAAGGACAGTCGTGACCACCCTGACGAAGACCGAGGCGGCCCCCATGGTGCAGGTCCGCGGCCTGCACAAGAGCTTCGGCCCGCTCGCCGTCCTGCGCGGCGTCGACCTGGACGTCCCGGCCGGATCGGTGACCGTCGTGCTGGGCCCCTCCGGCTCCGGCAAGTCCACGCTCCTGCGCTCGATCAACCACCTGGAGAAGCTGGACCGCGGCTTCGTCGCCATCGACGGCGAGCTGATCGGCTACCGGCGCTCCGGCGACCGGCTGCACGAGCTCAGGGAGCGCGAGGTGCTGCGCCAGCGCACCCACATCGGCTTCGTGTTCCAGGGCTTCAACCTGTTCCCGCACCTCACCGTGCTGGAGAACCTGGTCGAGGCGCCGGTCAGCGCGCTGCGCAGGCTGAAGGCCGAGGCCAGGGCGGCCGCGCTGCGGCTGCTGGAGCGGGTCGGGCTGGCCGACAAGGCGGACGCCTACCCGCGGCAGCTCTCCGGCGGGCAGCAGCAGCGGGTGGCGATCGCCCGGGCGCTGGCCCTGGAGCCCAAGGTGCTGCTGTTCGACGAGCCGACCTCGGCGCTGGACCCGGAGCTGGTCGGCGAGGTGCTCGACGTGATCAAGGACCTCGCCCGCAGCGGCACCACGATGATCGTCGTCACCCACGAGATCGGCTTCGCCCGCGAGGTCGCCGACACCGTCGTCTTCATGGACGGCGGCGTGGTGGTCGAGCAGGGCCCGCCGGCCGAGGTCCTGGACCGCCCCCGGCAGGAGCGCACCAAGGCGTTCCTCGCCAAGGTCCTCTGAATCCGCACCCCTTCAGAAATCCCCTTCCCCGTACAGGAGTTCCGCCATGTCCCTGCCCCGCCGCGCCCTGGTCGCCGCAGTCGCCGCCGTCTCCCTCCTCGGCCTGGCCGCGTGCGGCGGCCCCGCGGGCGCCGAGGCGGAGCTCGCCCCGGCCAAGGGCAGCACCGCGCCGGACGGCACGACGGTCAACCTGACGGCCGACCAGAAGCGCGTCACCACGCCCAAGGTGGACGCCATCGCGGCGCTCGTCCCGGAGGAGATCCGCAGACGCGGCACGCTGACCGTCGCCGACAACCTCGGCACCACCCCGCCGCTGGAGTTCTACGCCGACGACGACAAGACCGTCATCGGCGTCGAGCCGGACATCGCCTCGCTCATCGGCAACGTGCTCGGCCTCAAGGTCGAGTTCAACCCGGTGTCCTGGGAGAACATCTTCGTCGGCCTGGACGCCGGCAAGTACGACGCCGGCCTGTCCAACATCACCGTCACCGAGGCCCGCAAGGAGAAGTACGACTTCGCCACCTACCGGCTCGACATCCTCGGCTTCGAGGCCAAGAAGGGCAGCGGCCTGAAGGTGACGGGTGCCAAGGACCTCGCGGGCCGCACGGTCGGCGTCTCCTCCGGCACCAACCAGGAGAAGCTGCTGATCGCCTGGAGCGAGGAGGACGTGCGCAACGGCCTCAAGCCCATCGACATCAAGTACTTCCAGGGCGTCGAGTTCTACCTCGCGCTCTCCTCCGGCCGGATCGACGCCTACGTCGGCCCCAACCCCAGCCTGTCCTTCCACGCCAAGCAGAGCGGCGAGACCGAGGTCGTCGGCACCTACTCGGGCGGCGGCGCCGACGTCCTCGGCAAGATCGCGGCGACCACCAGGAAGGACAACGGGCTGGTCAAGGCGCTCAACGCGGCGATCGAGGAGACGATCAGGAACGGCACCTACGCGCAGGTGCTCAAGCGCTGGGGCCTCGCCAACGAGGCCGTGCAGAGCTCCGAGATCAACCCGCCCGGGCTGCCGAAGACCGCGTCCTGATCCGTTCACCCGTTCGTCTTCCCCCGCCGCTATGGTGGTCCGCCCGGCGGCGAACGCCGGGCGGAGGAAATGGACTTGGGGGGAGACATGCAGGCGGGGGACGTGCTCGACGGCCGCTACCGGCTGGAGTCGCTGCTCGGCCGGGGCGGCTTCGGCTCGGTCTGGCTGGCCACCGACGCGCGGATGGGCCGCAAGGTCGCGGTGAAGGTGCTGCTGGAGGAGCACGCCACCGACCGGGAGGCCGTCAGCCGGTTCATCCGCGAGGCCCGGACGGCCGGCGGGCTCGCCGGCCCGCACATCGTGACGGTGCACGACTACGGCCGGGTGCCGGCCGGGGGCGGCTCGGGGTCGGGGTCGGGCGAGACCCACTACCTCGTCATGGAGTACGTCCGCGGCCGCTCGCTCGCCGACGTCCTCAAGGACGGCGTACCCGACCAGGCCGACGCCCTGCGCTGGGCGCGCCACGTGTGCCGGGCGCTGGACGCCGCGCACCGCGAGGGCATCGTCCACCGGGACATCAAGCCCGAGAACGTCATGATCGCGGAGGACACCGGCAAGGCCAAGGTGCTCGACTTCGGCATCGCCCGCCTGCTCACCCAGAGCGCCGTGCTCACCTCCACCGGCAACATCGTCGGCACCGTGCCCTACCTGGCCCCCGAGGTCTGGTCCGGTGCCGGCGCGGACAGCCGGGCCGACCTCTACGCGCTGGGCGTCATGCTGTACCAGCTGTGCACCGGCCGGCGGCCGTTCCAGGCGTCCTCGGCCGCCGAATACATGTACAAGCACCTGGAGGAGGTCCCGGCGAGGGTCCGCACCGCCGACCCGGCGCTCGGCGACCTCATCGCCCAGCTCCTCGCCAAGGACCCCGCCGACCGGCCCGCCGACGCCGCCGAGGTGCACCGCCGGCTGCGCGAGGTCCGCCCCGGCGCGCCCGGCCACGGCGACCCCGGCCCCAGCCCCGAACAGCTGCGCCGGCGCGCCGACCAGGCCTGGCGGCTCGGCGCGGGCGGCGCGCCCGGCGAGGCCGTGGCGATGCTGCCCGGGATCATCCGCGACCTCGCCCGGATCTGCGGCCCGGCCGACCTCCGTACCCTGCGCACCTGCCACGACCTGGCGGTCTTCCTCGCCCGCGACGGCAGCAGGGGCGCCGCCGTCGCGCTGCTGCGCGAGCTCGTCCCAGCCCTCGCCGCCGCCCCGGAGGCCCGGGCCGACGTGCTGCGCGACCTCGGCCGCTGGGAGCGCGAGCTCCCCGCCGAGGGCCCGGGCGAGCCCCGGGCCCTGACCCTCGACGGCCTGCTCGCCGGCGGCCCGCGGAACGGCTGAGGCACCGACGGGGGTGAAGGGTGTCAACCGTGCGGGACGCCGATTCGGGCCTTCCCCCGGCTGTAGGAATTGATAGGAATTCGCCCACCGGGACGGTCTGGATCGCCCGCGGCGCCGTTGATATACCTCGTTGCCAGACTCGGGACCGGTGTGCGGCCGGCCCGGTGACCTGCGACGAAATGGTGGTGACGGATCGATGAAGCTCCTCCGTGTCGGACCCCCGGGCGCCGAGCGTCCGGTCGTGCTGGGTCAGGACGGCACCGGTTACGACCTCTCCGGCCGGACCCGGGACATAGACGGGTCCTTCCTGGCCGGACTGGACGCGGCCGCGCTCGCCCGGGACGTGGCGGCCGGCCTGCTGCCCGAGGTCGACCTCGCCGGGCAGCGCGTCGGCGCCCCGGTGGCGCGGCCGGGCAAGGTGGTCGGGATCGGGCTCAACTACCGCGACCACGCGGCCGAGGCCGGGGCCGCGATCCCGGACGAGCCGGTGATCTTCCTCAAGCCGAGCTCGACCGTGGTCGGCCCCTACGACGAGGTCCTGGTGCCGCGCGGCGGCGACAAGACCGACTACGAGGCCGAGCTGGCCATCGTGATCGGGCGCCCGGCGAGCTACCTGGCCGGCCACGCCGAGGCGGCGCGGGTGATCGCGGGCTACACGATCGCCAACGACGTCACCGAGCGCGCCTTCCAGCTGGAGCGCGGCGGCCAGTGGGCCAAGGGCAAGTCGGCGCAGACGTTCACCCCGCTGGGCCCGTGGCTGGTCACCGCCGACGAGGTGGCCGACCCCCAGCGGCTGCCGCTGCGGCTCTGGGTCAACGGCGAGCTCCGGCAGGACGGCAGCACCGCGCACATGATCTTCCCGGTGCTCGAACTCGTCCGCTACGTCAGCCAGTTCATGGCCCTGGAGCCCGGCGACGTGATCGTCACCGGCACCCCGGCGGGCGTCACCCTGGGCCACCCGGGCGCGGCGTTCCTGGCCCCGGGCGACGTCGTCGAGATCGAGATCGACGGCCTCGGCCGCCAGCGCCAGGTGCTCGGCAAGGCCTGAGCACCCGCCGCCCGACCCCAGGCACGGGGGTCGGGAGGCCACCTCGGCCCCACCGTTCCACCGCGGCCCGCGCCCCTACCGCCCGGCCGCCAGCACCGCCCGCAGCCGCTCCGCCCGCGGCGCGTCCGGCCCCTCCAGCGCGAGCAGCGCGGCCAGCACCTGCGCCGTCTGCGGATCGTGCAGCGCCGTCGCCGCCGCCATCGCCGTGAACTGGTCGACCAGCCAGTCGCGCAGCTCGGCCACCGGCAGCGCGCGCCCCTCGTCCAGCCAGCTGAGCGAGGCCCCCTCGACCACCGCGATCCACGACCGCACCAGCAGCGTGAGCCGCGGGCCCGCCTCCCGGACGCCCAGGTGCCGCAGCGTGCGCCGCAGCGCCGCCCGCCGGACGTCGTCGACGATCGCCGAGGTGCGGGCCGTCTCCACCACCGAACCGCCGCGCAGCAGCGCCGAGTAACCGGCGTCGTGCTCGGCGACGAACGCGAAGTAGCCGTCCAGGACGGCCGACAGCTGCTCGGACGGCGTGCCGGTGAGCGGGACGGCGAAGCGGCTGGTCAGCTCGTCGGCGGCGGTGCGCAGCGCGGCCTCGTAGAGCTGCTGCTTGCCGCCCGCGAAGTAGCGGTAGACGAGCGGCCGGGAGGCCCCGGCGGCCTCGGCGACGTCGTCCAGGCCGACCTCCTCGGGCGCCCGGGTGGCGAACAGCTCCAGGGCCACCGCGATGAGCTGCTCGCGCCGCTGCTGGACCGGCAGCCGCCGGTAGCCGGTGCGGCGCGGCCGCGGTCCGGGGTCGGCCGGGGGGTCCGCCGGGCCGGATGCGGTGGCGGGGCGGGCATCCATGGCGCTCATGGCCGTCAGCGTAATGGGCGTCGGGACGATCGGATCCTGTCGGGCGTCGATGTTCTCGAACGGCTGTTTGCGGGTGCCTTCCGAACGGTTGTCGCGGCGCGCGGCCGGTCGCCGCCCTCCCGTGGGCCACCCGTACCGGGGGGCAAGGGGGTTGCATTCGGCCCGTGCCGCGAAATGATGTCCGAATGGTTGAAGAACTGATCACCTCCGACGGCCCCACCCCGCGCCGCATCGCCGACGGCTACGTCCGCGACCTCGCCGAGCTCGACCCGCTGACCGCGGTCTACCTGGGGCTGAACCCCGAGGACGACCGGCTCCCCGACCTGTCCCCGGCCGGCGCGGAGGCGGTCGCCGACCTCGCCCGCCGCACCCTGGACCGGCTGGCCGAGGCCGAGCGGGCCGGCGCCGCCGAGGACGAGGCCGAGCGCCGCTGCGCCCGGCTGCTGCGCGAGCGGCTGACCGCCGAACTCGCCGTCCACGACGCGGGGGAGGGCTACCGGGCGGTCCGCAACCTGGGCTCGCCGGTGCACAACACGCGTGACGTCTTCACCCTGATGGCCACCGAGACCGAGGAGCAGTGGGCGGTCGTCGGCCGCCGCCTGGCCCGGGTGCCGGTGGCGCTGGCGCAGTACCGGGAGACGCTGGAGGGCGGCATCGAGCGCGGTCTGCTCTCCGGCCCCCGCCAGGTCGCCACCGTGGTCGGGCAGTTCGGCGAGTGGCTGGCCGATGGCGACGTGCCGGCGGGAGAGGCGCCGCGAAGCGGCTCGGACGAGGGCGGTGGCGGGCGACGGGGGGGCTGGTTCGGGCAGTTCGTGGCGCAGGCGCCGGAGGCCCTGCGCGAGGAGCTGTCGGCGCACGCCGTCGCCGCCGCGGGCGCGCTGGCCGAACTGCGCGACTGGCTGCGCGACGTCTACGGCCCGGCCGCCGCCGGCACCCCGGACACCGCGGGCCGCGAGCGCTACGGCCGCTGGGTCCGCTTCTGGACCGGCTCCGACCTGGACCTCGACGAGGCCTACGCCTGGGCCTGGGGCGAGTTCCACCACCTGCTCGCCCAGATGGAGAGCGAGGCCGAGAAGGTCCGCCCGGGCGCCGGCCCGATGGAGGCGATGAAGTGGCTGGAGACGGACGGCGAGGGCCTCGCCGGCGCCGAGGCCGCCCGTGAGTACCTCCAGGGCCTGATGGACCAGGCGATCCGCGACCTCCAGGGCACCCACTTCGACCTGGCCGAGCCGGTCACCCGGGTCGAGTCGATGATCGCCCCGCCCGGCAGCGCCGCCGCGCCGTACTACACCGCCCCCTCGCTGGACTTCACCCGCCCCGGACGGACCTGGCTGCCGCTGCTCGGCCGCGAGCGCTTCCCGGTGTGGGACCTGGTGTCGACCTGGTACCACGAGGGCGTCCCCGGCCACCACCTGCAGCTCGCGCAGTGGAACTACGTCGCCGACCGGCTCTCCACCTACCAGGTCAGCCTCGGCGGCGTGAGCGCCAACCTGGAGGGCTGGGCGCTGTACGCCGAGCGCCTGATGGACGAGCTCGGCTACCTGACCGACCCGGGCCACCGCCTGGGCTACCTCAACGCGCAGATGATGCGGGCGCTGCGGGTCATCGTCGACATCGGCATGCACGCCGGCTTCGACTTCCCCGCCGAGTCCCCGTACCGGCCGGGCGAGCCGGTGAGCCCGGAGGCCGCCCGCGAGTTCTTCGGCCGCTACTGCGGCCTGTCCGCGGACTTCCTGGACAGCGAGCTGGTCCGCTACCTGGGCATGCCGGGCCAGGCGATCGGCTACAAGCTGGGCGAGCGCGCCTGGCTGCGCGGCCGCGCGGCGGCGAAGGCGGCGCACGAGGCGCGCGGCGAGGAGTTCGACCTCAAGGCCTGGCACATGGCGGCGCTGTCGCAGGGTTCGCTCGGCCTGGACGACCTGGTCGAGGAGCTGTCGGCGCTGTAGCGGCCGGGCCGTCCGGGCCGTCCGGGCCCCGGTCCGCCGGGGCCCGGACGCACGGTCCGGACGGCGGGGCGCGGACGTAGGCCGACGGTCGCAGGACCCCGGTCGTACGGCCTGGTCCTTTCGTCCCGCACCTCTTATTCCATTGGTCTGATATGGGTCGATTTGGTGAGGTTTTTCCTTGCCATTCGTCCGCATGCGCGTTTGGCTGGAAGGCGACTGCGTGACCTCTCCGTAAGCACTCCGGAAGGCTCGACCAGTGTCTGCGCAAACCGCCACCGGTCATGACGCCGCGGACAGCCGCCGCTGGTGGGCTTTGGCGGTCATCGCCATCGCCCAGCTCATGATCGTCCTCGACATCACCATCGTGAACATCGCGCTGCCCTCCGCCCAGCGGGACCTCGGGATCTCGGACGCCGACCGGCAGTGGGTGATCACCGCCTACACGCTCGCCTTCGGCGGACTGCTGCTGCTCGGCGGACGGCTGGGCGACCTCTTCGGCCGCAAGCGCGTCTTCACCATCGGCCTGCTGGGCTTCGCGCTCGCCTCCGCCGTCGGCGGCGGCGCGACCGGTCCGGCCATGCTCTTCGGCGCCCGTGCCCTGCAGGGCGCGTTCGGCGCCCTGCTCGCCCCGTCCGCGCTGGGGCTGCTCTCGACCACGTTCACCAACCCGAAGGAACGCAGTACGGCCTTCGGGATCTTCGGCGCGATCGCCGGCAGCGGCGCCGCGATCGGCTTCATCGCCGGCGGCCTGCTGACCGAGTACCTGAACTGGCGCTGGTGCCTGTTCGTCAACACCCCGATCGCCGTCGCCACCGCCTTCGCGGCCTTCTACGTCCTGGATCGCGACCACATCGCCAAGGGGCGGCGGGTCAGGCTGGACCTGCCGGGCGCGGTGCTCGGCTGCACCGGTCTGCTCGCCATCGTCTTCGGCACCTCCGAGGCCGTCACCCGCAGCTGGGGCGACGCACTGGTGATCGGCTCGCTGGTCCTCGGCGCGGCGCTGATCGCGGCGTTCGTCCTGGTCGAGCGGCGCACCGCGCACGCGCTGCTGCCGATGCACATCGTCGCGGACCGCAACCGCGGCGGCGGCGCTCTCTCGGTGGGGCTGGCGATGGTCGGCATGTTCGGCCTGTTCCTGTTCCTGACCTACTACCTGCAGGTCATCAAGCACTTCTCGCCGGTGGTCACGGGCGTCTCCTTCCTGCCGATGACGGGCGCGATCGTGCTGAGCTCGACCGGCATCGCGGCCCGGCTGATGACCCGGGTGCCGTCCCGGCTGCTGATCGGCCCCGGGTTGCTGCTCGCGGCGGCCGGCATGGCCTGGCTGACCCAGATGAAGGTGGACAGTCCGTGGGCCGCCATGGTGCTCCCGGCGGTGCTGCTGCTCGGCTTCGGCATGGGCCTGGTGTTCATGCCGTCGATGAGCCTGGCCACCCTCGGGGTCGCCCCGAACGAGGCCGGCGCCGCTTCGGCCACCATCAACTCGGCCCAGCAGGTGGGTGGTTCGTTCGGTACGGCGCTGCTGAACACGGTCGCGGCCAGTGCCACGGCGACGTACCTGTCCACCCGGCTCGTGCGGACGCCGCTGGTCCAGGCGCAGGGCGCGGTGCACGGCTACGTCATCGCGACCTGGGTGGCGATGGGCGTGCTGCTGCTGGCGGCGGTGATCGCGTTCCTGATGATCGACCACCGCCCGGCCCCCGGCGAGGCCACGGGCGTCCCGGGTGGCGCCGACGCCGCCGAGGCCGTTGCCGCTGTGGACGGGCAGCCCAGTGCCAAGGCGGGTGCGACCGCCCCGGCGGAGCGCCAGCGCGCCACCTGAAGGTTTCCGCAAGGTCTCGCAGTCAACCTCCGGCGCCTCCTCGACCCCTGGTCACCGTCCAGGGACCGGGGAGGCGCCGCCGTGCTGCCCGGAAGCCTTCGTCGGTGCGGACGGGCCGGAGTCAACTGCCGCCGGGTGACGGCTTTTCTCATGGAGCTTCAAGTCTCGGGTAACAACTTTTCCAGCCGGAGGCGTCATAGTCAGTGACCGGACAACGCCGCCTCCCGGGCAGGAGAGACTCGCATGGGCCAGCACAGCCGCCGCACGACCCCGCGACGCAGATTCCTGGCTCCGACCCTGTTCACCGCGCTCTCGGCGCTCACGGTGGCCGCCGTCGTGACCGGCATGCACTCGCTGAGCCCGTCCGAGGCGACGGCCGCGAGCAGTCCCACCCGCACTTCCCCGGCGGCGACGGCACCCGCGTCGCCCTCGGCCACCGCGGCTCCCACGACCCCCGCGGCCCCCGCGTCGACGTCACCGCTCGCCGAGCCCACGCCGTCGAGCACCCCGACGCCGACCGCCGACACCCCGACGCCCACACCCACGCCTACTCCGACTCCGACCGCCACCGCCACCAAGGCCCCCGGCACCCGCACGGTGAACCTCGGCACCACCGCGGCCGCCCCGGCGACCTCCGAATCGTCCACCGTCGGCGCGCTGTTCAGCGGCTCCGTCGCGGCCGGCAACCACTTCTGCACCGCCAGCGTGGTGCACAGCGCCACCGGCAACCTCCTGCTCACCGCCGCGCACTGCCTCACCAGCACCGACGGCGTGGTGTTCGTGCCGGGCTACCGCAACGGCACGGCCCCGTACGGCACGTGGCAGGTGACCGCGATCCACACCACCACCGACTGGTCCCAGAAGGGCGACGTGGACGAGGACTTCGCGATCCTGGAGACGGCCCCCAGCAACGGCCGCAAGGTCGAGGACGTGGTCGGCGCCAACCGCCTGGGCACCGACGAGTCGTTCGGCGCGACCGTCCGCCTCTACGGCTACCCGGCCGACTCCGAGTCCCCGAGCCTGTGCACCAACGCCAGCGACAAGCAGAGCACCTACCAGCGCGTCATCGACTGCCCGAGCTACCCGGCCGGCACCAGCGGCGGCCCGTGGATCGACACCGCGACCGGGGACGTCGTCGGCGCCATCGGCGGCTACCAGCAGGGCGGGGACACCGACGACGTGTCCTACAGCGCCTACTTCGACCACACGATCGCGACGCTCTACTCCCAGGCCGAGGCCGCCGCCTCCGCCTCCTGAAGCCTGCCGCCCGGCCGCCCACCCCGCGGCCGGGCGGCGTCTCCGCCGGCGTGGTCCGGAAAACGACGAAGGCCCAGATCCGTGGAACAACTCCACTGATCTGGGCCTCGGTTGCAAGTGCCCCCGGTAGGATTCGAACCTACGCACCCGCCTCCGGAGGGCGGTGCTCTATCCCCTGAGCTACGGGGGCCTGCTCTTGCCGTCGGGGCCTGCGCTCCGACGTGGAGAACACTACCAGGCTCCGGCCGTGGTCCGTGCACGGGTTTCGCACCGGGCCGGCCGGGCGCCCGCCGGGCGGAAGTCGGGAAAGGCCGGACGGGGCGGCGGCCCCGCCGATACCCTCGGTGAGGTGTCGGGAGAGTCCGGGCGGGTCCTCGTGGTGGACGACAGCGAGGTGATCCGCCAGCTGATCAGGGTCAACCTCGAACTCGAGGGTTTCGAGGTGGTGACCGCCGCCGACGGTGCCGAGTGCCTGGAGGTGGTCCGCCGGGTGCGGCCGGACGTGGTGACGCTGGACGTGGTGATGCCGCGTCTGGACGGCCTGCGGACGGCGGCCCGGCTGCGCGCGGCGCCCGGCACCAGCGGGCTGCCGATCGCGATCGTGAGCGCCTGCACCCCGGCGGACCTGGATCTGGGGGAGGCGGTGGGGGTGGACGGCTACCTCGGCAAGCCCTTCGACCCGGCGGACCTGGTGGCACTGGTGCGCCGCCTGATGACCCTGGGCGGGCGGCCCGGCGGGTTTCGCCCTGAGCGAACAGAGCGCACCGATCGAGGCTGACACCGCCGCCGGGGCGCCGCACGGGCGTCTCAACCGGCAAACCGAGTGGCGGGCGGGCACCCCGTCTCGCCTACGCTTGGCGTCGTGACCCCCGCAGAGCTTTCCCAGGCAATCCAGGCCGCAGTGAGCGCCGCCGTCGAGGCGGGCGAGCTGGCCGTCGCCGTGCCCGAGCACGTGACGGTCGAGCGGCCCAAGAACAGGGACCACGGCGACTACGCGACCAACGTGGCCCTCCAGCTCGCCAAGGCGGCCGGCAAGCCGCCGCGAGCCGTCGCCGAGGCGCTGGCCGACCGCCTGCGAGGGATCACCGGCGTCACCAAGGTCGACATCGCCGGTCCGGGCTTCCTGAACATCACCCTGGACACCGCCACCGCCGGTGCGCTCGCCCGCACCGTCGTCGAGGCCGGCGAGGCCTACGGGCGCAACGAGGCCCTCAAGGGCCTGAAGATCAACCTGGAGTTCGTCTCCGCCAACCCGACCGGCCCGATCCACATCGGCGGCGTCCGCTGGGCGGCCGTCGGCGACTCGCTCGCCCGCGTCCTGCGGGCCTCCGGCGCCGACGTCACCACCGAGTACTACCTCAACGACGCCGGCGTGCAGATCACCAAGTTCGCCGCCTCGCTGCAGGCCGCCGCGAACGGCCGGGAGGTGCCCGAGGGCGGGTACGTCGGCGAGTACATCGTCGACATCGCCAAGGCGATCACCGGCGCCGTCCCGGGCCTGCTCGACCTGCCCGAGGCCGAGCAGCTGCAGGTCTTCCGCACCGAGGGCCTCAAGCTCATGGTCGCCGAGATCAAGCGCTCGATGGACGAGTTCGGCACCCACTTCGACGTCTGGTTCTCGGAGAAGTCGCTGCACGACTCCGGCGCCGTCGAGAAGGCCATCACCCGGCTGCGCGAGCAGGGCCACGTCTTCGACCAGGACGGCGCGGTCTTCCTGCGCACCACCGACTTCGGCGACGACAAGGACCGCGTCCTGATCAAGGCCGACGGCGACACCACCTACTTCGCCGCCGACGCCGCCTACTACCTGTCCAAGCGCGACCGCGGCACCGACGTCGCGCTCTACATGCTGGGCGCCGACCACCACGGGTACGTCAACCGCCTCAAGGCCATCTCGGCCTGCGCGGGCGACGACATGAACCACAACATCGAGGTGAAGATCGGCCAGTTCGTGAAGATGCTTCGCGACGGCGAAGAGGTCCGCATGTCCAAGCGGGCCGGCAACATCATCACGATCGACGACGTCGTCGAGTGGATCGGCGTGGACGCCGCCCGCTACACGCTGGCGCGCTCCTCCACCGACTCGACGATCACGCTCGACATCAACCTCCTGACGAGCCAGACCAACGAGAACCCGGTTTTCTACGTCCAGTACGCCCACACCCGGATGTGCGGCGTGGCCCGCAAGGCCGCCGAGCTGGGCGTGGACAAGGGCCCGGCCGAGCAGTTCAAACCCGAGCTGCTCGCCACCGAGTGGGAGTCCGACGTCCTCGGCCACCTCGCAGAGTTCCCGCGCGTGCTGGCCACGGCCGGCGAGCTGCGCGAGCCGCACCGGGTCGCCGTGTACCTGGAGAAGCTCGCGAGCAAGTACCACCGCCTGTACGAGAACTGCATGTTCCTGCCCAAGGGCGACGAGGAGCTCAACGACACGCACCGGGCCCGCCTCTGGCTGGTCGAGGCGACGCGTACGGTGCTCGCCAACGGGCTCACGCTCCTGGGCGTGACGGCGCCCGAGCGGATGTAGGAACCACCCCCAAGCGCACAGCGGGGGCGGCTGACGGTCAACGGGGACCGTCGCCGCCCCTCGCCATAGGTCTCGAAGGACTGGGAAAGACACATGAGTCGTTCCGCACACCCCGCAGGCCCCCGGCACGGGGACGTGCTGCCCGAGGGCCACTACCAGGCCCCGCCGGCCGACCTGAACGCGCTCGACCCCAAGGTCTGGTCGCGCACCGTGGCCCGCGACGCCGAGGGCGTGGCCACCGTCGCCGGGATCGACGTCAAGACGCTGGCGGCCGAGTTCGGCACCCCGGCCTACGTCATGGACGAAGAGGACTTCCGCACCCGGGCGCGCGCCTGGCGCGACGCCTTCGGCGCCGACGCGGACGTCTACTACGCCGGCAAGGCGTTCCTCTCCAAGGCGGTCGTGCGCTGGCTGCACGAGGAGGGCCTGAACCTCGACGTGTGCAGCGTCGGCGAGCTGGTCGTGGCGCTGGCCGCCGGGATGCCGGCCGAGCGGATCGCGCTGCACGGCAACAACAAGTCGGTGGACGAGCTGGAGCACGCCGTGAAGGCGGGCGTCGGCCACGTCGTCGTCGACTCCTACGAGGAGATCGAGCGGCTGGCCGCGATCGCCGCCCGGCACGGCGTCCGCCAGCCGGTGCTGATCCGGGTCACCGTCGGCGTCGAGGCGCACACCCACGAGTTCATCGCGACGGCGCACGAGGACCAGAAGTTCGGCCTGTCGCTGACCGGGGGAGCGGCCGCCGAGGCGGTGCGCCGGGTGCTCGGCCACCCGACGAGCCTGGAGCTGCGCGGCATCCACTCGCACATCGGCTCGCAGATCTTCGACATGGCCGGTTTCGAGGTGGCCGCCCGCCGGGTGGTCGGCCTGCTCGGGCAGGTCCGCGACGAGCACGGCGTCCAGCTGCCCGAGATCGACCTGGGCGGCGGCCTCGGCATCGCCTACACCAGCGACGACGACCCCCGCGAGCCGGCCGAGATCGCCGCCGCGCTGGCCGACATCGTCCGCCGCGAGTGCCGGGCGGCCGAGCTGGACGTGCCGCGGCTGAGCGTGGAGCCGGGCCGGGCGATCGTCGGCCCGACCGCGTTCACGCTGTACGAGGTCGGCACCGTCAAGCCGCTGGAGGGCCTGCGCACCTACGTCAGCGTGGACGGCGGCATGTCCGACAACATCCGCACCGCGCTGTACGACGCCGAGTACTCGGTGGCGCTCGTGTCGCGCACCAGCGACGCCGAGCCGATGCTGGTCCGGGTGGTCGGCAAGCACTGCGAGTCCGGCGACATCGTCGTGCGGGACGCCTTCCTGCCGGCCGACCTCGTCCCGGGCGACCTGCTCGCGGTGCCCGCCACCGGCGCGTACTGCCGCTCGATGGCGAGCAACTACAACCACGCCCTGAAGCCCCCCGTGGTGGCGGTCAAGGACGGTGCGGCGCGGGTGATCGTCCGGCGCGAGACGGAGGAGGATCTCCTGCGTCTGGATATCGGATGACGAAATTCTTGTCTCAGATCATGGAACGACCGTAGATCCGTGCGGAAAGTCCCCGAGACTGGTACGGACCGAAGTTCCCGGCGGCCCGAGAAAACCGCCGGAATTACCGAAGCACGATGAATGCAGAGCGGAGTCGGATGATGCGTACGCGCCCGCTGAAGGTGGCGTTGCTGGGCTGTGGTGTGGTGGGCTCCGAGGTGGCGCGCATCATGACGACGACGGCCGACGACCTCGCCGCGCGCATCGGTGCCCCGGTCGAGCTCGCCGGCATCGCGGTCCGCCGGGCCGGCCGGGACCGCCCCGGCGTGCCCGCGCACCTGCTGACCACCGACGCCGAGGCCCTGATCAACCGCGGCGACATCGACGTGGTGATCGAGGTCGTGGGCGGCATCGAGCCGTCCAAACACCACATCCTGTCGGCGTTCAAGCAGGGCGCCTCGGTGGTCAGCGCCAACAAGGCGCTGCTCGCCCAGGACGGTGCCGAGCTGCACGCGGCCGCCGCGGCGGCCGGGGTGGACCTGTACTACGAGGCCGCGGTGGCGGGGGCGATCCCGCTGCTGCGCCCGCTGCGCGAGTCCCTCGCCGGCGACAAGGTGAACCGGGTGCTCGGCATCGTCAACGGCACCACCAACTTCATCCTCGACAAGATGGACACCACCGGCGCCGGCTACTCGGAGGCGCTGGAGGAGGCCACCGCGCTCGGCTACGCCGAGGCGGACCCGACCGCCGACGTCGAGGGCTTCGACGCCGCCGCGAAGGCCGCGATCCTGGCCGGGATCGCCTTCCACACCAAGGTGACCGCGGCGGACGTCTACCGCGAGGGCATCACCGAGGTGACCGCGGCCGACATCGCCTCGGCCAAGGCGATGGGCTGCGTCGTCAAGCTGCTCGCGATCTGCGAGCGGGCCGCCGACGGCGAGTCCGTCACCGCGCGCGTGCACCCGGCGATGATCCCGCTGTCGCACCCGCTGGCCTCCGTCCGCGAGGCGTACAACGCGGTGTTCGTCGAGGCCGAGGCGGCCGGGCGGCTGATGTTCTACGGCCCGGGCGCCGGCGGCTCGCCGACCGCCTCGGCGGTGCTCGGCGACCTGGTCGCGGTGTGCCGCAACAAGCTCAACGAGGCCACCGGCCCCGGTGACTCGGTGTACACGCAGCTGCCGGCCAAGCCGATGGACGAGGTCGTCACCCGCTACCACGTCAGCCTGGACGTGGACGACCGCGCCGGTGTGCTCGCCCAGGTGGCCTCCGTGTTCGCCGAGCACGGCGTCTCCATCGACACCGTGCGCCAGCAGGGCCGTGACGGCGACGCCTCGCTCGTCGTGGTCACCCACCGTGCCACCGACGCCGCCCTGTCGGCGACGGTCGACAAGCTCCGCGCGCTGGACAGCGTGCGGGACGTGGCCAGCATCATGCGGGTCGAAGGGGAGTAAGGAACTAGCCATGAACGCCGTTGCCGAGAACGTCGTCCGAGGCGCGCACACCCACCAGTGGCGCGGCCTGATCGAGGAGTACCGCGACCGCCTGCCGGTCACCGCGGCCACTCCGGTGGTCACCCTGCTCGAAGGCGGCACGCCGCTGGTCCCCGCCCAGGTGCTGTCCGAGCGCACGGGCTGCGAGGTCTACCTGAAGGTCGAGGGCGCCAACCCGACCGGCTCCTTCAAGGACCGCGGGATGACGATGGCCATCTCCAAGGCCAAGGAGGAGGGCGCGCAGGCCGTCATCTGCGCCTCCACCGGCAACACCTCGGCCTCCGCCGCCGCGTACGCGGTGCGGGCCGGGATGGTGTCGGCGGTGCTCGTCCCGCAGGGCAAGATCGCGCTGGGCAAGATGGGCCAGGCGTTGGTGCACGGCGCCAGGATCCTCCAGGTGGACGGGAACTTCGACGACTGCCTGACGCTCGCGCGCGAACTGTCCGAGAAGTACCCGGTGGCGCTGGTGAACTCGGTGAACCCGGTGCGCATCGAGGGCCAGAAGACGGCCGCCTTCGAGATCGTCGACATGCTCGGCGACGCCCCGGACATCCACGTCCTCCCGGTCGGCAACGCGGGCAACATCACCGCGTACTGGAAGGGTTACCGCGAATACGCCACCGACGGCCTGGCCTCCCGCACCCCGCGGATGTGGGGCTTCCAGGCCTCCGGCTCGGCCCCGATCGTGGACGGCGCGCCGGTGCTCAAGCCGCAGACCATCGCCACCGCGATCCGGATCGGCAACCCGGCCTCGTGGGACTTCGCGCTCGCCGCGCGGGACGAGTCGGGCGGCCTCATCGACAAGGTGACGGACCGTCAGATCCTGTCCGCCTACCGGCTGTTGGCCTCGCAGGAGGGCGTCTTCGTGGAGCCCGCCTCGGCCGCCTCGGTGGCCGGTCTGCTGGCCAAGGCGGAGGCCGGCCTGGTCGACCCGGGCCAGCGGATCGTCTGCACCGTGACCGGCAACGGCCTCAAGGACCCGGACTGGGCGGTGGCCGGTGCGCCGCAGCCGCAGATCGTCCCGATCGACCCGGAGGCGGCGGCCCGGCGCCTGGGCCTGCTCGACTGACCCACCAGAACGGGCCCACCGGGCCCATCGGGCAAAAGGCCTGATGCCCCACCGGACCGCGACGGGCCGACCCTTTCGGGGGTCGGCCCGTCAAAGTTCTCGACTGACACTTTTGTGTCAATTCCACTGCGCATTCCGAACCGATTCCGCCCCGCCCTTTGACCGGGTGGGGTGCGCATTCCGGCCAGAAGCGGCAACACACCAGATCGAAGGCCCACGGGGTGTACCACTGGGGAACCTCTCTTCGATACTCTGGGTCCGGCCGTGTGGCACATGCCCCGGGTCCGTCCCCCTCGCGGGCCGCACCGACGACTGTGACCGCCCGCCCCGGTACGGGGCCCGCGGCCCGCCTCCCCACCCCCGCACCGAGGCGCTCCGCGCCGCCGAATTCCCCAGGAGAGTCCACCGCATGGCCGGTCCCGCGTTCCGTGCCGCCGCCGTCCGGGTCCGGGTCCCCGCGACCAGCGCCAACCTCGGTCCGGGCTTCGACGCCTTCGGACTCGCGCTGGGCCTGTACGACGACGTCGTCGTCCGGGTCGCCGACTCCGGCCTGTCCGTCGACATCGCCGGCGAGGGCGCCGACTCGCTGGCCCGCGACGAGCGCCACCTCGTCGTCCGCTCGATGCGCGCCGCCTTCGACCGCCTCGGCGGCCAGCCGCGCGGCCTCGAAGTGGTCTGCGCCAACCGGATACCGCACGGCCGGGGCCTCGGCTCCTCGTCGGCGGCCATCTGCGCCGGCCTCGTGGCCGCCCGCGCCGTCACCATCGGCGGCCCGTCCGCGCTGGACGACGACGCGCTGCTGGACCTCGCCTCCGAGCTGGAGGGCCACCCCGACAACGTCGCGGCCTGCCTGCGCGGCAACTTCACCGTCGCCTGGACCGACGAGGAGTCGGCCAAGGCGGTCGTCCTGGAGCCGTCCGAGCGGGTCGTGCCGGTCGTCTTCGTGCCCGCCACCGAGGTGCTCACCAAGACCGCCCGCGGCCTGCTGCCCAAGACCGTCCCGCTCGGCGACGCCGCGGTGAACGCGGGCCGCGCCGCGCTCATGGTCGAGGCGCTGACCCGGCGCCCCGAGCTGCTGCTCGCCGCCACCGAGGACCGGCTGCACCAGGACTACCGCGCCTCCGCGATGCCCGAGAGCGCCGGGCTGGTGGGCGCCCTGCGCGCGGAGGGCATCCCCGCCGTCATCTCCGGGGCCGGCCCGACCGTCCTCGCGCTCACCGACGAGGCGGGCGCCGACAAGGTGCTCTCCTTCGCCGGGCACCACGGCCACGGCGGCGACCCGGCGTTCGCCGCGCACCGCCTGGAGCTCGACCGCACCGGCGCCACGGTGCTCCCGCTGGACGCCTGAGCAGCACGTCCGGGCGGTCCGCCCGGGCCCGGCGGCGGCACGCCCGCAGCCGGGCCGTCCGGACACGATTGGCAAGCGCAAGGCTGGGGAATGTGTGAGGGGGTCGGTAGTGTTAACCTCATTGCTGCACCAGGTGCCCTCCGGGGCTCGGTGCGCCGCGTCCCGATCCCAGCACTCCGCTGCCGCGGAGTCCCGGCGATATTCGGGGCGACGATTCTCCGGGAGCCCACCGCAGCGCGTACGCAGCCTGCCTGCGCGACTTGCGGCCGCATCCCGAAGCCGTGACGGCACCTGACTCCCACCCGCGGCCTCCCACCTTGAGGCCAGGACGGGCGGAGCGCGGGCCACCGTCACGCGACGGGGGCCCGGGATTCGCAGGCAGCGTGGGGGTACGCCCTTCGGGGAGGTCGGCACACGGCCGGCCCACCGCGCCACTCGCACCACCGTGCTTCGTGCACCGCACCTCGCAGCTCTCCCTCGACGGGCTTCCGCCATTCGAGGGATCCCCGCCTCGGACCGACGCAGTCGAGCGTTGGTCAGGACAGCACAACCGGTCGCCGAGCCAGACAGGCCGACGTCCGCTCCAGGGAAGGACCCTTAGTGAGCGACACCACCGATCTGATGGGCGCGCGCCCGGACGCCGACGCGTCGGACGCCGCCGCCCCCGCTGCCCCGGCCCGGCGCCGCCGTTCGGCCGCCGCGGGCCTGGACGGGATGGTCCTGGCCGAGCTGCAGAAGCTCGCCGCGGACCTGGGCATCACCGGTACCGGACGCATGCGCAAGAGCCAGCTGATCGAGACCATCAAGGAGAAGAGCGGCGGCGACCCGCTGCTCGCCGCCGGTGGTGGCGCCCCGGCCGCCAAGCGCACCGCCGCCAAGGCGGACGCCGAGGCCCCGGCCGAGAAGCCGGCCCGCCGCACCAAGGCCGCCGCGGCCGCCGCCGCCCCGGCCGACGAGCCGCAGGCCCAGATCGAGATCCCGGTCCAGGCCGCCGCCGAGACCGCCGCGCCCGCCCGCGCCGAGCGCACCCGCCGCCGCGCCACCTCGGCCGCCGGCGCCCCGGTCGCCGAGACCGCCGCCGCCGAGCCGGCCGCCGTCGTCGTGGCCGAGCCGAAGCAGACCGAGGCCCGCCCGGCCGAGACCCGCGCCTTCGAGGGCCGCGAGGAGGGCCGCACCGAGTCCCGCCGCGACCGCCGCGAGCGCCGCGACCGCCGCGACACCGGCGAGCGCACCGACCGCCAGGAGGGCGGCGAGGTCCAGGCCGGCCAGGACGGCGAGAGCCGCGAGTCGCGCCGCGACCGCCGCAACCGCCGTGAGCGCGCCGACCGCCAGGGCCAGCAGGGCGGCGGCCAGCAGCAGGGCGCCCAGGGCGACGGCCAGGCCCGCCAGGGCGGCCAGCAGCAGACCCAGCAGCAGCCGCAGGCGCAGCAGGGCGGCTACGACGACGACGAGTTCGGCGACGGCCGTCGCGGCCGTCGCGGCCGCTACCGCGACCGCCGTGGCCGCGGCAGCCGCCGCGAGGGCTTCGAGACCGGCGCCCCCGAGCCGCAGATCGGCGAGGACGACGTCCTGATCCCGGTCGCGGGCATCCTGGACATCCTCGACAACTACGCGTTCGTGCGCACCTCCGGCTACCTGCCGGGCCAGAACGACGTCTACGTCTCGCTGGCGCAGGTCCGCAAGAACGGCCTGCGCAAGGGCGACGCCATCACCGGCGCCGTGCGCCAGCCGCGCGAGGGCGAGCGCCGCGAGAAGTTCAACGCCATGGTGCGCCTGGACTCCGTCAACGGCATGGACCCGGAGAGCGGCCGCGGCCGTCCCGAGTTCAACAAGCTCACCCCGCTGTACCCGCAGGAGCGGCTGCGCCTGGAGACCGACCCGGGCGTGCTGACCACCCGGATCATCGACCTCGTGTCGCCGATCGGCAAGGGCCAGCGCGGTCTGATCGTCGCGCCGCCGAAGACCGGCAAGACGATGGTGCTGCAGGCGGTCGCCAACGCGATCACCCACAACAACCCCGAGTGCCACCTGATGGTCGTCCTGGTCGACGAGCGTCCGGAAGAGGTCACCGACATGCAGCGGTCGGTGAAGGGCGAGGTCATCTCCTCGACCTTCGACCGCCCGGCGGAGGACCACACCACCGTCGCCGAGCTCGCGATCGAGCGCGCCAAGCGACTGGTGGAGCTCGGCCACGACGTGGTGATCCTGCTGGACTCGATCACCCGCCTCGGCCGCGCCTACAACCTGGCGGCGCCGGCCTCCGGCCGCATCCTGTCCGGTGGTGTCGACTCGACCGCGCTGTACCCGCCGAAGAAGTTCTTCGGTGCCGCGCGCAACATCGAGAACGGCGGCTCGCTGACCATCCTGGCCACCGCGCTGGTCGAGACCGGCTCGCGCATGGACGAGGTGATCTTCGAGGAGTTCAAGGGCACCGGCAACATGGAGCTCAAGCTCGACCGCAAGCTCTCGGACAAGCGCATCTTCCCGGCCGTCGACGTGGACGCCTCCAGCACCCGCAAGGAGGAGATCCTGCTCGGCAGCGAGGAGTTGGCCATCGTCTGGAAGCTGCGCCGGGTGCTGCACGCGCTCGACTCGCAGCAGGCGATCGAGCTCCTGCTGGACAAGATGAAGCAGACCAAGAGCAACGCCGAGTTCCTGATGCAGATCGCCAAGACGACCCCCGGGTCCGGCGACTGACCGCAGTCGCACGGCTCGGCCGTCACGGAACCCCGGATCGCGCGAGCGGTCCGGGGTTCCGGCGTTCCCGGGCCCGGCTCCGGCCCAGGATCCGGGCCGGTTGTTCCAGAGTCGGTACATCTCGACCACATTGGTGACTCTTGTCCGATTTACCCTGGAGCGTATGGCCGAGCACAAGAGCGTCCCGAGCAACCGCCGCAGAGTCCTGCGGGTGGTCGCCTGCGCGTCCGCCGCGATCGCCGTCCTCGGCGCCGGGGCCGCCGCGTGGGCCTACTTCACGCTCGACGGCAACATCAAGAGCGTCGACATCAACGCCCGGCTGGGCGACGCCCGGCCGCCGGCCGCCACCGACGGCTCGTTCAACATCCTCGTGCTGGGCTCCGACTCGCGGGCCGGCGCGAACGGCGGCCTGGCGGGCGGGGACACCGGTGACACCGCGCGCTCCGACACCGCGATGGTCGTGCACGTCAGCCAGGACCACTCGCGCGCCGAGGTCGTCTCGATCCCGCGCGACACCCTCGTCGACCGCCCCGACTGCACCGACGCGAGCGGCAAGCCCGTGCCGGCCCTCAAGCGCGCCATGTACAACAGCGCCTTCGAGGCCGGCGGCGCCGCCTGCGCGGTCAAGACCACCGAGCAGCTGACCGGGCTGCGGATGGACCACTACGTGCAGGTCGACTTCGCCGGGTTCGCCCGGGTCGTGGACGCGATAGGCGGGGCCACCGTGACCACCACGGTGGCCATCCACGACAAGGACAGCGGGCTCGACCTCCCGGCCGGCGAGCACCACCTCGACGGCCGGCAGGCGCTCGCCTTCGTCCGCACCCGGCACGGCGTCGGCGACGGCAGCGACCTCGGCCGGATCGAGCTGCAGAAGCAGATGGTGAAGTCGCTGCTCCGGCAGACCGGCGGGGCGGGCCTGCTCACCGACCCGGTCAAGCTGTGGTCGATCGGCGACACCGTCACGAAGAGCATCACCACCGACTCGGCGCTCGGGTCGGTGAACGCGCTGGTGGGCCTCGCCCAGGAGCTCAAGGGCATCGGCCCGGACCAGCTGAGCATGGTGACCCTGCCGGTGGTCGCCGCCCCCAGCGACCCCAACCGGGTGGTCGAGCAGCAGCCCCAGGCGAACCAGGTCTGGGCGGCGCTCAAGGCCGACCAGCCGATCCCGCAGGCGGTCGTCGCGGCCCAGCCCGAGAACCCCGCCCAGGCGGCTCCGACGGCCTCCCCGGCGGCCGCGGCGCGGCGCTGAGGGCGTCCGGAATAACCCGGGACACGACCCGGTTTGGGAAGATGCGGCCCGTCCTGGCAGACTGGACCGTCGGTCCCGGTTCACGTGCGGCATTCCAGCCGCCGACCCGGTGCCCTCCCGATACCTAGGAGAACCCCTTGAAGTCCAACGTTCACCCCGAGTACGTGGTCACCCGTGTGACCTGCACCTGCGGCGCCGAGTTCACGACCCGCTCGACCGAGACCAGCGGCGAGATCCGCGCCGAGGTCTGCTCGCAGTGCCACCCGTTCTACACCGGCAAGCAGAAGATCCTCGACACCGGTGGCCGCGTGGCCCGCTTCGAGGCCCGCTTCGGCAAGCAGCACAGCGCGAAGGCCTAGCGCTCCCTCGGCGCCGGTTCCCGGTGCCCCCGTACTCGTTCCGGGGGCGCTGGGGACCGGCGCCGTTCGCGTCCCACCACCCCATCCGATCCCCGGGAAGAAGGCCACCCCCATGTTCGAGGCAGTCGAAGAGCTCCTCGTCGAGCACGCCGACCTCGAGAAGAGGCTGGCCGACCCGTCCGTCCACGCCGACCAGGCCAACGCCCGCAAGCTGGCCAAGCGGTACGCCGAGCTGACCCCGATCACCCGGGTCTACCGGGAGTGGCGGCAGGCCGGCGAGGACATCGAGGCGGCGCGTGAACTCGCCGCCGAGGACCCGGAGTTCATCGCCGAGGTGAAGGACTCCGAGGCGCGCCGCGAGGAGCTCACGGAGGAGCTGCGGCTGCTGCTCGTCCCGCGCGACCCGAGCGACGACAAGGACGTCATCCTGGAGATCAAGGCGGGCGAGGGCGGCGAGGAGTCCGCGCTGTTCGCCGGCGACCTGCTCCGGATGTACCTGCGCTTCGCCGAGCGGACCGGCTGGAAGACCGAGATCATCGACTCCAACGAGTCGGACCTCGGCGGCTACAAGGACGTCTCGGTCGCGGTCAAGACCAAGGGCAACGCCGAGCCCGGCCAGGGCGTCTGGGCCCGGCTGAAGTACGAGGGCGGCGTGCACCGCGTGCAGCGCGTGCCGGCCACCGAGTCGCAGGGCCGCATCCACACCTCCGCGGCGGGCGTGCTGGTCACCCCCGAGGCGGAGGAGGTCGAGGTCGAGATCTTCGCCAACGACCTGCGGATCGACGTCTACCGCTCGTCCGGCCCCGGCGGCCAGTCGGTCAACACCACCGACTCCGCGGTCCGGATCACCCACCTGCCGACCGGTATCGTGGCGTCCTGCCAGAACGAGAAGAGCCAGCTGCAGAACAAGGAGCAGGCGATGCGCATCCTGCGTTCGCGCCTGCTCGCCGCCGCGCAGGAGGAGGCCGAGCGGGAGGCCTCGGACGCGCGCCGCAGCCAGGTCCGCACGGTGGACCGCTCCGAGCGGATCCGCACGTACAACTACCCCGAGAACCGCATCTCGGACCACCGCACGGGCTTCAAGTCGTACAACCTGGACCAGGTCCTGGACGGCGAGCTGACCGCGGTGATCCAGTCCTGCGTCGACGCGGACGCGGCGGCCAAGCTCGCCGCGGCCCAACAGAACTGAGACCGGCGCGCCAGCGCCGGACAACCCCGCAGCCGGAGCGCAGAAACAAGAGGTCGTACGGATGAACCTGCTGCTCGCCGAGGTGGCTCAGGCCACCCAGCGGTTGGCCGCGGCCGGCGTGCCCTCGCCGCGCTTCGACGCGGAGGAACTCGCCGCCTACGTCCACAACGTCAAGCGCAGCCAGCTGCACACGGTGAAGGACGCCGACTTCGACGCCCGCTACTGGGAGGCCGTCTCCCGCCGCGAGGCGCGCGAGCCGCTCCAGCACATCACCGGGCGGGCGTTCTTCCGCTACCTGGAGCTGGAGGTCGGCCCCGGGGTGTTCGTGCCCCGGCCGGAGACCGAGAGCGTCGTCGAGTGGGCCATAGACGCCGTCCGCGACATGGACGTCGCCGAGCCGCTGGTCGTCGACCTGTGCTCCGGCTCGGGCGCCATCGCGCTCGCGCTCGCCCAGGAGCTGCCGCGCTCGACCGTGCACGCCTTCGAGCTCGACGAGGGCGCGCTGGAGTACACCCGGCGCAACATCGACGCCAGCCCGGACCGGGCCCGCATCACCCTGCACGCCGGCGACGCCACCAAGGCCTTCGCCGACGACCGCTCCTGGGACGGCCGCTTCGACCTGGTCATCTCCAACCCGCCGTACATCCCGCTCACCGAGTGGGAGTACGTCGCCCCCGAGGCCCGCGACCACGACCCGCAGATGTCGCTGTTCTCGGGCGAGGACGGCCTGGACACCATCCGCGGCATCGAGCGGGTGGCCGCCCGGCTGCTGCGCCCGGGCGGCGCGGTGGTGATCGAGCACGCCGACCAGCAGGGCGGCCAGGTGCCGTGGATCTTCAACGAGGAACGCGGCTGGACGGACACCGCCGACCACCGCGACCTGAACAACCGGCCGCGCTTCACAACCGCCCGAAGGGTGTCGTTGTGAACGATCGAGCACAGTACGACCGCCCGAAGGGTGTCGTTGTGAATCGGCGAGCACAGCACGACAGCCCGAAGGGCGTCGTCGTGACCCGCCGCGCGCAGCGCCGCGCCGTGAACGTCATGAGCCACTCCGGAAGGGGACCGCACCGATGAGCCGCCGCTACGACTGTGCCGATGCCGGGGACCGCACCACCGGTCTGCGGGAGGCCGCCTCCGCGATCCGCCGCGGCGAACTCGTCGTGCTGCCCACCGACACCCTGTACGGCGTCGGCGCCGACGCGTTCTCGCCGGAGGCCGTGGCCGCCCTGCTGGCCGCCAAGGGCCGGGGCCGCAACATGCCCTCGCCCGTCCTGGTCGGCTCCCCGACCACCCTGCACGGCCTGGTCACCGACTTCTCCGAGCAGGCCTGGGAGCTCGTCGACGCCTTCTGGCCCGGTGGCCTCACCCTGGTCGCCAAGCACCAGCCCTCGCTGCGCTGGGACCTCGGCGAGACCCGCGGCACCGTCGCCGTCCGGATGCCGCTGCACCCGGTCGCCATCGAGCTGCTGAACGCCACCGGACCGCTGGCCGTCTCCAGCGCCAACAAGACCGGCGGCCCGTCCCCGGCCACCTGCGACGAGGCGCAGGCGCAGCTCGGCGACGCCATCTCGGTCTACCTGGACGGCGGCCAGGCCGACCACGCGACCGCCTCGTCCATCGTCGACGTCACGGGCAAGGTCCCGGTCCTGCTGCGGGCGGGCGCGATCAGCGTCGAGCAGCTGAGGGAGGTCGTTCCCGACCTGGAGGCCGGAAGTTGACACCCACCGCCTCGCTCCACGCCGGTCCGGGCATAGCGCCGTACCTGAGCGTGGGACCCAGGCCGCTGGACCACTTCCGGATCCTGTACGTCTGCACCGGCAACATCTGCCGTTCGCCGATCGCCGAGCGGCTGACCCGGCGTGAGCTCGACACCCGGCTCAGCCCCCGAGTGGCCGGGCGGATCCTGGTGGAGAGCGCCGGCACCTGGGGCCACGTGGGCGCGCCGATGGAGGACCACGCCGCGACCGTGCTCGACGAGTACGGCGCCGACAGCGGCGGCTTCACCGGCCGGGAGCTGCTGGACGAGCACGTGGTCGAGGCCGACCTGGTGCTCACCGCGACCCTGGACCACCGCGCCCAGGTCATCTCGATGGGCCACGAGGCGGGGCTGCGGACCTTCACGCTGAAGGAGTTCACCCGGCTGGTGCGGACGATAGACCCGGGCACCCTGCCGGACCCGCGCCGCGGCGCGGACGTCACCGAGCGTGCCCGTGCGCTGGTCCGGGCCGCCGCCGCGCTGCGCGGCTGGCTGCTGGCCGCCACTCCGGAGTCCGACGAGGTGGACGACCCGTACGGGGCGCCGATCGGCATGTTCCGCAACTGCGGCGAGGAGATATTCCACGCGGTCGACCCGGTGGTCACCGCGCTCACCGGAGTGCCCGCGCACCCCTGAGCGCCCGCGTCCCGCAGGGCCCCGCGCGCGCCCGCCCGGGTGCACCCGGCCCGCGTCGGCGAGCCGCCCGGGGGGCCCGGTCCTACGCTGGAGGGACCGACCCCCGTAGCGCCCGGGAGCACCGCCATGACCGTCACCGACGCCGTGTCCGGCACCACCACGACGACGGGGCGCCCCTGGGCGTCCGAGGCGCTGCACCGGGCCGATCCCCAGCTGGCCGACCTGCTGGCCGCGGAGGCCGAGCGGCGGGCCGAGACGGTCCAGCTGCTGGCGGGGGAGAACCTGACCTCACCGGCCGTCCTGGCGGCCCTGGGCGGCCCGCTGATCGACAAGTACGCCGAGGGGTACCCCGGACGCCGCCACCACACCGGCTGCGCCCTCGCGGACGCCGCGGAGCTCCTCGCGATCGACCGGGCGCGCGAGCTGTTCGCCGCGCCCCACGCCAACGTCCAGCCCCGCTCGGCGACTTCGGCGATGCTGGCGGCGTACGCGGCGCTGCTGCGGCCCGGCGACGGCGTCCTGGCGATGTCGCTGGAGCACGGCGGGCACCTCAGCTGCGGCTCGCGGGCGAACTTCTCCGGCCGGTGGTTCACCTTCACCGGCTACGGCGTGCGCGAGGACGACGGGCTGATCGACCTCGACCAGGTGCGCGAACTCGCCCGCCGGGTGCGGCCGAAGGCCATCGTGGCGGGCTCGATCTCCCACCCCAGGCACCCGGACTGGGCCGGGTTCCGGGAGATCGCCGACGAGGTGGACGCGTACCTCATCGCCTCCGCCGCGCAGACCACCGGCCTGATCGCGGCCGGTGCGGCGCCCTCCCCGGTGCCGTACGCGGACGTCACGGTGGCGGCCACCCACAAGCTGCTGCGCGGCCCGCGCGGCGGCCTGCTGCTGTCCACCGCGGAGCTGGCCGAGCGGATCGACCGGGCGGTGTTCCCGTTCAGCCAGGGCGGCGCGGCGATGAACGAGGTGGCCGGCAAGGCCGTGGCGCTCGCGGAGGCCGCGACGCCCGCCTACCGGGAGTACGCGCGGCGGGCGGTCGCCGGGGCGCGCGTACTCGCCGAGGGGCTCGCGCAGGCCGGTATGCGCCCGTTGACCGGCGGGACCGACACCCACCTCGTGACGGCCGACGTGCGCCCGCTCGGCGTCACCGGGGCCGAGGCGGAGCGGCGCTGCGCGGCGGCCGGGCTGCTGCTCGGCAAGAGCGCCCTGCCGTACGACCCCGCGCCGCCCTCCGAGGCCTCCGGGATCCGGCTCGGCACCGGCACGGTGACCACGCAGGGGATGGGGGAGCGGGAGCTCGCGGAGATCGCCGGGCTGATCGGCCGACTGCTGGCCGGGGACGAGGTCGCGGCGGTCGGCGCGCGGGTGCGGGAACTGGCCCTGTCCTTCGCGGACCGCGGGTGAACCAGCGCGGCGGCGTATCCGGTTCTCCTACCCGGTAGGGCGAACCGCGATGCGCGTCCCCGGCGTCCGACTCAATAAGGTGTGTGCCGTGGCGACGCACCTCGAACCCCGGACAGGCGCGGGAGTACCTTGGGTACCTTCCCGCAGGACAGTGACGCAGGAGGCCAGTGGTGCGTGAGTATCTGCTGGTCCTGTTCACCACCGCGGCCGTCACCTACCTGCTGACCGGCCCGGTCCGGAAGTTCGCGATCGCGGCCGGCGCCATGCCGCCGGTCCGGGCCCGGGACGTGCACCGCGAGCCCACCCCGCGGCTCGGCGGCATCGCGATGTTCGGCGGTCTGTGCGCGGGCATCCTGGTCGCCTCCCAACTCGACAACCTGAGCAAGGTGTTCACCCAGGGCACCGACATCCGCGCGCTGCTCTCCGGCGCCGGGATCATGTGGCTGCTCGGCGTGCTCGACGACAAGTGGGGCGTGGACGCGCTGGTCAAGCTCGGCGGCCAGATGATCGCCGCCGGTGTGATGGTCTGGCAGGGGGTCACGGTGATCACCCTGCCGGTGCCCGGTGTCGGCGCGGTCGCCGTCAGTCCCACCCAGGGCATGGTCATCTCGGTGACGCTGGTCGTCGTCATGGTCAACGCGGTGAACTTCATCGACGGCCTGGACGGCCTGGCCGGCGGCATGGTCTGCATCGCCGCGATGGCGTTCTTCCTGTACTCCTACCGGCTCTGGTACGGCTACGCGATCACCGACGCCGCCCCCGCCGTGCTGTTCAGCGTGCTGCTGATCGGCATGTGCCTGGGCTTCCTGGCGCACAACATGCACCCCGCGCGGATCTTCATGGGCGACTCCGGCTCGATGATGCTGGGCCTGATGCTGGCCGTCGCCGCGATCTCGATCACCGGCCGGGTCGACCCGGACCTGATCAACAACGAGACCGGGTCGCAGACCGCCACCGTCCACGCCCTCGTGCCGATCTACATCCCGCTGCTGCTGCCGCTGACCGTCATCGCGCTGCCGCTGGCCGACCTGCTGCTCGCCGTCGTCCGCCGCACCTGGGCGGGCCAGTCGCCGTTCGCCGCGGACAAGCGCCACCTGCACCACCGGCTGCTCCAGGTCGGGCACTCGCACAGCCGGGCCGTGCTGATCATGTACTTCTGGGCGGCGCTGATCGCCTTCGGCACGGTGGCCTTCTCGGTCACCAACACCGGCCGCACGGTGGTGCTGACGCTCGCCGGGCTCTGCCTGGTCGGTCTGGTCGTGCTCCTGACGCCGCGGTTCCGGCCGCGCGCCCCGCGCGCGGTGCAGGCCTTCGTGCCGCCGCGCTACCGCCGGCAGCCCTCCGGTCCGATGGCTGAACTGTCGGCCAAGGACAAGCAACTTCTGGGTGAAGCCGGCGAGGGCTCCTCGGCGTCCTCCGAACCCCACGGTCGGACCACCGGGCGGCGCTAGCAAGGAATTTGACGCTCCGCCAGATGGGTTCACCCGATCGGCGGCACTCTTGCTCCGCCAGTGTGACAGGAGCCACACATTCATGGTAAAGCTCTCATCAAATAGTTTGTGATACCGTTCACGAGTACCGAGAACACGCCGAAAGACCTGACAGGTGGAGGACTTCCGTCCCTGGTCGGTCTCCCTCGACGGGCCCGCCGCTCCAGCGGGCGGCCCGGCGGCGGCCCCTCGGTCCGGTGCCACCCCACCGAGTGTTCTGCCCCGTCCCCGTAACACCGACATGCCGCCGGAGCTGCCGACATGCCGTCCAACGACGCCCGGATCCTCCGAGGCGCCGCGATTCCCACTGCGGTCGCCGGGATCATCGCCATGGCGATCTCGTTCCCCGTCGCCGGTGGGAAGGCTCTGCTCGGCGCCCTCTTCGGCGCGCTGCTCGTGATGGCCTTCTTCAGCTTCGGCCAGGTCGCGCTCGACCGGCTGACCAGGTCGAACCCGCACATCATGATGGCCGCCGCGCTGCTCGTGTACACCACGCAGATCCTGCTGGTCGGCATCGTGCTCGCGGTCTTCAAGAACACCGAGCTCTTCAACCGGCAGGCGTTCGCCTTCACCCTGCTGGGCTGCGCCCTCGTCTGGACGGGCTTCCAGGTGCGCGGCGCACTCAAGGCCAAGACCTTCTACGTCGTCCCCGACGCCTCCGAAAAGAAGGACGACAAGTCCTCCGGCTCGGGACGTCAACAGTGACGAGGCCCGACTGTCCCCCCAACGAGGGGGGCGGTGTTTATGCGCCACTGACGGGCTGCTATCGTCCGTCGCAACAACGGAGTACGGGAAGAGGCCAGGTCTGTCCGGACATTGGACGGATCGCCCCCCGGATCCGCGCAGTCTTCGATGATCCCGCAGTGGTGCAGCGCACCGCCGCGCAGGATCCGCGAGAAACCCATCAAGTTCCAGTGCCGCTCCGTGGCCGCAGGCCGCGCCGACACACCGAGGTTGCCGTAACCATGCGTCACGACGAAGGAGTCCGTGGTGAGTGCTGAACTCCCCCTCGCCAGCAGTTGCCACTTCGGGGACGCTGGCTGTGGCTTCCCGGCGCCGGGTCTGAACGAGTTCTCGTTCAAGCCGATCTTCACGATCGGCGGCGTCGACTTCAACAAGCCGATGCTGCTGTCGATGATCGTCGCCGTGCTGGTGGTCGTCTTCTTCTGGGCCGCCTTCGCCAAGCCGCGCCTCGTCCCGGGCAAGCTGCAGCTGGTCGGTGAGATCGGCTACGACTTCGTCAAGCGCTCCATCGTGCTGGAGACGATCGGCAAGAAGGGCGAGAAGTACGTCCCGATGCTCGTCTCGATGTTCTTCTTCATCTGGCTGATGAACATCATGTCGATCATCCCCTTCGCGCAGTTCCCAGTCTCGGCGGCGATCGCGTTCCCGGCCGGCCTCGCGGCGGTCGTGTGGATCACCTACATGACGCTGACCTTCAAGAAGCACGGCTTCGTCGGCGGTCTGAAGAACCTCTGCTGGCCGTCGGGCATCCCCGGCTGGGTCATGTTCATCCTGGTGCCGATCGAGTTCTTCTCGAACATCTTCGTGCGCCCCTTCACGCTCGCGGTCCGAGCCTTCGCGAACATGTTCGCCGGCCACCTGCTGATCGTGATGTTCTCCATCGCCTCCTGGTACCTGCTCAGCCCGACCCTGGGCGCGCTGTACGGCTCGGCCTCCTTCATCGTGGCCGTCGCGCTGACCGCCTTCGAGCTGCTGGTCCAGTTCCTGCAGGCCTACATCTTCGTGATGCTGGCCAGCAGCTACATCGCCGGTGCCCTGGAAGAGGCGCACTGAGCCCCGGGGCTCCGGCCCCGCCCCGAACCACACCTCCCGGATCGCCCGGTGGCCAATCACCACCGGATCACCACCCCTGCAAAGGACAACGTCAATGAGCATCCTCGCTGAGGGCAACGTCTACGGTTCCGTCGCCTCCATCGGCTACGGCCTCGCCGCGATCGGCCCCGGCATCGGCGTCGGTCTGATCTTCGGCAACGGTGTCCAGGCCATGGCCCGTCAGCCCGAGGCTGCCGGTCTCATCCGTTCCAACATGTTCATCGGCTTCGCGCTGACCGAGGCGCTCGCCCTCATCGGCATCGTCATGCCGTTCGTCTTCGGCAACAAGTAATCCGCCGTAGACCCTTTCTGAGGAAGGTCCAGATATGAGCCCCGTGCTTTCGCTCGCGGCCGAGGAGAAGATGAACCCTCTCCTCCCCGCGTGGCCCGAGGTGATCATCGGCCTGCTCTGCTTCTTCATCGTCTTCGGTCTGCTCGGCAAGAAGCTCCTCCCCAGCATCGAGAAGGTGCTGTCGGAGCGCCGGGACGCCATCGAGGGCGGCATGGAGCGCGCCGAGGCCGCTCAGGCCGAGGCCCAGGCCCTGCTTGAGCAGTACCGCGCCGAGCTCGCCGAGGCGCGTCACGAGGCTGCCCGCATCGTCGAGCAGGCTCGCGAGCAGGGCGCCGCCCAGCTCGCCGAGATGCGCGAGGAGGGCCAGCGTCAGCGCGAGGCCATCGTCGCCGCCGGTCACGCGCAGATCGAGGCCGACAAGAAGCAGGCGACTGCCGCCCTGCGCCAGGACGTGGGTTCGCTGGCCTCCCAGCTGGCCTCCCGCATCGTGGGTGAGTCCCTCGAGGACCACGCCCGGCAGAGCGGCGTCATCGACCGCTTCCTGGACGAGCTGGAGGCCAAGGCCGCCGTTGCTCAGGGTGCGGCCAAGTGATCGGCGCAAGCCGTGAGGCCCTCGCCGCCGGGCGGCAGAACCTGGAGAGCCTGACCGACTCCACCTCGGTGGACGCGGTCAAGCTCGCCGAGGAGCTCACCGCCGTCACGGTCCTGCTGGACCGTGAGGTGTCGCTGCGCCGCGTCCTGACCGACCCGTCCCGGTCGGGCCAGGACAAGGCCCAGCTGGTCTCCTCGCTGCTGACCGGTCAGGTCTCCGGCGAGACCGCCGACCTGGTGGCCGGCCTGGTCCGCTCGCGCTGGTCCGGTTCGCGCGACCTGGTCGACGCGACCGAGCAGCTCGCCGCGTACGCCGAGGTCATCGCCGCCGACAAGGCGGGCGCGCTGGACGACGTCGAGGACGAGCTGTTCCGCTTCGGCCGCGTCGTGGCCGGCTCGCACGAGCTGCGCGCCGCGCTGACCGAGCCGAAGGCCGGCACCGCCGCCAAGGCGGAGCTGATCGAGAAGCTGCTCGGCGGCCGCGCCAACGCGGGCACCGTCCGGCTGGTCACCGCCCTCGTGAACGCGCCGCGTGGCCGTAGCCTGGAGCAGGGCCTGGAGTCCTACTCGAAGCTCGCCGCCGCGCGTCGCGGCCGGGTGGTGGCCCTGGTCACCACCGCGGTGCCGCTGTCGGACGCACAGAAGGAGCGCCTGTCCGGTGCTCTGGGCCGGATGTACGGCCGCCAGGTCCACCTGAACATCGACGTCGACCCGGAGGTCGTCGGCGGGGTCCGGGTGCAGATCGGCGCCGAGATCATCGAGGGCACCGTGTCGAGCCGCCTCGAAGGCGCTCGCCAGTCGCTCGAAGGCTGAGTACCGAAGCAGCACATCCGACCCTCGGTCGGGAAACCGGCTCCCAACGGAGCCGGCACATCGTACGGCCGGTTCGGCAGACCCGGCCGAGAGTCGAATACTTGCGGCCCTCAATGGCGGGCCGAGGATCGCAAACTAGGAGAGCAGGGAAGCCTGATGGCGGAGCTTACGATCCGTCCGGAGGAGATCCGGGACGCGCTGGCCGACTTTGTCCAGTCGTACCAGCCGGACGCCGCTTCTGTGGAAGAGGTCGGCACGGTCACTGACGCGGCGGACGGCATCGCCCATGTCGAGGGTCTCCCCTCGGTCATGGCGAACGAGCTGCTGAAGTTCGAGGACGGCACGCTCGGCCTCGCGCTGAACCTCGACACCCGCGAGATCGGTGTCGTCATCCTCGGCGAGTTCGGCGGCATCGAAGAGGGCCAGACCGTGCGCCGCACGGGCGAGGTCCTGTCGGTCCCGGTCGGCGACGGCTACCTCGGCCGCGTCGTGGACCCGCTGGGCAACCCGATCGACGGCCTGGGCGAGATCGCCGCCACCGGCCGCCGCGCCCTGGAGCTGCAGGCCCCCGGCGTCATGGTCCGCAAGTCGGTCCACGAGCCGATGCAGACCGGTATCAAGGCCATCGACGCGATGACCCCGATCGGCCGCGGCCAGCGTCAGCTGATCATCGGCGACCGCCAGACCGGCAAGACCGCCGTGGCGATCGACACGATCATCAACCAGCGTGACAACTGGCGCTCGGGCGACCCGAAGAAGCAGGTCCGCTGCATCTACGTCGCCGTGGGCCAGAAGGGCTCCACCATCGCGTCCGTCCGCGGCGCCCTGGAGGAGGCCGGCGCGCTGGAGTACACCACGATCGTGGCCGCTCCCGCCTCCGACCCGGCCGGCTTCAAGTACCTCGCCCCGTACACCGGTTCGGCCATCGGCCAGGAGTGGATGTACGACGGCAAGCACGTCCTCATCATCTTCGACGACCTGTCGAAGCAGGCCGAGGCCTACCGCTCCGTCTCCCTGCTGCTGCGCCGCCCGCCGGGCCGCGAGGCCTACCCGGGTGACGTCTTCTACCTGCACTCCCGCCTGCTGGAGCGCTGCGCGAAGCTCTCCGACGAGCTGGGCGCGGGCTCGATGACCGGTCTGCCGATCATCGAGACCAAGGCCAACGACGTCTCGGCGTACATCCCGACCAACGTCATCTCCATCACCGACGGCCAGTGCTTCCTGGAGTCCGACCTGTTCAACGCCGGCATCCGCCCGGCCGTGAACGTCGGCATCTCGGTCTCCCGCGTCGGTGGCTCGGCCCAGATCAAGGCGATGAAGTCGGTCGCCGGCCGTCTGCGCCTGGACCTCGCCCAGTACCGCGAGCTGGAGGCCTTCGCCGGCTTCGGCTCCGACCTGGACGCGGCCTCCAAGGCCCAGCTGGAGCGCGGTGCGCGCATGGTCGAGCTGCTGAAGCAGGGCCAGTACCAGCCGTTCCCGGTCGAGGAGCAGGTCGTCTCCATCTGGGCCGGCACCACCGGCAAGCTGGACGACGTCCCGGTCGCGGACATCCGCCGCTTCGAGCGCGAGTTCCTGGACCACCTGCGCCTGCAGCACAAGGACCTGCTGGCCGGCATCGTCGAGACCAGCAAGCTGGAGGACGGCACCATCGACGCTCTCACCAGCGCGATCGCCGCCTTCAAGCAGGGCTTCACCACCGCCGACGGCAAGCTCCTCGGCGAGCAGGCCTGAGTCCGGTAGCGAGGGAAAGGACGTAACGACCCATGGGAGCACAGCTTCGGGTCTACAAGCGCCGGATCCGCTCTGTCACCGCGACGAAGAAGATCACCAAGGCGATGGAGATGATCTCCGCGGCGCGCATCGGCAAGGCGCAGCGCGCGGTGGCCGCCTCCACCCCGTACGCCGATGAGCTCACCCGGGCGGTGACGGCGGTGGCCACCCGGTCCAACGCCAAGCACCCGCTCACCACCGAGAACCCGAACGCCACCCGCGCCGCCGTCCTGCTGATCACGGCGGATCGCGGCCTGGCCGGCGGTTACTCGTCCAACGCCATCAAGGCCTCGATGGTGCTCTCCGAGCGCCTGCGCGGCGAGGGCAAGGACGTCGTGACCTACATCGTGGGCCGCAAGGGTCTGTCCTACTACACCTTCCGCAACCTCGCGGTGGGCCAGTCGTGGACGGGCTTCTCGGACAAGCCGGGCTACGGCGACGCGAAGGTCGTGGCGGCCGAGCTGATCGAGGCCTTCACGGCCGAGACCGGCGGCGTGGACGAGATCCACATCGTCTCCACCGAGTTCGTGTCGATGCTGACGCAGAACGCGGTCGAGGCGCGGCTGCTGCCGCTGAAGCTGGACGAGGTCCAGCAGGGCGAGCAGCCGGCCAAGGCGGAGATCTTCCCGCTGTACGACTTCGAGCCGTCGGCCGAGGGCGTCCTCGACGCCCTGCTGCCGCGGTACGTCGAGAGCCGGATCTACAGCGCGCTGCTTCAGTCCGCCGCCTCCGAGCACGCCGCACGCCGGCGCGCGATGAAGAGCGCGACGGACAACGCCGGCGAGCTCATCAAGTCGCTCACGCGGCTTGCCAACTCGGCCCGTCAGGCCGAGATCACCCAGGAAATCAGCGAGATCGTCGGTGGCGCCAACGCCCTCGCCGACGCTAGCCGCGGGAGCGAATGAGTATGACCACCACTGTTGAGCCGACCACGGCGACGGGCCGCGTCGCGCGGGTCATCGGCCCGGTCGTCGACGTGGAGTTCCCCGTCGACGCCATTCCGAACATGTTCAACGCCCTGCACGTCGAGGTGGACAACCCCGACGGCTCGGGCAAGAAGATCCTCACCCTCGAGGTCGCCCAGCACCTCGGCGACGGCCTGGTCCGCGGCATCTCGATGCAGCCGACCGACGGCCTGGTCCGTGGCGCGCAGGTCACCGACACCGGTGCCGCCATCTCCGTGCCGGTCGGCCAGATCACCAAGGGCAAGGTCTTCAACGCCCTCGGTGAGGTGCTGAACGTCGACAAGGCCGAGTTCGAGTCGCAGGTCGAGGTCCGGTGGCCCATCCACCGCAAGGCCCCGAACTTCTCCGAGCTCGAGTCGAAGACCGAGATGTTCGAGACCGGCATCAAGGTCATCGACCTCCTCACCCCGTACGTCCAGGGTGGCAAGATCGGTCTGTTCGGTGGTGCCGGTGTCGGCAAGACCGTTCTGATCCAGGAGATGATCTACCGCGTCGCCGAGAACTTCGGTGGTGTGTCGGTGTTCGCCGGCGTCGGCGAGCGCACCCGTGAGGGCAACGACCTCATCCACGAGATGGTCGACTCGGGCGTTCTGGACAAGACCGCGCTGGTCTTCGGCCAGATGGACGAGCCGCCGGGCACCCGTCTGCGCGTCGCGCTCTCCGCGCTGACCATGGCGGAGTACTTCCGTGACGTCGAGAAGCAGGACGTGCTCCTCTTCATCGACAACATCTTCCGGTTCACCCAGGCCGGTTCCGAGGTGTCGACCCTGCTCGGCCGCATGCCCTCCGCGGTGGGCTACCAGCCGAACCTGGCCGACGAGATGGGCCTCCTGCAGGAGCGCATCACCTCGACCCGCGGTCACTCGATCACCTCGATGCAGGCGATCTACGTCCCCGCGGACGACCTCACCGACCCGGCCCCGGCCACCACCTTCGCCCACCTGGACGCGACGACCGTTCTGTCGCGTCCGATCTCGGAGAAGGGCATCTACCCGGCCGTCGACCCGCTGGACTCCACGTCCCGCATCCTCGACCCGCGGTACATCGCGCAGAACCACTACGAGACGGCCATCCGTGTCAAGGGGATCCTGCAGAAGTACAAGGACCTGCAGGACATCATCGCCATCCTCGGTATGGACGAGCTGTCCGAGGAAGACAAGATCACGGTGCACCGCGCCCGTCGCATCGAGCGCTTCCTCTCGCAGAACACCTACGTGGCCAAGCAGTTCACCGGCGTCGACGGCTCGACCGTTCCGCTGTCGGAGACCATCGAGGCGTTCAACGCGATCGCGGACGGCAAGTACGACACCGTCCCGGAGCAGGCCTTCTTCATGTGCGGTGGCATCGAGGACCTCGAGAAGAACGCCGCCGAGCTGGCGAAGAAGTAATCGCGGCCGGTAGCAGCCGAGTGACCGTGAGGGGTGGGCCCCAACCCTGGGACCCACCCCTCGCGTCGCATCGGCTGTGATTCCGGTCAAGTCCGTGCCGCCGGTTTCATGCCGGAGGTGCGGGGCCGTTATTCTTACCGAAACTCCCGAGTAATCGGGGGTTGCATGAGCCTAGGAGCCCACGTTGGCTGAGCTGCACGTCGAGCTGGTCGCAGCCGACCGCAAGGTGTGGTCCGGTGCGGCCACCATCGTCGTCGCCCGTACGGCCTCCGGTGACACCGGCATCATGCCGGGTCACACCCCGGTGCTGAGCGTGCTGGAGACCGGCCCGGTCACCATCCGCACGGTGGACGGCGGCACCGTCGTCGCCGCGGTGCACGGCGGCTTCATCTCCTTCGCCGACAACAAGCTGTCTCTGCTCGCGGAGATCGCCGAGCTGGCGGACGAGATCGACGTCGCTCGCGCCGAGCGCGCGCTGGAGCAGGCCAAGTCCGACCTGGACGCGCACGCCGAGCGTCGCGCCGAGGTCCGCCTGTTCGCGGCGCGCGGCCTCAAGGCGCACGTCTGAGTACGCCTGACCCCGCCTCGGCGGGGTCGACCGACGGTCCCGGGGACGCGCGAGCGTGACCCCGGGACTGTCGTCTCAGTTGGTAGGTCAACGCGGTCGCCTTGTACGACCGATACGGGGAACGCGGGTAGCGAGGAGGTAGGTGAGCATGGTCCTCGCCCTCGTGGTGTGTGCGGCGGTCGTGGCACTCGGTGTGATCGGCCTGGTCGCGTTCGCGGTACGGCGCCGCCTCATCCAGCGGGTGGGCGGCACGTTCGACTGCAGCTACCGGCTCAAAATGCCCGCCGACGCCTCGACGCAGCCCGACCTCGACGAGAACGGCAAACCCACCTCGGCCCCGGTCCCACAGACCGACGGCAAGGGGTGGGTTTTTGGTATCGGCCGGTACAGCGGCGACTCGATCGAGTGGTTCCGGGTCTTCTCGTACGCCCCGCGCCCGCGCAAGGTGCTCCCGCGCCGGGAGATCGAGGTGCTCGGCCGGCGCTACCCGGAGGGTCAGGAGGAGCTCGCCCTGCTCTCCGGCTCGGTGGTGCTGCGCTGCCTGCACAACGGCGCCCCGCTGGAGCTCGCGATGAGCGAGGACGCGCTCACCGGCTTCCTCGCCTGGCTGGAGGCGGCGCCGCCCGGACAGAGGGTCAACGTCGCCTAGGGCCGATGTCGCCTAGGGTCGACGTCGCGCAGGATCGACGGCGCCTGGGGTTAACGGCGCTTAACCGGCCCGGCTAGTCTGGCCGCATGGTCAATCTGACGCGCATCTACACCCGTACCGGCGACGACGGCACCACCGCGCTCGGTGACATGAGCCGGACCACCAAGACCGACCCGCGGCTGGTCGCGTACGCCGACGCCAACGAGGCGAACGCGGCGATCGGCGTGGCCATCGCCGCCGGGGCGCTGGCGCCGGACGTCGTCGCGGTGCTCACCCGGATCCAGAACGACCTGTTCGACGTCGGCGCGGACCTCGCGACGCCCGTGGTCGAGAACCCGGAGTACCCGCCGCTGCGGGTCCTGCAGTCCTACATCGACCGGCTCGAAGGCGACTGCGACCACTACCTGGAGCAGCTGGAGAAGCTGCGCAGCTTCATCCTCCCCGGCGGCACGGCCGGCGCGGCCTACCTGCACCTGGCCTGCACGGTGGTGCGGCGGGCCGAGCGGGCCACCTGGACGGCGATCGAGACGCACGGGGACACCGTCAACCCGCTGACCGCCAAGTACCTCAACCGGCTCTCGGACCTGCTGTTCATCCTGGCCAGGGCGGCCAACAAGGAGCGCGGCGACGTCCTGTGGGTGCCGGGGGAGAACCGCTAGCGCCCTAGGGCAGCGGGGCCTTCTCCGGGGCGGGCTGCTCGACCGGCCGGCCGTCGACGACCGTCACGCCGGCCGGGGCCTCCTTGGGCCACTTCGAGTAGCAGCCGGCCACGACGACGTTGACGACGGCCGCGATGCCCAGCTTCCAGTACCACTGGGCGAAGGTGCCGAAGTGGGCGCTGCCCGCGGAGAGCGGGACGAGGAGGCTGATCAGGCTCAGGGTGATCGCGGCCGAGACGACCGTGCGCCACGCGATCCGCCACTCGTGCGTGGTCCGCTCCGGGCCGTACTTGGGGGCGGGCAGCGGCTTGGGGCCGCCGGCGAAGCGGTGCAGGAAGTGCCGGTCGGCCCAGGCGACCAGCGAGGGCCCGTAGCCGACCGAGAAACCGGCGTAGCTCGCCGCCAGCGCGTGCATCCAGCCCGCCTCGGCGCCGCCCCGCAGGTTCAGGACGGTGAGCGCGTACAGCGCGAGGTCCACCACCGGGAGGCCGATCAGCAGCGCGGTGCTGGTGCGGCGCCACCGCAGCAGGTAGCGGGCGCTGAGGCCGAGGCCGAGCACGATCCACCAGGAGATCTCGGCCGCGACGATGAGGGTGACGATCACGTTCTGCTCCCGGGCTGGTCGGCGGTGGTACCAGCCTCGTGTGCGGGCGCGCTCGCGTCGTCGTCGTGGAGTGCCGTCCCCGCGTGCATCTTTCGATGTAGCCGGATCCTCCGTGGACCGGAGCGGCGCGGTCCGCCGGGGATGGTGAGATGGGAGGGTGCTCCGTCCGTCCCTCTCACCACACGCGCTGGACCGGCTGATCGCCCTCTGCGGGCTGCTCGGCGGTGCGGTGCTGATCGCCTTCAAGGTGTACGACCGGCCCGACGACCTCCCGCTGTGGGCCGTCGTGGCGCCGCTGCTCGTGATGGCCGCGCTGGAGCTGGTGCGGCGGCGCAGGCCGGTGCTGGCGGTCTCCCTCGGCGGGCTCGCCTTCGCGGGCAGCATCCTCGCGGGCAGCCTGCTGGCGACGACCATCATGTACACCGACCTGCTGTACGCGGCGGTGATCTACGGGTCCGCGCGGATGTCGCGGATCCTGCACCTGACCGGCGGCGCCACCGTGCTGGTGCTCTCCACGCTGGCGCTGATCTACAGCGGAACGCCCGCTGGGCTGCTCGTCGTGGTGGTCACCTCGCTGGTCTTCCTGGCGCCGGTGTGGACCGGGGACGTGGTGCGCAAGCACCGGCAGGAGGCGGAGACCGAGCGGCTGCGCGCCGAACAGACCGCGCTGCTCTCGGAGATGGACCGCCGCGAGGCCATCGTCACCGAACGGGCCCGGATGGCACGGGAGTTGCACGACGTGGTGGCCAACCACCTGTCGGCGATCGCGATCCACGCGACCGGCGCGCAGTCCGTGGCCCGGCGCCAGCGGCGGGCCGAGGACGACCCGCTGGTGGAGGTGCTCGCCGTGATCCGGGAGAACAGCGTCCAAGGATTGGCCGAAATGCGTCGCATGATCGGACTGCTCCGGGACAGCGGCGGGGGCGAGGCCGACGAGTCCTACGCGGCGCCCGACCTCGCCGCGGTGGACGCGCTGCTGACGAAGGCCCGCGCGGCCGGCCGGGACGTCGGGCTGGAGTTCGAGCTGAGCGAGCACGGCGAGCACGGCGAGCGCGGCGAGCTGCCGGTGCCGGTGGGCCTGGCCGCGTACCGGATCGTGCAGGAGTCGCTGACCAACGCGCTCAAGCACGCCGGGCCCGGCCTGGTGCGGCTGCGGCTGGACTTCGGGGCGGGGGAGCTGCGGATCGCCGTTGACAGCCCGTACCGCGCCGAGGAGGGCCGCGGGCTGCCGGGGGCGCGGGCCGGGCTGGTGGGCATGTCGGAGCGGGCCGGGCTGCTCGGCGGCAGTTTCGAGGCGGGGCCGCGGGACGGGAACTGGAGCGTGCGCGCGGTGCTCCCGCACGGCCGGGGGAGCGAAGGGAACGAGGGACGCGCGTGACGATTCGGGTGCTGGTGGCCGAGGACCAGGCTGCGGTGCGGGCGGCGCTGGTGATGATCCTGCGGGCCGAGCCGGACGTCGAGGTGGTCGGACAGGCCGCCGACGGCGAGGAGGCCGTCCGGCTGGCCCTGGAGCTGCGGCCGGACGTGGTGCTGATGGACGTGCAGATGCCGCGCCTGGACGGCGTCTCGGCGACCCGCGAGGTGGTGGCCGCCGGCGCGGCCCAGGTGCTCGTGCTGACCACCTTCGACCTGGACGAGTACGTGTACGGCGCGCTGCGGGCCGGCGCGGCCGGCTTCCTGCTCAAGGACCTGGAGGCGGACACCCTCGTCGAGGGCATCCGGACGGTGGCGCGCGGGGACGGCATGCTGGCGCCCTCGGTGACCAGGCGGCTGATCGGCACCTTCGCCCGGCCGGACCGGGCGGTGGGGCCGGACACCCGGGAGGCGGTGGCCGGGCTCACCCCGCGCGAGCGCGAGGTGCTGGCCTGCATCGGCGCCGGGCTGTCGAACGGGGAGATCGCCGCCCGGCTCGCGATGGCGGAGGCGACCACGAAGACGCACGTCAGCCGGATCCTCGCGAAGCTGCGGCTGCGCAGCCGGGTGCAGGCGGCGATCCTGGCGCAGGACCTCGGGCTGATGATCTGACCGTCGCACCGACGATCGGCCGGGCTGATTGGTTCACCTGACCAGGTCGGTTGCAGATCACACTCCCGATTGCTATTGCACGGACGAAATGGGCGTTAGAGTCCCCGCCAGAGCGACGCGGCTCTACCGGGCGGCGACCCCTGCCCTGAGCCGCTTTCAGGGCCCGCCCGCGAGGCGGCGACGGCATCGGGAGACCCGCCATGAGCAATGCGTCCAGCAAGCAGATCGCCGTGATCGGTGCCGGCCTGATGGGCGCCGGCATCGCCCAGGTGTCGGCCCAGGCCGGCCACCCGGTGGTGCTGCGGGACGTCACCGACGAGGCGCTGCAGCGCGGTCTCGCCGGCATCCGCGCCTCGTACGAGAAGTTCGTCGCCAAGGGCCGGATGAGCGCGGAGGACGCCGAGGCCGCCCTCGGCCGGATCACCACCACCACCGACCTGGGCGCCGTCGCCGGGGCCGACATCGTGGTCGAGGCCGTGTTCGAGAAGCTGGAGGTCAAGGAGGCCGTCTTCCGCGAGCTCGACAAGCTCGCCAAGGACGGCGCCGTGCTCGCCTCCAACACCTCCGCCATTCCGATCACCCGGATCGCCGCCGCCACCCGGCGCCCGGAGTCCGTCATCGGCGTGCACTTCTTCTCGCCGGTGCCGCTGATGAAGCTGGTCGAGCTGGTGCGCGGCTACAAGACCAGCGACGAGACGCTGGCCACCGCCCGCGCCTTCGCCGAGGGCGTCGGCAAGGAGGTCGTGGTGGTCAACCGTGACGTGGCCGGCTTCGTCACCACCCGCCTGATCACCGCCCTGGTCGTCGAGGCCGCCAAGCTGTACGAGACGGGCGTGGCGACCGCCGAGGACATCGACAAGGCCTGCCGCCTCGGCTTCGGCCACCCGATGGGCCCGCTGGAGACCGCCGACCTGACCGGCGTCGACATCCTGCTGCACGCCGCCCGCAACATCTACGAGGAGACCCAGGACGAGAAGTTCGCCGCCCCGGAGGTCATGGCCCGCATGGTCACCGCCGGCGACCTCGGCCGCAAGAGCGGCCGCGGCTTCTACGGGCACGAGGGCAAGTAACCCACGGGCCGCGGGGCCGGGCGGGCCGGGCGATCGAGCATCGTAGGACCCGCCCCGCCCGGGGCGGGTGAGTTTCCTCACGCCGGGTGCCGCAGACGGGTGATTTGGGCGGTAATCGAGCGTAGGTGTGGAGACTACCTGCGTATATTCCCTCGGACGAGTGAAGTTGCTTCAGATCTGACCGCAACCAGCAACCTGCGGTGCTGGTTCGCCGTCAGATGAGGGGCCCAGGTTTGAACGACGGGCGGCCGGCCCGGGCGCGCGGCCCGTCGCCGTTCGGCGCAGCAGGCGGGCCTCCGGACGAGGGGCCACGGCCCGCCCGGGCGGCCACCCCGCTCCCCGGCCCGGCACGGCCGGGGCGGACCCACACCCCCGACACCGGGACCGGCCAGGCGAAGGAGGAGGAGAGCATGCGCATCACCGGCGACCACAGGGCGCTGGCCATCGAGGGCCGCCTCGACGTGCGCACCGCCGCCGACGCGCGGGCCCGGCTCCACCAGGCCGTCGACACCGGCCTCGGCGACCTCGTGCTCGACCTCGCCCGCCTGGAGTTCTGGGACGCCACCGGCCTCGGCGTCATCATGGGCACCCACCGCCGGGCCGGCCGGATCGGCCGCCGGCTCGTGCTGCGCTCCGTCCCGGCCCAGCTCCAGCGGCTGCTGGTGGCCACCAAGCTGCACCGCATCCTCGCCGTGGACGGCGGCGTCGCCGAGGCGCACGGGGTCGGTCTCTGAAGCACGCCGAAGGGGCTCCGGAAGGGGCTCCGAACGCGCTCCGGAAAGCGCTCCGGGGGCGCACGAGGCCCTCGTGGGGCGCGCGTGACGGGACGGCGCTGCACACGCGGGGCCGGATGTGCGAGAGTCTGCCCGTCAGAAGACGGCCGCCGCAGCCGGGCCATGCCCGCCCGGTCCCCGCACGGCCGCGACCGAGACGTCAGCCGGCCGGCGCGGCACGCCGGCGGCCGAGCACGATGCGGAGCAGAACGTGGCACAGCCAACCGGTGAGTTCCGGCAGGAGGCCGTCCGCGCCCGCAGTGGCGAGCTGGTCTCCGGCGCTCTGCTGGTGGGCGTCGGCGCGCCGGACGGCTCCGAGGCCCGGCCCTGCCCCGAGGAGTGGCGCCCGCGCCCCCGCCGGGTGCTGCGCAGCGAGCCCGCCCGCGGACCCGTCGGCGGCGTCGAGCGGGCGGTCGGCCCGCTCGCCCTCGGCGCCGGGCCCGCCGACCTGCCGCTGCTCGACCGCGAGGCGGACGTCGCCGAACTCCTCGGCCTGCTCGCCGAGGGCCGCTCGATACGCCTGGTCGGCCAGGCCGGCTCCGGTCGCAGCGCCCTGCTGTCGGCCGTCGCCGAGGCCGCCGCCGACCTCGCCCCCGGCGGCGTCGTCCAGCTCTGCGGCCACCGCCGCACGACCGCCGACGTGCTCCAGGAGCTGTTCGCCGCCACCCACCACGCCCCCGGCTACCGCCCCGACCCGGCCCAGCTGGCCGCGCACCTCGCCGACGTCGGCGCGATCGTCGTGATCGACGGCGCCGAACCCTCCGGCGCCGAGCTGGAGGAGCTGCTCTCCGCCGCCCCCCGCTGCGCCTTCCTGATCTCGGTCGACCCCGCCGCCCCGCCGCTGTCGGCCGGCTCCCGGCTCCAGGACCACCCCGTCGCCGGACTCTCGCGCGCCGCCTGCCTCGCGCTCGCCGCCCGGCTGGCCGGGCGGCCGCTGGACGTCGCCGAGAAGGCCTGGGCGGTCGACCTCTGGTTCGAGTCCGAGGGACTGCCGCTGCGCTTCGTCCAGGCCGCCGCGCTGCTGCGCCAGCGGGACGTGGCGGTGGACGCGCTGGTCGCCGCCGAGGAGGACCGCCTGGACGTGTTCGGCGCGGTCGACGGGCCCGTCCACGACCCCGACCCGGCCGTCCGCGAGGGCGCGCTGCGCCGGACCGTGCCGCTGCCGTCCGTCGCCGAGACCGCCTCGCCCGCCGTCCGGCTCGCCGAGGGGCTGAGCGAGCCCGCGCAGGCCGTGCTGCGGCTCGCCGTGGCGCTCGGCGGCGAGTGCCCGACCGCGCCGCACCTGCCCGCGCTGATCGACGTCGGCCAGGGCGAGAGCGCGCTCGCCGAGCTCGCCGACGCCGGGCTCGCGGTGTCCATCGGCGGCCACCACCGGCTGACCGCAGGGGCGCTCGAACTGCTCCTCCCGCACTGGCCGGCGCGCGGCAGCGTCGACGGCGCGGCGCAGCACTTCGCCTGGTGGGTCGGGCACAGCTCGGTGTCGCTCGGGCAGATCGCGGCCGAGGCGGAGGTGGTGATCGGCGTCCTGCTGGCCGACCGCACCGCCGGGCGCCACGAGGCCGTCGTCCGGCTGGCCAGGGCCGCCGCCCCCGCGCTGGCCCTGTCGCTGCGCTGGGGGGCCTGGGAACGGGCGCTGCAGCTGGGTCTGGAGGCCGCCAGGCGGACCGCCTCCAAGGCCGACGAGGCCTGGTTCCACCACGAGTTGGGCGTCTACGCGATCTGCGCGCAGGAACCGTCCCAGGCGATCGCCGAGCTGGAGACCGCGCTCACGCTGCGGGCCGTCGTCGGCGAGCAGCGCGGGGTCGCGGCGGCGCGTCGGATGCTCGACCTGCTGCGGGCCGAGGGCCGTCAACTGCCGGGCGCCCAGCCCGCGGCGGCGCCCGCGCGCGGTCCGGTGATCCGCAAGATCGCGGCCAGGGTGCCGTCCGGGCTGCGGTCGAGCCGGCGCCGGCGGGTGGTCGTCGCGTCGGCGGCGGTGCTCACGCTCGGGGTGCTCAGCACGGCGGTGGCGATGAGCGTCACCGGGCCGGGGGAGCAGCGGACCAACGACCCGCACAGCCGGCTCGACCAGGACGACACCGGCACCGGCGGGCAGGTCCCGCTGCCGCACTCCAGCACCGGCGCCGCCACGACGGCCGGCGCGGACGCCCCGGGCAGCAGCCCGGCGGCGAACGGGACCAGCCCGGAGCCCTCGGCGAGCGGCAGTGCGACGCACTCGCCGACCGCGTCGGCGTCGGCCTCGGCGACGGCGTCGAAGAAGCCGAGCCGCTCGCCCGGCGCGACGGGGTCGGACGCCCCGCAGCAGCCGCAGCCGCCCGCTCCGGGCGACCCGCAGCCGCCGACGCAGCAGCCCGGGCCGGGGCCGCAGCAGCCGCCCGTGACCCACCCGAGCCAGCCGCCGGCGCCGAGCAGTTCGCCGACGTCCTCGACCCCGAGTCCCACGGCCTCGCCTCAGCCGACGACGCCGGCACCGACCGGATCGGGCACCCCGACCGCGAAGCCGACGACCTGAGGCGTCAGAACAGCTTCAGCTTGTCGTCGTCGATGCCGCGCAGCTCGTCGTAGTCCAGGACCACGCAGCCGATGCCCCGGTCGGTGGCCAGCACGCGGGCCTGGGGCTTGATCTCCTGCGCGGCGAAGACGCCCTTGACCGGGGCCAGCAGCGGGTCCCGGTTGAGGAGTTCGAGGTAGCGGGTGAGCTGCTCGACGCCGTCGATCTCGCCGCGGCGCTTGATCTCGACGGCGACCGTCGCCCCGTCGGAGTCGCGGCACAGGATGTCGACCGGGCCGATCGCGGTCGGGTACTCGCGGCGGATCAGCGACCAGCCGGCGCCGAGCACCTCCATGCGGTCCGCCAGCAGCTCCTGGAGGTGTGCCTCGACGCCGTCCTTGATCAGGCCCGGGTCGACCCCGAGCTCGTGGGACGAGTCGTGCAGCACCTCCTCCAGGGTGATGATGAGCTTCTCGCCGGCCTTGTTCTCCACCGTCCAGACCCCGTCGGCCTCCTTGAGGACGCACGGCGGGGACATCCAGTTGAGCGGCTTGTAGGCGCGGTCGTCGGCGTGGATGCTGACGCTGCCGTCGGCCTTGACCAGGATGAGCCTGGTGGCGGAGGGCAGATGGGCGGAGAGCCGACCGGCATAGTCGACTGAGCAGCGGGCAATTACGAGACGCACGGTCGACCACGCTAGCCCACCGGGGCCAGTTGATGCGATTCCGCGACGACGGGGTGAAGGAAGCGCGAACCCCGCGAACATGGAGGTTCGGCGATTCCGGGGATGCCTCCCGCGGTCTGGCGCCCCTACGCTGGGGTCGCTACCGTGTGTGACGGCATGCGTGCGGGGCCGCTGTCAACGGGGATGGAGACTTCAGATGAACGATCCGACAGGATCCGGCCATTCTGGTGCACCACGGCGTATTTACGGAGCAATCCCTAGGAACCACCGGCCTGGCCCGCCGTTGACTGACACGCTGTTCTGAAGCGGTCGGTATCCGGGACGTTACGTCCAGTGGTGCCGCCGCACCCTTCGCACGGCGCCGGAAACAGCCGTTCCGTCGCTGTTCCGGACATCCCGTGCGATTTCGCCCACCCTCACTGTGAGCTTCGGACCACGCACCACCACCCGCGCGCCGCGCGCGGGTGGTCCGCGAGAGGAGAATCCATGTCGCTCGACGTCTCACCGGCCCTGCTCGAAAAGGCCGAGCGGGGCGAGGTCGACGAGCGGGAATTCGTCGACTGCGTCCGCGTCTCGCTGCCGTACGCCTGGAACCTGATCAGCTCGCTGGTCGCCCAGGCCAAGGTCGACGGCACCGATTTCGCCGACAACCAGGTACCGCCGCCCAGCGAGCAGGCCCGCGGCCAGCTCCTGCGGGCGCTCGCCAGCGACGCCATCCGGGGTGCCCTGCAGCGGCACTTCGGGGTCCGGCTGGCCTTCCAGAACTGTCACCGGGTGGCGGTGTTCCTGCCGTCCGACGCCAACGAGGCGCGGTTCGACCGCTTCACGTCCGTCCGGGAGCAGCTGCTCAACCAGTCCGAGGAACTGCGGGACTGCTGATCGACCCGCTCACGGCGGCGCCGGAACGCCGTCGGCCCCTCCCCCGGTGCGGGGGGAGGGGGCGGCGCGGTTCGGTCCGGCGGGCGGTGCGGCTCAGCTCAGTTGCGGGAGCACCTCCGAACCGAGCCGGGCGATGTTGTGCAGGGTCGCCTCGCGGTCGCCGCTGCCCTCGGCGAGCAGTGCGAAGCGGCGGATGCCGGTCCGCTCGGCGGTGGCCAGCAGACGGTCGGCGCACTGCTTCGGGGTGCCCACCGCGTGCAGGTCGCACAGGAACTCGGTGTACTGGTGCGGGTCGCGCATCTTGCGCTCCCGGCCGTCCACGGTGCGGTGGGCGCCGAGCCCGTACTCGAACCAGCCCGGCATCGCGCTCAGCAGCGTGGCCCGCGCCGTCGAGGTGCGGTCGTCGACCTGGGCCACGCCGGCCGCGACGTGCCGGCGGTTGATCCGGCGCAGCTGCTCCTCGTCGCGTCCGGCGGCCAGCCAGGCGCTGCGGTACAGCTCCAGCATGTTCAGCTTGTCGTCGTCGCCCGAGTGCATGCCCAGCAGCATCGGCAGGCCGCGTTCGGCGGCGAGTCTGACCCCGGCCGGGGACGTGCACGCGACGACCACCGGCGGGCCGGCCACCGGCCGTCCGGCGGGGGTGAGTTCGTCGCCCGCGCCGAGGCTCGCACCCGCCCCCTCGACGTCCTGGCGCTGACGCGGCAGGCGCACCCGGCCGCCGGGGTCGCCGAGGCCTAGCCAGGCGCCCAGCCCGGGCCGGCGCAGCGGCTCGGTCGCCCGCGGGACGACGGCGACCTCGGGGAAGGCGAACTGCGGCCCGTCCGCGCCGACGCGGGAGCCGCGCAGCCAGCGCAGCAGCAGGTCCAGCCGCTCCGGGAAGCCGTTCTCGAAGGCGTCCACGCCGCTGCCGAACACGTCCAGGTCGATCCACGGGCCGCCGCGGCCCACCCCGAGCGTGAAGCGCCCGCCGGAGGTGAGGTGCAGCAGCGCGGCCTGCTCGCCGAGCGCCACCGGGTGGGCGGTGGACAGCACGCTGACGGCGGTGCCGACGCCGATCCGGCGGGTGCGGCCGAGCAGCAGGGCGGCGAGCGTGGCGGCGTTCGGGCAGACCCCGTACGGGACGAAGTGGTGTTCGGCCAGCCAGACGCTGTCCAGGCCCGCGCGTTCGGCCTCGACGGCGGCGCGTACGGTGCGGTCGAGCGCCTCCCCGTGGCTCTGCCCGGGGAACTGCGCGGAGAGCATGAAGGCGCCGACCCGGATCGGTGCGGTGTCCGCGGGGAACGCGGCGGCCCGCTGCGCGGCGGGCAGCGGATCGCCGGCGGCGGCCGTCACCGGGGGAACGGTGGTCAGCGCGGGCCCGGGGGCGGGCGGCCGGACCCCGACGGGCCGACGGGTCTCGGCGCGGGCGGTGGTCTTGGACATCGGTGGGCCTCCTCGGGTGCGCGCAGGGTCTGCGGGCCCCGCCTGTTCCCCTTGTGGGTATCGGATGTCATGTGCCAATGGCACGCCGAACCACGAATTTCGGGGAAGATCGGGTGGATCTCGCCGGAAACCCCGAACCGGCGCGTGATGCCGTGATAGAGGCTCTCGGGGGTCGTGCCCGGCCGTAGGCTGGAACGGTCCCGAGCCACCGGAGAGAGGTAGTCGCCGTGTCGCCCCGCCACAACCGGATCAAGAGCGCCGCCGACCGGGCGGACGAACCGGCCGCCCCGCTGGGCGGTTCGCTGCGCCGCACCGAGAGCTACCAGGGCGACGACTGGGTGGTCCAGACGGTCGCCGGGACGTCCGGGCGCAGCTACCGCTGCCCGGGCTGCGACCAGGAGATCCCGTCCGGGGTCGGCCACGTGGTCGCCTGGCCGATGCACGGCGCCGGGGTGGACGACCGGCGGCACTGGCACCGCGCGTGCTGGGGAGCGCGGGAGCGCCGGGCCTCCAACGTGCTGCGGGGCCGCGGCGCTCCGCGGTACTGATCCGTCGCTCCGGCCGGCGGTCAACCGCCTTACGCGTCGCGGTTCTTGAGCACGAGCGCGCCGCCGGCCAGGGCGGCCAGCGTCCAGGCCAGGCAGATCGCGAAACCGGCCCACGGTCCGTACGGCTGGCCGTGCTGCTCGTACACCAGCAGCATCCGCGAGCCCGCGTAGTCCGGGAAGTAGTGCGCGAGCGTCTTGACCTTCGGCACCGCCGAGAGGATCGGCGAGAGCAGGAAGAAGAACGGCACCAGCACGCCCAGCGCGAGCGTCTGGTTGTGCAGCATCGCCGTGACGCCGGCCGAGAACAGGCAGAGCATCGTCAGGTAGAGCGCGGCGCCGAACACCGCGCGCAGCACGTTCGGTTCGCCGAGGGTGGTGGAGTGCGAGCCGAGCAGCGACTGGCCGATGAAGAAGGTGACGAAGGCCGTCACGACCGACACGGCCAGGGCCAGCGAGCCGAGGACGACGGCCTTGCCGGTGAGCAGGGTGCCGCGCTGCGGGACGGCGGCCAGGCTGACCCGGACCATGCCGGTGCTGTACTCGTTGCCGATGGCCAGCACGCCGAAGACGATGATGGCGAGCTCGCCGAGCATGATGCCGGAGAAGGCCGTGCCGGTGGCGTCGAACGGGCTCTGGTCGTTGCGCCGGAACTCGGTGAAGTTGTTGTTGGTCAGCAGGGACAGCAGCGCGCCGATGCCGACCGTGACGACGAAGGTCAGCGCGAGGGTCCAGACCGTCGAGCGGACGCTGCGGATCTTCGTCCACTCGGAGCGCAGGATCGCGGGGAAGGACGCCATCTCAGTTCTCCTCCTGTCCGGCCGGGGCGGCCGCCTGTTCGGCGCCGGGCTGCCAGCCGGCGCCCCACACGCCGGGCGCGCCGGCCGCGTCCCGGCCCGGTCCGTCGCCGGCGTGGTACTCCACCGAGTCGGCCGTCATCTGCATGAAGGCCTCCTCCAACGAGGCCTGCTGGGGGCTGAGTTCGTGCAGGACGACGCCGTTCGCGGCGGCCAGGTCGCCGAGGCCGGCGAGGTCGCCGTCGACCACCTCGTAGGAGCCGTCCGGCCCGGTCTCGTGGTGGATCCCGGCGCCGGCCAGGACGTCGAGCAGGCGCTCGGGGCTCGGGGTGCGCAGCCGGACGGCGGAGCGGGAGTTGCGCCGGATGAACTCGGGCATCGGCAGGTCGGCGAGCAGCCGGCCCCGGCCGATGACGACGAGGTGGTCGGCGGTGACGGCCATCTCGCTCATCAGGTGCGAGGAGACGAAGACGGTGCGGCCCTCGGCGGCGAGCCGCTTCATCAGGTTGCGGATCCAGAGGATGCCCTCCGGGTCCAGGCCGTTGACCGGCTCGTCGAACATGACGATCTCCGGGTCGCCGAGCAGCGCGGAGGCGATGCCCAGGCGCTGGCCCATGCCGAGCGAGAAGCCGCGGGCGCGCTTGCGGGCGACCGGGGTGAGGCCGACGAGGGCGAGTACCTCGTCGACCCGGCGCTCGGGGATCCGGTTGCTCTGGGCGAGCCAGAGCAGGTGGTCGCGGGCGGTGCGCCCGGGGTGGACGGCCTTGGCCTCCAGCAGGGCGCCGATGTACTTGAGCGGCTCGCTGAGCTGTCCGTACCTCCGGCCGTCGATGGTGACCCGGCCGGAGGTGGGTCTGTCGAGGTCGAGGATCATGCGCATGGTGGTGGACTTGCCCGCGCCGTTGGGGCCGAGGAAGCCGGTGACGACTCCCTGGGGCACCCGGAAGCTGAGCCGGTCCACCGCGAGGGTCTTGCCGTAACGTTTCGTCAGGTCGTGCAACTCGATCATTCGCGCTCCCTTACTCTCTGTCAGGCTAGGACAAAGCGGATATCGCGGCCCGCTGAGTGGGCCCGCCGGGCGCACCGGAATACGGTGGCCCCATGACCCAGCTCCCCTCAGCATTGTCGGTGCGCGAGAGCGGCACCGGAACGCCCCTCGTACTCCTGCACGCCTTCCCGCTGAACGCCGCGATGTGGTCCGCCCAACTGGACGCGCTGCCCGGACTGACCGGGGACGACGCCCGCGTGCTCGCCCCCGACCAGCGGGGGTTCGGCGGCACCGTGCTGGGCACCGACGAACCCTCGCTGGACCTGGTCGCGGACGACCTCGCGCTGCTGCTGGACGCGGCCGGGATCGACCGGGCGGTGGTCGGCGGGCTCTCCATGGGCGGCTACGTGGCGCTGGCCTTCGCCCGCCGTCACCCGGACCGGCTGGCCGGGCTGCTGCTGGCCAACACCCGCGCCACCGCCGACTCCGACGCCGTCCGCGCCAACCGGGAGCGCATCGCCGCCGCGGTCCTCGCCCGGGACAGCGTCCAGCTGCTGTTCGACGAGGAGGTGGCGGCCGGCCAGCTCGGGCCGGACTCGCAGCACCTGGTCGAGCGGGTGCAGGCGCTGGTCGCCGCCGCGCCGCCGGCCGCCGTCGCGTGGGCGCAGCGGGCCATGGCGGCCCGGCCGGACTCCCGGGAGGTGCTCGCCGGGGTGCGGGTGCCGACCGCGGTCGTCGCGGGCGCCGAGGACGCCCTGGTGGCCGTCGAGGAGGCCGAGCTGATGGCGCGGCTGCGGCCGGACGCCGAACTGACCGTCATCCCCGGGGTGGGCCACCTGAGCGCCCTGGAGGCACCGGAGGCGTTCGACGACGCCGTGCGCAAGCTGCTCGCCCGGGTGGCCGCCGGATGACCGAGGAGGAGGCCGGCTGGGACTTCTCGGCCCTGGAGGTGACCGGCCGGATGCCGCTGACGAACCGCGGCGAGGGGCTGCTGGAGCTGACCCTGGAGCCGCTCGGCGAGGACTACTGGATGCGCCCGGGGGAGACCTTCATCGTCACCTCGTACGGCGACCACGGCTCGGGCCACCCGTTCGAGGTGCAGTACTGGCCGGACTCGGTCTCGGTGTGGTGCACGTCGTGGTTCGGCACCGTCTCGGACGACGAGGGCAACCAGCTCAGCAGCGGCCACCAGCGGCCGGACGGGGCCTACCCGAGATGATGACGCCCTGAACGACGGCGGGCCCTCACCCGGGAGGGTGAGGGCCCGCCGTGCTGCTGCGTCAGCGGCCCTGCTGGGCGGGCACGCCGATGGTGTCGTCGTTCGGCAGCGAGGCGGCGGCCACGGCCGCGCCGGTCAGCGTCGCCAGCATCTCGCGGACGTTGGTCAGCTGGGCGTTGATGCTGTCGCGGCGGTTGGTGAGCGCCGCCAGCTCGCGCTCGGACTCGCTGCGGATCCGGTCGGCCTTGGCGTTCGCGTCGGCCACGATGTCCTCGGACTGGCGCTGGGCCGTCTCGACGGTCTGGCGGGCGCGGCGCTCGGCGTCGGTGCGCAGCTTCTCGGCCTCCAGGCGCAGCTGCTCGGCCCGGTGCTCGATCTCGGCGAGGCGCTTCTCGGCCTTGGCCTGACGGGCGGCCAGGTCGCGCTCGGACTGCTCGCGGCGCTTGGCCAGGTTGGTCTCGAACTCCAGTGCGGCCTGGGCGGCCTTGGTGCGGGTCTCCTCGAAGAGGGCGTCCGCCTCCTCGCGCTTGTTCTGCGCGTCCTTGTTGGCCTCGGCGCGCAGCTGGGCCGCGTCGCTCTTGGCCTTGTCGACGATCCGCATGCCCTCGTCCTCCGCCTTGGCCTTGCGGTCCTTGGCGTAGTTCTCGGCCTCGGTGCGGACCTGCTGGGCGGCGGCCTCGGCGAGCTCGCGGTGCTGCTCGGCGGCGCGGTGCGCCTCGTCGCGCAGGTCCTTGGCCTCCTCCTCGGCGAGGCGCAGGATCTTCTCGACCCGGGCGCCGAGACCGGCGTACGACGGCTCCTGCTCGGCGACCGCCGCCTGGGCGGTCTGCGTCTCCAGGTGGAGCTCCTCGATGCGCTTCTCCAGCGCACTGATCCGGGTCAAGGCACTGTCACGGTCGGCCACCAGCTTGGTGATCCGCTCGTCGACCTGGGCACGCTCGTACCCACGGCGCACCAGGTCGAAGCCGTGAGGGGAGTGACTGTCGCTCATGGGGTTCTGGGCTTCCTGTCGTCAAACCGCTGAGGTGGTTGAGGGAATCCTGACACGGTACCGGAGTGTCGACGGCGAAATGCCGTTGTCCCGCGGACAATGTCCGCTCAATCGGGTGGTGCGTTCTTGGAGCGATTGCCACCCGACCGGGGGGAGCCAACTCCGGCACCGGCCTTGGCACCCCCGTCCTTCTTGCTGTTTCCCCCGTTGGTCTGTGCGACCGGTGCCGGTGCCTCAAAGGCCTCCAGGGCGGACAGGACGTCCTGGACCCTGGAGATCTCGGTGTTGATGTCCTTGCGACGGCGCACCAGTTCGTCGAGCTCGCGCCGGCCCTCGGTGGTGACGCGCTCCGCCTCGGCGCGCGCCTCCTCCAGCAGGCGCTCGGCCTCGGCCTTGGCCAGCTCGACCTGCTCGTCCGCCGCGCGGTCGGCGGCCTGCAGCCGCTTCTCCGCCTCGGCGGACGCCTTCTCCAGCCGCTCCTCGGCCTCCTCCTGGGAGGACCGCAGCTTGGCCTCGGCCTTCTCGATCAGCGCCTCGGCCCGGTCGGTGGAGGTGGAGAGCTTGGTCTCCGCCTCCTTGAGCAGGCCCTCGGCCTTGCGGACCGCCGACAGCCGGACCTTGCTCGCCTCGGCGGACGCCTCCGAGGAGAGCTCCCCGGCCCGTTCCTCGGCGGCGGCGACCAGGGCCGCCGCGCGGTCCTCGGCCTCGGCGACGGTGGCGACCGCCTGCTCCTCGGCCTCGGTGAGCTGCTCCTGGGCGGCCGTCACCAGCGCGTCGACGCGCTCGCCGGCCGACTTCATGGCCGCCGCGTTCTCCTTGCGGGCGCGCTCGTGCAGCGCCTCGACCTCGGCGTCCGTGCGCTCGCGCAGCTCCTCGGCGCGCTCGCGGATCGCGGTCGCGTCCCGGCGGGCCTCGGCGAGCAGCGCGTCGGCGTCGGAGCGGCCCTTCTCCACCTCGCCCTGGCCGGCCGCCTCGCCGGCGGCGACCAGCCGGTCGGCCTCCTTGCGGGCGGCGGCGACCATCGCGTCGGCCTGCTCCTCGGCGGCGGCGGTGGTGGCCAGCGCGGTGGTCTGGGCGTCCTCGCCGAGCGACTCGGCGTCCGCGAAGGCCCGCTCCAGGACGGACTTGGCCTGGTCGCGGGTGGCCTTGTCGAACTGCTCGGCGGCCTCCCGGGTGTCCGCGTCGTAGGCGTCGGCGCGGGCGTGGGTCGCGGAGTCGTACTCGTCGGCCAGGGTGCGGGTCGCGAGCGCGTACTCCTCGGCCTCCGAGCGCAGCGCGGCGGCCAGCTCCTCGGCGTCGGCGACCACGCCGGCCGCGTGCTCCTCGGCGGCGGCGACCGTCCGGGCGGCCTGGGCCTCGGCGTCGGCGCGCAGCTGGTCGGCGGCCTCCTGGGCGGTGCGCAGCTCGTGGTCGGCCTCGGCGCGCAGCTGCTCGTCGTAGGCCTGGGCCTCGGCGTGCCGGCGGGCGATCCCGGCCTCGGCGGCCTCGCGCTCGGCGGCGAGCTCCAGCTCGGTCTGCTCGCGCAGGGCGGCCGTCTCGGCCTCGGTGCGGGCGCGCAGGTCGGCGGTCTCGCGGTCGGCGAGCTCGCGCTGCTCCGAGGTTTCCCGGTCGGCGAGCTCGCGCTGCTCGGCGGTCTCCCGCTCGGCGTCGGCGCGCAGGTCGGCGGCGGCCTGTTCGGCCTGCTCGCGGACGTCGGCGGCCTCGCGCTCGGCGGTGGCCGTCAGCTCGGCGATCTGCTGGGAGGCGGCCTCGTGCAGGCCGGCCACCGACTGGCGGACCTCGGCGGCCTCGTCCTCGGCGACCTCGACCAGCGCGGCGCACTCCGCCTTGGCGGCGGCGACCAGCTCGTCGCCGTCGGCGCGGGCCCGGTCCAGGACGGCACCGGCCTCGGCGCGGATGGTGTCGGCGGTGGCGCGGGCGTCGGACAGCTCGCGGCCGGCCTCGGCACGGACCGTCTCGGCCTGCTCGGCGGCCAGCGCCAGGTCGGCGGCGGCCTTCTCGCGGATCTCCTTGGCGGCCTGGGCGGCCTCGGCCTTGCGCTGCTCGGCGGAGACGCGGGCGGCCTCCAGCAGCTCCTCGGCGTCGGCGCGCTGGGCGGCGGTCTCGGTGGCGGTGTGCTCGGCGAGCTCGTCCGCGGCCTGCTCGGCCTCGGCGCGGACGCGCTCGGCGTAGGCCTCGGCGTCGGTGCGCTGGGCGACCGTTTCGGCGGCGGTGCGCTCGGTGAGGTCGGCGGCGGCCTGCTCGGCCTCCGTGCGGACGCGCTCGGCGTAGGCCTCGGCATCGGTGCGCTGGGCGGTCGTCTCGGCCGCGGTGCGCTCGGTGAGGTCGGTGGCGGTCTGTTCGGCCTCGGTGCGGACGCGCTCGGCGTACGTCTCGGCGGCCTCGCGGACGGCGGCCGTCTCGGCGGCCGTCCGCCTGGTCAGCTCGTCCGCGGCCTGCTCGGCGGCAGTGCGCTGGGCGGCCGTTTCGGCGGCGGTGCGCTCGGTGAGGTCGGTGGCGGTCTGTTCGGCCTCGGTGCGGACGCGGTCGGCGTACGTCTCGGCGGCCTCGCGGACGGCGGCGGTCTCGGCGGCCGTCCGCTTCGTCAGCTCCTCGGCGCCCTGCTCGGCCTGCTCACGCGCGGCCCGGGCGGCGGCCAGCTGCTCCGCGGTCTCCTCGCGCTCGCGCTGGAGCCCGGCGGCGGCCTCCTCGTGCTCGCGCCGGCTCTCCTCGCGCAGCGCGGTGGCGACCGTCTCGGCCTCGCCCCGGGTGCGGGCGGCCTCGGTGTCGGCCTCGGTGCGCACGCGCTCGGCGTCGGCCACCGCGGCGTCCCGCACGGCCTTCGCCGCGGCGTCGGCATCGGCCCGCAGGGCCTCTGCGGCGGTGCCCGCCTCGGCGCGCACCCGCTGGTCGAACTCGGCCGCGTCACGCCGGAGTTCGGCGGTCTCGCGCTCGGCGGCGGTGCGGTTCTCGGCGGCCGCGGCGCGGGCGGCGGCGAGCGCGTCCTGGCCCTGCTGCTCGGCGGCGGCGGTGATCTTCCCGGCCTCGGCACGGGCCCGGGACAGGGTCTGCTCGGCCCGGCCCTGGGTCTCGGCGGCCTGCTCCTGGGCCTGCTCGCGCAGCCGCTCGATCTCGGCGGCGGCGCCGGCGCGCAGCTCGTCCGCGTCGGCCTTGGCCTTGGTGAGCAGTTCCTCGGCGTTCTTCGCCGACTCCTCGATCTGCACCACGGCCTGGCGGCGGGCCTCGCCGCGGACCCGGTCGGCCTCGGCGGCGGCCTGGGCGCGCAGCTCCTCGGCCTCGGCGCGCAGCCGGGCGGCCTCGTCCTGCATCTGCTCGATCCGCTCGCGGATCGCGGCGGCGTCGTCCAGGGCGGCGTTCTGGGCCTGCTCGACGGCGGCCTGGGCCTGCTCGCGCAGGAGCTGGGCCTCGGCGGCGGCCTCGGTGCGGATCCGCTCGGCCTCCGCGGCGGCCTCGCTCCGCGCCGCCTCGGCGTCCCGGTCGGCCCGGTCGAGGACCTCCTCGGCCGTCTTGGCGGCCTTGGCGAGGTGGACGGTGGCGTCCTTGGCGCCCGCCGCGCGGCCCTCCTCCTCGGCCTCGCCGCGCAGGCGCAGCGCGTCGGCCTCGGCCTGTGCCCGCAGGTCGGCGAGGTCGCGCTCGGTGCGGGCGCGCAGGTCGGCGATCGCCGCCTCGGCCTCGGCCTTCAGCTCGGCGGCGACGGACTCGGCGGTGGCGCGCAGCCGCTCGCTCTCCTCGGCCGCGGCGGCCCTGGCGGCGTCCGCCTCGGCCTGCCGGTTGGCGGCCTCGGCCCGCACCGCCTCGGCCTCGGCCCGCACCGCCTCGGCCTCGGCCCGGATGGCCTCGGACTCCTTGGTGGCCTTGGCGACCAGGCGGGCGATCTCGGCCCGGGCGGTCTGGGAGCGCTGCTCGTTGGCGGCGTCGCCGTCGGCGACCCGGCGCTCGACGGCGGCCTCGGCGTCGGCCTGGAGCTGCTCGGCGGCCCGCTCGGCCTGGTCGCGCAGCTCGGCGGCCTCACGGCGGGTGCGCTCGGCCTCGGCGATCGCCTCGGCGCGCAGCCGCTCTATCTCGGCCTGGGCGTGGGACAGCTGCTGCTCGGCGCGGGCCTGCTCGGCGGCGGCGTGCTCCTTGAGCCGGCCGATCTCGCCCTGCGCGGCGGCGAGCTGCTGTTCGGCGGCCGCGTGCGCGGCGGCCAGCTGCTGCTGGGCCTCGCCGCGGGCGGCGTCGACGTCGGCGGCGGCCTGGGCGCCGGCCTGCTGGGCCTGCTCGGAGGCGGCGCGCAGGAGGCGCTCGGCGTCGTTCTGGGCCCTGTGCAGGGCGGCCTCGGCGGCGGCCTGGGCCTCGCCGCGGGCGGCGTCCACGTCGGCCGCGGTCTGCGCGCGGGCCTGGTCGGCGAGGGCGACGGCCTCGGCGCGGGCGGCGGCCATCATCCGCTCGGCCTCGGCGCGGGCCTCCTGGAGCAGGCGGTGGGCCTCCTGCTCGCTGCCGGTCCTGGTCTGCTCGGCCCAGCCGTTCAGGTGCTGCTCGGCGTTGCGGCGCAGCTCGGTGAGCTCGTCCTCCAGCTGGCGGCGGCGGGCGGTGAGCTCGGCCTCCAGGCGGGCGGTGCGCTCGGCGGCCTCGGCCATGATCCGCTGGGTCGCGGCCTGGGAGTCCCGCAGCTGGCGCTCGGCGTCCGCGCGCATCTGCTGGGCCTGCATCTCGGCGGTCCTGAGCATCTGCTCGGCCTGGCCGGAGACGGCGTCGAAGGCACGCGGCTGGGCGAGCATGCGACGGGATTCGTGCAGCTTGGCCCGGAGCACCTCCACCTGGTAGGCGAGGTCCTCGGCGTGCTCGACTGCCTTGTCCCGCTCCTTTCGAGTCCGACCCATCTCGGCCTCGAACTGGGAGAGGTGATCGTCAGCCTCGTAGCGGTCGTTGCCCCGCACTCCGCGGTCCCATCCATCTCCTGGTCGCGTCCTCGACCCGGCCGGTGCGAGGCCCCCGTGGTTCCGGGTGCCGCTCCGACTGGTCCTTGCATCCGCGGCCGGTGAGCCCCCACGTTCAAGCCGGGGCCGCCCGCCGCGGTCGTCGGAGCCCTCGGTGCGGGAGCGCGGTGATGCCGCGTTCCCCCGTCCGGGTGGACTCCTGGGCGAACTCTTGCCTTGTGGAGAATGGTGACAGATCCGACTTGCGACTGTTCAGCCGTGCCCGCGTAGTGGACTCCCCTGCGACGGGCCGCCGCCGGAGGGCGGACGGGCCTGTCATCGGCCGTGCCCGTCCCCTCCGTCCCCCGGAGTCTTCGCGCACCTGGGCATTGTAGTGGGAGCGCACTGCGGGGGAATGGCCGCGTGGGGGTTTTCGGCGTACCCGGCCAGGTTACTGACGAGTTCCCGGGTCCGGGCGGAGCGAGGGCCCCGTCGAAAGGTGCATGCGCGTCCGGCGCCTCCCGGGCGTCAGTGGGGGGAGGGAGCGGGATGCCGCCCGGGGCGGGAGCGGCATCCCGGGGCTCTCAGTGCTCGTCGTGGGCGGCCGGTTCGGCCGAGGTGACCAGCTCGGTCAGGACGCCGCCGCAGTCCTTGGGGTGCAGGAACGTGATCCGCGAGCCCATCGAGCCGATCCGCGGCTGGTCGTACAGGACCCGGACGCCCTTGCCCCGGATCGCCTCCGCGTCGCCGTCGACGTCGGCGGTGCCGAAGGCGATGTGGTGGACGCCCTCGCCGTTCTTCTCCAGCCACTTGGCGACGGTCGAGTCGGGCCGGGTGGGCTCCAGCAGCTGGAGGTAGGAGGCGCCGCCGTCGCCGGTGTCGTTGATCTTGAGCATGGCCTCGCGGACGCCCTGCTCCTCGTTGACCTCGCTGTGGAACACCTCGAAGCCGTACGTGGCGCGGTAGAACTCGACCGTCTTGTCGAGGTCTCGGCAGGCGATGCCGATGTGGTCGATACGGGTCAGCACGGCGGCCTCCGGTGAGCGGGTCGCGAAACGGGTGGCCACCAGTGCAGCGCATCGCGCTTAACGCGCGCCAGCGCCGGACGTGCGAGTCTGCTCACACGCCCGGGGTTCACCCGGACCGCGTTGACACGGTGTTGACTGGACGGTGCCAGTGCGCTCGATCACACCGTAGCTCCGGTGACGGGCGGGTAACAGGTCAGTACATTGAGCGGCATCCTCACCTGGCCACGACGTGCGAAGGGGCTCGTCCCATGACCAACACCACCTCTGTGATCGTTGCCGGTGCGCGGACCCCCATGGGTCGCCTGCTCGGCTCGCTCAAGGGCTTCTCCGGAGCCGACCTCGGCGGCTTCGCGATCAAGGGCGCGCTGGAGCGGGCCGGGATCACGGGGGAGCAGGTCCAGTACGTCATCATGGGCCAGGTGCTCCAGGCCGGCGCCGGCCAGATCCCGGCCCGCCAGGCCGCCGTCAAGGCCGGCATCCCGATGAACGTCCCGGCGCTGACCATCAACAAGGTCTGCCTCTCCGGCCTCGACGCGATCGCCCTGGCCGACCAGCTGATCCGCGCGGGCGAGTTCGACATCGTCGTGGCCGGCGGCCAGGAGTCGATGACCAACGCCCCGCACCTGCTGCCGAAGTCCCGCGAGGGCTACAAGTACGGCGCGGTCGAGGTGCTGGACGCCATGGCGTACGACGGCCTCACCGACGCCTACGAGAACATCCCGATGGGCGAGTCCACCGAGAAGCACAACACCCGCCTCGGCATCGGCCGCGAGGTCCAGGACGAGATCGCCGCCGCCTCGCACCAGCGCGCCGCCAAGGCCCAGGCCGACGGCCTCTTCGACGCCGAGATCGTCCCGGTGCCGATCCCGCAGCGCAAGGGCGAGCCGGTCCTGTTCGGCCAGGACGAGGGCATCCGCGCGGACACCACCGCCGAGGGCCTCGGCAAGCTGCGCCCGGCCTTCGCCAAGGACGGCACGATCACCGCCGGCTCCGCCTCGCAGATCTCCGACGGCGCCGCCGCCGTGGTCGTGATGAGCAAGGCCAAGGCCGAGGAGCTGGGCCTGACCTGGATCGCCGAGATCGGCGCCCACGGCAACGTGGCCGGCCCGGACAACTCGCTGCAGTCCCAGCCGTCCAACGCGATCAAGCACGCGCTGGCCAAGGACGGCCTGACCGTCGCCGACCTCGACCTGATCGAGATCAACGAGGCCTTCGCGGCCGTCGCCCACCAGTCGATGAAGGACCTCGGCGTCTCCGCGGACATCGTCAACGTCAACGGCGGCGCGATCGCCCTCGGCCACCCGATCGGCATGTCCGGCGCCCGGGTGGTGCTGCACCTGGCCCTGGAGCTCCAGCGGCGCGGCGGCGGCGTCGGCGCGGCCGCCCTGTGCGGCGGCGGCGGCCAGGGCGACGCCCTGATCGTGCACGTCCCCAAGGATCACAGCCCGAAGGCCTGATCAACCTCGACCTGTCCGGGGCTGCGGACCGCCACGAGCGGTCCGCGGCCCCGTCGGCATCCGCCAAGGAGCACCCGATGATCGATGTCGCCACGCTGGTCGAACAGGCCCGGCACGGCCGACCGCGCGCCGTCGCCCGGCTCATCACGCTGGTCGAGAACGCCGCCCCGGAGCTGCGCGAGGTCATGGCCGCGCTGGCCCCGTACACCGGACGCGCCTACACCGTGGGCCTCACCGGCTCCCCCGGCGTGGGCAAGTCCACCTCCACCTCGGCGCTGGTCTCCGCCTACCGGCGGCTCGGCAAGCGGGTCGGGGTGCTGGCCGTCGACCCGTCCTCGCCGTTCTCCGGCGGCGCGCTGCTCGGCGACCGGGTCCGGATGCAGGAGCACGCCACCGACCCGGAGGTCTTCATCCGCTCGATGGCCACCCGCGGCCACCTCGGCGGCCTGTCCTGGGCCGCCCCGCAGGCCCTGCGGGTGCTGGACGCGGCCGGCTGCGACGTGATCCTGGTGGAGACCGTCGGCGTCGGCCAGTCCGAGGTGGAGGTCGCCGCGCAGGCCGACACCACCGTCGTGCTGCTCGCCCCCGGGATGGGCGACGGGATCCAGGCCGCCAAGGCCGGGATCCTGGAGATCGGCGACCTCTTCGTGGTCAACAAGGCCGACCGGGACGGCGCCGACGCCACCGCCCGGGAGCTTAACCACATGCTCGGCCTCGGCGAGGCCCGCGAGGCCGGCGACTGGCGCCCGCCGATCGTCAAGACCGTCGCCGCGCGCGGCGAGGGCGTGGACGAGGTCGTCGAGGCGCTGGAGAAGCACCGCGCCTGGCTGGAGGAGCACGGCGAGCTGGCGGTGCGCCGCCGCCGCCGGGCCGCCGACGAGATCGAGGCGATCGCGCTGGCCGAGCTGCGCGCCCGGATCGGCGACCTGCGCGGGGACCGGCACCTGGCCGGGCTGGCCGAGCGCGTCGTCACGGGCGACCTGGACCCGTACGGCGCCGCCGACGCCCTGGTGGCCGGGCTGACCGCCCAGGCCTGAGACGACGGAGGAGGCCGGACCCCGCGGGGTCCGGCCTCCTCCGTGTCCGCGTGCCGTGCGCGGGCCCTACGAGCGGCCGCGCAGGCCGCGCAGGTGCTCGGCGACGGGTGCCAGGGCGTCGTACATCGCGTCCAGCTGCTCCGGGGTGAAACGGTCGATGAAGTGGCTGCGGACGCTGCGCACGTGGTCCGGGGCGACGCGCTGCATCGTCTCCCAGCCCTCCTCGGTGAGGTGTGCGAAGAGGCCGCGGCGGTCGCCCGGACACTCCTGGCGGAGCACCAGGCCGGCCGTCTCCATGCGGGTGATCTGGTGCGAGAGCCGGCTCTTGGACTGCAGGGTGGCCGTCGCGAGGTCGGTCATCCGCATCCGGCGATCGGGCGCCTCGGAGAGGACGACCAGGATCTCGTAGTCGTTGATCGCCAGGTTGTGCGGCTGGAGCTCGCGGCCGAGCTGGTAGTCCAGCAGCTTGGCGACCTCCAGATGGGCGCGCCACATCCGCTGCTCCCGGGCGGTCAGCCAGGGCGTCTCGTCCTCGGGCTGCGACGCGGGGGCGTCCGCGGTGTCGGCGGGGTGCGTGTCCATGGCGCCCAGCATACCCCGATTTAGTTAAATCTTGTACGAGTTTACGGGGCGAAACGTCGTCCGGCTCAGGGTACCGACCCTTCGGCGCCCACGAGACCGACCGGCCGTCCGGCCACCACGCGCTCGGTGGACTGCAGCAGCACCTGGCCGGCGCCGACGAACTCGAACTGGTGCTCCTCGCCGGACACCCCGCCGATGCCGGTCAGCCGCCGCAGGCCGCCGACCACGCCGTGCAGGTAGTCGTGGTCGTAGTGGTGGCAGGGAGCGGGGCAGTCCGCCCAGCCGACCAGCGCCTGTGGGTCCACCCGGATCGGCGGGTCGACGAAGTGCACCGGGCCGTTGGACGCGGCGACGAACCGGCCGGTGCCGAGCAGGGTCAGGAAGCCCGGGACGATCGACTGCTTGAGCCGCAGCGCGGGGTCGAAGGCGAGCAGGTTGCCCGAGCGGACGGTCAGGTTGCCGTCGTCCAGGTCGTAGGAGTTGAGGTCGTAGGCGCGGTCCGCCAGCAGCAGCTTGCCGCGGCCCCGGGCGACGACCCAATCGGCCGCGTGCAGCGGCGAGTTGAAGTGCAGGCTGAGCATCCGGTCGAGCGCGCCGGCGCCGACGCCCTGGAAGGAGATGTCGCCGTAGTAGGCGATCATCTTGCCCTTCTGCAGGAAGTACGAGCCGTTGAGGTCGACCGAGAACGCGTACGGGTTGACGTTGTCGTCGACCGGCAGGGTGTACGCGTCGTGGACCACCGGGCCGGCGCCGTCCCGCGGCTCCGGGAGGGGCACCGAGAGGTCGTACTGGGTGGGCATCGGGATCGCGAGGCCCGGCTGCGTCGGCTGGTCGTAGGGCGACTGCCCGTACTCGGGCTGGCCGTACTCGGGCCGGCCGTACGCCGGCTGCCCGAACGAGGGCGGGCCGTACGGCGGCTGGGGCGGGTGGGTCATCAGAGCTTCTCCTCGCTCGCCTGGACGTACACCGCGCCGTGCCCGTCCAGCTCCAGCTGGAACGCCTCGCCGGAGCCGCGGCCGATGAACTCGCGCCACCCCAGCGCGGTGGACAGCCGGTTGCGCACCTCGCCGCGGTGGGCGACGTAGGCCTGCGGGTCGACGTGCACCGGCTGCCCGGGGACGATCGGCAGCTCGAAGACGCCGCCGTGCGCCATCACCGCGACCGCGCCGTGCCCGTCCAGCCGGGTGGTGAACAGCCCCTGGCCGGTGGCCTGGCCGCGGACGACGCCCATCACCCCGCCCTGCGCGCCGAGGAACGCGGTGGACTGGCGCAGCGAGCCCTCGAAGGCCAGCAGCCGGTCCGCCTCGACGAACAGGGTGTCCCCGGTCAGGTCGATCACGTGCACGTGGTGGCCGCCGTGGCCGAACATGACGGTGCCCTGGCCCTCGACGGTCATCAGCGGGGTGTCCTCGTTCGCCACGCGGCGGCCGATCATCGACAGCACGCCGCCCTGCCCGCCGGTGATGTCCGGCGTGAAGCGGACGTCCCCGGTGTACGCGATCATCGCGCCGCGCTGGCTGAACAGCCGCTGTCCGGGCAGCACCCGGGCCTCGACCAGCTTGCCGTTGAGCTGCCGGAAGGCCATCAGACATCACCTCCGAGGGTGTGCTTCTCGGAGGGCTGGACGTACACCAGGCCCTCGCCGGTGAACTCCACCTGGACGGCCTCGCCGCCGCCCTCGCCGATCGCCGTCGTCCACCCCGCGCCGGACTTGAGGCTGCGGTGCAGGCTGCCGGTGTGCGCGACGTACGCGCCCGGGTCCACCCGCAGCGGCATGTCCTTGCCGACCCGCAGGACGACGGCGGGGCCGTTCGAGGTGACGGCGGCCCAGCCGTGGCCCTCCACCTTGGTGGTGAACAGGCCGTTGCCGGAGGAGACCCCGTTCAGCCCGGTGAAGGTGGTGCCGGTGCGCAGGGCGGCCTCGGTGCAGAGCAGGTTGTCCGCCTCGACGTACAGCACCTCGCCGGTCAGCCGGACCAAGTTGATCTCGGTGGCCCGGTCGGCGAAGTAGCAGGTGCCCTGCCCCTTGACCTCCATCACTTCCATCTGTTCGCCGGTCAGCCGTCTGGCGACCATGCCGCGCAGGCCGTCACCGCCGCCGGTGAGCTTCTTGAAGGCCATCTGCCCGGTGTAGGCGACCATCGAGCCGTTCCTGGCCTTCACGGCGTCGCCCGCCAGCTCGACGGCGAGCACCCGGGACCCCTGGAGTCTGAACTGTGCCACGGCCGCAATGTAACCGGAGCGGCCGTGGCAGTGGGAGGGGGCCCGGGGCGTGTCCGGCTTACGTGCGGGCGTGCGCGCCCCGGGACGGCGGCACCGTGCCGGCCGACTCCTCGACCTCCAGCAGCGAGGCCGAGTGGCGCTCCGCCTCGAAGGCGACCACGCCGCCGCGCAGGCCGAACAGCCGCTTGGAGAGCATGATCCAGACCACCGCGGCGATGTTGAGCAGCAGCGTGCAGATCTTCAGCACGCTCGTCTTCTCGTGCAGCTCGTAGCCCTCCAGCGGGAGGAAGGCGGCGGTCGCGATGACGGTCAGGTACTCGGCCCAGCGCTTGCCCAGCCACAGGCCGAAGGCCTCGACGATCTCGATCAGCGCGTAGGCGACCAGCGCACCGGCGACGATCACCAGGGTGCTCTTCTTGTAGTCGAAGGTCTTGCGGATCGTGTCGACGATCGGGGAGTGCTCGATGTCCCAGTTGAAGTGGTCGGTGACCGGCTTGAAGACCGTCAGGTCCTGGTCGAAGACCCGGTGCACGGCGTCCTGGCTGTTGGAGAACTTCCAGACGCCGAACGCGACGATGAGGATCAGCACGCCGCGCAGGATCCGTTCGACGGCCAGGAAGCGCAGGATGAAGATGTCGCGCAGGGCCTTGCCGCGCGGCACCAGGGGGGCGTTCCCGGCGGGGCCGGAGCCGTGCGGGGCGCCGAGGGCGAAGTCCCCGCAGCGCAGGCAGCGCCAGGCGTCGCCGAGCGCGGTCGCGGCGTGCAGCCGGGCGGCGAGCTCGGGCTCGGCCGGCGCGTAGGTCACGTGCCCGCGCTTGGCGCAGGTCCTTCGGTCCCAGTCCCGCTTGAACATCGGTGGCTACCCCCGTCGTGCGTTGCGTACGGCGCCCGGTTCGCCGGGCGCGCGGGCAGCAGGATAGGGGCAGCGGGCGGCGCGGCGCCCGGCGCGGCGCGGTTCTGGGGCCCGGTTGTGACATCGGGCACCCCTGGCGTGCTGCCGGGCACCCCGGCGGCCGGTTCGGACGTGTGCTCGGTGATAATGGCCGGAGGCTTGTGAGCGGGTTCACAAGCGATCTCCGACCCCCGCATCGAGGTATCCATCGTGAACAGCAGCGCCGTCCACCGCCTGCGCCTGGTCTCCGGCCCCGAAGGGGTCTCGTTCATCCTGCTGCTGATCTGCTCGGTGCTGAAGCGGACCACCAGCTTCGACGCCGTCCCGGTGATGGGGATGGTCCACGGGATCCTGTTCATCCTGTACGTGGTCTTCTGGATCCAGGCGTGGCAGGCGCAGAAGTGGGACGCCAAGCGCGGCGTCCTGCTGTTCGTCCTCGCGGTGCTGCCGACCGGCGGCTTCTTCGCCGAGCGGATGCTCGGCAAGGAGGAGCGCGGGGAGCTGCAGCCGGCCGCCGCCTGACGCCCTCCGTCCCACGCGCAGCCGGTCGACAGGCTGTCGCGGCCTCCTCTCCCAAGGGCCGCGACAGCCTGTCGCCGTTTCCGGGGGTGGCTCCGACAGAAGCATGACAAGTCGCGGCCGGGAAGAACAGAGCGCCTCGGGGGATTGGCCAAGAAGAGGCCCTGCGGACGTTCGGACGTCCGCAGGGCCCTGTGCCGTTCGTCGGGGCGCCGTGGGTCAGTTGACGTTGACGCCGCTCCACGCGGCCGCGACGGCCTTGTACTCGGCGCTGGTGGCGCCGTACAGGTCCGCCGCCGCCTTGAGGGTGCCGGTGCGGGCGCTCGCGTAGTTGGTGGTGGACGTGAAGTAGACGGTCAGCGCGCGGTACCAGATCTGCGCCGCCTTGTCCCGGCCGATGCCGGTGACCGTCGAGCCGTTGGACGTCGGGCTGTTGTAGCTGAAGCCGTTGATGCTCTTCGCGCCGCTGCCCTCGGACAGCAGGTAGAAGAAGTGGTTCGCGACGCCGGACGAGTAGTGGACGTCCAGGTTGCCGACGCCCGACGACCAGGAGTCGGCCGAGGAGCCGTCCTTGCTGGGCTGGTCCATGTAGCGCAACGGGGTGCCGTCGCCGTTGAGGTTGATCAGCTCGCCGATCCAGTAGTTCGGCGGGTTGGAGGGCAGGTTGGCGTAGAACTCGACCATCGTGCCGAGGATGTCGGAGGTGGCCTCGTTGAGGCCGCCGGACTCACCGGAGTAGTTGAGGCCCGCGGTGGCGGAGGTGACGCCGTGGGTCATCTCGTGGCCGGCCACGTCGATCTCGGTGAGTGGGTGGGTGTTGCTCGCGCCGTCGCCGTAGGACATGCAGAAGCAGGTGTCGCTCCAGAAGGCGTTGACGTAGTTGCTGCCGTAGTGGACCCGGCTGGTCGCGCCGACGCCGTTGTTCTTGATGCCGCTGCGGCCGAAGGTGTTCTTGTAGAAGTCCCAGGTGGCCGCCGCGCCGTACTGGGCGTCCACGGCGGCGGACTCGCCGTTGCCGGCGCTGCCGTTGCCCCAGGTGTTGGTCGACTTGGCGTAGAGGGTGCCCGAACCCGAGGTCCGGTTCTTCATGTTGACGGTGGACTGCCCGCCGCGGCCGGCGTCCTTCAGCGAGTAGCCGCCGGTGGTCTGGGTCGTGGTGAGCGGGACCTTGCCGACGAAGACGCCGGTGCCGGTGCCGGCGGCGGTCTGTACCTGCTCGTGGGTGGACAGCACCTCGCCGGAGGCCGCGTCGGTGACCAGCAGCTGGCTGCTCGGGGTGCCGTCGGCGCGCTCGCCCTCGACGGTGGTCCGGTACGCCAGGCGCGGGTTGCCGTCGGAGGCCCAGATCACCAGCTCGGGCTTGCCGGTCCGGTGGACGGCCGTCAGCGGGGACTCGTCCTTGTCGGCGGTGACGCCGACGGTGGACTGCACGGCGCCGGTCGCCTGCGCGGCGGCCTGGTCGGCGGGGATCTCCGGGGTCAGGCTGGGCACCGCGATCGGGGCGGCTATCGCCTTGTCGACCGACTCGACGGCGCCGCCGGCGCTCTGGTGGACCACCAGGTCGCCGCCGAGCACGGGCAGTCCGGCGAAGGTGCGCTCGAAGCGCAGGTGGCGGGTGCCGTCGGCGTCCACCACCGCGTCCTTGGCGACGAGTTGCTCCTGGCCGCCGAGCGCCAGGGCCTTCCCGAGCGGCCCGGCCTGGCCGCCGGCCAGCGCGAGCGCGGCGGCGTACTGCTGCGCGGCCTGCGCCTGGAGCGCGGGCGCGGGGGTCGCCACGGCGGCGGTGCCCACCTGGACGACGCCGGTCAGGAGGGCGGTGGCGGAGAGTACGGCGACGGCTGCGAGCTTTCGCTTCACGTGCGAGTCCTTCCGGGAAACCGCGGGTGCGCGGTCACGCCGCGTCCCGGGGGCCGGGGTCGGCACCTTGGGGGCGGAACGGGCGCTGACGTGCTGGGCAACCCCGTGCGGCGGACGGCGGCGCACCGATGGGTGGGGGTGGTGGCCGCTGAACGGGGTTGGCCGAAAGCATGACAATCGAGCAAACGAAATGACAGGTCTGGTTCATGAATTGGCCAAGTCCCGCCAGGGCGAAGCATTGTGAACGGGCCGACAAAACCGGCGAATCACCCCGTCTTTCAGCGGGTTACCGCCCGAACCGAGGCCTGATAGCGGGGTGAACCGCTGATTCGGCGTCAGCGGCCGTGTCGTGACCGTGCGTTGGCGGGCCGACACACCGCCGCAATGTCCAGGTATGGACCTGCCCGCCCGATTGGCGGGATCCCGCCACGCACCGTCGCTTGTCCAGCATCAGGACGGCTGGTAGCACACGTCCGTTCCGCCGGTACGGTAAGGAGGTGGCCAAGCCCCTCGCACTCGACTTCGACCCGATCGCCCGCGCCGACGAGCTCTGGACCCGCCGCTGGGGCGGTGCCCCCTCGATGGCGGCGATCACCTCGATCATGCGCGCCCACCAGATCCTGCTCTCCCGGGTCGACGCGGTGCTCAAGCCGTACGGGCTGACCTTCGCCCGTTACGAGGCGCTGGTGCTGCTCACCTTCAGCCGGACCGGCGAGCTGTCCCTCTCCAAGATCGGCGAGCGGCTCATGGTCCACCCGACCAGCGTCACCAACACCGTCGACCGGCTGGAGCGGGCCGGCCTGGTCGCCCGCCGCCCCAACCCGCTGGACGGCCGCGGGGTGCTCGCCTCGATCACCGCGCGCGGCCGCGAGGTGGTCGAGGAGGCCACGCGGGAGCTCATGGCGATGGAGTTCGGGCTGGAGGAGTACGACGCGGGACAGTGCCGGCAGGTGTTCGACCTGCTCCGGCCGCTGCGGGTCGCCGCCGGGGACTTCACCGACGAGGGTGACGAAGCCGACGAGGGGCCTGCGCCGGCGCGGCCGTGAGGACGGCTACCCTCGTTCGGAGCGGTGCGCAGATCCGGACGTACCGGCCGATCCAGCCGAACGAGGCGATGTAGAAGATGAAGGCGACCCCCCTGCTGGGCTGGTACCGGGCCCTGGCCGTCGCGACCGGTGTGGCGCTGCTGGTGTTCTGCGGCTTCATGGTCGCGAAGTACGGGTTCCAGACCGGCGAGGACGTGACGACGTACGTCGCGATGCTGCACGGCTACCTGTACATCGGCTACTTCGTGGTGACCTTCCTGCTGGGCCAGAAGCTGAAGTGGCCGCTCGGCCGGCTGGTGCTGACCCTGGCGGCCGGCTGCATCCCGTTCCTCTCCTTCGTCTTCGAGCGCCGGGTGGCCCGCGAGGCCGCCGCGAGCCTCCCGGCCGGGTCGGACGCCCGCCAGCCGGCCGGTGTCTGAGCGCGGACGCGGCGCGCAGCGACGACGGAACCTTCGAGGGCCCTCCTCCCCGGTGCGGGGAGGAGGGCCCTCCGTCGTTCCCGGGGAGGCCCCCTGTTCCCGGGGAGACCTCCCGTTCCCGGGGGATCTCCGCGATGTCCACCCGCTTGCCCCGGTTCGTCCATCGACAAGTAGTAGGACGTCCGAGTAAATTAGTAGGACGTCCTAATAGCTGTGCCGCCCCGGTGCCGTGGCGGCCGTACGGAGCGGAGTTCGGCCCATGGACGCCGAGGAGATCGAGCGCGGACGCCTGCGCTGGCAGCAGCGGTACGACGCGGCCCGCAAGCGCGACGCGGACTTCACCACCCTCTCCGGCGACGAGGTCGCGCCGGCCTACGGCCCGCCGGCCGGGCAGCCGTACGAGGGCTTCGAGCGGATCGGCTGGCCGGGGGAGTACCCGTTCACCCGCGGGCTGCACGCCACCGGCTACCGCGGGCGCACCTGGACCATCCGCCAGTTCGCCGGCTTCGGCAACGCGCAGCAGACCAACGAGCGCTACCGGATGATCCTGGAGGCGGGCGGCGGCGGCCTCTCGGTCGCCTTCGACATGCCGACCCTCATGGGCTACGACTCCGACGACGCCAAGTCGCTCGGCGAGGTCGGCCACTGCGGCGTGGCCATCGACTCGGCCGCCGACATGGAGGTGCTGTTCGCCGGCATCCCGCTCGGCGAGGTCACCACCTCGATGACCATCAGCGGCCCGGCCGTCCCGATCTTCTGCATGTACCTCGTCGCCGCCGAGCGCCAGGGCGTCGACCCGGCGGTGCTCAACGGCACCCTGCAGACGGACATCTTCAAGGAGTACATCGCCCAGAAGGAGTGGCTCTTCGCCCCCGAGCCGCACCTGCGCCTGATCGGCGACCTGATGGCGTACTGCGCGAAGGGCATCCCCGCGTACAAGCCGCTGTCCGTCTCCGGCTACCACATCCGCGAGGCCGGGGCGACGGCCGCGCAGGAGCTGGCGTACACCCTCGCCGACGGCTTCGCGTACGTCGAGCTGGGCCTGTCCCGCGGCCTGGACGTCGACGTGTTCGCGCCGGGCCTGTCGTTCTTCTTCGACGCGCACCTCGACTTCTTCGAGGAGATCGCCAAGTTCCGTGCCGCGCGCCGGATCTGGGCCCGCTGGATGCGCGACCGCTTCGGCGCGAAGACCGACAAGGCGCAGTGGCTGCGCTTCCACACCCAGACCGCCGGCGTCTCGCTCACCGCGCAGCAGCCGTACAACAACGTGGTCCGCACCGCCGTCGAGGCGCTGTCCGCGGTGCTCGGCGGCACCAACTCGCTGCACACCAACGCCCTGGACGAGACCCTGGCGCTGCCCTCCGAGCAGGCCGCCGAGATCGCCCTGCGCACGCAGCAGGTGCTGGTGGAGGAGACCGGCGTCGCCAACGTGGCCGACCCGCTGGGCGGTTCGTGGTACGTCGAGGCGCTGACCGACCGGATCGAGCAGCAGGCCGAGGCGATCTTCCAGCGGATCCTCGACAAGGGCCGCGAGGACCACGAGATCGGCCCGATCACGGCCGGCATCCTGCGCGGGATCGAGGAGGGCTGGTTCACCGGCGAGATCGCCGAGGCCGCCTTCCAGTACCAGCAGGGCGTGGAGAAGGGCGACAAGCGCGTGGTCGGCGTCAACTGCCACCCGCGCAGCGTCACCCCGGAGCTGGAGATCCTGCGGGTCAGCCACGAGGTCGAGCGCGAGCAGGTGCGCGTCCTCGCCGAGCGCAAGGCGGCCCGGGACGAGGCGGCGGTGCGGGCCGGGCTGGACGCCATGCTCGCGGCGGCGCGCTCCGGCGAGTCGATGATCCCGCCGATGCTGGACGCGGTCCGCGCCGAGGCGACGCTGGGCGAGATCTGCAACGTGCTGCGCCAGGAGTGGGGCACCTACCAGGAGACGGCGGCCTTCTGACAGGTCCTCCGGCCGGTTCTCTTCCCGGAGCCGTCCCGCACGCCATGGGCGCGGGACGGCTCCGGCATGCCCCGCGTCAGGGGGTGGCGAGGCTCGGGAAGGGGCCCAGCAGGAGGCTGGTGAAGCGGCGGGTCCACTCCGGGGTGATCGGCTCCCCGCTGACCAGGACGCGGTGCTCGACCGTCCCCGCGATGGTGTCGAAGATGATGTCGATCTCCTCGCCGGCCGCCGACGGGTCGGTGTCCGGGGCGAGTTCGCCGCGCGCCTGGGCGGCCGCCCGGCCCTGGCGGACCAGCCGCTTCTGCGGGTCGACGATGGCCTCCCGGATCCGCCGGCGCAGCTGCCGGTCGCGGGTGCCCTCGGCGAACAGGGCGAGCAGCGCGGCCTGGGTCTCGGGCCGGGCCAGCAGGTCCGCGAACTGGGCCACCACGGCCTCGATGTCGGCCCGCAGGCTGCCGAGGTCGGGCATCACGAGCTCGTCGAAGAGACTGGCGACGGCGTCCACGACGAGCTCGTTCTTCGACGGCCAGCGGCGGTAGAGGGTGGTCTTGGCGACCTTGGCACGGGTGGCGACGTGGCCCATGGTGAGCCCGCCCCAGCCGAGTTCGGCGAGCGTCTCGCGGGTGGCGTCGAGGATTGCGAGGTCGGCGGCGGCGCTGCGCGGGCGCCCCTTGGCCCGGACCGTGACGGCCTCCGCCGGGGTGCCCGGGGCCGCCGGCAGCGCCGTGGCGGACGGGTTCGCGGCGGTCGGCTGGCTCACGGGGGGCTGGGCGGCCGGCACCGGGCCTCCTTGCACTCTACTGGTTAGTAACTTGGGTGGGGCTGGTAACGGTAGCGACTGTCCGGCACTTCGGACAGCCGGGCGGTCCGCGAAAGTGGGGCAGGTCACGTCACGGAACGGCCGGTGGGGCTTGCGGGCGGGCCACTCGCTCCAGTTACGCTACGACTCGTAGCGAAAGCAGTGACAACCGGGCGCCGGATCCCGTGGGACGGGAACAGCGTGGGTGCGGGTGGGGATCCGCACCGGAGGCAGCAGGCTACTGGGGGGAGCGCACGGCGCTCCGGGGAGAGGCACCGCGCAGCCCGCGCGGGACGACTTTCCCGAGGTTGGTGCTCGCGGGCGGCGCGGACGGGGGAGGATGGTGCCATGCAGCCACGGAATTCGCGTCAGAACAGCTCCGCCCTGCGTGGTGCGGTCGACCTCGCCGCCGTGAAGGCGGCCGGTGAGGCAGCCCAGAAGGCCGAGCAGGCGCGGGCCGAGCGGGCCCGCCAGGCCGCCGCCGCCGAGGCGGCCGGCATCGCCCCCGCCGAGCCCGCTTACGAGCTCGTCATCGACGTCACCGAGGACACCTTCGAGACCGAGGTCGTCCAGCGCTCCGCCGAGGTGCCGGTTGTCATCGACTTCTGGGCCGAGTGGTGCGGCCCCTGCAAGCAGCTCAGCCCGATCCTGGAGGGCCTGGCCGAGGAGTACGCCGGCCGGTTCGTCCTCGTCAAGATCGACGTCGACTCCAACCAGATGCTGGCCCAGCAGTTCGGCATCCAGGGCATCCCGGCCGTGATGGCCGTCGTGGCCGGCCAGCTCGTGCCGCTGTTCCAGGGCGCGGAGAGCGCGGCCAACGTCCGCAAGGTCCTCGACCAGCTGATCCTCGTCGCCGAGCAGCGCTTCGGCATCGTCGGCGGCCAGGCCGCCCCCGGCACCGCGGACGGCGAGGCCGGTCCGGCCGGCGCCCCGCAGCGCTTCGAGGACCCGGCGCTCGCCGCCGCGCACGACGCGCTCGACCGCGGCGACCTCGCCGGCGCGATCCAGGCCTACCGGAACGTGCTGGCCGACCAGCCCGGCAACACCGAGGCCAAGCTGGGCCTGGCCCAGGCCGAACTCCTGCACCGCGTCGAGGGCCTGGACCTCCAGGCCGTCCGGGCGGCCGCCGCGGCCGACCCGAAGAACGTCGAGGTGCAGCTCCGGGCCGCCGACCTGGACCTGGTCGGCGGCCACGTCGAGGACGCCTTCGGACGCCTGATCGACACCGTCGGCAAGACCTTCGGCGCGGACCGGGACACCGTCCGGCTGCGCCTGCTCGAACTCTTCGAGGTCATCGGCGCGGAGGACCCGCGCGTCGTGGTGGCCCGCGCCGGGCTGGCGCGCGTGCTCTTCTGAGCCCGCGTGCCGGGTGGTGCGCATGGCACGGCGGGTGACCTGCGGTGTCGCTGGTGATTTGGCGACAATCCGGTCAACCCGGCCGACGTTTACCAAATCTTGATTTCACCCGTGGGTGGTCACCAAGTGTGACCACCCACGGGTGTTTCGGCGGTGTTTCCGGGGGATTTCGCCAACACGATTCCTACACGACGTCACGCACGGTGCAGATCGGGCCGAGTTCATGATCGACGCCACCGACTGTTGCATTACCCGTCAGTAAGGCACCTCTTGTGCTTCGCCCGGGATTCAAGCACGATCGGCCACGCCCGGTCCCAGACTCCTTCCCCCGACAGCCGGTCGGCCACGGGGAGCGCGGGATCCCCACCGGGTGATCCGCCGGCCACGGCCGGCGGTAGGGAGGGCAGGGGGGTATCCGCGGTCCCACGGCGGTTCCTGTCCTTCGACCGGCCGCGTGCCCTGCGCGGTCGCTGGTTGTCGCTCGGGGGTGATCGCCGATGTCGCCGGTCCTGCCCGCCGCCCCACAAGGACGGCCGGTCCAGGGACGGGAGTGCCGCTCCACGCAGGCCGCTCCCGCGTCCGACGACACGCGCGCTCTCCGCTACCGAGGACGTAGCTCTCTCCCATCCCAGGCCCCCACCGGTGCCGGAGGCGCCGCCGGGGAGCCGGAGATGTACGTCCCAGAAGGAGGACTCGCATGTCCAAGACCTACGGCAAGACCCGCTGGAAGCGCTTCGCCCTGGTGATGGTGCCGAGCATCGCGGCCACCGCCGCGGTGGGCTTCTCCATTGCCAACAGCGCGCTCGCCGCCTCGTTCAGCATCTCCGGCCAGGAGTTCAAGGTGCACACCACGCACCTCCAGGGCGAGGGCTTCTCCCAGTTCGGCACCGTCGACGTCGAGGCCGGCGGCAAGCTGCACCCGGTCGCCGTCTCGGCCTTCGACAAGGCCGACATCACCAACCTGTGCCAGTCCGTGGTGACCGACCTGAGCGGCTTCGGCCTCGGCAAGATCACGCTTCAGCTGAACGCCGGCGGCGAGGGGAGCACGCCGGTGCACGCCGAGAAGCTGCTCATCGACCTGGAGGACCTGAAGGCCGACGCGACCTTCCAGGACATCAACATCGGTGAGGACGCCTCTGCCCTGACCGGCCCCGCCGTCGGAAGCTGGCACCCCCACCCGGTGGTCGGGAAGGCGACCGGGGACAAGCTGCCGACCGGCGCCATGGGCTTCGCCCAGGCCGCCAGGACGGCCACCCTGGACAACGTGCAGCAGACCGCGCGCGCCACGTCGGCCGGCACCTTCGTCCTCAGCGGCCTGCACCTGTCGCTCAAGCAGGGCGACGGCGCGGGCAACGAGTGCTTCTGAGCCTCGCCTGACGGCGTGCCGGCCGGCACGCCCGAGTGACGGGTCTTCTCGGGCCGGGGGCGGCGGGTCACCGTCGTTCCCGGCCTCCTGCCAATCGTTCTTCCCTCGTAGCGATGTCGAGGAGCTGCACCATGTCCAGCGCAACGGTCGAAACCCGGACCGGCCACCAGAACGCGATCGGGTGGCTCTGGCGGCACTTCCGCGCGTTCCGCCGCACCAGGCCCTTCTGGGGCGGCCTGCTGGCCATGATCGCCGGCGTCCCGATCCTGTACTTCCCCTACGCGCACCTCGCGCTCGGCAGCGTGACGATCGCGATGTCGACCACGGCGGGGGCCGGGTCGCTGCTGATCGGCATCCTGATGATCATCCTCGGGATCACCGGGTGGTTCCAGCCGGCGGTCCGGGTCTTCGCGGGCATCGCGACCATCCTGCTGACGCTGGTCTCGATCCCGATGTCCAACCTGGCCGGTTTCGGCATGGCGCTGCTGCCGGGCCTGATCGGCGGCGGGCTGCTGGTCTCCTGGGCGCCGCTGCCGGAGCCCGAGGCTGCGGCCGAGAACGCCGTCGCCGAGAACGCCGTCGCCGAGAACGCCGTCGCCGAGAGCGTCGCCGCCGAAGAGCCCGCTGCCGCCGAGGCGCCCACGGCCAAGCTGCCCGCCCAGGCCGTGCCGGGGGAGCAGGCCGCCACGGCGGACCCGGGGGAGGCGCGGTGAGCACGGGCGACGACCAAGCGAAGCGCTCCGGGCGCCACGCCGCTCCGCGGACGCCCGTCCGGGTGCGGCTGCGGGGCCGGGCGCTGGCCATGGCCGCGGTGCCGACGGCGCTGCTGATGGCCGCCGCCTACACGCCGAACCCGGCGTCGGCCGAGTCCACGGCCGGCAAGGCGTGCCCCACCGCCCCCGTGGCGGTGCCGGACGTCTCGTCGGTCCAGGAGACGCCGGTGCCCAAGAGCGAGCTGCCCGCGCCGCCGCCCGGTCCGTCCGCGACGCCCACCGGCACGCCCACCGCGGGGGCGAGCGCCGCTGCGACGGGCGTCCCGACGCAGGCCCCGACGGCCGCGCCCACCCCGCAGCCGTCCGCGCCGGTGAAGACGCCGACCGCCGCCCCGACGGCCCCGACGTCGACGGCGACCACCGCGCCGGCTGTCCGGTCCGCTGCCAACGGCGGTGCGGGCGCGGTGAGCGCGGTCTACCAGGGCGACCCGAACGGGACGGCCAAGGCGTCCCAGGCCGGGCTGATCGACGACATCCTCGGCGGGATCGGCAACCTCCTGAACCCGGGTGGTTCGGCGTCCCCGACGCCCTCCGCGTCGCCGACCGCCACCCCGGCCCCGGCGACCACCCCGGCGCCCGCCGCGCCCGCCCCGCGGGTCGGCGCCCCGGTCCAGCCCGGGCAGCCGCCGACCCAGCCCCAGCCGCAGACCCAGCCGCAGGCGCAGCCGTCCCCGCAGGTGCCCGGCGGCGGCACGGTGACCCAGGCCCCGAAGTCGCCCGCGACGGGCAAGGCGCCCACCAAGCCGGCGCCGTCGTCCAGTGCCTCGGCCGCGCCGTCCGGGTCCGGCACGCCGTCCGCCTCCGCCTCGACCTCGGCGCCGTCGTCCTCGGCGTCCCCGTCGGCCTCCGGCTCCCCGACCGCGAACCCGAACTGCGCGGTGGACGCCCGCGGCCTGACCGCCGCCCCGGCGCCCGGCGAGCAGGTCGTCCCGGAGCAGAACTGGACGCTGCAGACCAGCCGCCTCGGCCTGCACGGCGCGGCCTTCCACGGCGTCTACGACGTCAGGACCCCGACCGGCACCAAGCGGGTGCTGAAGTTCGTGGTGTCGAGCGTCGACATCGAGAACCTCGACATGTCGACTCTTGAGGGCAACGGCGTGACGTTCCACGTCCAGGGCGCCCCCGGCTCGACCTCGACCATGCGCAACGGCGCGGTCACCATGTACGTGGAGCGGCTGTCCGGTCACCTGTCCAAGCTGCTGGGCCTGCCGATCCCGATCGACCTGGGCGAGATCACCCTCACCCCGGACACCCTGCCGCGCTGGCTGTACGACCTGATCGGCTCGGTCCCGATCCCGCTGGACATCGAGCTGACCGGGGTGACCGCCAAGCAGGCCGGCCAGTTCGGCGGCACGCTGCACATCCCCGGGATGCACCTGTTCAACGACAACGCCCCCTACAGCGACAAGTAGGAGCAATGCACGACGCCCGTGGGGCGGCTCCTCCGCGACGGAGGGCCGCCCCACGGGCGTTGGGCGGTGCGGCGCGGACTACTCGCCGTGCGAGCCCAGGCGGTGCACCTGCACCATGTTGGTGGTGCCGGGGATGCCGACCGGGACGCCGGCGGTGACGATGACGGTGTCGCCCTCGGACAGCTCGCCCATCTTCAGCAGCTCGCGGTCGACCTGCGCGACCATCGCGTCGGTGGTGGCCACCTGCTCGGTGACGTACGACTCGACGCCCCAGCTCAGCGAGAGCTGGTTGCGGGTGGCCGAGTCCGGGGTGAACGCGATCACCGGGATCGGCGAGCGGTAGCGGGACAGCCGGCGCGCGGTGTCGCCGGACTTGGTGAACGCGATCAGCGCCTTGCCGTTCAGGAAGTCGCCCAGCTCGCACGCGGCGCGGGCGACGGAGCCGCCCTGGGTGCGCGGCTTGCGGCCCGGGTTGAGCGGCTGCAGGCCCTGGCCGACGAGCTCCTCCTCGGCCTTCTCGCAGATCCGGCTCATGGTGCGGACGGTCTCGACCGGGTACTTCCCGACGCTCGACTCGGCCGACAGCATGACCGCGTCGGCGCCGTCCAGGATGGCGTTGGCGACGTCGGAGACCTCGGCGCGGGTCGGGCGCGAGGCGTGGATCATCGACTCCATCATCTGGGTGGCGACGATGACCGGCTTGGCGTTGCGGCGCGCCAGCGTGATCAGGCGCTTCTGGACCAGCGGGACCCGCTCCAGCGGGTACTCCACGGCCAGGTCGCCGCGGGCGACCATGATCGCGTCGAAGGCGAGGACGATCTCCTCCATGGCCTCGACGGCCTGCGGCTTCTCGATCTTGGCGATGACCGGCACGCGGATGCCGACCTCGTCCATGACCTCGTGGACGTCCTTGACGTCGTCCGCGTTGCGGACGAAGGACAGGGCGATCATGTCGACGCCCAGGCGGAGCGCGAAGCGCAGGTCGTCCTTGTCCTTCTCGGACAGGGCGGGCACGTTCACGGCCGCGCCGGGCAGGTTGATGCCCTTGTTGTTCGAGAGCACGCCGCCCTCGACCACCACGGTCCTCACCCGCGGGCCATCGACGCTGACGACCTCCAGGGCGATGACGCCGTCGTTGATCAGGATCGGGTCGCCGGGCTTCACGTCGCCGGGCAGGCCCTTGTAGGTGGTGCCGCAGATGTGCTGGTCACCGGGGACGTCCTCGGTGGTGATGGTGAACTCGTCGCCGTTGTCGACGGTCACCGGGCCGTTGGCGAAGGTCGCCAGACGGATCTTGGGACCCTGGAGGTCGGCCAGGACGCCGATGGCCTTGCCGGTGTCCTCCGAGACCTGGCGGACCTTTCGGTACCGCTCCTCGTGGTCCGCGTGGGTGCCGTGGCTCATGTTCAGTCGGGCGACGTTCATGCCCGCTTCGACGATGGCCTTCAGCTGTTCGTAGGAGTCCGTCGCCGGACCCAGGGTGCAGACAATTTTCGCTCGGCGCATATGGATCAGTCTATCCGTTCGTGTTATGGGTGCATTCGGCACGAATCGTGAGGAATCGCCGACGAAGGATTCCGCGGACCGAGACGACGGAGTGTCAGTCCTCGGACCCGTGGGTTCCCTGCGCCTCCTGGTCCCGGCGGTGCACGAGGGCGAAGGCCTGTCGGGCGATCTCCAGCTCCTCGTCGGTCGGCACCACCGCGACCGCCACCCGCGCGTACTCCGGCGAGATGATCCTGGGCTCGCCGGAGCGCACGGAGTTCAGCTCGGGGTCCACCGCGATGCCCAGCTCCTCCAGGCCCGCCGTGGCCGCCGCGCGCACCGGTGCGGCGTTCTCGCCGACGCCCGCGGTGAACGCGATCGCGTCCACCCGGCCGAGCACGGCGTAGTAGGCGCCGATGTACTTGCGGAGCCGGTGGACGTAGGAGTCGAACGCGAGCCTCGCGTCCGCGTCCCCCTCGTCCGCGCGGCGCATGATCTCGCGCATGTCGTTGTCCCCGCACAGGCCGCGCAGGCCGCTGCGGCGGTTGAGCAGGTCGTCGATCTCGTCGATCGACAGGCCGCCCACCCGGTGCAGGTGGAACACCACGCCCGCGTCGATGTCACCCGAACGGGTGCCCATGACCAGGCCCTCCAGCGGGGTCAGGCCCATCGAGGTGTCCACGCACCGGCCGCCGGCGACGGCCGACGCGGAGGCGCCGTTGCCCAGGTGCAGCACGATGACGTTCACCTCGGCCGGGTCCTTGCCGAGCAGCCGGGCGGTGGCCCGCGAGACGTACTGGTGCGAGGTGCCGTGGAAGCCGTAGCGGCGCACCCGGTGCTCGTCCGCGACGGCCTTGTCGATCGCGTACCGGGCGGCCGGCTCGGGCATCGAGGCGTGGAAGGCGGTGTCGAAGACGGCCACCTGCGGCAGGTCCGGGCGCAGCGCGCGGGCCACCTCGATGCCGGTGATGTTGGCCGGGTTGTGCAGCGGCGCGACCGGGATCAGCCGGCGGATCTCCCGGAGCACCTCGTCGGTGAGCACGGTCGGCTCGGTGAACCGCTTGCCGCCGTGCACCACGCGGTGGCCGATCGCGGCGAGCTCCGGGGAGTCCAGCCCGACGCCGTCGGCGGCGAGTTCCTCGGCGACGGCCTTGAGCGCGGCGGAGTGGTCCGGGAAGGTCTGCAGGCTCTCGCGCCGCTCGCCGGAGCGCGGGGTGTGCACCAGCCGGCCGCTCGGCTCGCCGATCCGCTCGACCAGCCCGGAGGCGAGCCGGGCGCCGTCGAGCATGTCGATCAGCTGGTACTTGACCGACGAGGAGCCGGCGTTCAGGACCAGGACGCGCGTTCCTTCACTCATGCGTCCACCTCGCTGCGCTCGGTGGTCGCTTCGCGAAACACGCACCCGCTGATGATTCTCCCCCAGCCTCCGGCCGGGGGGACCCCCATGCTGCGCTCGCTCATGCGTTCGGCTCCTTGCGGTCCTGGGACTGGATCGCGGTGATCGCGACGGTGTTGACGATGTCCTCGACCAGCGCGCCGCGGGAGAGGTCGTTGACGGGCTTGCGCAGGCCCTGGAGAACCGGGCCGACGGCGACCGCGCCCGCCGAGCGCTGCACGGCCTTGTAGGTGTTGTTGCCGGTGTTGAGGTCCGGGAAGATCAGCACGGTCGCCCGGCCGGCCACCGCGGAGCCCGGCAGCTTGGTGGCCGCGACGTGCGGGTCCACGGCGGCGTCGTACTGGATCGGGCCCTCGACCAGGATGTCCGGGCGCAGCTCGCGGACGAGCTCGGTGGCCTTGCGGACCTTGTCGACGTCCGCGCCGGAGCCGGAGGTGCCGGTCGAGTAGGAGAGCATCGCGACCCGCGGCTCGACGCCGAACTGGGCGGCGGTGGCCGCGGCCTGGATCGCGATGTCGGCCAGCTGCTGGGCGTCCGGGTCCGGGTTGACGGCGCAGTCGCCGTACACGAGGACCTTGTCGGCCAGGCACATGAAGAAGACGCTCGACACGATGGACGCGCCCGGCGAGGTCTTGATGACCTCGAAGGCGGGCCGGATGGTGGCGGCGGTGGAGTGCACCGCGCCGGAGACCATGCCGTCGGCGATGCCCTCCTGGACCATCAGGGTGCCGAAGTAGGAGACGTCGGTGACGACGTCCAGCGCGAGCTCGACGGTCATGCCCTTGTGGGCGCGCAGCCGCGCGTACAGCTCGGCGAACTGGCGGCGCAGCGGGCTGGTGGTCGGGTCGACGATCCGGACCCGGGCGCGGTCGGCGCCGGAGTCTTCCCGCGGTATCGCGATGCCGAGGCCCGCGGCCGTGCGGCGCACCGCGTCGACGTCGCCGAGGAGGGTGAGGTCGCAGATGTTGCGGCGCAGCAGGATCTCGGCCGCGCGCAGCACGCGCTCCTCGGTGCCCTCGGGCAGGACGACGTGCCGGCGGTCGGCGCGGGCGCGCTCCAGGAGCTCGTGCTCGAACATCATCGGGGTGACCCGCTCGGACCGGCCGACCTCGATCCGGTTGGTCAACTCGACCGTGTCGACGTGCAGTTCGAACAGTCCGAGGGCGATCTCGGCCTTCCGCGGGCTGGCCGCGCTGAGCTTGCCCTCCAGGTGGGTCAGGGTGGCGGCGGTCGGCCAGCTGCCCCCGGGGACGACCGCGACCGGGGTGCCGGGGGCGAGCCGGGCGGCCAGCGCCATGACGTTCGGCCCCGGGTGCTGGCCGAGCGTCAGCAGCACGCCGGCGATCGGCGGGGCGCCGGCGGCGTGCGCGGCGAGCGAGCCGATGACCAGGTCGGCGCGGTCCCCGGGGGTGACGACGAGGGCGCCGTCGGTCAGCGCGTCGAGGAAGGTCGGCAGCATGGCGCCGCCGAAGACGAACCCGCGGACGTCCCGGGCGAGCCCGGCGGCGTCCCCGAGCAGCACCTCGGCGCCGGTCGCCTCGACCAGCTGGGCGACGGTGGGCGCGGCCAGCGCCGGCTCCTCGGGGATGACGTAGGCGGGGATCGGCAGCTTCTCTGTGAGCTTGCGCTGGATCCGCTGCTTGGCGGCGGGGGCGACCCGGTTGGCGATCATCGCGAGGGTCTCGCAGCCGAGGTCGGTGTACGCCCGGTGGGCGTTGCGGACCTCGGCGGTCACGGCCTCCGCCTCCTTGCCCTGCCCGCCGAGCACCGGCAGCACGGCGGCGCCGAACTCGTTGGCCAGGCGGGCGTTGAAGGCCAGCTCGTCCGGGATGTTGGTGTCCGCGAAGTCGGTGCCGAGCACCAGCACGGCCTCGCAGCGCCGCTCCACTGCCCGGAACCGGTCGACGAGGGCCGACACCAGCTCGTCCTGCCCCTGGGCGGCCTGCAGGGCGGCGGCCTCCTCGTACGTCAGTCCGTACAGGTCGGTGGCGGGCAGGTCGATCCGGTACCGGCCGCGCAGCAGCTCGACCACGTGGTCCGACCCGGACTCTCCCGGGGCGTGCGCGTGCACCAGCGGCCGGAACACCCCGACCCGGTCCACCTGCCGGGTGAGCAGCTCCATGACCCCGAGCTCGACCGCCTGCCGTCCGTCCCCCCGGTCGATCCCGGTCACGTACACGCTGCGCGCCACGCGGTCTTCTCCGTCCCGTCGCCTCGGAAAGTGGTCATATCGACCATACCTTCGCACCCCGAACTGGCGTCCGCGAGCAGAGCATCCCGGGGGAGGCAAGGGACGAAGGTCACGTCGGTTGCGGAAGACCGCGAACGGAAGACCGCGAACGGCGGCACCGCGGACGTCCGCGGTGCCGCCGTCGGTCGTGCCCGCGGAGGGGTCAGGCCGGGCGGAGCCAGATGGTGGCCAGTGGGGGGAGGATCAGGTCGGCGGAGCGGGGCTGGCCGTTCCACTCGACGGGGTCGGCCTTGATCGGGGTCGAGTTGCCGGTGCCGGTGCCGCCGTAGGCCTCGGCGTCGGTGTTGAGGACTTCCTCCCACAGCTGGTCGCGGCCGTCGAGGGAGGGGAGGCCGACGCGGTGGCCGTGGCGGACGACGGGGGAGAAGTTGCAGACGGCGACGAGGGGCGAGCCGTCGGCGGCGTGGCGGACGTAGGAGAGCAGGTTGTCGTCGGCGGAGCCGCCGTCGAGCCACTGGAAGCCCTCGGGGGAGGTGTCGAGCTCCCAGAGGGCGGGGGTGTCGCGGTAGTGGCGGTTGAGGTCGCGGACGAGGCGGCGCACGCCCTGGTGGTCGCGGTGGGCCGGCCACTGCTCGTCGAGCACCCACCACTGCGGGCCGGTCTCGTGGTCCCATTCCGCGCCCTGGGCGAACTCCTGTCCCATGAAGAGGAGTTGCTTGCCGGGGTGGGACCACATGAAGCCGAGGTAGGCGCGGTGGTTGGCGCGCTGCTGCCACCAGTCGCCGGGCATCTTGGAGACGAGCGCCTGCTTGCCGTGCACGACCTCGTCGTGGGAGATCGGCAGGATGTAGTTCTCGGAGTAGGCGTACACCATCGAGAAGGTGATCTCGTCGTGGTGGTACCTGCGGTGCACCGGCTCCTTGGACATGTAGACCAGCGAGTCGTGCATCCAGCCCATGTTCCACTTGAGGCCGAAGCCGAGGCCGCCGCCGTCGGTCGGGCGGGTCACGCCGTCCCAGGCGGTCGACTCCTCGGCGATCGTCACGACGCCCGGGCAGCGCCGGTAGACGGTCGCGTTCATCTCCTGGAGGAAGGAGGCCGCGTCGAGGTTCTCCCGTCCGCCGAACCGGTTGGGCGTCCAGGCGCCGCCCTCGCGGGAGTAGTCGAGGTAGAGCATCGAGGCGACGGCGTCCACGCGCAGCCCGTCGATGTGGAACTCCTCGCACCAGTAGACCGCGTTGGCGACGAGGAAGTTGCGCACCTCCTTGCGCCCGTAGTCGAACTCCAGCGTGCCCCAGTCGGGGTGTTCGGCGCGCAGCGGGTCGGCGGGCTCGTAGAGCGGCTCGCCGTCGAAGCGGGCGAGGGCGAAGGCGTCCTTGGGGAAGTGGGCGGGCACCCAGTCGACGATCACGCCGATCCCGTGCCGGTGCAGCGTGTCGACGAGGTGGCGGAAGTCGTCCGGGGTGCCGAGGCGGGCGGTGGGCGCGTAGTAGCCGGACACCTGGTAGCCCCAGGAGCCGCCGAAGGGGTGCTCCATGACCGGCATGAACTCCACGTGGGTGAAGTTCAACTCCTTCAGGTAGCCGGGGAGTTCCTCGGCGATCGCGCGGTAGCTGGTGAGGTCGGGCCGCCAGGACGGCAGGTGCAGCTCGTACACCGACATCGGCGCCCGGTGGTGCGCGGCGCGTGCGCGGCGGGCCATCCACTCGCCGTCCTCCCACCGGTAGGCGGAGGAGGTGACGACGGACGCGGTGCCGGGCGGGCACTGGGCGGCGCGGGCCAGGGGGTCGGCCTTGTCGAGCACCCAGCCCTGCCGGGTGTGGATCTCGTACTTGTAGGTGGTGCCCTCGGCCAGCCCGGGGACGAAGAGCTCCCACACGCCGGAGGAGCCGAGCGAGCGCATCGGGTGCCCGGTGCCGTCCCAGTGGTTGAAGTCCCCGATCAGCCGCACCCCGGCGGCGTTCGGCGCCCACACGGCGAACGCGGTGCCGGCCACGCCGTCCACCGTCCGCACGTGCGAGCCGAGCACCTGCCACAGCTGCTCGTGCCGGCCTTCGGAGATGAGGTGCAGGTCGAGCTCGCCGAGGGTGGGCGGGGTGCGGTAGCCGTCCTGCTGGACGAGGGGTTCGCCGTCCGGGTAGGTCACCAGCAGCCGGTAGTCGGGCGGTGCGCCGCCGGCGAGCAGGCCGGTGAACAACCCGGCCTGCTGGTGGGTGAGTTCGGCCGGGCCCTGGGCGGTCTCGACCACGACCCGTTCGGCGAACGGCCGCAGCACCCGGATCGCGGTGCCGCCGTGCACGGGGTGGGCGCCGAGCAGCGCGTGCGGGTCGTGGTGCTGGCCGCCGACCAGCCGGTCCACCTCGGAGGGCGGCAGCGGCGCCTCGGGCAGCCGCAGGGCCCCGGCCGGCAGCGGTTCGGGAGCCGGGGCGGGGCCGGGAGCAGAGGTGGCGGCGGGGGCAGGAGCGGGTGTCCCCGTACCGGCCAGGAACGTGGCCGGTACGGGACGGGTGGTGCGGCCGGGCGGGTCGAGCGGCGTCACGGCGGGGTCCTCCTGCGGCGGGGGGTGTGGGCGAACTCCTGCGGGCGGTACGAGCGGGGGATCACACGGTCAGGGCGAGCCGGTTGATCGCGGCCAGCGGGATCGGCAGCCAGCTCGGGCGGTGCCGGGCCTCGTACACGACCTCGTAGACCGCCTTGTCGATCTCCAGCGCGCGCATCAGCTCCGGCGAGGCCGCCGGGTCGACGCCGCCCCCGGCGGTGTACCCGGCGCAGAAGGCGGTGCGGTTGCGCTGTGCCCAGGCGGCGGCGAGGTGGGCGAGCTCGGGGTCGACCGGGCCGCCGGCGAGGAGGTGGGCCGCCGCGTAGTCGAAGGAGCGCAGCATCGCGGCGACGTCGCGCAGCGCGGGCTGCGGTTCGCGGCGCTCGTTGACGGACTTGGCGGGCTCGCCCTCGAAGTCGAGCAGGACCCAGCCGTGCGGGGTGCGCATGGCCTGGCCGAGGTGCAGGTCGCCGTGGATGCGCTGGACCGGAAGGCCGTCCGGGTGGGCGTCGGCGAGCTGCTGGAAGGCGCTGCGCAGGGCGGCCCGGTAGCGCATCAGTCCGGGGACGGCGGCGACGGCGCTGTCGAGGCGGTCGGCCATGGCGGTGGCGAGCTGGCGGGTCTGGGCGCGGTCGAGGCGGGCGACGGGCATCGAGCGGGCGAGCACCCGGTGCACCTCGGCGGTGGCCCGCCCGAGCCGGTGGGCCTCGATCGCGAAGTTGCCGGGGGACGGGTCGCCCTTGAGCCGGCCGACCTGGTCGAGGGCGAGCTCCCAGCCGTCCTCGGCGTCCGGCAGGTAACGCTGGAGCAGGCCGAGGGTGGCGGGTTCGGCGCGTTCCATCCGGCTCTCGAACCAGGCCGCGACCCGCGGGATGCGGGTGGAGCCGGCCCGGGAGAGGGCGAGGGAGAGTTCGAGGTCGGGGTTGGTGCCGGGGTGGACGCGGCGGAAGAGCTTGAGGATGTACGAGGTGCCGTAGATGACGGAGCTGTTGGACTGCTCGGCGGTGGAGGCGCGCCCGGGGATCGTGGTGGGCAGGCCGGAGCCGGGGGTGCGGCGGAACGACAGCGAGCCGAAGCGGTCGCCGGTGGCCAGGTGCTCCAGCAGGCGCCCGGTGAGCTCCGGGTCGTGGACGGCGTCGTAGAGCGTCGCGCCGTCGTACGGGCCGTGGGTGAGCCGGCCGAGCACGGCGCCGGGCTCGATGTCGGCGGGGCGCTCGGAACGGACGCCGAGGAGGAGTTGGTAGACGTCCCCGTGCGGGGCGCCGGCCGTGGTGGCGTGCTCGACCCGCAGCAGGAGGTGCAGCAGGGCCGGGTCGCCGACCTGCAGCGGGGTTCCGACCACCGGGGTGAGCCCGGTGATGGGCCGTCCCTTCCCGGCGTACCAGCGCTGGGTGGGGAGCCACTCGGAGATCAGCGGCACGGCCGCCTGGACGAGTTCGCTGACCCCCAGGGCGGTTCTCCGGAGCCCGGTGCTCCGCGCGCCCGCCGACGCGGCGGGGCCGGCCGGGGTGTCGTGCTGCACATGGGCTTGAGAACGGGAGGTTTCGGACATGACTCCCTTTCCCCGGAAGCGGGCCGACTGCCCGACGGGTCTGGCCGGGTCCGTCAGTCTTCCGGATTTCGGCGGCGCGGCGGTGGCGGCACGCGAGCGGGGCTCAGGTGTCACGCCTTCGTGTGGGTGGCCGTTGGGCTGTTCTCCGTACGCGGCGCCGGGGGCGCCGCGGGGCGGAGGACCCCGGGGCGCGCGGGTTCAACTCGCGCTCCCCGAGGGTCTGGTGGTGCGGTCGGGGCCGGTGCGGCGGATCGTTACTTCGACCGCCTGGTCCCGCTCAGTCGCGGGGGCTGCCGGAGCTGGAACCAGTAGAAGCCGTGGCCGGCCAGGGTGAGCAGGTACGGCCACTCACCGATCGAGGGGAAGCGCACTCCGCCGATCAGCTCGACCGGGTAGCGTCCGCCGTACTGCCGCAGGTCCAGTTCGGTCGGTTGTGCGAACCGCGAGAAGTTGTTCACGCACATGACCAGGTCCCCCTCGTGCTCCCGCACGAAGGCCAGCACCGCGGGGTTGCTGGAGGGCAGTTCGGTGTACGTGCCCAGACCGAACGCCGGGTTGAGCTTGCGGATCTCGATCATGCGACGCGTCCAGTGCAGCAGCGAACTCGAACTGCTCTGCTGTGCCTCGACGTTGGTCACCTGATAGCCGTACACCGGGTCCATGATGGGCGGCAGACTGAGCCTGCCCGGGTCGGCGGAGGAGAAACCCGCGTTGCGGTCCGGGGTCCACTGCATCGGGGTGCGGACGCCGTCCCGGTCGCCGAGCCAGATGTTGTCGCCCATGCCGATCTCGTCCCCGTAGTAGAGCACCGGCGAGCCGGGCAGCGAGAGGAGGAGGGCGGTGAACAGCTCGATCTGGTTGCGGTCGTTCTCCAGCAGCGGGGCGAGCCGGCGCCGGATGCCCACGTTGGCGCGCATCCGGGGGTCCTTGGCGTACTCCGCGTACATGTAGTCGCGCTCCTCGTCGGTGACCATCTCCAGGGTCAGCTCGTCGTGGTTGCGCAGGAAGATGCCCCATTGGCACCCGTACGGGATGTGCGGGGTCTTGGCGAGGATCTCCGAGACGGGGTAGCGGGACTCGCGCCGCACCGCCATGAAGATCCGCGGCATCACCGGGAAGTGGAACGCCATGTGGCACTCGTCGCCGCCCGCCGCGAAGTCGCCGAAGTAGTCGACGACGTCCTCGGGCCACTGGTTGGCCTCGGCGAGCAGCACGGTGTCGGGGTAGTCGGCGTCGATCTCCTTGCGGACCCGGCGCAGGAACTCGTGGGTCTCCGGCAGGTTCTCGCAGTTGGTGCCGTCGCGCGCGAACAGGTAGGGCACCGCGTCCAGCCGGAAGCCGTCGATGCCGAGGTCGAGCCAGAACCGCAGCCCGGCGATCATCTCGTCCTGGACGCGGGGGTTGTCGTAGTTGAGGTCGGGCTGGTGAGAGAAGAACCGGTGCCAGAAGTACTGCTTGCGGACCGGGTCGTACGTCCAGTTGGAGGTCTCGGTGTCGACGAAGATGATGCGGGCGTCCGGGTACCGCTTGTCGTCGTCGGCCCACATGTAGAAGTCGCCGTACGGCCCGTCCGGGTCCGCGCGGGAGGCCTGGAACCACGGGTGCTGGTCGCTGGTGTGGTTCATGACGAAGTCGATGATCACGCGCATGCCGCGGGCGTGCGCGGCGTCCACGAACTCCATGAAGTCGGCGATGTCGCCGAACTCGGGCAGCACCGATTTGTAGTCGGCCACGTCGTACCCGCCGTCGCGCAGCGGCGAGGCGAAGAACGGCGGGAGCCAGAGGCAGTCGATGCCGAGCCACTGGAGGTAGTCGAGCTTGGCCGTGAGCCCCTTCAGGTCCCCGACCCCGTCGCCGTTGCTGTCCTGGAAGGACCGCACCAGCACCTCGTAGAAGACCGCACGCTTGAACCACTCGGGGTCCAGGTTCTTCTTCGAGGTCTCGGGGAAGGTGTCGGGGACGGGCTCGTTCACTGTCACGCTGGGTTCCTCCGAACCGTGAGGAGGTGAGCCGGCTCGGCTGAGGGATCGAGCCGGACGTAGTTGTGCCGGCCCCAGGTGTAGGCGGCGCCGGTGAGCTCGTCGTGCACCGCGAACGGGCCGTCGCCGTCGAGCGTGACGGTGGCCTCCTGGACGTGGTGCGGGTCGAGGTTGACCACGGTGATGACCTGGTCGGTCAGGCCCTCCGGGGTGGTCGCGGTCTTGGAGTAGGCGATCACCTGGTCGTTGTCGGTGGGGTGGAAGCGCAGGTCGCGCAGCTGGCGCAGGGCGGGGTGGCGCCGGCGCAGCCGGTTGAGCACGGTGAGCAGCGGGGCGAGGGTGTCGGTGCGGTTCCAGTCGCGCGGGCGCAGCTCGTACTTCTCCGAGTGCAGGTACTCCTCGGAGCCGGGGTGGGCCGGTTCGTTCTCGTACAGCTCGAACCCGGCGTAGACGCCGTAGGTGGGGGAGAGCGTGGCGGCGAGCACGGCGCGGACGGCGAACGCGGCCCGGCCGCCGTGCTGGAGGTAGGCGTGCAGGATGTCGGGGGTGTTGGCGAAGAAGTTGGGCCGCATGTAGGCGGCCGCGTCACCGGTGAGTTCGGTGAGGTAATCGGTGAGTTCCGGCTTGGTGGTGCGCCAGGTGAAGTACGTGTACGACTGGTGGAAGCCGATCTTCCCGAGGGTGTGCATCATCGCGGGGCGGGTGAAGGCCTCCGCCAGGAACACGACGTCGGGGTCGGTGCGGGCGATGTCGGCGAGCACCTTCTCCCAGAACAGCACCGGCTTGGTGTGCGGGTTGTCGACCCGGAAGATCCGCACTCCGTGGGACATCCAGAAACGCAGGATGCGAACGGTTTCCTTGACGATTCCATCCATGTCCTGATCGAAGTTGACCGGATAGATGTCCTGGTACTTCTTCGGCGGGTTCTCGGCGTACGCGATGGTGCCGTCGGCGCGGTGGCTGAACCATTCCGGGTGCTTGTTCACCCACGGGTGGTCGGGGGAGCACTGGAGGGCGAAGTCCAGCGCCACCTCCAGGTGCAGCGCCCGGGCCTCGGCGACGAAGTGGTCGAAGTCCTCGATGGTGCCGAGGTCCGGGTGGACGGCGTCGTGGCCGCCCTCCGGCGAACCGATCGCCCAGGGCGAGCCGACGTCGTGCGGACCGGCCGTCAGGGTGTTGTCCGGGCCCTTGCGGTAGGCGCGGCCGATCGGGTGGACGGGCGGCAGGTAGACCACGTCGAAGTCCATCGCGGCGATCGCGGGCAGCCGCTCGGCGGCGGTGCGCAGGGTGCCCGAACGCGGCGGCTCGACGCCGTTCGGGTCCACCACGGCGCCCTCCGACCGCGGGAAGAACTCGTACCAGGAGCCGAACAGGGCGCGCTCGCGGTCCACCTGGAGCGGCAGCGGGCGGGAGGCGCTCAGCAGCTCGCGCAGCGGGTACCGGGCGAGCAGCTCCAGCACCTCGGGGGCGAGCGCGGCCGCCAGCCGGGACAGCGGCGGCAGGCCTGGGTCGCGCAGCGCGTCGGCGGCGGCGAGCACGTGCGCGCGGCCCTCCTTCTTCGGCACGCCGGCCGCGGCCTGCTCCAGCAGGCGGGCGCCCTCCTCCAGGACGAGCGCGGTGTCCATCCCGGCGGGGAGCTTGACCGACGCCGTCCTGCGCCAGGTGGCGATCGGGTCGCTCCACGCCTCGACCAGGTAGGACCAGCGGCCGGGCGCGGTCGGGGTGACGTGCGCGCCCCAGCGGTCGGTGCCCTCGGCGAGCTCGCGCATCGGGGTCCACGGGCCGCTGCGCCCGCGCGGGTCGCGCAGCACGACGTTGGCGTTGACGGCGTCGTGGCCCTCGCGGAACACGGTCGCGGTGACCAGGAAGGTCTCGCCGGCGACGGCCTTGGCCGGGCGGCGGCCGGAGTCGACGAGCGGGCTGACGTCCAGGACGGGGATGCGGCCGATCACGGTGTCGCTCTCTGTCTTTCGGGCGGCGGTCTTGCCGGCGGCGGTCTTGCGGGCGGGCGCCTTGCGCGGCGGGGCGTCGGCCTTCGCGGCGCCCGCCTTGGTGGCACCGGACCTCGCACCGGCCTTCGCACCGGCTTTCGCACCGGCCTTCGCGCCATCCGCCTCCGGGGTGGCGGACGGTGCGGTGGACCCGGCGGTGGCGGTGCGGCGCGTGGTGGTGGTGCGCCTGCGCGGTGCCGTGGTCCGGCTCTCCGCGACCCCTGGTTGTCGGGCCGCTGCGGAGGACTCGGGCTCGGAGTGTTCGAGCGGGGAGGGGTGTTCGGACGAGGGCTGCCCGGGTGAGGCGTGCTCGGGTCCGGAGTGCGGGGGACGGGCCGCTCCGGCCGCCCTGGGCGCCGGCATCGCCGGATCCGTCCGAGTGTCAGAATCCGCCCGTCCGGCGGATTCCGCGACCGCTGCGTCGAGGGTGTCGGCCACCGGTGTGGACTGGTCCCGCGTGTCGCCGTGCATGCCAAGCTCCTGCCCGAGATCGGCGGCAGCTCCCGCCGGCGCCGGGGGGCGGGCCGGGGGAGTACCGGGAGGACTGCTGGGTGGGGAGGACGTGCGACCGAGAGCCTGCCCGCGCCGCCGTCCCCGGCAACCTGCCCGGCGCCCGCCCGGCCCGTGGGGGGACGCCCCGGAGCCCGCGCGCGTCCCGGCGCACGCCTCCGGGGGCACGCCCCTGGGCGACCCGGTCGACCCGTGAACGAGCCGACCGAGTACGAGGACACGCGTCGGAGCGCCGTGGGCGCCGAATGGGCTAAGGAGGACGAGGAACGATCAACGCGAAAAGGATTCGGACGTGCTGCTTCAAGGGGGGCGCCGCCCGTCGCCGCACTCCCCACAGCATCAACGACCTCGGTTCATACTCGCACCGCGGGCCGGACTTTCGCAGCGGTACGACAGTAGTTTCGGGCTTTGTCCGGAGCGGATGAGCGATCGGAAATGGGGTCGTTCCGCAGTGTTCACGCTTTGGTAGCGCGAGCCCCCGGAAAGTGCGCCTCGCGCGCCCCCCGTGCAGCCCAATGCGCCGAATGCGATCTCATCAATAGGCCGAACGGATGCCCAATAGCCCACTTGACGCACTGTCATGACGGCCGTCGGGGCTACGCTTCACGCCGTGAAGGCAATCCGCAGATTCACCGTCCGCACCGTCCTGCCCGAACAACTCCAGCCGTTGCACGAGCTGGCCCTCAACCTGCGCTGGTCCTGGCACCCCGAGACCAGGGACCTCTTCCGGTCCGTGGACCCGGAGGTCTGGGCCGCGACCGGCGAGGACCCGGTGCGGCTGCTCGGGGAGGTCCCGGCCGCCCGGCTCGCCGCGCTCGCCGCCGACCGGCGCTTCCTGCGCCGCCTCGGCGACCTCGCCGACGACCTGCGCGACTACCTCGCGGGCCCGCGCTGGTACCAGGCCCAGGAGGGCGGCGGCACCCCGCTGCCCGCCGCCGTCGCCTACTTCTCGCCCGAGTACGGCATCGCCGCCGCGCTGCCCCAGTACTCCGGCGGGCTCGGGATCCTGGCCGGCGACCACCTCAAGGCCGCCAGCGACCTCGGCGTCCCGATCATCGGCGTGGGGCTGTTCTACCGGCACGGCTACTTCCGGCAGTCCCTCGACCGGGACGGCTGGCAGCAGGAGCGCTACCCGCTGCTCGACCCGGACGAACTCGCGGTCAGCCTGCTCCGGGAGGCCGACGGCACCCCCTGCCGGGTCGACCTCGCCCTGCCCGGCGGCCGGACCCTCGCCGCGCACATCTGGAAGGCCCAGGTCGGCCGGGTCCCGCTGCTCCTCCTCGACTCCGACACCGAGGAGAACTCGCCCGCCGAACGCGACGTCACCGACCGCCTCTACGGCGGCGGCAGCGAGCACCGGCTGCTCCAGGAGATGCTCCTCGGCATCGGCGGCGTCCGGGCCGTGCGCGCCTACTGCCGCCTCACCGGCCACCCCGCCCCCGAGGTCTTCCACACCAACGAGGGCCACGCCGGCTTCCTCGGCGTCGAGCGGATCCGCGAACTCGTCGCCGCCGGCACGGCCGAGACCGACACCGCCGGGGCCGACGGCGTCGGCCCCGACTTCGCCGCCGCCCTGGAGTCCGTCCGGGCCGGCACCCTCTTCACCACCCACACGCCCGTCCCGGCCGGCATCGACCGCTTCGACCGCGAGCTCGTCGCCCGGCACTTCTCCGGCGACGCCGCCCTGCCCGGCGTCCCGGTCGAGCCGGTGCTCGCGCTCGGCGCCGAGACCTGGCCCGGCGGGGACCCGAAGCTCTTCAACATGGCCGCCATGGGCCTGCGGCTCGCCCAGCGCGCCAACGGCGTCTCCACGCTGCACGGCGAGGTCAGCCGGGCCATGTTCAACGGCCTGTGGCCCGGCTTCGACCCGGCCGAGGTCCCGATCACCTCCGTCACCAACGGCGTCCACGCCGCCACCTGGATCGACCCGGCCGTCGTGCGCCTCGGCGCCGCCGAGATCGGCGCCGACCGCGCCGAGGACGCCATGACCAACGGCGACGCCAAGCGCTGGACCGGCCTGGAGCGGATCGGCAACACCGAGATCTGGGACCTGCGCCGCAGCCTGCGCGCCCAGCTGGTCGACGAGGCCCGCCGCCGGCTGCGCACCTCCTGGCGCCAGCGCGGCGCGGGCGAGGCCGAGCTCGGCTGGGTCTCCTCGGTGCTCGACCCGGACGTCCTGACCATCGGCTTCGCCCGCCGGGTGCCCTCCTACAAGCGGCTCACCCTGATGCTGCGCGACCAGGCTCGGCTGCGCTCCCTGCTCCTGCACCCGACCCGCCCGGTGCAGATCGTCGTCGCCGGCAAGGCCCACCCGGCCGACGACGGCGGCAAGCGGCTGATCCAGCAGATGGTCGCCTTCGCCGACGACCCGGCCGTCCGCCACCGGATCGTCTTCCTGCCGGACTACGACATGGCGATGGCCCAGCACCTCTACCCGGGCTGCGACGTCTGGCTGAACAACCCGCTGCGCCCGCTGGAGGCCTGCGGCACCTCCGGGATGAAGGCCGCGCTCAACGGCTGCCTCAACCTGTCCGTCCTGGACGGCTGGTGGGACGAGTGGTACGACGGCCAGAACGGCTGGGCGATCCCCACGGCGGACGACGCCGGCGGCGTGCTCGACCCGGAGAGCAGCGAGGCCGAGCGGCGCGACGACATCGAGGCGGCGGCGCTCTACGACCTGATCGAGGAGCAGGTCGCCGCGCGCTTCTACGACCGCGGCGCGGACGGGCTGCCGCACCGCTGGATCGCGATGGTCCGGCACACCCTGGTCACCCTCGGCCCCAAGGTGCTGGCCGGCCGGATGGTCCGCGAGTACGTCGAGCGGCTGTACGCCCCGGCGGCGCTCGCCCAGCGCGAGCTGGCGGCCGGATCGGGCGAGGGCGCCCGCGAGCTGGCGGCCTGGAAGGCGAAGGTCCGCGAGGCCTGGCCGGCCGTCCGGGTCGAGCACGTCGAGGCGGACTGCCCGGCCGAGGCGCAGGAGCTCGGCAGCTCGCTGGCGCTGCGGGTGCAGGTCGCGCTCGGCGCGCTGTCGCCGGGCGACGTCGAGGTGCAGGTGGTGTCCGGCCGGGTGGACGAGACGGACGGCATCTCGGACGCCGGCCTGCTCGCGCTCAAGCCGGTCGGCGGCCCGGACCTGGACGGGCGGACGCGCTACGAGGGCTCACTGGAGCTGTCCAGGACCGGTCCGTTCGGCTACACCGTCCGGGTGCTGCCGTCCCACCCGCGGCTGGCCTCCCCGGCGGAGCCGGGGCTGGTCGCCCTGCCCGCCGAGTCGGCCGGGATGGACGCGGGCCTACTGCGCTGAGGCGCTGCGCCGGGACGGGCTGGGCCGCGGCGGGGCGGCTCAGACCAGGCTGTCCCGCCAGGCCTGGTGCAGTTCGGCGAAGCGGCCGGCGCCGGCGATCAGCTCCTGCGGGCCGCCGTCCTCGACGATCCGGCCCTGGTCCATCACCAGCCCGCGGTCGGCGATCTCCACGGTGGAGAGCCGGTGCGCGATGATCACGGCCGTCCGGCCCGCCAGCACCGTGCGCATGGCCCGCTGGACGGCCTGCTCGCCGGGGACGTCCAGCGAGCTGGTCGCCTCGTCCAGGATCAGCACCGCCGGGTCGGCCAGCAGGGCGCGGGCGAAGGCGACCAGCTGGCGCTGCCCGGCGGAGATCCGGCCGCCGCGCTTGCGCACGTCGGTGTCGAAGCCGTCCGGGAGCGCGGCGACGAACTCGTACGCGCCGATGTCCCGGGCGGCCTGTTCGACCTCCGCGCGGGTGGCGCCGGGGCGGCCGATCGCGATGTTCTCGGCGACGGTGCCGGAGAACAGGAAGGACTCCTGGGTCACCATGACCACCCCGCGCCGCAGTTCGGGGGTGGCGAGGTCGCGCAGGTCGACGCCGTCCAGCCGGATCCGGCCCTCGGTCGGGTCGTAGAAGCGGGCCAGCAGCTTGGCGACGGTCGACTTGCCCGCGCCGGTCGCGCCGACCACCGCCACCGTCTGTCCGGCGGGGATCACCAGGTCGAAGGGCGGCAGCACCTCCTTGCCGGTGCGGTAGGCGAAGCGCGTCCCCTCGAAGGAGACCTCGCGGCCCTTGCCGGCCGCCCGCGGCAGTTCGGCGGGCTCGGCCGGCTCGGCGACGGTCGGCTCGTGGGCGAGCAGGCCGGCGATCTTCTCCAGCGCGGCGGCGGCCGACTGGTAGCTGTTGAGGAACATCGCGAGCTGGTCGATCGGGTCGAACAGGCGGCGCAGGTAGAGCAGGAAGGCGGTGAGGACGCCGAGTTCCAGCGTGCCGTCGACGACCAGCCGGCCGCCGAGCAGCACCACGCCGGCCGTCCAGACGTTGGCGGCGGTGCGGGAGAGGCCGACGTAGCGGGCGAGCTCCAGGAAGCCGTCGGCGGTCGCGGTGGCGGAGCGCTGGTTGACCACGGCGAAGGCCGCGTCGTTGGCCTTCTCGCGGCGGAAGGCCTGTACCGGGCGGATGCCGTTCATGGTCTCGGTGAAGCGGACGATCATCGAGGCGGCGGAGGTCCGCGAGCGGCGGTAGACCCGGCGCGAGCGGGTGCGGAAGGAGCGGGCGATCAGGCCGAGCGGCACCAGGGCGGCCAGTGAGGCCAGCCCGAGGCGCCAGTCCAGCACCATGAGCAGCACCGAGATGTAGCAGACCGACAGGAAGACGGTCAGCAGCTCCTGGAGGCCTTCGGAGAGCAGTTCGCGCAGCGCGTCGATGTCGCTGGTGGCGCGGGAGATGATCCGGCCGGAGGTGTAGCGCTCGTGGAAGTCCAGGCTGAGCCGCTGGGCGTGCCGGAAGATCCGGCCGCGCAGCTCCAGCAGGATGTCCTGGTTGACCCGGGCGCTGATCTTGATGAACACCCACTGCAGCAGCGGGCTGAGCAGGGCGAAGCACAGGTAGGCGGCGATCACCGCGATCAGCGGTCCGGCGTCGTTCCCGCGCAGCGCCGGGATGCCGCGGTCCATCGCCACCGCGACCAGCAGCGGGCCGGACTGCAGGGCGGCCTGCTGGACGAGGATCACCACCATCGCGACGGTGATCCGGGCCCGGTGCGGGCCGAGCAGCGAGCGCAGCAGCGCCCGGGGCGCGCCGGGCGGGACGGGGATGTCCTCCTCGTCGTCCGGGGGAGGCGCCAGCTCCTCCTCGGCGGCGGGGCCGGCGGGGTCGGCCGGCTCGACGGCGGGTTCGGCGGTGGTGGTCACCGGGAGGTGCTCCCCTCGGGGATCAGGGCGGCCTCGCCCGTCATCAGTTCGCGGTAGCGCGTGGAGGTGCGCAGCAGTTCCTGGTGGGTGCCGACGGCCTCGATCCGGCCGTCCGCGAGCACCGCGACCCGGTCGGCGAGCAGCACGGTGCTGGGGCGGTGGGCGACCACCAGGGCGGTGGTGCCGGCGAGGACCTCGCGCAGGGCGCGTTCGACCAGGGCCTCGGTGTGCACGTCGAGGGCGGACAGCGGGTCGTCGAGGACGAGGAAGGCCGGGTCGCCGACGACCGCGCGGGCCAGGGCGAGGCGCTGGCGCTGGCCGCCGGAGAGGCTCAGGCCCTGCTCGCCGACCTCGGTGTCCGCTCCGGCCGGGAGCTTGTCGACGAAGCCGGCCTGGGCGGTGGCGAGCGCGGAGCGCAGCCGGTCCTCGCCCGCGCCGGGGGCGCCCATCAGGACGTTCTCCCGGACGGTCGCCGAGAACAGGGTGGGCTCCTCGAAGGCCACCGCGACGAGCTCGCGCAGCCGCTCCCGGGGCAGGTCGCGGATGTCGCGGCCGTCCAGCGTGATGGTGCCGCCGGTGGCCTCGTACAGACGGGGGAGCAGGGCGGTGAGGGTGGTCTTGCCGCTGCCGGTGGCGCCGACCAGGGCCATCGTCTCGCCGCTGCGCACGTGCAGGTCGATGCCCCGGAGCAGGTCGGGGGTGCCGTCGGGGGCGTCGGGGTAGCGGAAGCGGACGCCGGTGAGGCGGATGCCGTCCGAGGTGGCGCCGAGGCCGGTGGCGGTGCCCGGGTCCTCCTCCTCGGGTTCGTCGAGGACCTCGAAGAAGCGGTCGGTGGCGGTGGCGGCCTCGTTGGCGTAGGCGAGCAGCCAGCCGAGGGACTCGACCGGCCAGCGCAGCGCGAGCGCGGTGGAGAGGAAGGCGACCAGGCTGCCGGCGCTGAGCTGGTCGTGGGCGACCAGGTAGGCGCCGACGGCGAGGGCACAGCCGAGGGCGATCTCCGGCAGGCCGACGATCACCGCCCACAGGTTCGCCAGCAGGTGGGCCTTGTGCAGCTCGGTGCGGCGCAGCAGCCGGGACTGGGCGCGGAACCGCTCGTGCATCGAGCGGTGGCGGCCGAAGGCCTTGAGGACGCGGATGCCGAGGACGGACTCCTCGACGACGGTGGCGAGGTCGCCGTTGCGGTCCTGGGCGAGCCGGGAGGCGCCGGAGTAGCCGGACTCGAAGCGCCGGGTGAGCACGAACAGCGGTGCGGCGGGCAGCACGACGATCAGGGCGAGCCGCCAGTCCTGGGTGAACATCACCACCGTGCCGGCCAGGAACATCACCGAGTTGACGATGAGGAAGACCAGCGGGAAGGCCAGGAACAGCCGCATGGTGTACATGTCGGCGGTGGCCCGGGAGAGCAACTGGCCGGATCCCCACCGTTCGTGGAAGGAGACCGGCAGTCGCTGGAGCTTGGCGAAGAGGTCGCCGCGCATGGCCGTCTCCAGCCCGGCCAGCGGGCGGGCCAGGACCACCCGGCGGGTGTAGAACAGGCCGGCCTCGACCAGGCCGAGGAGCAGCAGCAGGCCGACCAGCGGCCACAGCCCGGCGAGGTCGTGCCGGGCCAGGGGTCCGTCCACGATCCGGCCGAGCACGATCGGCACGCCGAGGACGCTCAGCATGGCGAGCACGGCGGCCGTCACGGAGGTGGCGAGCCGGCGGCGGACGGCCCGGGCGTAGGGCCACAGGCGCAGCAGGGAGCGGACCGTGGAGCGGTGGGCGGTCCCGGGGGCGTCGGGTTGTCGGTTCTCGGCCATCGCCGTGAGGGTAGGCAGACCTCCCGTCATTTCTCACCAGGTTTTTCACCCCTGTCGGCGCGGTGCGGCGAGAACCGGCCACCCGTACGGGTGGGGCGGAGGCGTTCGACGGGGCGCACGTGTCGGTTCGTGCAGGGAGGAGTGCGTCGAGCGCCTCTTGCGAGCCCCTGCCGATCGGCCGATTACATCTCCTGACGGATGGTCACTGATGCGCGAGTGGTAGGAGATGCGACATGACGGTCGAGACCGAGCCGGGCCCCGCGGGGGGCGCCGCGCTGGTGCAGGTGCGGACACAGCTCAGCCTCAGCACGGTGGCGGCGCGGAACCTGGCGACGACGACCAAGTCCGAGCCGCAGATGCAGGAGATCACCTCCCGGTGGCTGCTGCGGATGCTGCCCTGGGTACCGGTCCAGGCGGGTACGTACCGGGTCAACCGCCGCCTGAGCTACGCGACCGGGCGCGGCCGGGTGAGCTTCGCCAAGACCGGCACCTCGGTGAGCGTGATCGCCCCCTCGCTGCGCGAGGTGCCGGCGCTGCGCGGCTTCGAGGACGACGCCGTGCTGGAGGAGCTGGCCCGCCGGTTCGTGCAGCGGGACTTCGCCCCGGGCGACGTCCTGGTGCAGGAGGGGTCGCCGATCGAGGAGGTGTTCCTGCTCGCGCACGGCAAGGTCGACCGGCTCGGCACCGGCAAGTACGGCGAGCAGACGGTGGTCGGGACGCTCGCGGACGGCGACCACATCGGCGACGAGGCCCTCACCCGGGAGGACGGCACCTGGCCGTACACCGTGAAGGCGGCGACCGCGGGCGTCGCGATGGCGCTCTCGTGGCCGGTGTTCCAGGAGCTGGTCGACCGCTCGGACGCGCTGCGCGAGCAGCTGCTGGGCTTCGCGGCCGACGCCGCGCAGGCGCAGAACCCGCACGGCGAGGCGAACATCGACCTGTCGGCGGGCCACGAGGGCGAGTTCGAGCTGCCCGGCGCCTTCGTGGACTACGAACTGCGGCCGCGCGAGTTCGAGTTGAGCGTCGCGCAGACCGTCCTGAAGGTGCACACCAGGGTCGCCGACCTCTACAACCAGCCGATGAACCAGACCGAGCAGCAGCTGCGGCTGACCGTCCAGGCGCTGCGCGAGCGCCAGGAGCACGAGCTGATCAACAACCCCGACTTCGGGCTGCTGAGCAACACCGACTTCGACCAGCGCATCCAGACCCACTCCGGCCCGCCCACCCCGGACGACCTGGACGAGCTGCTCGCCATGCGCCGCGACACCGACTACCTGTTCGCCCCCTCGCGGGCGATCGCGGCGTTCGGGCGGGAGTGCAACAGGCGCGGCATCCACCCCGGCACCGTCGACGTCGCGGGCAAGCACCGGCCGACCTGGCGCGGGGTGCCGATCTTCCCGTGCGACAAGATCCCGGTGGCGGACACCGGCACCACGTCCTTCATCGCGATGCGCGTGGGCGAGGACAACCAGGGCGTCATCGGCCTCAACCAGATCGGCATCCCGGACGAGTACGAGCCCGGGCTGAACGTCCGGTTCATGGGCATCGACGAGAAGGCGATCGCGTCCTACCTGGTCAGCGCCTACTACTCGGCGGCGGTGCTGGTGCCGGACGCGATCGGCGTGCTGGAGAACGTCGAGGTGGGCCACGCGCGCGGCTGACGCGCGCCGGATCACTCCGGGGCGGGCGCGCGCAGCAGCTGGAGCGAGCGCCCGCCCAGCACGACGGCCCCCCGCGGGTGCGGTTCGCCGGTGCCCGGGGCCGCCGTGTCGACGACCGTCCCGTACGCGGCCTCCGGCGCGGCCCAGGGCTCGCCGGGGAGGGTGAAGACGACCGGTTCGTGGCCGGCGTTGAGGAGCAGCAGGAAACTGTCGTCGTGCGACGGCCGCCCGGCGCCGTCCCGTTCGGACATCGCGGCACCGGACAGCAGCATGCCGAGGCAGGCCGTCGGCGCGAACCAGTCGGCCTCGGTCATCTCCTTGCCGAGCGGCGTGAACCAGGCGAGGTCCGGCAGGCCGCCCGGGACGGCGGCCCGGCCGGAGAAGAACGCCCGCTGCCGCAGCACCGGGTGGGCGCGGCGCAGCCGCACCAGGCGGGCGGTCAGGTCACACAGGTCCCGCCAGCCGGGCTCGCGCAGCAGGGACCAGTCCAGCCAGCTGACCTCGTTGTCCTGGCAGTAGGCGTTGTTGTTGCCGCCCTGGGTGCGTCCGAACTCGTCGCCGGCGGTGAGCATCGGCACGCCGGTGGAGAGCAGCAGCGTGGCCAGCAGGTTGCGCAGCTGGCGCAGCCGCAGGGCGGTGACGTCCGGGTCGCCGGTCTCGCCCTCGACGCCGTGGTTCCAGGAGCGGTTGTCGTCGGTGCCGTCCCGGTTGGCCTCGCCGTTGGCCTCGTTGTGCTTGCGGTCGTAGCTGACGAGGTCGCGCAGGGTGAAGCCGTCGTGCGCGGTGACGAAGTTGACGGAGGCGTACGGGCGCCGTCCGCCGCGCTGGTAGAGGTCGGAGGAGCCGGACAGCCGGTAGCCGAGCTCGCGGACGTCCGGGCGGGCGCCGCGCCAGAAGTCCCGGACGGTGTCCCGGTACTTGTCGTTCCACTCGGCCCACAGCGGGGGGAAGCCGCCGACCTGGTAGCCGCCCGGGCCGACGTCCCACGGCTCGGCGATCAGCTTGACCCGGCTGAGGAGGGGGTCCTGGGAGACGGCGGCGAGGAACGGGTGCTCCATGTCGACGCCGTCGCCGGCGCGGGCGAGGGCGGCGGCGAGGTCGAAGCGGAAGCCGTCCACGCCCATCTCGGTGACCCAGTACCGCAGCGAGTCGGTGATCAGCCGGATCACCTGCGGGCGCCGGGTGTCCAGGGTGTTGCCGCAGCCGGTGTAGTCGGCGTAGCCGCGCGGACGGTGCGGGGCGAGGCGGTAGTAGGCGGCGTTGTCGATGCCGCGCAGCGAGAGCGTGGGCCCCAGTTCGGCGCCCTCGGCGGTGTGGTTGAACACGACGTCGAGGATCACCTCGATCCCGGCGGCGTGCAGGGCGCGGACCATCCGCTTGAACTCGCCGACCTGGCCGCCGCGCGAGCCGGAGGCGGAGTAGCCGGCGTGCGGGGCGAAGAACCCGACGGTGTTGTAGCCCCAGTAGTTGGCCAGGCCGCGGGCCTGGAGGTGGTCCTCGCTGGCGTGCTGGTGGACCGGCAGCAGTTCGACGGCGGTGACGCCGAGGCGGGTCAGGTGGGCGACGGCGGCGGGGTGGGCCAGGCCCGCGTAGGTGCCGCGCAGGTGGGGCGGGACGTCGGGGTGGCGCATGGTGAAGCCGCGGACGTGCAGTTCGTAGAGGACGGTCTCGGCCCACGGGGTCTTCGGGCGGTGGTCGTCGTACCAGTCGTCGTCGTCGTGGACGACGACGGATCTGGGCACGTAGCGGGCGGAGTCGCGGTTGTCCCGGACGGTGTCGGCGACGTCCGCCTCGGGCCAGTTGCGGACGGCGCCGCTGGCCGCGTCGTGGGAGGTGTAACAGCCGTCGACGGCGCGGGCGTACGGGTCGAGCAGCAGCTTGGCCGGGTTCCAGCGGGCTCCGGTCCACGGGTCCCAGCGGCCGTGCACGCGGAAGCCGTACCGCGTGCCGGGGCGCACGCCGGGCAGGAAGCCGTGCCAGATCTGGAAGTCCTGTTCGGTGAGGCGGTGCCGGCTCTCCTTGCCGTCCTCGTCGAACAGGCACAGGTCGACGGCCTCGGCGCCGGCCGCCCAGAGCGCGAAGTTGGTGCCGGGGCCGCCGAGCCGGTCGGTGCGGAAGCGGGCGCCGAGCGGCTGCCAGTCGCCGGGCCACGGTGGCTCGGCGGTCCGTCCGCCGCGCGTCCGCACACCGGCTTCCAGCTCCTGCCCTGACGCCATGGCCGTGCCCTCCCTGGCCGGGGTGTCCCGGACCCCGTGCCCTTCCTCATTCCCGGTTTGCACTGATCGGAAGCGGCTGAACGGGGGCTTACCGGCGGATGGCGGCCGAGGGGTGCGGGCCGTGGGGTGCCCGGGTCGGCGCGGGGCGCCCGCGCGGCCCGGGGGGCGGGCGCCGGCCGGCCCGCGCCGCCGTGTCCGGTCCCGGGGCTCCTCGTTGTTCCGGATATCGGAACGACACGGCTGGAGGCCCCCGGAATGCGGCGCCGAGGACGGGTTTGGGCGCGGCGGGCGGTGGCGGCGGCCTGGTGCCTGGCCGCGCTCACGGGCTGCGGCAGCGGCGGCGCCCCGGCCGCGCCCGCCAACGACGGGGCCCCGCCCGGGGTGCACACCCCGCCCCCGCCGCCGTCCCGGGCGGTGCTCGCCGCCCTCCCCGCCGACGGCGCCCAGGACGTGCCGCCGGACGGGCCGGTGCGGGTGACGGTCGCGCAGGGCAGGCTGGTCTCCGTCCGGCTCGCCGACAGCAGGGGCACCGAGGTCCCCGGCACCGTCGCCCCGGACGGCGCGGCGTGGACGCCGGACGGCCCGCTGCCGCTCGGCACCGCGTACACCCTGGACGCCGTCGCCGAGGACGGGCAGGGCCAGAAGGCGGCCCAGCACTCGGCGTTCTCGACCGTCGCCCGCGCGCACACCTTCGTCGCCTTCTTCACCCCCGAGGACGGCTCCACGGTGGGTGTCGGGATGCCCGTCTCGCTGCGCTTCAGCCGTCCGGTCACCGACCGGGCGGCGGTGGAGCGGGCGGTGCGGGTGAGCGCGGACCCGCCCGTCCCGGTGGCCGCGCACTGGTTCGGCGGCCAGCGGCTGGACTTCCGCCCGCAGCGGTACTGGGCGGCCGGGACGAAGGTCACGGTGGAGCTGCGGCTGAAGGACGTGCAGGGCGCGCCGGGGGAGTTCGGCACCCAGACCAAGGACCTGCGCTTCACGGTCGGCCGGGCCCAGGTGTCCACGGTGGACCTCGACGCGCACACCCTGACCGTCCGCTCCGGCCAGGGCGGCAAGGTGCTGCGGGTGCTGAAGGTGTCCGGTGGCAGCCCCGACCACTCCACCTACCGGGGGGTGCTGGTGGTGTCGGAGAAGTACCGGGAGACCCGGATGAACTCGCAGACCGTCGGCATGGGCGACGAGTACGACATCAAGGACGTCCCGCACGCGATGCGGCTGACCGCCTCCGGCACCTTCATCCACGGCAACTACTGGGCGGATCCCGGGGTGTTCGGCACCGCGAACACCAGCCACGGCTGCATCGGCCTCGCCGACACCAAGGGCGGGACGGGCAAGGACACCCCGGCCGGCTGGCTGTTCGAGCACACCATCCCGGGGGACGTGCTGGAGGTGAAGGCCTCCGCCGGGGACGTCGTGCCGCCGCAGAACGGGCTCAACGACTGGAACGTGCCGTGGGCCCAGTGGGTGGCCGGCAGCGCGCTGCCGCCGTCCCACTAGCGCCGGGAGCCTTCACGACTGCTTCACCCACCTCCCCCCGGAGTTCACCCGGACGGCCCGGTTATCCTGCTCCGACGTGCCGGGACCCGGCGCGAAAGATCGGCGCCCGGTGCAACTTTCGGGGGCACTCGCCGCGTCAAGTGAGTGAATACCGGGAGGGGAGAAACCGTGAAGACGGGTACGACGGCCGGCGCCGCGATACGCAGGGGTGCGGTGGCACTGGCCATGGGCGGGGTGCTGCTGCTCACCGCGGCCTGCAACGACGACAACGGGGGCGGCGACAAGGCGTCGGGGGGCAGCACGACGGCGGCCGACGGCGCCGCGGCCCCGGCGGCCTCGCAGGCCGCACCGAAGACCTCGGCCGCGGTGCTGGCCGTGGCACCGAAGGACGGCGCCCAGGACGTCGCGCCGAGCAACGGGCTGCAGGTGGGCGTGTCCAACGGCAAGCTCACGTCGGTCGAGGTGACCGACAAGGACGGCAAGCCGGTCGAGGGCGCGATCACCCCGGACGGCACCGGCTGGAAGCCCGCGGCGGCGCTCGCCGTCGGCATGGCGTACAAGGTGAACGCGCAGGCCAAGGACGCCGACGGCCTGGTGGCCGCGTCCACGACGACGTTCACGACGCTGACGCCGGAGAAGAAGGTCTCCACCAACGACAACATCAGCGACGGCGCCACCTACGGCGTCGGCATGATCGTCTCGGTGAACTTCACGAAGGACGTCAAGAACAAGGACGCCGTCGTCAAGGGCATCACCTTCGAGAGCAGCAACGGCACCGAGGTGAAGGGCCACTGGTTCGGCGACCGCCGGGTGGACTTCCGTCCGGCGGAGTACTGGAAGCCGGGCACCAAGGTCACCATCAAGTACCGGTTGAAGAACGTCGAGGTGTCGCCCGGTGTCTACGGCGACGTGGACAAGGACGAGCCCTTCACCATCGGGCGCTCGATGGTCTCCACCGCGGACGCCAAGACGCACCAGATGACCGTCGAGCGGGACGGCAAGAGCACCACCGTGCCGGTCACGCTGGGCGCGGACGCGACGCCGTCCTGGGGCGGCACCATGGTGATCATGTCCAAGGAGAAGGTCACCCGGATGAACTCGCAGACCGTCGGTCTCGGCGGCGAGTACGACATCCAGGACGTGCCGCACGCGATGCGGCTGACCACGTCCGGCACGTTCGTGCACGGGAACTACTGGGCCAAGAACAACCCGTTCGGGAACCTGAACGGCAGCCACGGCTGCGTCGCGATGTCGGACGTGCAGGGCGGCAGCGACTCCTCGGTCGCCGGCAGGTTCTACAACGACTCGATGGTCGGCGACGTCGTCAAGGTAGTGAACACCAAGGAGAAGACCGTCTCGCCCTCCAACGGGCTGGGCGGCTGGAACGTCGCCTGGGCGAACTGGTAGGACTTACCCGGCAATAGGCCCGGGTAGTCCCGTATCGTCACTGCTTTTCCGTCGAGCGGCCCGATCCTCACCCGTTGGGGTCGGGCCGCCGGCGTTTTCCGAGCGCGAAGCCCCTCGAATGGCGCAACCTTTCCGGTGGCCAGCGCGTGTATTGGTCGGGCCCGCTGGGTCCGAACGGGGTGTTTGAGGGAGGGATCGACGTGAAGTCGATACGCAGGGTGATGGCCGTCGGTCTGGTCGGCGGAATGATGGTCCTGACGGCGGCGTGCAACAACAACGACGGCGGCGGGAGCGCGGCCAAGGCCGACCTCGGGGGCGGCGCGGCCTCCGCGGCTCCCTCGGCGGCCGGCACGAGCGCGGCGCCGAAGACGTCGCAGGCCGTGGTGTCCATCGAGCCGAAGACCGGCTCGGTCGACGTCGCGCCGGACGCGCTGAAGGTCGGCGCGACGGGCGGCAAGCTCACCACCGTGAAGGTGAGCGACAAGAGCGGCAAGGAGATACCCGGCACGATCGCCGCCGACGGCTCCAGCTGGACCCCGTCCGCCGGGCTCGCGGTCGGCACCTCCTACCAGGTGAGCGCGATGGCCGCGGACGCCAACGGCGCCGTGGCGCAGGCCGACAGCAGCTTCACCACGCTGACCCCGACGGCGCTGGCCAAGGCCGCCGACAACGTCGACAACAACGCGACGTACGGCGTCGGCATGATCGTCTCGGTGAACTTCAGCAAGGACGTCAAGAACAAGGACGCGGTCCTCAAGGGCATCACCTTCGAGAGCAGCAACGGCACCGAGGTGAAGGGCCACTGGTTCGGCGACCGCCGGCTGGACTTCCGCCCCGCCGAGTACTGGAAGTCCGGTACCAAGGTGACGGTGCACTACCACCTGGGCAGCGTCGAGATCGCCCCCGGCGTCTACGGCAGCGACCGCGACGAGCCCTTCACCATCGGGCGCTCGCAGGTGTCCACCGTCGACGCCAAGACCCACAGGATGACGGTCGTGCGGGACGGCCAGTCCTCCGACATCGACATCACCTCCGGCTCGGACGCGCACCCGACCTGGAACGGCACCATGGTCATCGAGTCCAAGGAGGGCGTGGTGCGGATGCAGTCCAGCACCCTGCCCGGGATGACCGGCGCGCCGTACGACCTCCAGGTGCCGCACTCGATGCGCCTCACCGACTCGGGCACCTACATCCACGGCAACTACTGGTCGGACGCCTTCGGCGAGGACAACGTCAGCCACGGCTGCGTCGGCCTCAAGGACGTCAAGGGCGGCGGCGACTCCACCTCGATGGGCAAGTTCTACGACGGCTCGATCGTCGGCGACGTCGTGATCGTGAAGAACTCCAGCAAGAGCGAGACGCTCGACCCGTCGAACGGTCTGAGCGGCTGGAGCCTGCCCTGGGCCTCCTGGTAGCCACCGGGCACCACGCGTTCCCCGCGACCCGGGACCGGCCTCGTGCCGGTCCCGGGTCGTCGTTTTGCCGCCCGCCCGTCGCCCCCTCTTGCACGGGGCATATGCCGAATCGGTCGTGATCGTTTGCTCATTGTCCGTACGCGGCTGCTTGCGTTCCGCAATGATGGGTCGCATGGCGGGTTGGGGCGAAACAGATCAGTCATCAGTTCCGGGAGCCGGAATGGTCGCGGAGGCGTCCTGGATCGACGTCCCGGGCGCGCTGTCGGCGCTGGAGCGGCTCAGCTCCGGGGAACTGGAGGAGATGTACTTCGGCAGGCTGTGCGACCAGTCCGCGCCGGGCGAGGTGCGGCTGCCGTCCCGGGCGGAGTCCGCTCAGGTGGCCCGCCGGCTGGTGCTCTCCGTCCTGGAGTCCTGGGACCTCCACCAGCACCTGGAGGCGGGGGAGTTACTCACCAGCGAGCTCGTCTCCAACGCCGTTCGGCACGCCGCCGGCCGCACGATCGGGCTCCAGGTGATCCGCAAGCCGGGCTGGCTGCGGGTCGAAGTCCGGGACTCCTCAAGGGCGTTGCCCTGCGTGATCCTCGCCGAGCCGCTGCCCGTCACCGAGCGGGGGCGCGGCCTGAAGGTGGTCGACGACCTCGCCGACCGGTGGGGTGCGGACCTGCTGCCGCGGGGCAAGGGCGTCTGGTTCGAGCTGAAGATCCGCGAGCGCCATTGACGCGGCAGGGTCCGGAAAACACGCAGGGCCCCCTGGAATCGCCGTGGTCCGGCGGATGGGGGCCCGTGCAGGTCATCGCGCCGGCCAAGGGGGTGCGTGCCGCGCGATGGGCGTCGACTGTGCCAGGTCGGGCCAGTCGAAGTCCGATGTGTCGACTATGGCACGGATCTCAGCATGTGGGCAAACCGGGCAGCTTGGATTGAAAGGTTTGTAACCTACTTCACCTTGGGAATTTGCATAGGTTAACGATGTTGCCTGTGAATATTCATAAATGATCGCCCCCGAGGGGCCGCCCGACCGGTGTCGCCATCCCTGTGTGGGTGGGGGCGGCCGTTAACGCTTTCGGGCGAGCGTGCACCATGCGCCGTTGACGTAGCATCGGGGGCGTGAACCCGTACTGGCGCGTCGCGCTGCCACCGCTCCGCGCCTGAGCGGGCGCGCGCAGGTGATCTGACCCGCAGCCCCGGCCGGCCCCTGCCGCCGGGGGTCCGTCGCGTGCGCCCGTTTTCGAAACCAGTCCCAAGACGGTCTTCGACGACGGAAGTTCACCACTGTGCCGAACCGCACCCGTACCCGCACGCCCTCCCGCCCCGCCACCCCGGCGGCTCCCACCGCCCCCGGCCGCCTGCGCGGTCCGCTGCCGATCCTGGCCGCCGCCGTGCTCTGGGGCACCACCGGGACGGCGAGCTCCCTCGCGCCCGCCGGTGCGCCCCCGGCGGTCCTCGGGGCCGCCGCGCTCGTCCTCGGCGGGCTCCTCCTGTTCCTCTCCAGCCGCGACGCCCGCGCCCTGCCCGGGGCGTGCACCCGCGGCGAGCGCCGGCTGCTCGCCCTCGGCGCCGTCGCGGTGGTGGGTTACCCGCTCACGTTCTACCCGGCCGTGACGCGCACCGGCGTCGCCGTCTCCACCGTGATCGCGCTCGGCAGCGCCCCCGTGTTCACCGGCCTCCTCGGCTGGATCGCCGGGCGGCAGCTACCGGGCACCCGGTGGGCCGTCGCCACCGCCGCCGCCGTCCTCGGCTGCGCGGTGCTCGTCCTCGGGCCCGGACTCACCGGCGCCGGCGCGCCCGTGGACCTCCTCGGCGTCCTGCTGGCCGCCCTCTCCGGGCTCTCGTACGCCGCGTACTCGCTCATCGGGGGCGCGCTGATCGCGCGCGGGCACGCGTCGGGCGGGGTGATGGGCGCGATGTTCGGCGCGGCCGCGGTGCTCGTGCTGCCCGTCCTGGTGTGCGGCGGCGGGCCCTGGCTCGTCTCGCTCCGGGGGGCGGCCGTCGTGCTCCACCTGGCCGTGATCACGACCTTCCTCGCGTACCGCCTCTTCGGCCACGGCCTGCGCCGCACCACGGCCCAGACCGCCACGACGCTCACCCTCGCCGAGCCCGCCGTCGCCGCCCTCCTCGGCGTCGCGGTGCTCGGCGAACGGCTGCCGGCCGTCTCGTGGTCGGGCCTCGGCATCCTGGCCGCCGGGCTGGCCTTCCTCGCCTTCGGGTGATCTTGGCGGGTCGTCGGCGCGGCCCCGGGCGGTCGGCGGGCCACTTCGGTATCTCTTGCCGGGACCGGGAGTTGGTGGACGAAGCGTTCGTCCTTCGTCCGCCGACTCCGTGACGACCGGAAGGATTTGCCGACCATGAAGCTCGTACGACGGATCGCCGCCGCGGCCACCGGCCTCACCCTCGCGCTGGGTGGTGTCGTCGCCCTCGCGCCGGCCGCGAGCGCGACCCCGCAGGGCTGCTTCTACTACGTCCTGGAGAACAAGCCGGACGCCGACGCCCAGATCGCGGAGGACGCCTGCCTGATCGGCGCGGCCGGGGGACAGGCTGCCTTCCAGAGCTGTTACCACCTCCTGCGGGAGGACTACGTCCCGGCCGTCATCGCCGGCAACGCCTGCCGCCGCGCCGCGCAGGAATAGCGGCAGGCGGGCCGGCCGCCGCAACACAACGGGCCCCCGGACGGTCACGCCGTCCGGGGGCCCGCCGTCACGCCGGGGCGATCAGCACTCGATGACGTTCACGGCGAGGCCGCCGCGGGAGGTCTCCTTGTACTTGATCTTCATGTCGGCGCCGGTCTCCTTCATCGTCTTGATCGCCTTGTCGAGCGAGACGTGGTGCCGGCCGTCGCCGCGCAGGGCCATGCGGGCGGCGGTGACGGCCTTGACGGACGCCATGCCGTTGCGCTCGATGCACGGGATCTGGACCAGGCCGCCGACCGGGTCGCAGGTGAGGCCGAGGTTGTGCTCGATGCCGATCTCGGCGGCGTTCTCGACCTGCTCGGGGGAGCCGCCGAGGACCTCGGCGAGGCCGCCCGCGGCCATCGAGCAGGCGGAGCCGACCTCGCCCTGGCAGCCGACCTCGGCGCCGGAGATGGAGGCGTTCTCCTTGAACAGCATGCCGATCGCGCCGGCCGCGAGGAGGAAGCGGACGATGCCGTCGTCGTCGGCGCCCGGGATGAAGTTCAGGTAGTAGTGCAGGGTGGCGGGGATGATCCCGGCCGCACCGTTGGTCGGCGCGGTGACCACCCGGCGGCCGGAGGCGTTCTCCTCGTTGACCGCCATCGCGTAGAGCGTCACCCACTCCATCGCGTTGGCCGGGCCGATGCCCTCGGCGCGCAGCGCGCGGGCCGCGGCCGCCGCCCGGCGGCGCACCTTGAGGCCGCCCGGCAGGATGCCCTCGCGGGACATGCCGGCGCGGACGCACTCCTGCATGACCTGCCAGATCTCCAGCAGCCCGGTGCGGATCTCCTCCTCGCTGCGCCAGGCCTTCTCGTTCTCCAGCATCAGGCCGGAGATCGACAGCCCGGTCTCGCGGGTGAGGCGCAGCAGCTCCTCGCCGGTGCGGAAGGGGTACTTCAGCGCGGTGTCGTCCGGCTTGACCCGGTCGGCGCCGATCGCGTCCTCGTCGACGACGAAGCCGCCGCCGACCGAGTAGTAGGTCTTCTCCAGCAGCGTCGAGCCGTCGGCCGCGAACGCCCACAGGGTCATCCCGTTGGCGTGGTACGGCAGCGAGCGGCGCCGGTGCAGGATCAGCTGGGTGTCGGGATCGAAGTCGATCGGGTGCTCGCCGAGCAGGCTGAGCCGCTTCTCGGCGGTGATCCGCTCGACGTCCCGGTCGGCCTGGTCGACGTCGACCGTGCGCGGGGAGTTGTTCTCCAGGCCGAGCAGGACGGCCTTCGGGGTGCCGTGGCCGTGGCCGGTGGCGCCGAGCGAGCCGTACAGCTCGGCGCGGACGCTCACCACCCCGGGCAGCAGGCCTTCGGACCGCAACCGCCGGGCGAACATCCGGGCGGCGCGCATCGGGCCGACCGTGTGGGAGCTCGACGGGCCGATACCGATGGAGAAAAGGTCGAAGACACTGAGGGCCACGGGGGGACGTCCTTGTCTGGTCTCGTGGACGGACATTGCGTTGCTGTGCGTAGGCGCAGCATGAGGAGGGGCACCGCGCGTCTTTCCAGTGTGCGCGGTGCCCCGGAAACTCCCGTGGACGACCGGCGTGAGGCCGGTCACCCACCCCCGGCGATCAGAGGTTCGGGTAGAGCGGGTACTTCTCGGCCAGCGCGGTGACGCGGGCCTTCAGGCCGGCGGCGACGGTCTCGTCGAAGCCCGGCTTGAGGGCCTCGGCGATGATGTCGGCGACCTCGCGGAAGTCCTCGGCGCCGAAGCCGCGGGTGGCGAGGGCCGGGGTGCCGATGCGCAGGCCGGAGGTGACCATCGGCGGGCGCGGGTCGTTCGGGATCGCGTTGCGGTTGACCGTGATGCCGACCTCGTGGAGGCGGTCCTCGGCCTGCTGGCCGTCGAGCTGGCTGTTGCGCAGGTCGACCAGCACCAGGTGCACGTCGGTGCCGCCGGACAGCACGGAGGCGCCGGCCTCGGCGACGTCGGCCTGCAGCAGGCGCTCGGCGAGGATCCGGGCACCGTCCAGGGTGCGCTGCTGGCGCTCCTTGAACTCCTCGGACGCGGCGACCTTGAACGCGACGGCCTTGCCCGCGATCACGTGCTCCAGCGGACCGCCCTGCTGGCCGGGGAAGACCGCGGAGTTGATCTTCTTGGCCCACTCGGCCTTCGACAGGATGACGCCGCCGCGCGGGCCGCCCAGGGTCTTGTGGGTCGTGGTGGTGACGACGTCCGCGTACGGCACCGGGTTCGGGTGCAGGCCCGCGGCCACCAGGCCGGCGAAGTGCGCCATGTCCACCATGAGCAGGGCGCCGACCTCGTCGGCGATGCGGCGGAACTCGGCGAAGTCGAGCTGGCGCGGGTAGGCGGACCAGCCGGCGATGATCAGCTTCGGCTGGTGCTCCTTGGCGAGGCGCTCGACCTCGGCCATGTCGACCTGGCCGCTCTTCTCGTCGACGTGGTACGCGGCCACGTTGTAGAGCTTGCCGGAGAAGTTGATCTTCATGCCGTGGGTCAGGTGACCGCCGTGGGCCAGGCTCAGGCCCAGGATGGTGTCGCCCGGCTGGATCAGCGCGAACATCGCGGCGGCGTTGGCCTGCGCGCCCGAGTGCGGCTGGACGTTGGCGTGCTCGGCGCCGAACAGGGCCTTGACGCGGTCGATCGCGATCTGCTCGACGACGTCGACGTGCTCGCAGCCGCCGTAGTAGCGGCGGCCGGGGTAGCCCTCGGCGTACTTGTTGGTGAGCACCGAGCCCTGGGCCTCCATGACCGCCACCGGGGCGAAGTTCTCGGAGGCGATCATTTCCAGGGTGGTCTGCTGGCGGTGCAGCTCGGCGTCGACCGCGGCGGCGATCTCCGGGTCGAGCGAGTGCAGGGATTCGTTGAGAACCGTCATGGTGTGGTCTTCCCGGGGCGAAGGAGGAATCGGGACCGCCGCGCGAAGTGCGCCCTCGGAAGGGCGGCGGCGGGTGACGGGTGGGCGGTGAGGGGGGCGGGCCGCCGCGCTGCGGCCCGCCGTGCCAAGGGCCTGGTCAGCCGCCGATGAAGGCGGTGTACTCGTCGGCGCTGAGCAGCTCGTCGGTGGACTCCACCTTGACCTTGAACAGCCAGCCGCCCTCGAACGGGGCGCTGTTGACCAGGGCGTTGTCGTCCAGGACGTCCTGGTTGACCTCGACGACCTCGCCGGTCACCGGGGAGTACAGGTCGCTGACCGACTTGGTGGACTCCAGCTCGCCGCAGGTCTCGCCGGCGGTCACCTCGTCGCCGACCTCGGGCAGCTGCACGTAGACGATGTCACCGAGCGCGTCCGCGGCGTGCTTGGTGATGCCGACCGTCGAGACACCGTCCTCGGCGGCCGTCAGCCACTCGTGCTCCTTGGTGTACTGCAGGTGCTGGGGGTTGCTCATGGCGTCATTCTCCAGGATGGGAAGCGGGTACGACGAAGCGGGCCGCCGCGCGGACGGCTTCGTCGCGGATCAGTGGTGACCGAGGGCCCGGGAAGATCCTCAGCGGGCGCGCTTGTAGAACGGCAGGGCGACGACCTCGACCGGCTCGTGCTTGCCGCGCACGTCCACCGCGACGGCGGTGCCGGGGGCGGCGTGGGCCGCGTCGACGTAGGCGATCGCGATCGGCTTGCCCAGCGTCGGGGACGGCGCGCCCGAGGTGATCCGGCCGATCGGGGCGCCGTCGGCGGAGACCACCGTGTACTCGGCGCGCGGCACGCGCTTGCCCTCGGAGACCAGGCCCACCAGGACGCGCGGCGGGGTCGACTCCGCCTCGGCGGCGGCCTTCTCCAGGGCCTTGCGGCCGACGAAGGCGCCGTCGTTGGTGGTCTTGTCGAAGCGGACGACCCGGCCGAGGCCGGCGTCGAACGGGGTCAGGTCGGTGGAGAGCTCGTGCCCGTACAGCGGCATGCCCGCCTCCAGGCGCAGGGTGTCGCGGCAGGACAGGCCGCACGGCACCAGGCCGTGGCCCTCGCCGGCGGCGGTCAGCGCCTGCCAGACCGGCTCGGCGTCGGCCGGGGCGCAGAAGATCTCGAAGCCGTCCTCGCCGGTGTAGCCGGTGCGGGCGAGCAGCACGTCCCGGTCGGCCACCCGGGCCGGGAGGATCGCGTAGTACTTCAGGCCGGGCAGGTCGGCCTCGGTGGTCTTCGCGAGGATCGCGGTGGACTCCGGGCCCTGGACGGCGATCAGCGCGTAGGTGTCGCGGTCGTCGGTGACGACGGCGTCGAAGCCCTTGGCGCGGGCGATCAGCTCGTCCAGCACCAGCTGGGCGTTGGAGGCGTTGGCGACGACGAGGAAGGAGTCCTCGCGCAGGCGGTAGACGATCAGGTCGTCCAGGATGCCGCCGTCCTCGGCGCAGATCATGGTGTAGCGGGCGCGCAGCACGCCGAGGGCGGAGACGAAGCCGACCAGCGCGTGGTCCAGCATCTCGCCGGCCTGCGGGCCGGTCACGGTGATCTCGCCCATGTGGGACAGGTCGAACAGACCGGCCTTGGTGCGGACGGCGAGGTGCTCCTCGCGCTCGCTGCCGTAACGCAGCGGCATGTCCCAGCCGGCGAAGTCGGTCATGGTCGCGCCGAGGGCGCGGTGCAGCGCGTCGAGCGCGGTGAGGCGGAGGGACGACATGGCCTGGGAACTCCTCGGTCTGGGCACTCAGGGGTGCACGCGCCGGACCGGACCCGCTCGGGGACCGACTCCTGCGCGCGGGCATGCGGCGGCGTGGGTCTCCCCATCTGTCGTCGAACCTGAGAGCTTCACCGCGCAGCGGCCCGTCGCTGTTTCCAGCTTTCCGGACAGGATGGCGGCTTGCACCGTGGGTGGGCGCACGACAGGCCGTGCGCCGCTTTCCAGATGTGCCTAACCCGTGCGGTAGGGGGGCCTGAGAGATTCCGGGGAGGACTTGCTCCTTCGGCGCCGGCCGTGCCACCAGACGGGGCACTCCGGACTCTCCCGCGCGGGTTCGAGCGGCCGGTATGGAGTTAGTGGGGCCGACTGCGCACGACGCCGTCGGACGCGCACATCATGGCACGTCCGCGGCACCGATGGGAGGGGGGACCCGGTCACACCCCACAGGGGACCCGGCCACACGCCACACAAGGGAACACGCACCCTAGACTGCTGCGCGTCGGCAGCAGTGGGCGGCCGACCGGCAGAGGGCGGTACAGGGGCGCATGGGGTACCCGGTGGAGCAGCAGCAGGGGTGGGGCGGCCCGGACACGCCGCCACCGGGCGGGGCCTGGCCGGCCAACGAGCTGGAGCAGGTGCTCACCGCCGCGCTGGGCGATCCGGGCGCGACGCCGCGGGTGGTCGAGGTGCTGGCCCGCAGCCAGGTGTGGATCCCGCTGCCCGCCGGCGGCGACCCGCAGGGGCAGTCGCTGGACCTGCCGACGATCGAGCTGGGCGGCGAGCCGTACGTCCCGGTCTTCTCCTCGCAGGAGGTGTTCCTCCAGCAGGCGCCGGGGATGGCGTTCGCGGTCGCCCCGGCCTGGGAGTTCGCCCGCGGGCTGCCGTTGGGCGTCGGGATCGCCGTCAACCCCGAGGCCGCGGTGGGCATCCCGGTGCCGCCGCAGGGCGTCGCCGAGCTGCGCCGCGGTCCGCGCGAGGACCGCTGGGAGGACCCCTCGGCGCCGACCGGTGGCCGGGTCGCGCTGCGCGAGCCCGTGCCGGGGGAGGACCCGGAGCACTTCCTGGCCGTCTGCCGGGCCGAACTCGCCGCCCTGCCGGGAGTGTTGACCGCGCGCCGCGCGCTCGCGAGCATCGAGGGCGAGCCGACCGTGATGTTCATCGGCGTGCAGCTGGACCCGGCCGCCCCGGCCGACCCGGCGGCGGTGAACGAGGCGCTCGGCCGCGCGCTGGGAACCGCGCCGCTGCCCGGCGGCGTCCACCTCGTGCTGCTCGACCTCGCCGACGATCCGGTGGTCGAGTGGCTGCTCACCCGGGTGCTGCCGTTCTACGCGCGGGTGTGACGGGGTTCGTTCGTAGGCACGTCGCCGTGGCGTCGGCCGGTGCCGCGCCATAGGGTGCGTGCAGACGGCCGACGGGCCGGCGGCAGGTGAGGAAAGAGGCGCGGCGAGGTGGGCGCATGAGTGCGGGAGCGGTGTCCGGTGGTGCACCGGGGCCCTGGGGCCAGGCACCGGCCGGACGCCCCGGCGCGGATCCGGGCGTGCTGGAGCGCGCGCTGCGCGAGGTCGCGCCGGAGCGCTACGAGGCGTACGAGCAACTGCTCCGCGCCCTGGCCGAGGGCCAGGTCTGGATGCTGCTGTGGCACGGCACCCCGGGCAGCCCGGACGCCCAGTACGGGAACATGGAGATCAGCGGCCACGGCTACGCGCCGGCCGTCACCTCCCCCGAGCAGCTGGCGGCCTCCGGCTGGGCGCGCGCCCACGAGGTCGTCTCCGGGCGCGAGATCGCCGCGTCGCTGTACCGCACCCGCTGGGGCCTGTGGCTGAACCCGCACGCCCCGGGCGGCGGGGTCGGCGTGCCGTGGGCGGACCTGCGGCGGATCGCGGGGGGCCTGGACCGGCTGCCGGCCGGGCCGCTGAGGCTCAGCGAGCCGCAGGTGAACGCCCAGCAGTTCTTCGCGCTGCTGGAGCACCAGGCGCGCGAGGTGCGGGCCGTCCGGGCGCTGCGCCGGGCCTGGGTGCAGCCGGCCGTGGGCGAACCGTACCTGGCCATCGGCCTGGACCTGTACGACGGCTCCCCGCCGGCCGTGGAGGCGGTGCGCGCGCTGATGCAGCGGGCGATCGCGCTGGCCCCGGAGGGGCTGGCGGTGTCCACGGTGGCGATGGCGGACGAGTACGACCCGGTGGCGTTGTGGATGCGGGCCAAGGCGCGGCCGTTCTACGACCGCGAGGCGGCCGGGCTCGCCCGGCCGACCGGTGCCTACCCGCCGGTGCCGCCGCCGGGCCACCAGGCGCCGCCGTACTACCCGCAGCAGACCGGGCCGGGCTGGCACGGGCAGCCGCAGCCGCAGCCGCAGCCGCAGCCGCCCCAGCGGCCGTGGCCCGGATACCCGGGGCGCTGAACCGCTAAACCCGCCAAAACCCATTTCCAGAAGCCGACTTGACTTTGCGTCAGGTCGGCTTCGGCGTTTTCCGGACGACTTCGCGGCTGCGGGTGTCAGGCATCTTGACACGGTTATCACGACCGTGTGAAGAGGGATATGCCGATGATCGTGGAGGTGCATGCACGCAGATCACAGTTGGGCATCTGTCGCTTGGCAGGGCTGGCGCAAGCCAGTTCGGATGGCAGAGAGTTCTGCGCAACGCACCGCGCGAACTCGGAACCCCACAAAGGTCAACGCGCACGCCGACCGCTCCAGCCACGCGACGCCCATCCCGCGTGGTGGCAGTGCACCGTGCACGACGCACTGCCGCACTGCCGCGAAACCCCGCTCCTTAGCACCTCCGCACGTCCGCATAGCCGCACCGCCGAAGCCGGCGACCGGCACCCGTGGGCCGGCCACCGTCGGCGAGGGGACCTACTGACATGACCACATCCGTCACCACCGCCGGGAACGATCCGGAGGCACCCGCCCCCGCGAGCCCGGCCCAGAAGATCGAGGGCCGCTCCCTCGGCCAGATCGCCTGGACCCGTTTCAAACGGGACAAACTGGCCGTCGCCGGCGGCATCGTCGTGATCCTGCTGATCCTGCTCGCCGTGCTGGCCAAGCCGATCGAGGGACTGTTCGGCCTCGACCCGGACGCCTTCAACCAGGACCTGCTGGACGCCAACCTCGGCGGTCTGCCGCTCGGGGACTGGGGCGGCATGAGCTGGGACCACCCGCTGGGCGTCGACCCCCTCACCGGCCGCGACCTGCTCGCCCGTGTCATCGAGGGCTCCTGGGTCTCCCTGCTGGTCGCCTTCGGCGCGACGCTGCTGTCCAACACGATCGGCACCGTGCTCGGCGTCATGGCCGGCTACTACGGCGGCTGGGTGGACACGCTGATCAGCCGGATCATGGACGTCTTCCTCGCGTTCCCGCTGCTGCTCTTCGCGATCGCGATCTCGACCTCGCTGCAGGGCGGCGCGTTCGGCCTGCACGGCCTCCCGCTGCACCTCCTGGTGCTGATCTTCGTGATCGGCTTCTTCAACTGGCCCTACATGGGCCGGATCGTGCGCGGACAGACCCTCTCGCTGCGCGAGCGGGAGTTCGTGCACGCGGCCCGCAGCCTCGGCGCCCGCGGCCCGTTCATCCTGTTCAAGGAACTGCTGCCCAACCTGGTCGGTCCGATCCTGGTCTACTCGACCCTGCTGATCCCGACCAACATCCTCTTCGAGGCGGGCCTCAGCTTCCTCGGCGTCGGCATCCAGCCCCCGCAGGCCTCCTGGGGCGGCATGCTCAACGACGCGATCAAGTACTACCAGGTGGACCCCCAGTTCATGGTGGTCCCCGGTCTGGCGATCTTCCTCACCGTGCTCGCCTTCAACCTGCTCGGCGACGGGCTGCGTGACGCCCTCGATCCCAAGAGCAACTGACCCTGCGTCAGGAACCTTCACCGTTTCCACATCCTCAAGGGGTTGATCTCACCCATGCGTAGGTCCCGTACCGTCGCGCTGACCGCGGTGGCAGCTGCCGCAGTCCTCGTCGTGACCGGATGCACGTCCAGCAAGACCACAGGTGGCTCCTCCAGCAGCGCGGCCGGCGGCGGCGCCGACGCCGCCACGAAGGGGGTCGTCAACGCCTCGGACAAGAAGGGCGGGACGGTCACCTACGAGATGAAGGGCACCCCGGACTCCTTCGACCCGGGCAACACCTACTACGCCTACATCTACAACTTCTCGCGCCTGTACGGGCGTCCGCTGACCACCTTCGCCCCGGGCCCCGGCGCGCAGGGCAACAAGCTCGTCCCGGACCTCGCGGCCGGCCTCGGCCAGCCCAGCGCCGACGGCCTGACCTGGACGTACAAGCTGCGTCCCGGCCTGAAGTACGACGACGGCTCCGCGATCACCTCGAAGGACGTCAAGTACGCCGTCGAGCGCTCCAACTTCGCGCCGGACGTGAACTCCAACGGCCCGACCTACTTCCACGACCTGCTGGTCGACAACGCCACGCCTTACCAGGGTCCGTACAAGGACAAGGAAGGCGGCCTGAACTCGATCGAGACCCCGGACGACCTGACCATCGTCTTCCACCTGAAGCAGCCGTTCGCGGACTTCGACTACCTGGTCAGCGCCCCGCAGACGGTCCCGGTCCCGCAGGCCAAGGACGACGGCGCCGGCTACGTCAAGCACGTGGTCTCCTCGGGCACCTACAAGTTCGCGTCCTACGACGACGGCAAGCAGCTCTCCCTGGTGCCGAACACCAACTGGGACCCGAGCACCGACCCGATCCGCAAGCAGCTCGCGGACAAGATCGTGGTCAAGATGGGCATGGACCAGGCCACCATCGACAAGGACCTGATCGCCGGCAACGCGCAGGTCGACCTGGTGGGCCTGGGCGTCGACCCGCAGACCCAGGCGCAGATCCTGCAGAACCCGAAGCTCAAGGCCAGCAGCGACAGCTCCTACGGCGGCCGCCTGATCTACACCGCGATCAACACCAAGGTCGCGCCGTTCGACAACGTCGAGTGCCGCAAGGCCGTCCAGTACGCGATCGACAAGCTCTCGGTGCAGACCGTCGAGGGCGGCCCGATCCGCGGCGCGATCGCCAGCACCGTGCTCCCGCCGGACATCCCGGGCCACCAGGACTTCAACACCTGGGCGACCCCGGACAACAAGGGTGACGAGGGCAAGGCCAAGGACGCCCTCAAGGCCTGCGGCAAGCCGGACGGCTTCAGCACCGTGATCTCCGCCCGCACCGAGCGCGACCCCGAGATCCAGGCGGCGACCGCGATCCAGGCCGCGCTGAAGAAGGTCGGCATCAACGTCGAGATCCAGAAGTACCCGCAGGGCAAGTACTTCTCGGACAACGCCGGTTCCCCGCAGTTCACCCAGGACCACAACATCGGCCTGATGATGATGCAGTGGGGCGCCGACTGGCCGACCGGCTACGGCTTCCTGCAGCAGATCGCCGACGGCCGCGCCATCAAGGCCTCCGGCAACAGCAACCTGGCCCAGCTGAACGACCCCGCGATCAACAAGCTGCTGGACGACGCGATCGCCAACACCGACCAGGCGGCCCGCGAGAAGATCTACGGCGACATCGACAAGAAGATCATGGACCAGGCGGTCTACGTCCCGCTGATGTACGCCAAGGTCTTCCTGTACCGCCCGGACAACGCCACCAACCTGGTCTCCACGTCGGCCTTCTCGGGCCAGTACGACTACCTGAACATCGGCACCACCAAGTAAAGAGCCTGGCTCCGCATCCCTGAAGGCAGGTGAAGGCAGCGGCGCCCGCCACCGTCCGGCAGACCCCGGACGGTGGCGGGCCGCCGGAGCCGCCCAACTGTGTTTGCCTACATCATCCGCAGGACATTCGCGGCCGTCGTACTGCTGCTGGTGGTCAGCGCGGTCACCTTCGCGATCTTCTTCCTGCTCCCGCGCATCGCCGGCGAGACCGCCGACCAGCTGGCCGCCCAGTACGTCGGGAAGAACCCGTCGCCGGAGGCGATCGCGGCCGTCAAGAGTAACCTCGGGTTCGACCAGCCGCTGTACACCCAGTACTGGAACTTCCTGAAGGGCCTGGTCGGCGGCGCCGAGTACAAGTTCGGCCCGGACCCGGTCACCTGCCACGTACCGTGCTTCGGCTACTCCTTCAAGAACCACCTCGAAGTCTGGCCCGAGCTCACCAAGCGCATCCCGATCACGCTCTCGCTGGCCATCGGCGCGGCCGTGCTCTGGATGGTCTCCGGTGTCACCACCGGCGTCATCTCCGCCCTCAAGCCGCGCTCGGTCTTCGACCGCATCGCCATGGGCATCTCGCTCGCCGGCGTCTCGCTGCCGGTCTTCTTCACCGGCGCGCTGCTGCTCACGGTCTTCAGCTACGAGTGGCCGATCCTGGACAACCTCCAGTACGTCGACTTCACCGACGACCCGATCATGTGGGCCCGCAACCTGATCCTCCCGTGGATCTCGCTGGCCTTCCTCTACTCGGCCCTCTACGCCCGGCTCACCCGCGCCGGGATGCTGGAGACGATGAGCGAGGACTACATCCGCACCGCCCGGGCCAAGGGCCTGGTCGAGCGCAAGGTCGTCACCCGGCACGGGCTGCGCGCCGCGCTCACCCCCGTCGTCACCATCTTCGGCATGGACCTCGGCCTGCTCCTCGGCGGTGCGCTCATCACCGAACAGGTCTTCTCGCTGCAGGGCGTCGGCGCCTTCGCCGTCCAGGCGATCTCCGACAACGACCTGCCGAAGATCCTCGGCGTCACCCTGCTCGCCGCCTTCTTCATCGTCGTCTGCAACCTCGTGGTCGACCTCCTGTACGCCCTCGTCGACCCCCGGGTGAGGCTCTCGTGACCGAGCTCCAGAAGACCACGGCGCCCGCCGCGCAGACCCCGGCCGGCGACCCGTTCCTCTCCGTCCGCGACCTGCGGATCCACTTCGACACCGACGACGGCCTGGTCCGCTCGGTGGACGGGGTCAGCTTCGACCTGCACAAGGGCCGCACCCTCGGCATCGTCGGCGAGTCCGGCTCCGGCAAGTCCGTCACCTCGCTCGGCATCATGGGCCTGCACCGCTCCAAGCGGGCCCGGATCAGCGGCGAGATCCGGCTGAACGGCGAGGAACTGGTCTCGGCCGGCCCGGAACGGGTGCGCCAGCTGCGCGGCCGCGAGATGGCGATGATCTTCCAGGACCCGCTGACCGCGATGCACCCCTACTACACGGTCGGGGCGCAGATCGTCGAGGCCTACCGGGTGCACCACCCGGACGCGTCCAAGCGGGCGGCCCGCGCCCGCGCGATCGAGATGCTCGACCGCGTCGGCATCCCGCAGCCCGACCGCCGCGTGGACGACTACCCGCACCAGTTCTCCGGCGGCATGCGCCAGCGCGCGATGATCGCCATGGCCCTGGTCAACGACCCCTCCCTGCTGATCGCCGACGAGCCCACCACCGCCCTGGACGTCACCGTCCAGGCGCAGATCCTGGACCTCATCCGCGACCTCCAGGAGGAGTTCGGCTCCGCCGTCATCATCATCACCCACGACCTCGGGGTGGTCGCCGAGCTCGCCGACGACATCCTCGTCATGTACGGCGGCAAGTGCATCGAGCGCGGCCCCGCCGAGACCCTCTTCGACGCGCCCGAACACCCCTACACCTGGGGCCTGCTGGGCTCCATGCCGCGCCTCGACCGGGAGCTCCAGGACCGGCTCGTCCCGGTCAAGGGCACGCCGCCCAGCCTGATCAACGTGCCCGGCGGCTGTGCCTTCCACCCGCGCTGCCCGTACGCCGGGCAGACCGGCGGGCGCTCCACGAGCGAGGTCCCGGTGCTGGCCGAGGCCGCGCCCGGGCACCACGCGGCCTGCCACCTCGCGGCCGCCGAGCGGCACCGCATCTTCGCCGAAGAGATCGCGCCCCGGCTGTGAGCCCGGCCTCGTACCACCTTTCTGGAGAGAACCGATGACGGACACTCAGGCGGCCGCGCCCCAGGCACAGTTGAACGGGGCGTCGCCGGCGCCCGCCTCCGACCGCGAGCCGCTGCTGAAGGTGACCGGTCTGACCCGGCACTTCCCGATCCGCGGCGGGCTGCTGCGGCGCCAGACCGGCGCGGTGCGGGCCGTCGACGGCATCGACTTCACCGTCAACGCCGGCGAGACGCTGGGCGTCGTCGGCGAGTCCGGCTGCGGCAAGTCGACGATGGGCCGACTGGTCACCCGGCTCGACGAGCCGACCGCCGGCACGATCGAGTTCGAGGGCACCGACATCACCCACCTGGGCGTCGGCGCGATGCGGCCGCTGCGCCGCGACATCCAGATGATCTTCCAGGACCCGTACTCCTCGCTCAACCCGCGGCACACCGTCGGCACCATCGTCGGCGCACCGTTCAAGCTCCAGAACGCGGTGCCCGAGGGCGGGCTCAAGAAGGCCGTCCAGGAACTGCTGGAGCTGTGCGGGCTCAGCCCCGAGCACTACAACCGCTACCCGCACGAGTTCTCCGGCGGCCAGCGCCAGCGCATCGGCATCGCCCGGGCGCTCGCCCTGCGGCCCAAGATGATCGTCGCCGACGAGCCGGTCTCCGCGCTCGACGTCTCGATCCAGGCCCAGGTGGTCAACCTGCTGGACGACCTCCAGCGCGAGCTCGGCCTGACCTACCTGATCATCGCGCACGACCTCTCGGTGGTCCGGCACGTCTCGGACCGGGTCGCCGTGATGTACCTCGGCAAGGTCGTCGAGATCGCCGACCGGGACTCGCTCTACCGCAACCCGATGCACCCCTACACCACCGCGCTGATGTCCGCGGTGCCGGTGCCCGACCCGCGCCGCCGCCAGCGCGCCGGCCGCGAGCGCATCCTGCTGAAGGGCGACGTCCCCTCGCCGATCAACCCGCCCAGCGGCTGCCGCTTCCGCACCCGCTGCTGGAAGGCGCAGGAGATCTGTGCCACACAGGAGCCCCCGCTGGCCGTCATGCGGACCGGGCACCAAGTGGCGTGCCACTTCCCCGAGCAGAGCGAGGGGAACGACTAGCACGGCCCGGAGAACACCCGGACGGGCACCCTCGTGGACGCGACGGCCTGACGCACCGGGCGCCGGAGGACGTCGGAGGGGGAGGTCCGCGCAGGTCATAGTTGTTCCCGTGACCTCGCAGATCTTCCCCTCCGACGTGCAGCAGTCGCTGGACCTCGTCGGCATCTTCGTCTTCGCCCTCTCCGGAGGGCTGCTCGCCGTCCGCAAGAACATGGACATCTTCGGGATCTGCGTGCTCGCCGAGGTCACCGCGCTCGGCGGCGGTGTCATGCGCGACCTCGTCATCGGGGCCACCCCGGTCGCCGCGTTCAGCAACCTCGGCTACTTCCTGACGCCGCTCGCGGCCGGTTTCGTCGTCTTCTTCCTGCACCCCGAGGTCGAGCGGATCAACCGCGCCGTCCAGACGCTCGACGCGCTCGGGCTCGGACTGTTCTGCGTCACCGGCACCGCCAAGGCCCACGACTACGGGCTCGGCGCCGTCGCGTCCGTCGCGCTCGGCATGGTCACCGCGGCCGGCGGCGGCGTCGTCCGGGACGTCCTCGCCGGGGAGATCCCCTCACTGCTGCGCTGGGACCGCGAGATCTACGCCGTGCCCGCCCTGGTCGGCGCCGCCCTGGTCGCCGTGCTGATCGGCCTCGACCGGCTCACCGGCGCCACCGGCACCGCCGCCGCGCTCACCGCCTTCGTGCTGCGGATGCTCGCCCTCAAGTACGGCTGGCGCGCCCCGCGGGCCTGGCACCGCAACGGTTCTCGCACCAGCGAGGAGTAGGCGAGCCGCCGTACGCCAGCGAGATCGCCTCCGCCGTGCACAGCAGCTCCGGCACCATCCGGGCCAGCTCGCCCGGCGGCACCTCGCTCACCGGCGCGCTCACCGCGCACGCCGCGACCGTCCGCCCGCCGCTGCCCGACACCGGCGCGGCCACGCACGTCACCGGCTCGCGGTGCTCGGCGGACTCCGCCGCCCAGCCCCGGCGGCGCACCGCCGCCAGCTCCGGCGGCAGCTCCTCCTCGCGGGCGCCGTCCTCCGGCCGCCCGGCCAGCAGCACCCGGCCGATCGCCGTCCCCGCGGCCGGCGCGCGCCGCCCGATCCGCGACGGCCGCCGGGCGCCGGGCCCGGCGACCTCGTCGACGTACAGCACCTCGCCGTCCTCCAGCACGGCCAGCTGGACGGTGAGTCCGCTGCGCGCGTTCAGCGCGGCCAGGTACGGCGCGGCCACCTGGCGGACGTCGATCTCCTCCAGCGCCCGGTGCGCCAGCGACAGCAGCCGGCCGCCCAGGCGGTAGCGCCGGTCCGGCTGGCGCTGCGCGAAGCCGTGCTCCTCCAGCGTGCGCAGCAGGCGCAGCGCGGTGGACTTGTGGACGCCGATGCTGGTCGCCGCCTGTTCCAGGGTCACGGGTCCGTCGCCGAGCGAGCCGAGCAGCGTGAGGGCGCGGTCGACCGACTGCGACATGGCGTCCCCCGAGTTCCGACGAGAAGTGTCCGTCAGGCTAACCACCGGACGGCGCAGTGGGTCAAACCGGCGCCGGACGCGGCGGTCCCGGCTCGGACGGGTCTTTCGGATCAGGTCGCATTCTGGTGCGCAGGCCGGGAACGGTGCCGGGGACGGCCCTCTACAATCTGATGGTTATGCCATACCTGGACCATGCGGCGACCACGCCGATGCTGCCCGAGGCGATCGCCGCGATGACGGCGCACCTCGGTGTCGTCGGCAACGCCTCCTCCCTGCACGCGGCCGGCCGCCGGGCCCGCCGCGTCGTCGAGGAGGCCCGCGAGTCGCTCGCCGACTCGCTGGGCGCCCGGCCGAGCGAGATCGTCCTCACCGGCGGCGGTACCGAGTCCGACAACCTCGCCGTCAAGGGCCTGTACTGGGCCCGGCGGGACGCCGACCCGGCCCGCACGCGGGTGCTGTGCAGCCCGGTCGAGCACCACGCGGTGCTCGACGCGGTGCACTGGCTCTCCGAGCACGAGGGCGCCACCGTCGAGTACCTGCCGGTCGACGGGCTCGGGCGGGTCCATCCGCAGGCGCTGCGCGAGGCGATCGAACGGGACCCGGGCTCGGTCGCCCTGGTCACCGTGATGTGGGCGAACAACGAGGTCGGCACCGTCCAGCCGGTGCGGGAACTCGCGGCCGTGGCGGCCGAGTTCGGCATCCCGATGCACGCCGACGCGGTGCAGGCGCTCGGTCAGGTGGAGGTGTCCTTCGCCGACTCCGGGCTCACCGCGGTCACCGTCACCGGGCACAAGATCGGCGGCCCGTTCGGCATCGGCGCGCTGCTGCTCTCGCGCGGCGCCGCGCCCGTTCCGCTGCTGCACGGCGGCGGCCAGGAACGCGACGTCCGCTCCGGCACCCTCGACGCCCCCGCCGCGGCCGGCTTCGCGGCGGCCGCGGCCATCGCCGTCGAACGGCGGGCCGAGCACGCGGCGGCGCTCGGCGCGCTGCGGGACGACCTGATCGCCTCGGTGCTCGCCGCCGTGCCCGACGCGGTGCTCAACGGCGACCCGGCCCCCGAGGGCCGGCTGCCCGCCAACGCGCACTTCTCCTTCCCCGGCTGCGAGGGCGACGCCCTGCTCATGCTCCTCGACGCCCAGGGCATCGAGTGCTCGACCGGCTCCGCGTGCTCGGCGGGCGTCCCGCAGCCCAGCCACGTGCTGCTGGCGATGGGCGCCGACCCGCTCCTGGCGCGCGCGTCCCTGCGCTTCTCTCTCGGCCACACCTCCACCCAGGACGACGTGAAGGCCCTGGCCCAGGCGATCGCCCCCGCCGTCCAACGCGCCCGCAACGCGGGCCCGATGTCGGTCCGCCGCTAGCCGCTCCGCGGGCGCGCACTTCGGGGGTCTGAACGCCCGTCGAAGGCGCGCGCCCCGGCGCTGTCGACCTGCGGCCCCCGAGCCGGCGTCCGTCGTCGGCCCGGGCCCCGGGCGGAGGCCCGATATCGGCTCGGGGAACACCGGGGGCAGCACGTACGCTTGGGGGCATCATGACTGATTTCCCGGGTGCCCCGACCGCTCCGTCCACTGGCCGTCTGCGCGTGCTCGCGGCGATGTCCGGCGGGGTCGACTCCGCCGTCGCCGCCGCCCGTGCCGCCGAAGCGGGGCACGAGGTGACCGGCGTCCACCTGGCGCTGTCGTCGAACCCGCAGTCCTTCCGGACCGGCGCCCGCGGCTGCTGCACCATCGAGGACTCCCGGGACGCCCGCCGCGCCGCCGACGTCATCGGCATCCCCTTCTACGTGTGGGACCTCGCCGAGCGCTTCCGCGAGGACGTGATCGACGACTTCGTCGCCGAGTACGCGGCCGGCCGCACCCCCAACCCCTGCCTGCGCTGCAACGAGAAGATCAAGTTCGCCGCGCTGCTGGACAAGGCGGTCGCGCTCGGCTTCGACGCCGTCTGCACCGGCCACTACGCCCGGATCGTCGACCTGCCGGACGGCCGCCGCGAGCTGCACCGCGCGGTGGACGCCGCCAAGGACCAGTCGTACGTGCTCGGCGTGCTGGACGCCGACCAGCTGGCCCACTCGCTGTTCCCGCTCGGCGACACCACCAAGGACGTCATCCGCGAGGAGGCCGAGCGCCGGGGCCTGGCCGTCGCCAAGAAGCCGGACAGCCACGACATCTGCTTCATCGCGGACGGCGACACCCAGGGCTTCCTCGCCAAGCACCTCGGCACCGCGACCGGCGACATCCTCGACGTGGACGGCACCAAGCTCGGCGAGCACGACGGCGCGTACGGCTTCACCATCGGCCAGCGCAAGGGCCTGCGGATCGGCCGCCCGGCGCCGGACGGCAAGCCGCGGTACGTGCTCGACATCTCGCCGGTGAACAACACCGTCACGGTCGGCCCGGCCGAGGGCCTGGACGTGGTCGGGCTGACCGCGATCCGCCCGCGCTGGTGCGGGGGCGAGCCGGCCGCCGACGGGCGCTACACCGCCCAGCTGCGCGCGCACGGCGAGGAGGTGCCGGTCTCGGCGTCCGTCGTGGACGGCGAGCTCCGCGTCGACCTGGACTCGCCGGCCCGCGGCATCGCCCCCGGCCAGGCCGTGGTGCTGTACGACGGCACCCGGGTGGTCGGCTCCGCGACCATCGCGACGACCGAGCGCCCGGCCGTCCGGGCCTGAAACCCCGGTGAGCGGTCCCCGGTCCGCGTGATAGACCGGACGACACTATGAACATCACTGTCTTCTGCTCCGCGTACTCGCTCGACGACCGCTACACCGCCCCCGCCGCCGAGTTCGCCCGGCTCCTCGGCGAGGGCGGGCACACCCTGGTGTGGGGCGGCTCGAACGCCGGCCTGATGGGCCTGCTGGCCGACGGGGTGAAGGCGGCCGGCGGGAAGCTGGTCGGCGTCATGGTCGAGATGCTGAAGCACAAGGGGTACGACGGCGCCGACGAGCTCGTGATGACCCGCGACCTGGCCGAGCGGAAGGCGGAGCTCGCGGCCCGCGCGGACGCCATCGTCGTGCTGGTCGGCGGGCTGGGCACGCTGGACGAGGTCACCGAGGTGCTGGAGCTCAAGAAGCACGGGATGTTCGAGAAGCCCGTCGTCGTCCTCGACAGCGAGGGGTTCTACTCGGGCCTGCGCCTCCAGCTGGAGCGGATGGACGCCGAGGGCTTCCTGCCGCGCCCGCTCGGCGAGTTGATCTCCTTCGCGGACACGCCCGCCGAGGTGTTCGCACAGCTCAAGTCCTGAGAGGATCGGCCCCATGCCTGCACATCTGATCACCGGCGCCGGCTCCGGCATCGGCGCCGTCCTGGCCGGGCGCCTCGCCGAGCGCGGCGACGACCTCTGGCTCCTGGCCCGCGACGCCCGCCGCGCCGCCGAGCTGCGCGAGCGCTTCCCCGGCGCCCGCACCCTGGTCGGCGACCTGGGCGACCCGGCCAAGCTCGCCTGGGCCCTCGGCCACCAGGAGCTGCCGGTCGAGCTGGACTCGCTGCTGCACATCGCGGGCGTGGTCGAGCTCGGCCCGGTCGGCGACCTGCCGGTCAAGGTGTGGAACGACACGCTCGGCGTCAACCTCGTCGCCCCGGCCGAGCTGACCCGCCTCCTGCTGCCCTCGCTGCGCCTCGCCAAGGGGCACGTCGTGTTCGTCAACTCCGGTGCGGGCCTGCGGGCCGGCGCCGAGTGGGCGGCGTACGCGGCGAGCAAGCACGGCCTCAAGGCGCTCGCCGACGCGCTGCGCGAGGAGGAGCACGCCGGCGGGGTGCGCGTCACCTCGGTGTACCCGGGCCGCACCGCCACCGCGATGCAGGTCAAGGTGCACCAGCAGGAGGGCAGGTCCTACGACGCCGGCCGCTGGATCGAGCCGGAGTCCGTCGCGAGGGCGGTCCTCGCGGCCCTGGACGCCAGCCGCGACGCGGAGATCACGGACATCACCGTCCGCCCGGGCCACTGATCCGGGGCCGGTCGGCGGCGCACTAGGCTCGGACGGGTGAGCACCCCACACCCCTTCCCCGACCTGCACGGCGCCGCCACCGGCGTCGGTTCGCTGCCCGGCACCGACGCCCGGGAGGCCGCCAGGACCTCCACCGGGGCGCTGGAGCAGCTGCCGTTCCTGCCCGAGCTGCCCGCGCGCGGGCCGGGCGCCGACATGATCGGCCGCAGCGCCGGCCTGCTGGCCGAGCTGTTCGCGCAGACCGAGCCGAGCGGCTGGCGCTTCGCCGACCGCCCCGGCCGGGACACCCGGCGGGCCCGCTCCTGGCTCGGCGAGGACCTCGACGCGCTGGAGGAGTACACCCAGGGCCACCGGGGGCCGCTCAAGGTCCAGGCCGTCGGGCCGTGGACGCTGGCCGCCTCGATCGAGCTGAAGCACGGCGAGAAGGCGCTCGCCGACCGCGGCGCCTGCCGGGACGTCGCCGAGTCCCTCGCCGAGGGCCTGCGCCGCCACCTCGCCGAGGTCCGCAGGCGGGTGCCGGGCGCGGAGGTGGTGCTCCAGCTCGACGAGCCCTCGCTGCCCGCCGTGCTGGCCGGCTCGGTGAAGACCGCGAGCGGCTTCCAGCGGCTGCGCGCGGTGGACCGCCAGGTCGCCGAGGAGGCGCTGCGCGAGCTGATCCGCGCCCTGGACGCACCGGTCGTCGTGCACTGCTGCGCGCCCGACGTGCCGATCCCGCTGCTGCGCCGGGCCGGCGTCGCCGGCGTCTCGCTGGACCTCTCGCTGCTGACCGAGCGCGCCGACGACGACCTCGGCGAGGCCGTCGAGGCGGGCACGGCGATCCTCGCGGGTGTCGTCCCCTCCACTGACCAGGAGGTGTCCGACCCGGCCGGTAGTGTCCAGGGTGTCAGGACCTTGTGGCGCAGGCTCGGGTTCGCCCCGGAGCTGCTGGGCCGTCGTGTGCTCGTGACACCGACCTGCGGGCTGGCCGGGGCCTCCCCGGCGTACGCGCGCAAGGCGCTGCTGCTCGCGGCGCGGGCGGCGCAGAGCCTGGTGGACAACCCGGAATGAGAACGTAGGAGGCTTGCGGTGGTGGCTGTCGAGGGCTGGGAGGACGTCCCGGCGGAGGTGCGCAGGCGGCACGCCGAGCTGGCGGCGGAGATCACCGACTACCGCGCCCGCTACTACGAGCAGGACGCCCCGGTCGTCTCCGACGCCGAGTTCGACGGCCTGATGCGCGCGCTGGAGGCGCTGGAGGCCGAGCACCCGGCCCTCGTCACCCCGGACTCGCCGACCCAGAAGGTCGGCGGCGCCCCGACCGAGCTGTTCGCCTCGGTCGAGCACCGCGAGCGCCTGCTCAGCCTCGACAACGCCATGGACGACGACGAGCTCGCCGCCTGGGCCGAGCGCGTCGCGGGCGAGCTGGCCGGCATCGACTACCACTACCTGTGCGAGCTCAAGGTGGACGGCCTGGCCGTCAACCTCACCTACGAGAACGGCCAGTTGGTGCAGGCCGCGACGCGCGGCGACGGCCGGGTGGGCGAGGACATCACCCCCAACGTCCGCACCATCAAGGAGATCCCGCAGCAGCTCAAGGGCGACGACGTCCCCGAGCTGGTGGAGATCCGCGGCGAGGTCTACTTCCCGACCGAGGCGTTCGACGCGCTCAACGCCTCGTTCGCGGAGGAGAACGAGCGCCGCCGCCAGGAGAACGAGGAGCGCGCCAAGGAGGGCAAGCGGCCCCGGGCGCTGATCCGGCTGTTCATGAACCCCCGCAACGCCGCCGCCGGTTCGCTGCGCCAGAAGGACCCGCTGGTCACCGCCTCGCGCCCGCTGCACATGGTGGTGCACGGCATCGGCGCCCGGGTCGGCTTCGACATCGACAACCAGTCGCACGCCTACGACCTGCTGCGCCAGTGGGGCCTGCCGACCGCCCGGCACAACGAGGTGGTCGGGACGCTCGACGAGGTGCGGGCGTTCATCAAGCGCTTCGGCGAACAGCGGCACTCCGTCGAGCACGAGATCGACGGCGTCGTGGTCAAGGTGGACGAGATCGCCCTCCAGGGCCGCCTCGGCGCCACCTCCAAGTCCCCGCGCTGGGCGATCGCGTGGAAGTACCCGCCGGAGGAGGTCACCGGCAGGCTGGCGGAGATCCGGGTCGGCGTCGGCCGCACCGGCCGGGCCACGCCGTTCGCGGTGCTGGCCGAGCCGGTGAAGGTGGCCGGTTCGATGGTGCAGTACGCGACGCTGCACAACCAGCAGGTCGTCAAGGCCAAGGGCGTCCTGCTCGGCGACACCGTGGTGCTGCGCAAGGCCGGTGACGTCATCCCGGAGATCCTCGGGCCGGTGGAGGACCTGCGGGACGGCACCGAGCGGGAGTTCGTGATGCCCTCGCACTGCCCGGAGTGCGGCGCCGAGCTGCGTCCGATGTCCGAGGGCGACATCGACCTGCGCTGCCCCAACGCCCAGTTCTGCCCGGCCCAGATCCGGGAGCGGATCGCCTTCCTGGGCGGCCGTTCCTCGCTGGACGTCGAGGGGCTCGGCTACGTCGCGGCCACCGCGCTGACCCAGCCGCTGGAGCCGGGCGAGGCGCCGGTGAAGGACGAGGGCGACGTCTTCGGGCTGACGATGGAGCAGCTGCTGCCGATCAAGGTGCTGGTCCGCGACCAGAAGACCGGCATGCCCAAGCTGGACGACCGCACCGGCAAGGAGAAGATCGCCACCTTCTTCGCCAACCAGAAGGGCGAGCCGAAGAAGACGGCCGGCCTGCTGCTGGAGAACCTGGAGAAGGTGAAGGACCGGCCGCTCTGGCGGTTCCTCAACGGCCTGTCGATCCGGCACGTCGGTCCGGTCGCGGCCCAGGAGCTGGCACGGGAGTTCCGCGATCTCGACCGGATCTTCTCGGCCACCGAGGAGGAGCTGGCGGCCGTCGAGGGGGTCGGGCCGACGATCGCCCGGTCCGTCATCGAGTGGTACCAGGAGGAGTGGCACCGCGGGATCCTGGAGAAGTGGCGCGCGGCCGGCGTCCGCTTCGTCGAGGAGCCCGCCGACGAGGAGGAGGCGGAGCGCCCGCTGGAGGGGCTGACGGTGGTGGTGACGGGCACGCTGGCCGGGCACACCCGGGACGGCGCCAAGGAGGCGCTGACCTCGCGCGGAGCGAAGGTGACCGTTTCGGTTTCGAAGAAGACCGACTTCGTGGTCGCCGGTGACAACCCCGGGTCCAAGTACGACAAGGCCGTTCAGCTCGGCCTGGCCGTCCTGGACGACGCCGGCTTCGCCGTCCTGCTCGCCGACGGGCCCGCCGCCGCCCGCGCCCACCTGGGACTCGACACCCCGGAGGACGCTCCCGAGGACACCCCGGAGGACGCCCCCGAGGAGGCCCCCGCCGAGGGCTGACCCGAGCCGCGAGTGGCCGAATCCGTCTTGTTATCGTCCTGATGCAACGTCACCGGGTGCCGTTCAGTGAAAGCGGGCACAGTGTCCCTGAGCGACACCCGGGCACGGTGGCGCGTTTCCGGTTGTCCGAAAGTCTGCCCACCGGGTGGGCCCCGGCATACCCTGGAGCGCAACAGAGTGTCAGCAGGGGTGGGGGCACCGGCTGAGCCGGTACTCCGCGGGGTCGCTCCATGCCCGCCAGCAGTCGGTACCGGCACGGTGCCTCACCGTAAGGCGGCCTGACGGGGCGGGCCCGACGGAGGACAGGGCTTATGGATCGTACGACCGGCGGCGCGCCCACACGCCCGCCGCAGGGGGTGGCGGGTGCGGTCCTGCTGCTCGGCGTGCTGCTGGCCGGAGCCGCGCCGCTCATCCCGCTGGCCGTCCTGGTCTACCGGTACGAACCCGAGCTGTTGCCGCTGTTCGCGGTACCGCTGGCCGTCCTGGTCGCGGCGTGGCGGATCGCCCGGGACCGCGCCCGCGACCAGCTGACCGACCCGCTGACGGACCTGCCCAACCGTCAGGCCCTGCTGCTGGCCGCCCAGGAGGCGATCGCCGAGCACGAACAGGGCTACAGCGTCGGTCTCATACTGCTCGACCTCGATCGCTTCCGATCACTCAACGACACCCTCGGCCACACTGCCGGTGACCGGCTCCTCGTGCACATCGCCCGCCGGCTGCACCGCGCCCTGCGCTCCGGCGGCGCGGTCGGCACCCCCACCCGCGAGTCCATCGACGACGTCTTCGCCGGCCTGCCCCGGCACTACCGCCGCGGCCGCCCGATGGTGGCCCGGATGGGCGGCGACGAGTTCGCCGTCCTGCTGCCCGGCATCAACTACCCGGACTGCCTGGAGCGCGTCGCCAAGGCCCTGATCGCCGAACTCGCCGCCCCGATCCGGCTGGACGGGCTGCTGCTCGTCCTGGAGGCCAGCGCGGGCGTCTGCGTCTTCCCGCAGCACGCCCAGGACGCCGAGTCGCTGCTGCGCCGCGCCGACGTCGCGATGGGCCACGCCCAGCGCGGGCGCAGCGGTGTCGAGCAGTACGACGAGACGCAGGACGCCGACACCCCGTACCGGATCGGGCTCCTGGGGGACCTGCGCCGCGCGCTGGAGACCGGCGAGGTGCAGCTGCACTACCAGCCGAAGGTGGCCTTCGACGGCCGGGTGGTGGGCCTGGAGGCGCTGCTGCGCTGGGAGCGGCCGGGCCAGGGCAAGGTGTCGCCGGACGAGTTCGTCGGGCTCGCCGAGTCCAGCGGGCTGATGCCGCGGCTGACCGACTACGTGCTGGAGGCGGCGGTCGGCCAGCTCGCGTACTGGCGCGACCAGGGCCTGCAGGTGCAGGTCGCGGTGAACGTCTCGCCGCGCGACGTGCTCAACCCGGGCTTCGCGCAGCGCGTCGCGGGGCACCTGGTGCGCCACCAGGTGCCGGCCCACGCGCTCCAGCTGGAGATCACCGAGCGGCTCCTGCTGGACGACTCGAGGCGGGCCGCCGACACCCTGGCGGAGCTGCGCGGCTACGGCGTCGGGATGTCCCTGGACGACTTCGGCACCGGGCACTCCTCGCTGGTGCGGCTGCGCAGCCTGCCGGTCGGCGAGCTGAAGATCGACCGCTCCTTCGTCTCCCGGATGGTCGCCGACGACCACGACGCGGCGGTGGTCCGCTGCTCGGTGGAGCTCGCGCACTCGCTCGGGCTGACCGTGGTCGCCGAGGGCGTCGAGGACGACGAGACCTGGGAGCGGCTGCACTGCATGGGGGTGGACGCGGTGCAGGGCTGGCTGGTGTCGGCCGCGCTGCCGCCCGAACAGGCCACCGCCTGGCTGCGGGTGCACCGCACCGGCAGCCCGACCGTGGAGCGGCTGGCCGCCACGCTGCCGCCCGGCATCAAGCCGGCCGTGCAGAAGGTCCCGGGCGGCAAGCCGGCGATGCCGCCGGTCCTGCCCCCGACACTCCCGCCGGTCCTGCCGCCCGTCCTGCCCCCCGTGGTGCAGGCCGTGCAGGCCGCGCAGATGGAGATCAACGCGCCGGGGACGCAGAGTTGGGCCCGGACCAGGCCGCAGTAACCGCCGCCGCCGGTTACTCGTTGGCCGGTGGCCGGGCCGGGCCCCATAGGATGGGGTCCAAAGACCACGAGGACGGGAGCGCCGAGCCGGCTGCTCCTGCCCGGGCCCGGCACCGCTGAAGCAGCGCCGGGCCTCACCAGAACTCACCCTGAGGATCGCTGCATGCCTGGCATCACGCGCGAGGAGGTCGCCCACCTCGCCCGGCTGTCGCGTCTTGAGCTGAAGCCCGAAGAGCTGGACCACTTCGCCGAGCAGCTCGACGTGATCATCGGCGCGGTCGCCCGCGTTTCCGAGGTCGCCGGACAGGACGTCCCGCCGACCTCCCACCCGCTCCCGCTCACCAACGTCATGCGGGCGGACGAGGTGCGGCCGTCGCTCACCCCGGAGCAGGCGCTCGCGAGCGCGCCCGCCGCCGAGGAGCAGCGTTTCCGTGTGCCGCAGATCCTCGGGGAGGACTGACCGAGATGACCGACCTGATCCGCTACACCGCCGCCGAGACCGCGAGCGCCATCGCCAAGGGCGAGGTCTCCGCCGTCGAGGTCGCGCAGGCGCACCTGGACCGCATCGACGCCGTCGACAAGAAGGTCAACGCCTTCCTGCACGTCGACACCGAGGGCGCGCTGAACGCCGCCAAGGCGGTCGACGAGAAGCGCGCCAAGGGCGAGGAGCTGGGCCCGCTGGCCGGCGTCCCGCTCGCGCTGAAGGACGTCTTCACCACCAAGGGCATCCCGACCACCTGTGGTTCGAAGATGCTCGAAGGCTGGATCCCGCCGTACGACGCCACGCTGACCTCGCGCCTCAAGGACGCCGGCGTCGTCATCCTCGGCAAGACCAACATGGACGAGTTCGCGATGGGCTCCTCCACCGAGAACTCGGCGTACGGCCCGACCGGGAACCCGTGGGACCTCTCCCGCATCCCCGGCGGCTCCGGCGGCGGCTCGGCCGCGGCGCTGGCCGCCTTCGAGGCCCCGCTGGCGATCGGCACCGACACCGGCGGCTCGATCCGCCAGCCCGGCGCCGTCACCGGCACCGTCGGCGTGAAGCCGACCTACGGCTCGGTCTCCCGCTACGGCCTGGTCGCGTTCTCGTCCTCGCTGGACCAGGGCGGCCCGTGCGCCCGCACCGTGCTGGACGCGGCGCTGCTGCACGAGGCCATCGCCGGGCACGACCCGCTGGACTCCACCTCGATCGACGCGCCCGTCCCGGCCGTCGTCGCGGCCGCGAGGATGCGCGACGTGCGCGGCATGCGCATCGGCGTCGTCAAGGAGTTCGCCGGCGAGGGCTACCAGGCCGGTGTCATGCAGCGCTTCGACGAGTCGGTGGAGCTCCTGCGCGAGCTGGGCGCCGAGGTCGTCGAGGTGTCCTGCCCGTCCTTCACCCTCGCGCTGCCCGCGTACTACCTGATCGCGCCGTCGGAGTGCTCCTCCAACCTGGCCCGCTTCGACGCGATGCGCTACGGCCTGCGGGTCGGCGACGACGGCAGCCGCTCGGCCGAGGAGGTCACCGCGCTGACCCGCGAGGCCGGCTTCGGCGACGAGGTCAAGCGCCGCATCATCCTCGGCACCTACGCCCTCTCCTCGGGCTACTACGACGCCTACTACGGCTCGGCCCAGAAGGTGCGCACGCTGATCTCGCGCGACTTCGACGCCGCGTTCGCCGGGGTGGACGTCCTGGTCTCGCCGACCACGCCGACCACCGCCTTCCCGATCGGCGAGCGCGCCGACGACCCGATGGCGATGTACCTGGCCGACCTGTGCACGATTCCGTCCAACCTGGCGGGCAACGCGGCCATGTCGCTGCCGGTCGGCCTGGCCCCGGAGGACAATCTCCCGGTCGGCCTGCAGATCATCGCGCCCGCGATGGCGGACGACCGCCTGTACCGCGTGGGCGGCGCCGTCGAGGCCGCACTCAACGACAAGTGGGGGCACACCCTGCTGGAGGAGGCACCGGCACTGTGAGCAAGATCGAGAAGGCCAAGGCCCAGTCTGCTTCTTTGAAGGGCTTCAAGCATTCCAAGCCCGGTCTGTGGCTGTCCATCGGCACCAGCGCCTTCGGCGCGATCTCCGTGGTCAAGGACGTCCGCAAGGCCCGCGAGGAGAGCGACACCCTGAAGCTGGTCAACGCCCTCGTCGGCGCCGCCGCGCTGATCACCGGCACCGCCCTGCTGGTGCGCGAGCTGCGGCAGCTCGCCTCCGACGACGTGCTGCTGGGCTAGGGCCACTCTTCGGGCCGAGCGCCCCGGCCCGGCCCCGCGCGAGCGGCGGCCGGGCCCGTACCTCCCAAGTCTTTACGTGAGAAGGGACGCTGTGAGCGTCATGAACCTGGTCTCCTACGAGGACGCTCTCGCGTCGTACGACCCGGTGATGGGCCTTGAGGTCCACGTCGAGCTCGGTACCAAGACCAAGATGTTCTGCGGTTGCTCGACCGAGCTGGGCGCCGAGCCGAACAGCCAGACCTGCCCGACCTGCCTGGGCCTGCCGGGCTCGCTGCCGGTGGTCAACGCGACCGGCGTGGAGTCGGCGGTCAAGATCGGCCTGGCGCTCAACTGCGAGATCGCCGAGTGGTGCCGGTTCGCGCGGAAGAACTACTTCTACCCGGACATGCCCAAGAACTTCCAGACCTCGCAGTACGACGAGCCGATCGCCTTCAACGGCTACCTCGACGTGCAGCTGGAGGACGGTTCGACCTTCCGCGTGGAGATCGAGCGCGCCCACATGGAGGAGGACACCGGCAAGTCCAGCCACGTCGGCGGCGCGACCGGCCGCATCCACGGGGCCACCCACTCGCTGCTCGACTACAACCGGGCCGGCATCCCGCTGATCGAGATCGTCACCAAGCCGATCACCGGCGCCGGCGAGCGGGCCCCCGAGGTCGCCAAGGCGTACGTCGCCGAGCTGCGCGAGGTCATCCGCTCGCTGGGCGTCTCCGAGGCCCGGATGGACAAGGGCCAGATGCGCTGCGACGTGAACCTGTCGCTGCGCCCCAACGGCACCGAGACCTTCGGCACCCGCTCGGAGACCAAGAACGTCAACTCGCTGCGCAGCGTGGAGCGGGCCGCCCGGTTCGAGATCCAGCGCCACGCCACCGTGCTGACCGACGGCGGCACCATCGTCCAGGAGACCCGCCACTTCCACGAGGACAACGGCAGCACGACCTCGGGCCGGATCAAGGACAACGCCGAGGACTACCGCTACTTCCCCGAGCCGGACCTGGTCCCGATCGCCCCCTCGCGCGAGTGGGTCGAGGAGCTGCGCGCCGCCCTGCCCGAGCTGCCGCGGGTGCGCCGGGCCCGCCTGCAGGCCGAGTGGGGCCTGTCCGACAAGGACATGCAGTCCGTCCTCAACGCCGGCGCGGTCGGGCCGATCCAGGAGACCATCGCAGCCGGTGCCCCGGCCGACCAGGCCCGCAAGTGGTGGATGGGCGAGCTGGCCCGCCGCGCCAACGAGACCGGCACCGAGCTCAGCGAGCAGCCGATCACCCCGGCGCAGGTCGCCCGGGTCGCCGCGCTGGTCGCCGAGGGCAAGCTGAACGACAAGCTGGCCCGCCAGGTCATCGAGGCCGTGCTGGCCGGCGAGGGCGAGCCGGACGAGGTCGTCGAGAAGCGCGGCCTGGCCGTCGTCTCGGACGACTCCGCGCTCGGTGCCGCGGTCGACCAGGCCATCGCCGAGAACGAGGCCGTCGCCGCCAAGATCCGCGACGGCAAGGTCGCGGCCGTGGGCGCGCTCGTGGGCGCGGTCATGAAGGCCACCCGCGGCCAGGCGGACGCCGCCCGCGTGAAGGATCTGATCCTTGAGAAGCTCGGCGTCTCTGCCTGAGTTCCTAAGGCGCCTTAGGCATCTAAGGCCCCCTAAGTAAGGCCTAAGGCCCGGTTCCACCCCCAGATCGGGAGGGAACCGGGCCTTTGCCGTGCCCGAGTGGCCTCATCTAAGGCATCCGGGCCCCGAAACATCGGGAAGCCTGCCGATGTGGTGCCCCCCTCTGGGAGAGGAAGCTCTTAGTCAACAGGGAAGACCGAAGAACGAAACCCACAAGGGGAACACCGTGATCGAGTACGAGCTCATCCAGCAGCAGGTCCACGAGCTCCAGGTCCACGCCGAACACCAGCGCCTCGTCCGCGAGGCGAAGGAGGCCCGCCGCGGCCTGCGCCGCCCGGTCGCCGCGCGCTTCCAGCGCCGCGCCGCGCGGAAGACGGAATGCTGACGGACCGGCACCCGGCGGGTGCCGAGGAGAAGTCGGAGGGGGAGGCGCGAGTGAGCGCCTCCCCCTCCGGGCGTTCGCCGGGCGAGATATCCCCTCGGCCCGCCGCCACCGCCTATGGCATGCTCGCCTCCATGCAGCAGATGTCGGTCAGTCCCGTCTTCGTCGGCCGCGGCACCGAGATCACCGCGCTGGCCGACGCGCTGCGCCGGGCCGGCACCGGCAGCCCGCAGACCGTCCTGGTCGGCGGCGAGGCCGGCGTCGGCAAGACGCGCCTGCTGGAGGAGTTCCTGGACCGCGCCGGCCACGGCGGGGGAGTGGTCACCACCCTGGGCGGCTGTCTGGAGATCGGCGCCGAGGGCCTCCCGTACGCACCGATCGCGGGCGCCCTGCGCCGGCTGCACCGCACGCTCGGCCCCGAACTGGAGGCCGCGGCCGCCGGTAGCGAGGGCCATCTCGCCCGCCTGCTGCCCGAGTTCGGCGACGGCGACGGCGAACCGAACGACGAGTACGGCCGGGCCCGGCTGTTCGAGCACACCGCGAGGCTGATCGAACGGCTCGGCGCGGACCGTACCCTCGTCATCGCCGTCGAGGACCTGCACTGGTCCGACCGCTCCACCCGCGAGCTCCTCGCCTACCTGGTCCGCACCCTGCACCGCGCCCGCGTGCTGCTGGTCGCCACCTACCGCTCCGACGACCTGCACCGGCGCCACCCGCTGCGCCCCTTCCTCGCCGAGCTCGACCGGCTGCGCACCGTCCAGCGGCTGGAGCTGGCGCGGTTCCGCCGCGGCGAGGTCGCCGCCCAGCTGGCCGGCATCCTCGGCACCGCCGCGCCCGACCGGCAGCTGGTGGACCGGATCCACCGCCGCTCCGAGGGCAACCCCTTCTTCGTCGAGGAGCTCGCCACCGCCTTCGAGGACGGCTGCGGGGCCGGCCTCACCGACTCGCTGCGCGACATCCTGCTGGTCCGGGTGGAGAGCCTGGACGAGGAGGCCCAGAAGGTGGTGCGGATCGCCGCGGAGGGCGGCTCGCACGTCGAGCACGCCCTGCTCGCCGCCGTCCTGGCCGACCTGATGGCCGACGAGGAGGAGCTGATCGGCGCCCTGCGCACGGCCGTCGGCGCCAACATCCTGCGCCTGGACAGCGACGGCGAGGGCTACCGCTTCCGGCACGCGCTGGTCCGCGAGGCCGTCTCGGACGACCTCCTGCCCGGCGAACGGCACCGGATCAACCGCAAGTTCGCGCTCGCCGTCGAGGCCGAGCCGCACCTCGTGCCCGCTGACGCCCTGCCCGCCCGGCTCGCCAACTACTGGTACCACGCGCACGATCCGGCCCGCGCCCTGCCGACCGCCCTGGACGCCGCCCGGGCCGCCCGGCGCCGCAACGCCTTCGCCGAGCAGCTGCGCATGCTCGAACGCGCCCTCGAACTGTGGGACATGGTCTCCGAGGACGTCCTCGCGCACACCCTGCGCCCGTACGACTGGGCCGAGACCTACCCGCCCGGCTCCTGCGACGTCCGTCCCCAGGACGAGGACTGCGACCGGATCCAGCTGATCGACGTGCTCGCCGAGGCCGTCGTCGCCGCCCGGCGCAGCGGCGACCGCGAGCGCGGGCTCAGCCTGGCCAAGCGGGCGCTCAAGCTGGTCGACGAGACGGTGGACCCGCTGCGCGCGGCCTGGTTCCGGATCAACCGGGCCCGCATGCTCGGCCACCTGCGGCGCTCGGGCGACGACGAGGAGATCGCGTACGCGCACCGGCTGGTCGACCACCTGCCGCCGTCCGCGGTGCAGGCCGAGGTGTTCGCGCTCGGCGCCGGCGTCGCGATGCTCAAGGACCCGGGGCCCGAGCACATCGAGCTCGCCGAGCGGGCGATCCGGATCGCCCGCGAGGTCGGCGCGCACGCCGTCGAGCAGCACGCGCGGATGACGCTCGCCGGCCTGCGCTACGACCTGGAGGGGGACGCCGAGTCCGGGCTGGCCGGGCTGCGGGCCGCCGTCGAGGCCTCCCGGCGGGTCGGCACGCCGGACGTGCTGCTGCGCGGCATCAACAACCTCGCGAGCGTGCTGCGCGGGCTCGGCCGGTCCGAGGAGGCGATGGCGATGGCCCGCGAGGGCCTGGAGCACGCCGCCGGCTACGGACTGGTGCGCAACAGCGGCAGCATCCTGACCGGCAACCTGGCCGAGGCGCTGATCGACCTCGGCCGCCTCGCGGAGGCCGTCGAGGTGCTGGGCGACTGCGACCCGGACGAGACCACCAACGCCCACGCCGAGTTCCTGGAGCGGATGCGCGGCGAGATCGCCCTGCTGCGGGGGGACCTGCCCAAGGCGGCCGTCCTCGTGGCCCGGGCCCGGGAGGCCAACCGGGTCGGCCGGATCCAGCACTCGGCGCCGATCAGCCGGCTCGCGGTGCGGATCGCGTGGCTGAACGGCCGGCCGATGGAGGCCCGCGCCGAACTGCTCGGCGCGCTCGCGGACGCCCGGCGGCTCGGCGACGAGGCCGACGTGTACCCGCTGCTGTTCGAGGGGGCCGCGGTGGAGGCGGACTCCCGGGGCCTGCCGGAGGCCGCGGCCGGGCGGGCCGAGGCGCTGGCCGGGATCGCCGCGACGGCGGCCGGGCTCACCCCCAAGGCTCCGCTGCACCACGGCTGGGCGCGGCTGCTGGAGTGCGAGCTGGCCCGCGCCGGGGGCACCGACACCCCGGAGCAGTGGGCCGCCGCGGTCGCCCTGCTGCGGCCGGTCGCCCTGCCGCACCCGCTGGCGCTCGGCCTGCTGCGGGCGGGCGAGGCCGAGGTGCGGGCCGGGCGGCGCGAGGCGGCCGCCGAACTCCTGCGCGAGGCGCGGGAACTGGCCGAGGCGCGCGGCGACCGCCCGCTGGTCGCCGAGATCACCGGCCTGGCCGACCGCGCCGGGCTGGCGCCGGCCCCGGCCGCGCCCGCGGCGGCCTCCTCGGGGCAGGCCGCACCGGCGGGGGAGTCGTTCGGGCTCACCCCCCGTGAGCGGGACGTGCTCCGGTTGCTCGCTCGCGGCTGGACGAACCGGCAGATAGCCGAGGAGCTGTACATCTCTCCGAAGACCGCGAGCGTGCACGTGTCCAACATCCTCGGCAAGCTCGCGGTCGGCGGCCGCGGCGAGGCGGCCGCGCTGGCCCACCGGCTGCGGCTGTTCCCGGACGACCTGGCCCCCGCCACCGGGTGACCCGCGCTCCGGCCCGGGACCGGCCGGCGGACCCCGCCCGCCGGCCCCGGACCGGTGGGCGCCGTCGCGTGCTCCCGTGCGCGCCGCGTGAGCCCCCGCCCGCGCGCCGCCGCCAACCGGGCCGATCCGCCGGAATCAGGTGCATTTCCCTACCCTCCCACCATTACTCTAAGTTCAGTGTGCGTGTCATTGAGTGACGGAATTGGTGTAGGGTCCCGATCGGGAGCATCGGTGCGGTGCGGCGACCGGAAGGCCGCCCACCCCCTGGGCCACCGTCCTGACGGTGCGCCAGGTCACCGCGTACGGCGAAGCGGCGCGCGGCCGGTGGCCCGTGGCCGGGGCGCCGGGTCCCGGGCCGGAGGGGGAGAGGTCAAGTGAGCTCCACCGATACGGTGCTGCCCGCGGCCGAGCGGCCGGGCGCGCCGGCCGCCGACGCGCCCACCACGAGACGCGGCCCGATGCGCCGCCTGCGGGAGGGCCGCGCCCTGCCCGGCCTCGCCCTCGGCGCCCTGTGCCTCAGCTACGCGTGCGGCGCCGCGACCGGCTGGGGGTCCCACCAACTCGCCGTCTTCATGGGTGATTTCGGTCTCGCCGCGGCGGCCCTCGCGGCCGCGCTGTCCTGCCTGGTCTACGGCTGCACGGTCGGTGGCCACGCCCGCCCGGCCTGGCTGCTGTTCGGCCTCTCCTCGCTCACGGTGGCCTTCGGCAACGGCACCTGGGGCTGGTACGAGCTCGTCGAACGCACCGCCCTGCCCCAGGACTCGCTCGCCGCGTACGCCTTCCTGCTGTTCGCCCCGCTCTCCATCACCGGCATCCTGGTGCTCGCCCAGCGCCCGCGCTCCGCGGCCGGCTGGCTCTGCCTCCTGCTGGACGGCTGGCTGATCGCGGGCTCGCTGTTCACCCTCAGCTGGAGCCTGGCGCTCGGCCGGATCGCCGCCGGCGAGGGCGGCTCGGTGCTGACCCTGGCCCTCAAGCTGGCCTACCCGGTGCTGGACATCCTGCTGGTCAGCCTGGTGGTCGGGCTGCGCTTCGGCGGCCGGGACGGCAACCGGGCCGCCGTGCACACCGCGATGATGGCGCTCGCCGTCACCGTCATCTGCGACGCCCTGTTCACCTCCCCGGCGCTGCACAGCAGTTACCACTCCGGCGAGCTCCTCGACGCCGGCTGGTTCTCCGGCAGTCTGCTGCTGGCCTGGGCGCCGTGGTCGCCGCGCTGGCGCCGCCCGCTGCGCGAGCACCCGTCGGCCGGCGGCCTGCCGCGCCGCCGGGTGGCCACCACGTTCAGCGCGCTCACCCCGTACGCCGCGGCCGCGGTGTGCACCGCCGGGATCCTGTACAACGCGCTCGGCGGGCGCCAGCTCGACCGGGTGGTGGCCGCGGCCGCCTGCACCGTCGGCCTCGCGCTCATCCTGCGCCAGGGCGTGATGCTGCTCGACAACCTCTCGCTCGCCCAGGAACTCGCCCACAAGGAGGCGCACTTCCGCTCCCTGGTGCAGGGCTCCAGCGACGTCATCATGATCGCCGGCGCCAACGGCGTCCTCTCGTACGTCTCCCCGGCCGCGCTCGGCGTCTACGGGCGCGACCCGGAGGAACTGGTCGGCGGCAACCTGCTGGACCTCGTGCACCCCGAGGACGTCGACCGGGTGCTCGGCGAGGTGCGCCGCTACCTCGCCCGGGTCCGCCTCACCGCGCACCGCTCGCCGGGCACCGCCGAACCCTCCGCCCGGGTCGAGTGCCGGATCCGCTCCGGCGCCGGCGAGTGGCTGCACGTCGAGTCCACCGTGAGCCGGCACCGCGACGGGCTGATCCTCAACAGCCGGGACGTCACCGAACGCGTCATGCTCCAGGCCCAGTTGCAGCACAACGCCTTCCACGACCCGCTCACCGACCTGCCCAACCGGGCGCTGTTCACCCAGCGGCTGCGGGCCGCCCTCGGCACCCGCGACCGGCAGGGCGGCCGGGGCGAGCCGGGCGCCGGGATCGCCGTGCTCTTCCTCGACCTGGACGGCTTCAAGGCGGTCAACGACAGCGCCGGCCACCAGGTCGGCGACGAGCTCCTGGTGCAGGCCGCCCGCCGCCTGCAGGGCGCCGTCCGCTGCGGGGACACCGTCGCCCGCTTCGGCGGCGACGAGTTCGCCGCGCTGGTGTGCGGCCCGCTCGGCCGCCTCCAGGTCCAGGAGCTCGCCGACCGGCTGCGGGTCGCGCTGTCCGAGCCGTACTGGATCGGCGGCGCCGAGCTCGCGGTCGCCGCCAGCATCGGCATCGCCTTCGGCACCCCCGAGCGCGGCCCGGCCGCCGACCCGCGCACCGGCGCCGACGAGCTGATGCGCAACGCCGACCTCGCGATGTACCGGGCCAAGTCCGAGGGCAAGGGCCGGGTGGTGCTCTACAGCCCCGCCATGCGGGCCGACCTGGAGCGCCGCACCGAACTCGACGAGCGGCTGCGGGTCGCCGTCCGCGAGGGCGGCTTCACGCTGCTCCACCAGCCCGTGGTCGACCTCGGCAGCGGCGCCGTGACCGGCGTCGAGGCGCAGGCCCGCTGGCGCTCGGCGAAGGGCCTGCTGCTCACCCCCGCCGAGTTCCTGCGCTCGGCCGAGCACGGCGACGCGGCCACCCGCTTCTCCCGCTGGCTGATCCACGAGGCGGTGGCGGCGGCCGCCGCCCGGCGCGGCCTGCCCTCCCGCAACCGCACCGGCCCCGCGCCGGTGCCCGTCGCGGTCCGCCTCTCCGCCGAGCGGCTGTGCTCGCCCGGACTGTACGAGACCGTCGCGGCTGCGCTGCGCGACCACCGGCTGCCGGCCGGCGAGCTGGTGATCGAGGTGGCCCGGATGGGCCCGGACGCCCTCGCCGACGAACTCGGCCGCCGCCTGGCCGCACTGCGCCGGCTCGGGGTCGCCACCGTCCTGGCCGGTTACGGCGCCGGCAGCGGCTCGCTGGGCGCCCTCGCCCGGCTGCCGCTGGACGGCCTCAAGCTGGACCGCTCCCTCGTGCAGGACCTCGGCGAGTCCGCGCTCAGCCGCACCCTGGCCGGGCACGCGCTGCGCCTCGGCCGCGACCTCGGGCTGCTCACCGGCGCCGAGGGGGTGGACCTGCCCCGGCAGATCGCCGCCCTGCAGGAGCTCGGCTGCCGCCAGGGCCAGGGATCGGCCTTCGCGCCGCCGCTCGACGAGCCCCGGCTGCGCCGCGCCCTGGTGCGCCGCGGATACCCCCTCCCGAGACCGCTCGGCTCGCTCTCGGCCCGCCGGGCGTACCTGGCCGCGGACACCCGGACGAGTGGCCGCGGGGAGTCTCAGGGAGGGCGTGTCGTACATCACCACGGGGCCTCCGACCTGCCCGAACACCGGGCCGTGACAGGTCCGGGAGCCGGTCCGCATGGCGAGACGGCCGTCCCACCTGCTTGACACGCGCCCCCGAACGGGAGGAAGGTCGTTGCCATGCGCACCCGAATTCTCGTACTTGGCGGGCGCGTCGGCTGAGCGGGCACGCACGCCCCGCTTGTGACAGACCGACGCGCCACCCCTCGCATGCCCTTGGCACGAGGGGTTTTTTGTTGCACTGACGCTGTTCCACCCACGCAAGACCCCTGGCCGCAACTGCTCCGCGAACCCCACGGAAACGGGGAAAAGCGGGACGATTGAGGCAGAGCCGGCGATCGGCCCGAACCGGGACCCCACCCTCGAAGCACCTGGGGCCCGCACCACAGGGCCGGCAAAACCCGAGAAGAGACAGGTAGATGACCGAGCACGCCGCATCCCCCCGCCGCGGGGACAACCCGGCCGCCCACGCTCCCGCTCCCCAGCACGTCGTCGAGACCATGACCGGCGCCCAGTCGCTCATCCGCTCGCTCGAAGCCGTGGGCGCGGACACCGTGTTCGGCATCCCGGGCGGGGCCATCCTGCCCGCCTACGACCCGCTGATGGACTCGGCCAAGGTGCGTCACATCCTGGTGCGCCACGAGCAGGGCGCCGGGCACGCCGCCACCGGCTACGCCCAGGCCACCGGCAAGGTCGGGGTCTGCATGGCCACCTCGGGTCCGGGCGCCACCAACCTCGTCACCCCGATCGCCGACGCCTACATGGACTCCGTCCCGATCGTCGCGATCACCGGCCAGGTCGCCTCCAAGGCGATCGGCACCGACGCCTTCCAGGAGGCGGACATCTGCGGCATCACGATGCCGATCACCAAGCACAACTACCTGGTCACCGACCCCGCCGAGATCCCCCGGGTGATCGCCGAGGCGTTCCACATCGCCGCCACCGGCCGCCCCGGCCCGGTCCTGGTCGACATCGCCAAGGACGCCCTCCAGGCCACCACGACCTTCCGCTGGCCGGTCGAGACCTCGCTGCCCGGCTACCGCCCGGTCACCAAGCCGCACGCCAAGCAGATCCGCGAGGCCGCGAAGATGCTGGTGGGCGCCAAGCGCCCGGTGCTGTACGTCGGCGGCGGCGTGATCAAGGCGCAGGCCACCGCCGAGCTGCGGATCCTGGCCGAGCTGACCGGCGCCCCGGTCGTCACCACCCTGATGGCGCTCGGCGCCTTCCCCGACAGCCACCCGCAGCACCTGGGCATGCCCGGCATGCACGGCAGCGTCCCGGCCGTCACCGCGCTGCAGAAGGCGGACCTGCTGTTCACCCTCGGTGCGCGCTTCGACGACCGCGTCACCGGCAAGCTGGACGGCTTCGCCCCGTACGCCAAGGTCGTCCACGCGGACATCGACCCGGCCGAGATCGGCAAGAACCGCCCGGCCGACGTGCCGATCGTCGGCGACGCCCGCGAGGTGCTGGCCGACCTGATCGTCGCCGTCCAGGCCGAGTTCGACGCCGGCCACAAGGGCGACTACAGCGAGTGGTGGCAGAAGCTCGACGAGTGGAAGAAGACCTACCCGCTGGGCTACGAGCCCGCCCCCGCCGGGGAGCTCTCGCCGCAGCAGGTCATCGAGCGGATTGGCCGGATCGTCGGCCCGGACGCCATCTACGCCGCGGGCGTCGGCCAGCACCAGATGTGGAGCTCGCAGTTCATCCGCTTCGAGAAGCCGGCCACCTGGCTGAACTCGGGCGGTGCGGGCACCATGGGCTACGCGGTCCCGGCCGCGATGGGCGCCAAGGCGGGCCGTCCGGAGGCCGTGGTCTGGGCGATCGACGGCGACGGCTGCTTCCAGATGACCAACCAGGAGCTGGTCACCTGCGCCCTGAACGGCATCCCGATCAAGGTCGCGGTCATCAACAACGGTTCGCTGGGCATGGTCCGCCAGTGGCAGACGCTGTTCTACAACCAGCGCTACTCCAACACCGTGCTGCACGCCGGCCCCGGGCACGACGGCGTCGAGCCGCCGGAGCAGGGCGGCACCCGGATCCCCGACTTCGTCAAGCTGTCCGAGGCGATGGGCTGCGTCGGGCTGCGCTGCGAGCGCCCCGAGGACCTGGATGCGGTCATCGAGCAGGCGATGGCGATCGACGACCGCCCGGTCGTCATCGACTTCATCGTCCACCAGGACGCCATGGTCTGGCCGATGGTCGCGGCCGGAACCAACAACGACGAGATCCAGTTCGCCAAGGGCATCCGCCCCGACTTCGGCGACGACCTCGACTGACGCCCCGCCCTCCCGTCGCCCACCGCCACCCTTCTCGGGACCGGCTTCGCCGGACCCCCCTCGTGCGCCTGAGGAACGACATGTCCAAGCACACCCTCTCCGTCCTGGTCGAGAACAAGCCCGGCGTGCTCGCCCGCATCGCCTCGCTGTTCTCCCGTCGGGGCTTCAACATCGACTCCCTCGCCGTCGGCCCGACCGAGCATCCGGACGTGTCCCGGATGACGATCGTGGTCAACGTCGAGGACCTCCCGCTGGAACAGGTCACCAAGCAGCTCAACAAGCTCGTGAACGTGATAAAGATCGTCGAACTCGACCAGGCCGCTGCGATCCAGCGGGAACTGGTCCTGGTGAAGGTCCGCGCCGACAACGAGACCCGGTCGCAGATCGTCGAGATCGTCCAGCTGTTCCGTGCCAAGACCGTCGACGTGTCGCCCGATGCGGTGACCATCGAGGCCACCGGCAGTTCGGACAAGCTGGAGGCCATGCTCCGGATGCTGGAGCCGTACGGCATCAAGGAACTGGTCCAGTCCGGCCTGGTCGCCATCGGGCGCGGTGCCCGTTCGATCACCGATCGTTCGCTCCGCGCCCTGGACCGCAGCGCGTAACCGGCGTTTCTCACACGCTGAACAAAGACCCCACACCCCGCCGGGTGCGAATACGGTAGGCACCGCGTACCCGGCACCCATCACGCAAGGAGATGTGCCCCCGTGGCCGAGCTGTTCTACGAAGACGACGCCGACCTGTCCATCATCCAGGGCCGCAAGGTCGCGGTCATCGGCTACGGGAGCCAGGGCCACGCCCACGCGCTGTCCCTGCGCGACTCCGGCGCCGACGTCCGCGTCGGCCTCAAGCCCGAGTCCAAGTCCCGTGCCAAGGCCGAGGAGGCCGGCCTGCGCGTGGTCACCCCGGCCGAGGCCGCGGCCGAGGCCGACGTCATCATGATCCTGGTGCCGGACCCGATCCAGGCCGACGTCTACGAGGCGGACATCGCCCCGCACCTGAAGGCCGGCGACGCCCTGTTCTTCGGCCACGGCCTGAACATCCGCTTCGGCTTCATCAAGCCCCCGGCGGACGTCGACGTCTGCATGGTCGCCCCGAAGGGCCCGGGCCACCTGGTCCGCCGCCAGTACGAGGAGGGCCGCGGCGTCCCCGCGATCGTCGCGGTCGAGCAGGACGCGACCGGCAACGCCTTCGCCCTGGCGCTGTCCTACGCCAAGGGCCTCGGCGCCACCAAGGCCGGCGTCATCAAGACCACCTTCACCGAGGAGACCGAGACCGACCTGTTCGGTGAGCAGGCCGTCCTCTGCGGTGGCACCGCCGCCCTGGTGAAGGCCGGGTTCGAGACCCTGGTCGAGGCCGGCTACCAGCCGGAGATCGCCTACTTCGAGTGCCTGCACGAGCTGAAGCTCATCGTCGACCTGATGTACGAGGGCGGCCTGGAGAAGATGCGCTGGTCGGTCTCCGAGACCGCCGAGTGGGGCGACTACGTCACCGGCCCGCGCATCATCACCGACGCCACCAAGGCCGAGATGAAGAAGGTCCTCGCCGAGATCCAGGACGGCACCTTCGCCAACACCTGGATCGCCGAGTACAAGGCCGGTCTGCCCAAGTACAACGAGTACAAGAAGGCCGACGAGGACCACCTGCTGGAGACCACCGGCAAGAAGCTGCGCTCGCTGATGAGCTGGGTCAACGAGAAGGCCTGACCCGGCCCGGGGTCTGCCCCGTTCCGCAACTCCCTTGTACAAGTAGGCTGCTCCCGTCCGGGTGATTTCGCCGGACGGGAGCAGCCTCGTACTCCGCCCGTCGATACACTTCCGAGTGCGCGTCAGGCCCACAGCGTCGTGCGTCTACCTACGCGGCATGCCACCTTCCCCCGCCCTCCACGCCACCGCCGTGCCCGGGGGAACCGGACAGTTAAGGACACACTGTCGTGAGCACTGCTAACAACACTGTGAGAACCGGCGTCGTACTGATCGCCGAGGAGCTGTCGCCCGCCACCGTCGACGCCCTCGGCCCCGACTTCGAGATCCGCCACTGCAACGGTGCCGACCGCACCGAGCTGCTCACCGCGATCGCCGACGTCGACGCGATCCTGATCCGCTCGGCGACCAAGGTCGACGCCGAGGCGCTGGCCGCCGCCCGCAGGCTGAAGGTCGTCGCCCGCGCCGGCGTCGGTCTCGACAACGTGGACGTGGCCGCCGCCACCAAGGCCGGCGTGATGGTCGTCAACGCGCCGACCTCCAACATCGTCACCGCCGCCGAGCTCGCCTGCGGCCTGCTGATCTCCGTCGCCCGCAACATCGCGCCGGCCAACGCCGCGCTCAAGCAGGGCGAGTGGAAGCGCAACAAGTACACCGGCGTCGAGCTGAGCGAGAAGGTCCTCGGCGTCGTCGGCCTCGGCCGGATCGGCGTCCTGGTCGCGCAGCGGATGTCCGCGTTCGGCATGAAGATCGTCGCGTACGACCCCTACATCCAGGCCGCCCGCGCCGCGCAGATGGGCGTCAAGCTGGTCTCGCTCGAAGAGCTGCTGGAGGTCTCGGACTTCATCACCGTCCACCTCCCGAAGACCCCCGAGACGATCGGCCTGATCGGCGACGAGGCGCTGCACAAGGTCAAGCCCACCGTGCGCATCGTCAACGCCGCCCGTGGCGGCATCGTCGACGAGGAGGCGCTCGCGAGCGCCCTGCGCGACGGCCGGGTGGCCGGCGCCGGCCTCGACGTGTACGCCAAGGAGCCGTGCACCGACTCCCCGCTGTTCGCCTTCGACAACGTGGTCGCCACCCCGCACCTCGGCGCCTCCACCGACGAGGCGCAGGAGAAGGCCGGCATCGCCGTCGCCAGGTCGGTGCGCCTCGCGCTGGCCGGCGAGCTGGTGCCGGACGCCGTCAACGTCCAGGGCGGCGTGATCGCCGAGGACGTGCGCCCGGGCCTGCCGCTCGCGGAGAAGCTCGGCCGGATCTTCACCGCGCTGGCCGGCGAGGTCGCCGTGCGGCTCGACGTCGAGGTCCGCGGCGAGATCACCCAGCACGACGTCAAGGTGCTCGAACTGTCCGCGCTGAAGGGCGTGTTCGAGGACGTCGTGGCGGAGACGGTGTCCTACGTCAACGCCCCGCTGTTCGCCCAGGAGCGCGGTGTCGAGGTGCGCCTGACCACCTCCAGCGAGAGCCCCGAGCACCGCAACGTCATCACCGTCCGCGGCACGCTCGCCGACGGCGAGGAGATCGCCATCTCCGGCACGCTGGCCGGCCCGAAGCAGACCCAGAAGATCGTCGGCGTGGACGCCTTCGACGTGGACGTCGCGCTCACCGACCACATGGCCTTCTTCAAGTACGAGGACCGCCCGGGCGTCGTCGGCGTCCTCGGCAAGCACCTCGGCGACGCCGGCATCAACATCGCCGGCATGCAGGTCGCGCGGGACGGCGGCGGCGCGCTCGCGTCCCTCACCGTGGACAGCGAGATCCCGCAGGACGTGCTGTCGGCGATCGCCGCCGAGATCGGCGCCCGCTTCGCGCGGTCGGTCGACCTGGGCTGATTTTCCCGCGGCTCCGTACCGGGCCCGGACCTCCGTTTCGACGGTGGTCCGGGCCCGGTTGCGTGCGTGCGGGTGACTCCCGTCTCAGATACTAGGAAATCCAAGTATTCGTGCAGACACGGCCGGGCCGGGGTCGTACCGTGGAAGAGCCATACGGTGTGCCGCCCCTGTAGCCAGGGCGCGCGGCCCGTGTGTGCGTGCGCCTTCACGGGCAGGCGACCCCTGCCTCTGCGCGTACCCCTCCCCTCACCATGTCGTGCTTCTGCGCGCCGCTTCCAAGGAGTCCGGTATGCCTTCCACCGCCGACCGCCACGCCTCTCCCGCCCCCGCCGCCACCCCCGTCCGCGCCCCGCGCCGCCGCCGGTCCGCCGAGCGGAACCCCTTCGCCGCCGCCGCGCTGCAGCGCTCGCTGGACCGCCGCGACAACGGCGGTGCGACCGGCCACCTCTGACCGGCGGGGCCGTCCGGGCGTTCATCTGCCAACTGGGCCGGACGGGCTGACGGACGGTCACCCGGGAGAGTGCACCTTGCCTCCGTCCGGGGGACGGTGCTCGCACCGGCCGACGCGATCATCCTAATTTGGGGCCCCCGGAAGGGTGATCGACGCCCGCGCGGGCGGGCGTCAGCGACCTCCTCGGTGTGCGGATCCGTCCCCCTTGCCGGGGGAGAGGGCCCACGTGCGTCTGCCAACCGTCCGCCGTTCGCTCGCCCGGATCGGCGTCACCCTGACCCTGCTGGTCGGCCCGGCGGTGCTCGCCGCCGCGCCGGCCGGCGGCAGTCCGCCGACGGACCCGCCCGGGTCCGACCGCGCGGCGTCCGTCCTGCTCGAACTCGGCACCGAGGCGGCCGGCCCCGCCTGGCGGCGCGCCGCCGACGACTCCCGGCGGGCCCGGCGCTCCCCCGAGGAGGTCCGCCGGGTGGCCGCCAGGGCCGGCGCCGACCAGCGGGCCAGGGCCGGCGACGCGCTGGACCGGGCCGCCACGGCCGTCCACCGGGCCGTGCCCGCCGCCCGCGAGCTGTACCGCACCCGCACCCTGCTCACCGGCCTCGCCGTCACCGCGCCCGCCGACCGGCTGGCCGCGCTGCGGGCGCTGCCCGGTGTCCGGGCCGTCCACCCGATCGTCCGCAAGCAGCGCGACAACGCGTACTCCGTTCCGCTGACCGGCGCCCCACAGGTGTGGGAGGCCGCCGCGAGCGGGACGGGGAGCGCCGGCAACACCGGCAAGGGCGTGCGGATCGGCGTCATCGACAGCGGCATCGACTACACCCACGCGGACTTCGGCGGCCCCGGCACCGAGGCCGCCTACCGGTCGGTCGAGCGCGGCAAGCCCGCCCCGGCCGCGCTGTTCCCCACCGCCAAGGTGATCGGCGGCAAGGACCTGGTCGGCGACGACTACGACCCGGACCCGTCCTCCCCGCACCACCAGCCGGTGCCGCACCCCAGCGACAACCCCATCGACTGCGACCGCAACGGCCACGGCACCCACGTCGCCGGCACCGCGGCCGGTCTCGGCGTCACCGCCGACGGCCGCACCTACACCGGGCCCTACCGGGCCGGCCTCGACCCGGCCGGCTTCAGGATCGGCCCCGGCGCGGCCCCCGGCGCCCAGCTGTACGCGATCCGGGTGTTCGGCTGCGAGGGCTCCACCGACCGCCTCGCCCAGGCCCTCGACCTCGCCGCCGACCCCAACGGCGACGGCGACCTCGGCGACCGCCTCGACGTCGTCAACCTCTCGCTCGGCAGCCGCTTCGGCAGCCCCGACGACGCCGACGCGGTGGCCGTCGACCACCTGGCCGCGCTCGGCACCGTCGTGGTCGCCGCCGCCGGCAACGAGGGGGACGTCTACGGCATCAGCGGCAGCCCCGGCACCGCCGCCCGGGCCATCGCCGTGGCCGCCTCCGTGCACGGGCACGCCGACACCGACGGCATCACCGTGCTCGCCCCGGCCGACCTCGCCGGCGCCGTCCCCGCCCACTGGAGCGAGCGCTACCAGGGCTGGTCCACCGCCGACGTGCACGGCCGACTCGCCCTGCCCGCCGACCAGTCGGACGGCTGCGCCGCGTTCAGCGCGGCCGACCGGCAGCGGCTCGCGGGCAAGGTCGCGGTGCTGGCCTGGGCCACCCGCGAGTCCGAGCGGGCGTGCAACTCAGGCCCGCGCGCCGACCACGCCGCCGACGCGGGCGCGATCGGCGCCCTCTACGCCGCCGACAGCGACCACCTGCCCGAGATCGCCGGCAACGACCGCATCCCCGTCGCCCTGCTGGCCCGCGCCGACGGCGAGCGGCTCCGCCGGGCCGCCGCGGCCGGCGGGGCCGAGGTCCGGCTGGCCGCTCCCGGCAACCCGCTGCACGGCTCGGTCTCCCAGCTCCAGCCCGAACGGGCCGACACCCTCACCGACTTCACCTCGCGCGGCATCGGCCTGCCCGGTGTCGTCAAGCCCGACCTCGCCGCCCCCGGCGAGAGCATCTGGTCCGCGCTCGCCGGCAGCGGCAGCGGCGGCCAGCGCGAGGACGGCACCTCGATGGCCACACCGCACGTGGCCGGGCTCGCCGCCCTCGTCCGCGCCGCCCACCCGGACTGGCCGGTCGAGGAGGTCAAGGCGGCGCTGATGAACACCTCCGTCGACACCCGCCTCGACGCGGACCGCGGCAGCCCGGTCTACGGCCCCGAGCGCACCGGCGCCGGCCGGGCCGCGGTCGACCGGGCCGTGCGCACCCCGGCCGTCGCCTACGCCTCCGGGGACGGCGCGGTCGAGGGCTCCGTCGGCGTCTCCTTCGGGCCGGTCGAGGTCGGCGGCCCGACGGCGCTGCGGCGCGAGATCGAGGTGCGCAACCACTCGGCGGCGCCGCTGAGCTACCGCACCGGGTACGCGGCGGCCACCGAACTGCCCGGCGCCCACTACGAGGTGGCGCCGGAGCAGGTCGACGTCCCGGCGGGCGGCACCGCGCACGTCCGGGTGACGCTCAGCGTCCCCGGAGAGCTGGGACGCGCGCCGGACCCGACCCTCGACGCCGTCCAGGGCGGCAAGGCGCGCTCCTACCGGGGCGAGCTCTCCGGACGCGTCCTGCTCAGCCCCGTCACCGACCCGGCCCTGCCCGAGCTGCGGGTCCCGGTGTTCGCGGCCCCGCGGCCCGCCACCGGCCTCAGCGCCTCCGCCCCGGTGCGCACCGCCCGGGACGGCACCCTGCTGGTGCTCGGCGGGAGCAGCGCCCCCGGGGACCGGCCGGGACTCGTCAGTGCCTTCGCCCTCGGCGGCGAGGGCGCCCGCTGGGCCGACTGCCCGCCCGGCGGCGGCGCCGGGCTGCGGCCCGGCTCGGGCATCGTGCCCGAGAAGTCGGGCGGGGACGCGCCGGCGCCGGAGGACGTGTGCGTCGAACACCCCGGCGACCGGGCGGCGAACCTGCGGGCCGTCGGCGCCGCCGCGGACTCCGGGACGCTCTACTTCGGTGCCCGGCTCTGGGCTCCCGCCACGACGCCCGTCGGCCTCTACGGGGTCCGGGTCTCGCTGGACACCGACGGGGACGGCGTCGCCGACGTGATCGTGAAGGCCGACCGGGAGCGCGGCAGCGACGTACTGGTCGCCCGCGCGCTCGACGCCCGCACCGGCGCCGAGTTGGACGTCCAGCCGCTCAACGCCCGCTGGGGCGACGTCGACACCGCCCTGCTGGACAGCGAGGTGCTGGTCCTGCCGGTGCGGATCGCGGCCCTCCCGGGGGTCAAGGAGGGCCACAGCGTGGTGCGGTACGGCGTGTGGACCGGCCCGGCCGTCCAGGGCAAGCCGGACCCGGCCGACGCCTTCGGGTCGATCGGCCTGCGGGGCGTGCGGCCGACCGTCGCGGTCGACGTGCTCCACCCGGCCGTCACGGTCCGGGCCGGGATCGCGGGACCGGCCGCCATCGCGGCCCCGGCGCGGCCCGGCACCGTCCTCGACGTCCACCGGGCGGCGGGCGACACGTCCTCGGTCCTGCTGCTCCACCACTTCAACCCGGGCGCCCGGCGGGCGGAGGTGGTCGCGCTTCCCTGACCCCGGACGGAAGGAGGGGCGGCCCGCACGACACGCGCGGGCCGCCCCTCCGCGTGCCGTCAGCTGGCCTGTGCCGCGCGGGCCTCCCGGCGGCGGACGCGGCGCGGGGTGTGCGGCGGGCGGCGGCGGGAGACGCGGGTGAAGACGGCGACCAGGGCGAGGGCCGCCGTGGTCGCGGACGTGACGACCAGGCCCTCGGTGAGGCCGGGCGGCCGGAACGCGCACGTGACGCGGTCCGCCCCCGCCCCCAGCGGGACGCCGATCATGCCCAGGACCGGTGTGGGCTCCGCGGGCCGGCCGCCGCCGGCCGCGCAGGTCCACCCCTCGGTGGCCGGGACGGACACCAGCGCCGTGCCCGTCGAGCCGGCCGGGAGGACGGCGGTGAGCGCGTGGCCGCCGGCCGTCACCCGGGTCGCGCCGGTCGCCGTCAGCCGGGCCACGGCCGCCTCCAGGGCGCCCGGCCGCAGGCAGCCGATCGGGCGGGCCGGGACCTGGCTCACCCCGTCGGACCGCAGTGCCACCCGGACCAGCCCGTCGGCCGGGACCGGCCCCAGCCGGTGGACCGGGACGGCGGTGGTCGGCTGGTCGCCCTCGCTGCGGTAGGTGGTGCCGAGGCCGCTGACCGTGCCCCGGTACCAGACGCCGTGGAAGAACGCCGTCCCGCCGGGCGTGCACGCCGCCGTGAACTCCGTCGCCGCGCCCCCGCCCGGCAGCGACCAGCCGCTGCTGCCGTGCGGCGTCGGCGCCGGGCCGCCCGCCGGGACGGGCACCGGAGCGTCGTACACCGGGCCGCCGAGCAGTGACTCCTGCCGCGACCACACCGAGGTGGTGTCCACCCGGTGGCCCGCCGGCAGCACGGTGACCAGCGGCGGCGCGGCGGCCCGGCCGGGGGCGAAGCCGTCCGGCGGGGGGCCGTCGTCCAGGTGGGCGCGGACGGCGAACAGCGCCTGCCCGACCGGGTCGGTGACGCTGCCGGTGCTCCGCCCGCCCGCCGTCCAGCCCGCGCCGAGGTCGTGCAGGAGCAGGGCGGCGACGGTCGGCAGGTAGCCGCTGAAGTAGCCGCCGCCCTGGCCGTCGAGGAGCAGCGGGTCGTTGGGGGTGAAGGCGTGCGGGCCCGGGTCGCTGCGCCCGGCGGGCCAGTCCGCGGCCCGGCGCACCGCCGCGTGGGCGGCCCGCACCGCCGTGCCGGAGGCCGTCCCCTCCGGGCCGGGGGCCAGCGCCGCGTAGCCGGACCAGACGGCGTTGCCGAGCACCGCGCCGCCCAGCACCCAGGTGAGGGCGGCGCCGGCCCGCCGGTCGGCGTGCCACCGCTGCGACGCCCACAGCGCGGTGAGCAGCACCGCCCCGCCGACCGCCAGCAGCAGCCAGGTGGACGTCCGCACGGAGTGCCGGCCCGCCGCCAGTCCGGCGATCACCGCGATCACGGCGGCCCCGCCGAGCAGCGCGGGCAGGTCCGGCCGGTGCGCCAGCGACACCCAGGCGGCCAGCACCAGCAGCCCGCTCAGCGCGAACGCCACCCGGTACGGCCCGCCGGCCGGGATCGCCAGGCCGTGCCAGACCAGCACCGTCGGCGTCCAGACGAAACTCAGCACCACCAGCGCCAGCGCGCCGCACCACACCGCCCGCTCGCGCACCCGCACCCGCCGGTTGAACGGCAGCCCGCACACCAGCAGCAGCCCGAACAGGCCGATGGCGACGTCCGGCAGCGGGGCGCCACCGTGCGTGCCGGGCAGCAACTGCGCGAGGTGCCCGCCGAAGCCGTCCGGGCCGAGCGGCTCCACGGGCGACTCCGGCTGGGCGGCGCGGGCGGCCCGGACGGCGACGAACAGGACGGGGGAGGCGAGCAGGACCCCGGCGACGGCCATCGTGACGGCCCGGCCGGTCGTGCGGACGCGGTGGCGGAACGGCCGGGGGGTCGCCAGCAGCCGCACGGCGAGCACGAGTCCGGCGGTGATGGTGGCCATCGCGGCGGTGTAGAGGTTGCCGGCCCAGGCGAGCGCGACGCACAGCGAGCCGAGCACCCAGCGGCGCTCGTGCAGGCACCAGTCGCCGGCCAGGCACAGCAGCGGCAGCGAGACCAGGCCCCACAGCCAGTGCGGCGCCGCCCCGCCGACGGCCAGCACCCAGGCGCAGAGCCCGTACCCGACGGCGGTGAGCGCGCGCAGCCGGCGCGGGCCCGGGTGCAGCCGGCCGAGGACGTGCGTCATCAGGGCGGTGCCCAGGCCGATGCTCGCGAGGGTGACGAGGAGGACCGCGAGGTGTCCCTGGTCGCGGGGGAGGAGCGCGGCGGGCCAGGAGAACGGGTTCATCAGGTACGCGAAGAAGTCGGCGAGGAACGGCACTCCGTACCCGCTGTTCCAGTTGAACAGGAGGTCCCCGGCGGCGCGCCCGTGCACGAGGTCCCACAGGTGGGCGTGGAACGGCACCGCGAGGTCGTCCGCCCCGGGCGGCCACGCCCCGCGGAGCCCGGCGGCCAGCGCGTACCCACCCATCGCGAGCCCGCCCGCCCCCGCACAGACCCCGCCCTCCCGCCGCCACCCAGCCCGCACGCTGCGCCCCGTTCCACGAGGAATCCCGATCTCCGCCACAGTAAGTGCGCCCCCAGCGCATTCCCGGGCGTACGCGCTCCTTCGAACGGGTGGTGTGGAAGCAGCCTCGGGGCCAGTTCTGCCAAGCCTCCACACACGGAGTTGCTCTTCGGAAGCCTGATCTTCTCGTCGCGCCAGACGATGTTCCACTCAAGGACGATCAGCACCTTGGAACGGCAGCTGGAGGACCAGGCGCCGGAGGGCTGGGAGGTCTGGGGCCGGATGGGATTGAAGCTTGACGCCCGGAACCGACCGGAGCCGGACGTGATGGTGGTGGACGCCAGGGCGGACACTGGCCCCGACCAGACGTTCTGTCTCGCGCAGGACGTCCTGCTGGTGGTCGAAGTGGTTGAGGAGGAATCGGCGGAGCGCGATCGTGAGCTCAAGCCGCGCAAGTACGCGAACGCCGGTATCCGGTATTTCTGGCGGGTCGAGTACGAGCAGGACCGCCCGGTCGTCCACACCTACGAGTTGGACCTGGCGTCGAGTGACTACGTTCCGACCGGGGTTTTTCCCGACCGCCTGGTGACGAGACAGCCGTTTCCTCTCGACCTCACCCTGACGCGTCCGGATCGTGGACGCGAGGTGTCAGCCCCTGGGACACCGGAGTAGGGTCCGAGCATGTCTCGCACGATTCGTCTCGCAGTTGTTCCCGGTGACGGCATCGGCCAGGAAGTCGTGGCCGAAGGGCTCAAGGTCCTCAGGGCCGTGCTTCCCGCCGAGGTGAAGCTGGAGACCACCGAGTACGACCTCGGGGCCCGGCGCTACCACCGGACCGGGGAGACGCTGCCGGACGAGGTCCTCGCGGAGCTGAAGGGCCACGACGCGATCCTGCTCGGCGCCATCGGGGACCCGAGCGTCCCGTCGGGCGTGCTGGAGCGGGGGCTGCTGCTGAAGCTGCGGTTCGCCTTCGACCACCACATCAACCTGCGGCCGGGCCGGCTGTTCCCGGGCGTCGCGTCGCCGCTGGCAGGGCAGCCCGAGATCGACTTCGTGGTCGTCCGCGAGGGCACCGAGGGCCCGTACGTCGGCAACGGCGGCTCGCTGCGCACCGGCACCGAGCACGAGGTGGCCACCGAGGTCAGCCTGAACACCGCCTTCGGCATCGAGCGCGTGGTGCGCGACGCCTACCGGCGGGCGCAGGCGCGGCCGCGCAAGAAGCTCACCCTGGTCCACAAGAACAACGTGCTGGTGCACGCCGGCCACCTGTGGACGCGGATCTTCGCCGAGGTCGGCGCGGAGTTCCCCGAGGTCACCACCGACTACCTGCACGTCGACGCGGCGACCATCTTCTTCGTCACCCAGCCGGAGCGCTTCGACGTCATCGTCACCGACAACCTGTTCGGCGACATCCTGACCGACCTGGCCGCCGCCGTGACCGGCGGGATCGGCCTGGCCGCGAGCGGCAACATCAACCCGGGCGGGGAGTTCCCGTCGATGTTCGAGCCGGTGCACGGCTCCGCGCCGGACATCGCGGGCCAGGGCAAGGCCGACCCGACGGCCACCGTGCTGTCGGTCGCGATGCTGCTGGACCACCTGGGCCTGGCCGCCGAGGCCGCCCGGGTCGAGGCCGCGGTCGCCGCGGACCTGACCGAGCGCTCCGGCACCCGCACCACCTCCCAGGTCGGCGACGCGCTCGCCGCCCGAGTATCCGGCTGAGGGGGCCGGATCCGACCAGCGGAGTTCCGGCCGATTACGGGCCGCGACCCCCACAAGGGAATCCGGCCGCGGGGCCGGACCACATAACCGCAGCTTGCAGCTTCCCAAGCGGCAGGCGACTGTTCGGCACGGCCCTCTGGATGCGAGTATCGACAGTGGGCCGTGCCGTTGTGCGTGTGTTCGGGCGTTCACCCGCCCGCAGCGACGCTCAGCCGGCGGTGGCGGCCCGAACCAACCCCACGGTGAAGGACACACAGCCATGAGCACGCCCACCCAGGCGCCCATCACGTTCGACCTCAAGCCCTCCGCCAGCCCGCTGTCCGACGCGGAGCGCGAGGCCCGGCTGACCAACCCCGGGTTCGGTCGCGTCTTCACCGACCACATGGTCACCGTCCGCTGGACCGAGGGCCGGGGCTGGCACGACGCCCAGCTGGCGCCGTACGCGCCGCTGGAGATCGACCCGGCGAACATGACCCTGCACTACGGCCAGGCGATCTTCGAGGGCCTGAAGGCCTACCGCCAGGCCGACGGCTCGATCTCCACCTTCCGCCCGGAGGCCAACGCCGCCCGCTTCCAGGCCTCGGCCCGCCGCCTGGCCATGCCGGAGCTGCCGGTCGAGACCTTCGTCGAGGCCGTCGAGCTGCTGGTCCAGCAGGAGCAGGCCTGGGTGCCGAACGAGCCCGAGCAGAGCCTGTACCTGCGGCCGTTCATGTTCGCCACCGAGGTCGGCCTGGGCGTGCGCCCGGCGAACTCCTACCTGTTCATGATCATCGCCTCCCCGGCCGGCGCGTACTTCCCGGGCGGCGTCAAGCCGGTCTCGGTCTGGCTGTCCAAGGAGTACGTCCGGGCCGCGCCCGGCGGCACCGGCGCCGCCAAGTGCGCCGGCAACTACGCCGCGTCGCTGGTCGCCCAGGCCCAGGCCGCCGAGAAGGGCTGCGACCAGGTGGTCTGGCTCGACGCCGCCGAGCACCGGTGGGTCGAGGAGATGGGCGGCATGAACCTGTACTTCGTCTTCGGCGAGGGCGAGGACGCGAAGATCGTCACGCCGGAGCTGTCCGGCGCCCTGCTGCCCGGCATCACCCGCGACTCGCTGCTGACCCTGGCCGCCGACCTCGGCTACGCCGTCGAGGAGCGGAAGATCTCCACCGACGAGTGGCAGCAGGCCAACGCCGACGGCACCCTCACCGAGGTCTTCGCGTGCGGCACCGCCGCCGTCATCACCCCGGTCGGCTCGGTCAAGTCCGCCGCCGCCGACTGGACGGTCGGCACCGGCGAGCCCGGCCCGGTCACCATGGAGCTGCGCAAGGCCCTGCTCGCCATCCAGGGTGGCCAGAGCCCCGACACCCACGGCTGGCTGCACAAGATCGTCTGATCTCCGCTCCCGCCCCACCGCCTCCGGCCCGCACCGTTTCGCATCGCGAGACGTGCGGGCCGGACCGCGGAGGGTGTGCCAGACTGCCAGCGTGTCCTCGCTGTCGCTGATTATTAGCAGCAGGCGCGCCGGTCCGCAGTGACCGCTCCCGCACGACCCGATGCGGAGCGACCACCAGCGTCCAGACCCGCGCGCAGACCTCTCGCACCCGCGAGGGGTCTTTTTGTTTCCCGGACCGGCCGAGAGCCCCCACGAAGGGCTCGGGGACACCGGGGCCGCGCGCGGGATGCTGGACAGTGGAGCCGGGACGACGAACCGGCAGAGCAGTACGAAACCTCCCCGAACGGAGAACCAGGGGTCATGACCGAGGTCACCCGTACCGACGACAGCTTCCACGTGTTCGACACCACCCTGCGCGACGGCGCGCAGCGGGAGGGCATCAACCTCACGGTGGCCGACAAGCTGGCCATTGCCCGGCACCTGGACGACTTCGGGGTGGGGTTCATCGAGGGCGGCTGGCCCGGGGCCAACCCGCGCGACACGGAGTTCTTCGCCCGCGCCGCCGCCGAGCTCACGCTCGAACACGCGCAACTGGTCGCCTTCGGCGCCACCCGCCGGGCGGGCGGCCGGGCCGCCGACGACCCGCAGCTGGCGGCGCTCGTCACCTCCGGCGCCCCCGTCGTCACCCTGGTCGCGAAGGCGCACGACCGGCACGTCGAACTGGCCCTGCGCACCACCCTGGACGAGAACCTGGAGATGATCCGGGACAGCGTCGAGTTCCTGCGGGCCGCGGACCGCCGGGTGTTCATCGACTGCGAGCACTTCTTCGACGGCTACCGGGCCAACCGCGACTACGCGCTCGACGTCGTCCGCACCGCGCACCGCGCGGGGGCCGACGTGGTCGTGCTGTGCGACACCAACGGCGGCATGCTGCCGGCCGGCGTGCGCGACATCGTCGCCGACGTGATCGCCTCGACCGGTGCCCGGGTCGGCATCCACGCCCAGGACGACACCGGCTGCGCCGTCGCCAACACCCTGGCCGCGGTGGACGCCGGCGCCACCCACGTGCAGTGCACCGCGAACGGCTACGGCGAGCGGGTCGGCAACGCCAACCTGTTCCCGGTGGTGGGCGCGCTGGAGATCAAGTACGACCGCCGGGTGCTGCCCGCGGGCCGGCTCGCCGAGATGACCCGGATCTCGCATGCCATCGCCGAGCTGGTGAACCTGACCCCCGCCACCCACCAGCCGTACGTCGGCTACTCCGCCTTCGCGCACAAGGCCGGGCTGCACGCCTCCGCGATCAAGGTGGACCCGGACCTGTACCAGCACATCGACCCCGAGCTGGTCGGCAACACCATGCGGATGCTGGTCTCCGACATGGCCGGCCGGGCCTCGGTCGAGCTGAAGGGCAAGGAGCTCGGCTACGACCTCTCCACCGACCGCGACCTGGCCGGCCGGGTGGTCGCCAGGGTCAAGGAGCAGGAGAACCTCGGCTACACGTACGAGTCCGCGGACGCCTCCTTCGAACTGCTGCTGCGCGACGAGGTGCGCGGCAGCCGGGAGCGCTTCTACACGCTGGAGTCCTGGCGGACCATCAGCGAGCAGGGCCCGAACGGCTTCACGGGCAACGAGGCGACGGTCAAGCTGTGGGCCAAGGGCGTGCGCCGGATCGCCACCGGCGAGGGCAACGGCCCGGTCGACGCGCTGGACAAGGCCCTGCGCACGGCGCTCGAAGGCATCCACCCGCAGCTGGCCAAGCTGGAACTGGTCGACTACAAGGTCCGCATCCTGGAGGGCCAGCACGGCACCGGTTCCAAGACCCGGGTGCTGATCGAGTCCACCGACGGCTCGTCGACGTGGTCCACCGTCGGCGTGGCCGACAACGTCGTCGCCGCCTCCTGGCTGGCGCTGGAGGACGCGTACACCTACGGCCTGATCCGGGCGGGCGTGGAGCCCACCGAGTGACGATCCGTCAACCCTCCCGTGGCCCGCGGAGGTTCGATCCGCGGGCCACGGGCGCGTCGGCTAGCGGAGTCGGGCGAGGAGGGCGTGTTCGACGAGGGTGATGAGGGCGCTCTTGGCGCTGTCGCGGCGGCGGGCGTCGAGGGTGAT
>NZ_JBHVOL010000020.1:0-144737 GCF_042887925.1 Kitasatospora sp. NPDC057904
CGCCCGGTTACATTCCGAACCCGGAAGCTAAGCCTCACAGCGCCGATGGTACTGCAGGGGGGACCCTGTGGGAGAGTAGGACGCCGCCGAACAATCATTCCAAAAAGACCCATTCCCGATCGGGAGTGGGTCTTTTTGCGTTACCCTCTGCGAATGCAGAACCTGACCCTGACCTGGCAGTCCGCCGGGGGCACCGCCGTTGTTCTCTACGGCGGCGCGTACGTCGCCGCGAGGGTCCGGAAGCCGTCCTTGTCGGCGCTCCTGCGCGAGGCCGGCACCCTGCTCGCCCTGTTCGCGCTGTGGCAGCTGGTGGGGCACCTGTCGGTGATGAGCGCGGACCACGCGCTGGACCGGGCGGAGTGGATCCACCGGACGGAGCTGGCGGTCGGGCTGCCGGACGAGGCGTCGTGGCAGGCCGCGATCACGCCGTACCCGGTGCTGGTGCGGCTGGCGAACTACTACTACGCGGTCATGCACTTCGGCGTCATGCTGGCGGTGCTGCTCTGGGTGTTCCTGCGGCACCGCGAGCGGTACGCGTGGGTGCGGAACACCGTGGTGATCACGACGGCGGTCTGCCTCCTGGTCCAGTTCATCCCGGTGGCACCGCCGCGGATGCTGCCGGAGAACGGCTTCGTCGACGTGGCCGCGCAGTACGGGCAGTCCGTGTACGGCGGCGCGGTCGGCGGCGTGGTGGTGGCGGACCAGCTGTCCGCGATGCCGTCGGTGCACGTGGCGTGGTGCGTGCTGGCGGCGGTCGCGGTGATCCGGGTGGCGCGGAGCCCGTTGCGCTGGCTGATGGTGCTGCACCCCGTCCTGACGGTCGCCGTGGTCGTCGTGACCGCCAACCACTTCTGGGCGGACGGCATCGTCGCCGTGACGATCCTGCTCTTCGCCTACGCCGTCCTGGCGCTGACGGCACGCCGGCGGGGCCGGCCCTCCGTCGACGAGACGGAGGACCGGCCCCGCAGCGGGTCCGGTTCGCGGACCGGGCAGGTCACTTGAGCGGCAGCGCGATCCGACCCCACTTGCCGTTGCTCAGCCTGGCCGTGGCCCCGTACCAGGCGATGAGCCCGGAGAGCGCCGCGACCCAGCCCGCGAGCTTGGTGAGGCTGCCGTGGCCGCCGAACGCGCCGATGGCGGCGACCAGCAGGGACAGCGTCAGCAGGCCGTAGACGGCCCGGCTGTACAGGCCCGCGCCCCAGCTCGCCGCGGTGAGGGTGAGGGCGAGCAGGGCCCACAGCAGCAGGAACAGCCCGGCGGCGTTCTTGCTCGCGCCGCCGGCCACCGACCAGGTCGCCCAGAAGGCGCCGAGGCTGGTGAACGCGGTGCCGGTGAAGCCCTCGCCGCCGCGGAGCTGCCAGAGGCCCGCGACGAACAGGGTGATGCCGCCGACGACGTGGGCGAGGTGGGCCGCGTCCCCGGCGCCGGTGCCCTTGAGGATTCCGGTCGAGAGCAGGCCGTAGGCGAGAAGTGTGAGGCCGAGTGCGAGGTAGCCGAGGTTACCCGCGTCGGCTCCGGTGGGACGGGCGTTCGTTGCCCCGGAGGCGTCGTTGCTCACCGGAGGCTCCTTTCACTCTGGCCGCGCGCAGGGCGCAGTCAACGCAGTGGAGTGGTCCGAAGGAGTGGTTGCGAGAAGGTGCGCGCGACCGCGCCGAGGGCGCACGGCAGGAGCGTGCGCGGGCTGCGGTCAGAGGTGGTGGGCCGAGGGCCGAATGTTCCGGGCCGAGGGGTGGGGGGAAGTCCCCGCTGAGGTCGGTGTACCCGGGCCGACCAGGCTTGTACCCTTGTGAATCGCACAATTTGTGGCGCCGTCAGCTGTGGAACGCTCACGATCGGCCGCCGGCCGGGTCCGGCCGTGGCAGTTCTGCTCAGTGGCGGCGGTCCGGCGGGTCCGCCCCGGCGCCGACCCGGTCGGCACGGGTGCGTCGCGCTCAGCTCGTGCGCTGGGCGGGCACCCGCAGCGTCAGGATCGCCATGTCGTCGGACGGCGGCTCCGGGGCGAAGCGCTCGACCGCGCGCTGCACGCGCATGGCGACGGCCCCGGCGGTGAGGCCGGTGCAGCCGGTGAGGACCTCGGCGAGGCCGTCGTCGCCCAGCATCCGGCGGCCCTCGCGGCGTTCGGTGACGCCGTCGGTGACGCAGAGCAGGACCTCGCCCGGGGCGAGCACGAGGTGCTCGGCGGTGAGGTCGAGGTCGTCCATGACGCCGAGCAGGGGCTGCGGGGTGGCGGCGCGGTCGACCTGGCCGTCGGTGCGCAGCCGCAGCGGCAGCGGGTGGCCGGCGCAGACCAGGGACAGTTCGGTGCTGCCGTCCGGTCGGGGCGTCAGTTCGCCGTAGAGCAGGGTGAGGAAGCGGCTGCGCGAACCCTCGTCCAGGATGGCCGCGTTGAGCCGGGTGAGGACCTGCGGGGCGTCCAGGCCCTCACGGGCGAGCAGGCGCAGCGAGTGGCGGGCCAGGCCGGTGACGGAGGCGGCCTCGGGGCCGGTGCCGCAGACGTCGCCGATGGCGAAGCCGTACGTGCCCTCGCGGATGGTGAACAGGTCGTAGAAGTCGCCGCCGACCTCGTTCCCCTCGCCGGCGGCCTGGTAGTACACGTCCACCTCGACGCCGGGGATCTCGGGCAGGTCGGGTGGCAGGAGGCTGCGCTGGAGGGCCTGGCTGGTCGCGGTGCGCTCGGAGTAGAGGCGGGAGTTGTCGAGGGCGAGGGCGGCCCGGCGGGAGAGGTCCTCGGCGAGTTCGAGGATCTCCTGGCGGAAGCGGACGCCGGCCGGGGTGCCGAGGGCGAGCAGGCCGATGACGCGGTTGCGGGCGGTGAGCGGCAGGACGACGGTCTCGCCGAGCACGCCCGCGAGTTCGGGGCTGTCGGTGAGTCCGCCGGCGGCGGCGGTCTCGGTGGGTGCGGGCCAGAACCGGGCGCTGTGGGCGGGGCCGGGGTCGGGCGCGGGGGTCTTGTCGAGCAGGCCGCGCAGCGCGTCGATGCGGTCCTCGTCCTCGTGCAGGACGAAGGCGAGGTTGGGCGCGGCGCCGTGGTCGCCCTTGGTGTAGACGGCGCACCAGGAGGCGAGGGTGGGGACGGCCATCTGGGCCATCAGGGCGAGGGTCTGCTCGTGTTCGAGGGTGCCGGCGAGCAGGTCGGAGGCTTCGACGAGGAAGGAGAGCGAGCCGCGGCGCAGTCGTTCGAGCTCGGTGAGGCGGGTGCTTTCGACGGCGAGGGCGACCCGGTCGGCGGCGAACTGCAGGCGCAGCGCGTCCTCGTTGTCGTAGCGGCGGGGGGCGGCGGTGGCGATGCCGAGGGAGCCGATCAGCCGGCCCTCGACCTTGAGCGGGACGGTGACCAGGGAACGCATGCCGCTGCCGTCGAGGAGGGCCGGTCCGGCCGGACGGGCGATCAGGTCGTCGTGGACGGTGGGCAGCCGGGCGGAGTCGTAGCGGTTGCCGTGTCCGACCGGGAAGCGGGTGTGGCGGCGGTGTCCGGTGGTGAGGCCGGTGGCGGCGCGGACCTCGAACTCGGTCTCGTCCTCGGTGGTGAGGAGCAGGTAGGCGGCGTCGGCGTCGAGCAGGTCGCGGGCGCGTTCGACGGTGCGCTGGAGCAGGGTGTCGAGGTCGTCGGTGGCGACCGGGCCGGCCAGCAGGTCGAGCCGGGGGCCGGCCGGGTCGGTGCGGTCGCCGGGCAGGGCGCGGGCGGGGGAGCGCAGGACGGCGCGGTCGGGTTCGAGGACGAGCAGGCAGAGTGTGGAGGGGACGCCCTCGGTGTCACGGACGCGGACCTGGACGCCGTACACCTCCTCGGTGCGGCCGTCGGCGCGGCGGACGGCGAAGCCGCCCTCCCAGCGCGCGAGGCGCAGGGTCTCGGCGAGGCCGAGGCCGCGGGCGGGGGTGTCGGGCCAGACGGCGAGGTCGGCCCACGGGCGGCCGAGGACGCTGTCGGCGGGGTGCCGGAAGAGGGCTTCGGCGTCCGGGTTCCAGGCGAGGACGCGGCCGTCGTCGTCGAGCTGGACGACGGCGACGTGCACCGGGCCGGGGCCGCTGGGCAGGTCGCTGCCGGGGGTGGCGGGGACGGCGTAGCGGGTGCCGGCGACGGGGACCGGCAGGGCGAGGCGGAACCAGACGGTCTTGCGGCCGGCCGCGTACTCGACGCCCCAGCGTTCGGCGAGGGCGGAGCACATCAGCAGGCCGCGGCCGCCCTCGCCGTCGGGGTCGGCGTAGCGGTCGGAGGAGGTGACGGGGCCGTCGGTGAAGGCGGGCAGGCCGCGTTCCGGGTGGTGGTCGGTGACCTCGATCCGGACGGTGCCCTCCTCGCGCAGGCAGCCGACCTCGGCGGCGGTGCCGGCGTGCACGACGGCGTTGGTGACGAGTTCGCTGACCAGGACGACGGCGTCGTCGACGACCTCCGGCAGCCCCCAGCCGAGCAGCGCGTCCCGGACGAAGCCCCGGGCGGCGGCCGCGGACCTGCCGTCGGGGTCGAAGGTGGCGGCTGCGCGCGCGGTGACCACGTTGCCACTTCTCCTCTGCTGCTCTTGCCCTGGCTGTCCGGGTGCGGCGCCGTCTCCCGGTACGCGCCGGCGGGTGGGCGGCGGCGCTGGGACGGGTCGTGGCCCGGTGCAGCGCTCCACCCTACTTTCCGCTTGGTTCCCCGTGGGGGCGGGGCGTCGAAACGGGCACCAGAGGGTGATTCTGCCCACGCGTTTCGGGAGAGGCGGTAACAACCGTGTGCAACCGGCCGTATACCCGGGGCCGGTGCTGCCAGACTGGGGGGTCCGCGACGGTCGGTCGGGACAGTACGGTCGACGCGGGTGCCGGTGCGTCGTGAGGTGCGGCCGGTGCGCAGCCCAAGCCGGGGCGGTGCCCGGGCCCCGGTCCGCCGGGGCGCGGAGGGCCACCGGACAGTTCACGACGTGGGAGGGGCCCGTTGAGTTCGGCCACCAAGGACGCAACCGGTACGACGCAGGCCGCCCAGCGCGGTGCTCGCCCCGGGGCCGCGCCGCGGAGCGCGGCCGGCCGGCGAGCGAACCACGGCCGGGGCGCGGAACCGGCGGAGCTGCGCAAGCTGCTGTCGGCGCTGACGGCGATGCGCGACGGCAACTTCCGGCGCCGGCTGACGGTGCCGGGGGACGGGCCGCTGGCGGAGATCGCCGCGGTGTTCAACGAGGTGGCCGAGCGCAACCAGCACCTGACCGGTGAACTGGCCCGGGTGCGGCGGGCGGTGGGCCGCGAGGGCCGGCTGAACGAGCGGCTGGAGACCGGTGCGGGCGAGGGCGCCTGGATGGCGGCGGTCGACAACTGCAACGCGCTGATCGACGACCTGGCCCGTCCGATGGCCGAGGTGGGCCGGGTGCTGACCTCGATCGCCGAGGGTGACCTGGACCAGAAGATGGAGCTGCGCTCGCTGCACAGCAACGGGGTGAGCCACCCGCTGCGCGGCGAGTACCTGAAGATCGGGCGGACGGTCAACGGACTGGTGGACCAGCTCTCGGAGTTCACCGACGAGGTGACCCGGGTGGCCCGCGAGGTCGGTACCGAGGGCAAGCTGGGCGGTCAGGCCAAGGTCCGCAGCGTGTCGGGCAGTTGGAAGGACCTGGCGGACTCGGTCAACACGATGGCCGGGCGGCTGACGGCCCAGGTGCGCAACATCGCCCAGGTGACGACGGCGGTGGCCAAGGGCGACCTGTCCCGCAAGGTCACCGTCGAGGTGGCCGGCGAGATGCTGGAGCTGAAGAACACCGTCAACACGATGGTGGACCAGCTCAACGGTTTCGCGGCGCAGGTGACGAGGGTCGCCCGGGACGTCGGGACCGAGGGCCGCCTCGGCGGTCAGGCGCAGGTGCCGGGCGTGGCCGGGGTCTGGCGGGACCTGACCGACTCGGTGAACTTCATGGCCGACAACCTGACCGGCCAGGTGCGGAACATCGCCCAGGTGACGACGGCGGTGGCGCGCGGGGACCTCTCGCAGAAGATCGAGGTGGACGCGCGTGGCGAGATGCTGGAGCTGAAGAACACCATCAACACGATGGTGGACCAGCTGTCCGGGTTCGCCGAGCAGGTGACCAGGGTGGCCCGCCAGGTGGGCACCGAGGGCCGCCTCGGCGGTCAGGCGCAGGTGCCGGGCGCGGCGGGCGTGTGGCGCGACCTGACCGACAACGTCAACTTCATGGCGAACAACCTCACCGATCAGGTGCGCAACATCGCCCAGGTGACGACCGCGGTCGCCAAGGGCGACCTGTCGCAGAAGATCCAGGTGGACGCGCGCGGGGAGATCCTGGAGCTGAAGAACACCATCAACACGATGGTGGACCAGCTCTCGGCGTTCGCGGACGAGGTGACCCGGGTGGCCCGGGACGTCGGCACCGAGGGCATCCTCGGCGGCCAGGCGAGCGTGCCGGGGGTGTCCGGGACCTGGAAGGACCTGACCAACTCCGTCAACCTGATGGCCAACAACCTGACCAGCCAGGTCCGCAACATCGCCGAGGTGACCACGGCGGTCGCGCGCGGCGACGTCTCGAAGAAGATCACCGTCGACGCCCGGGGCGAGATCCTGGAGCTGGTGACGACCGTCAACACGATGGTGGACCAGCTGTCGGCGTTCGCCGACGAGGTGACCCGCGTCGCCCGCGAGGTGGGCACCGAGGGGATCCTGGGCGGCCAGGCCCGGGTGCGGGGGGTGTCGGGCATCTGGAAGGACCTGACCGACAACGTCAACTTCATGGCGTCCAACCTGACCGGGCAGGTGCGCAACATCGCCGAGGTCGCCTCGGCGGTGGCCCGCGGCGACCTCTCGAAGAAGATCACCATCGACGCGCAGGGCGAGATCGCGACGCTCGCCGGGACGCTGAACACGATGGTCGACCAGCTCTCGTCCTTCGCCGTCGAGGTGACCAGGGTCGCCCGCGAGGTCGGCACCGACGGCACCCTGGGCGGCCAGGCGAGCGTGCCCGGCGTGGCCGGCATCTGGAAGGACCTGACCGACAACGTCAACCTGATGGCCAACAACCTCACCGGCCAGGTCCGCAACATCGCGCTGGTGATCACGGCGGTGGCCCGCGGCGACCTGTCGCAGAAGATCGACGTCGACGCGCGCGGCGAGATCCTCCAGCTCAAGACCAGCATCAACACGATGGTCGACCAGCTGTCCGCGTTCGCCGACGAGGTCACCCGCGTCGCCCGCGAGGTGGGCACCGACGGCCGCCTCGGCGGCCAGGCCCGGGTGCCCGGGGTGGACGGCACCTGGCAGGACCTCACCGAGTCGGTGAACGAGCTGGCCAACAACCTGACCCGGCAGGTGCGCGCGATCGCGCAGGTCGCCACCGCCGTGACCAGGGGCGACCTGAGCCTGCGGATCGACGTCGACGCCGCGGGGGAGCTCGACGAGCTCAAGGACAACATCAACCAGATGATCGCCAACCTGCGCGAGACCACCCGCACCAACCAGGAGCAGGACTGGCTCAAGACCAACCTCGCCCGGATCTCCGGCCTGCTCCAGGGCCGCCGGGACCTGGAGGCGGTCGCCTCGCTGATCATGACCGAGCTCACCCCGGTGGTCTCCGCCCAGCACGGCGCGTTCTTCCTCGCCCAGCCGGCCGGCCGCACCGCCGAGCTGATCACCGAGGACGACGACGAGAACGACACCGTGCTGCGCCTGATCGGCAGCTACGGCTACCAGCGGCGCGCGATGCCGACCACCTTCCGCCCCGGCGAGTCGCTGATCGGCCAGGCCGCGGTGGAGAAGCGGGCGATCATCCTCAAGGAGGCGCCGCCCGGGTACCTCAAGATCGCCTCGGGCCTCGGCGAGGCCTCGCCGGCCCACATCGTGGTGCTGCCGGTGCTGTTCGAGGGCCGGCTGCTCGGCGTGATCGAACTCGCCACCTTCAGCTCGTTCACGACCGTCGCCCTCGACTTCCTCAACCAGATCGCCGACCTGATCGGCGTCACCGTCAACACCATCAGCGTCAACACCAAGACCGAGGGCCTGCTGCTGGAGTCCCAGCGGCTCACCGCGGAACTCTCGATGCGCTCCGCCGAGTTGGAGGCCCGTCAGGAGGAACTGGAGCGCACCAACGAGGAGTTGCAGGAGAAGGCCGAGCAACTCGCCCAGCAGAACCGCGACATCGAGATCAAGAACAGCGAGATCGAGGAGGCCCGCCAGGTCCTGGAGGAGCGCGCCGAACAGCTCGCCCTGGCCTCCCGCTACAAGAGCGAGTTCCTCGCCAACATGTCGCACGAGCTGCGCACCCCGCTCAACTCGCTGCTGATCCTGGCCAAGCTGCTCTCCGACAACAACGAGGGCAACCTCTCGCCCAAGCAGGTCGAGTTCGCCGACACCATCCACGGCGCCGGATCCGACCTGCTCCAGCTGATCAACGACATCCTCGACCTGTCCAAGGTCGAGGCCGGCAAGATGGACGTCCGCCCGAGCCGGATCGCCCTGGTCCAGCTGGTCGACTACGTCGAGGCCACCTTCCAGCCGGTCGCGCTGGACAAGAACCTGGACTTCGCCGTCCGGGTCTCGCCCGCGCTGCCGGTCACCCTGCACACCGACGAGCAGCGGCTCCAGCAGGTGCTGCGCAACCTGATCTCCAACGCGGTCAAGTTCACCGACGCGGGCGCCGTCGACTTCTCGATCAGCCCGGCCGGGCCGGACGTGCCCCAGCACGTCCGCGAGCAGCTGCTGGAGTCCGGCTCGATCAAGGACCCGGACGACCCGCTGATCGCCTTCGCCGTCTCCGACACCGGCATCGGCATCCCCGGCAACAAGCTGCGGGAGATCTTCGAGGCCTTCAAGCAGGCCGACGGCGGCATCAGCCGCAAGTACGCCGGAACGGGCCTGGGCCTCTCGATCAGCCGGGAGATCGCCCGGCTGCTCGGCGGTGAGATCCACGTCGAGAGCGAGCTCGGCAGGGGCTCGACCTTCACGCTCTACCTGCCGCTGCGCACCGAGTCCTCGGACACCCCGCCCACCGAGCGCGCCGCCGTGGCGGCCGTGCCCAACACCCCGGTGCTGCGCGCCACCGTCGGCGTGACCCCGGTGGGCGTTCCCGTCCCGGTGGGCGAGAACCCGGCCGACCACTGGGCCCAGGAGGTCCGCGAACTCGCCGAGGAGCGCCGCCGCGGCGCCGTGGAGCGCCGTCGCACCGCCGCCCTGGACCTCCCCGCCGGGGGCCGCCCGGTGGAGCCGGTCCCGCTGCGCCCCGGCCGCACCGACGCGCGCTTCGGCGGCCAGCAGGTGCTGATCGTCGACGACGACGTCCGCAACGTGTTCGCCCTCACCAGCGTCCTGGAACAGCACGGCCTGACCGTCCTGTACGCCGAGAACGGGCGCGAGGGCATCGAGATGCTGGAGCAGCACGAGCACGTCGCGCTGGTCCTGATGGACATCATGATGCCGGAGATGGACGGCTACGCGACCACCGAGGCGATCCGCCGGATGCCCCAGTTCGCCGGCCTGCCGATCATCGCGCTGACCGCCAAGGCGATGAAGGGCGACCGCGAGAAGTCCCTCGCGGCGGGCGCCACCGACCACATCACCAAGCCGGTGGAGACCGACCACCTGCTGGCGGTGATGCACGAGTGGCTGCGGCCCGACCGGCCCTGAGCGCGTACCCCAGGTCCCGTTTCCCAAGCGGGACTTGAGCGACGCTCCGCCGGCGGGGCGCGCACCGGGAGGCGGACTCCGGGGCGTACGCCGGGCCGGAGATCGGTTTGCTGGCGGGGAGGGCCGGGAACCCGGTAGGGTCACCGATCGTTGCGAACAGTGACCGGACGGCGACACACTGCTGAGCGTGCGCCGGAGCACCGGCCGTGCACCGGTCCCGATCGGGTCCGACGCAGCCGGGTCGCGACGGAGCGATGTGCCGGGCGAGGGGGTGCGGCTAGCATGACCGGGGTAGCGGTGGGCAGTACGCGAGTGCCCTCACCGGGCAGGCAGGCGACAGGAGGGCGGGCCCTGATGCAGAAGGCGAAGATCCTCCTGGTCGACGACCGGCCGGAGAACCTGCTGGCACTGGAGGCGATCCTGTCGGCGCTCGACCAGACGCTGGTGCGCGCGGCGTCCGGCGAGGAGGCGCTCAAGGCGCTGCTGACCGACGACTTCGCCGTGATCCTGCTGGACGTCCAGATGCCGGGCATGGACGGCTTCGAGACCGCCGCCCACATCAAGCGCCGCGAGCGCACCCGGGACATCCCGATCATCTTCCTCACCGCGATCAACCACGGCCCGCACCACACCTTCCGCGGCTACGCGGCCGGCGCGGTCGACTACATCTCCAAGCCGTTCGACCCGTGGGTGCTGCGCGCCAAGGTCTCCGTCTTCGTCGACCTGTACGTGAAGAACTGCCAGCTGAAGGAGCAGGCCGCGCTGCTGCGGCTGGAGCTGGAGGCGGGCGGCGGAGAGCCGGCCCTCGGCGGGGCGCTGCTCGGCGAGCTGTCCGCGCGGCTGGCGGCGGTCGAGGAGCAGGCGGAGGCGCTGGGCAAGCAGCTGGACGGCAGCGCCGACGCGGGGGTGGCCGCCACCGCGGCGCACCTGGAGCGGAAGCTGGCCGGGCTGCGCCGGGCCCTGGACGCGCTGCGCCCGGGCAGCTCGTAGGGGTACGCAGGAGCCGCGCCGGCCGGCCCGACCGGGTGGAGCGCGCGGGCGTCCGGGTGAATTCCGGTCAGCGTGACGGAGTGTCTGCGACACGTCGGGGCGCCCCGGCTCGCCACATGTGCACCGGTGGCCCGCACCGGTAGGCTGCTGACCCATGGCCACTCGTACGCCCGGAAACGCAGCACGTAAGACGAGTCCGGGACCGTCCAAGAAGGCCGCGGCGAGGACTCCGGGCAAACCGCCGGCGAAGAAGGCGGCGCCCCGCAAGGCACCCGCGAAGAAGACGGCGGCCAGGTCGGCCCCGCCACCGCCGCCGAACAGGTCGATACTCCTGCGCGCCCTCAACGGGCTCGCGAGCCCGATCGCCGCGATCTTCCGGGGCGTCGGCGACGGTGCCAAGAACCTCCACCCGGCCCACCGCAAGGACGGGCTGGGCCTCGTGCTGTTCGCGCTCGGCCTGGTGACGGCCGCGGGGACCTGGTTCAGCCCGCAGGGCTGGCTCGGCGAGGCGGCCACCGCCGTGGTGTCCGGGCTGTTCGGGCGGCTCGACGTGCTGGTGCCGTTCCTGCTGGTCGGGATCGCGATCCGGCTCTGGCGCCACCCGGAGCTGCCGGAGGCCAACGGGCGGATCGTGATCGGCCTGAGCGCGCTGGTGGTCGGAGTCCTCGGCCTGGTCCACATCGGCTGCGGCGCGCCCACGATGGGCAGCGGCGCGTCCCGGATAAGGGCGGCGGGCGGCATCATCGGCTGGGCCGCGTCGACGCCCATGATGGCCGCCGCGGGCCCGGCGCTGGCCGTGCCGCTGCTCCTGCTGCTGGCCTTCTTCGGCCTGCTGGTGGTCACTGCCACCCCGGTCAACCGCATCCCCGAGCGGTTGCGCTCCGCCGGCGTGCGGCTCGGCGTGGTCGAGCCGGGGCCGGAGGACGAGTACGGCGAGGGGCGTGCGCCGGAGCGCGAACTGTCCACGGATCCGCCGGAGGACGCCGACCCGTCGGCGCTGCCGTTCAGCGTCGACTCCGAGGACACGGTCGACGAGGTGGCCGCCCGTCGGCGCCGCCGCCGGCGCAAGCCGCAGTCCGAGGAGCCCGAGGGCGCGGAGGCGGGCCCCGAGCCCGTCTCGTTCGACAAGGACGTCGACGACCCGTTCACCACCCGCAACCTCGCCGCGGGCGCCGCCGCCGACCTGGACGGCGCGCTGGTCTACGGCGTGCCCGCCTCCTCCGCGGTGGCGGACATGATGCACCAGGTGCAGGACCGCACCGCCCCGCCCGAGGAGGCCCTCGTCCCGGCGGCCCGCGGCGGCGGCCCGGGCGCGCCCGAGGAGCACGGCCGCGCCCCGGTGCGGATGGAGCAGCTCCAGCTCTCCGGCGACATCACCTACAGCCTGCCGCCGCTCGACCTGCTGGAGCGCGGCGGCCCGGCCAAGCCCCGCAGCGCCCTCAACGACGAGGTGGTGGCCCAGCTCACGAGCACGTTCGCCGAGTTCAAGGTGGACGCCAAGGTCACCGGATTCACCCGGGGCCCGACGGTCACCCGCTACGAGGTCGAGCTCGGCCCGGCCGTCAAGGTGGAGCGGATCACCGCGCTCGCCAAGAACATCGCGTACGCGGTGGCCAGCGCGGACGTGCGGATCATCAGCCCGATCCCGGGCAAGTCCGCGGTCGGCATCGAGATCCCCAACCGGGACCGCGAGATGGTCAACCTCGGCGACCTGCTGCGCTCGCGCACGGCCGCCGAGGACACCCACCCGATGGTCGTCGGCATGGGCAAGGACGTCGAGGGCCACACCGTGATGGCCAACCTCGCGAAGATGCCGCACATCCTGGTGGCCGGGGCGACCGGCGCGGGCAAGTCCTCCTGCATCAACTGCCTGATCACCTCGATCCTCGCCCGGGCCACCCCGGACGAGGTGCGGATGGTGCTGGTCGACCCCAAGCGGGTCGAGCTGACCGCCTACGAGGGCATCCCGCACCTGATCACACCGATCATCACCAACCCCAAGAAGGCCGCCGAGGCCCTCCAGTGGGTGGTGCGCGAGATGGACATGCGCTACGACGACCTCGCGGCGTTCGGCTTCCGGCACGTCGACGACTTCAACGCGGCGGTGCGCGCCGGGAAGGTCACCCCGCCGCTCGGCAGCGAGCGCGAGCTGACGCCGTACCCGTACCTGCTGGTGATCGTCGACGAGCTGGCCGACCTGATGATGGTCGCCCCGCGCGACGTCGAGGACTCGGTGGTCCGGATCACCCAGCTGGCCCGCGCGGCCGGCATCCACCTGGTGCTTGCCACCCAGCGGCCCTCGGTGGACGTCGTGACCGGTCTGATCAAGGCCAACGTGCCGTCCCGGCTGGCCTTCGCGACCTCCGCGATGGCCGACTCCCGGGTCATCCTGGACCAGCCCGGCGCCGAGAAGCTGATCGGCAAGGGCGACGCGCTCTTCCTGCCGATGGGCGCCGGCAAGCCGATCCGCATGCAGGGCGCGTTCGTCACCGAGGCCGAGATCGCCGCGGTGGTGCAGCACTGCAAGGACCAGTTGGCCGCCCGCTACCGGGACGACGTCACGGTCGGCGGCGGGCCGAAGAAGGAGATCGACGAGGAGATCGGCGACGACCTCGACCTGCTGATCCAGGCCGCGGAGCTGGTGGTCTCCACCCAGTTCGGCTCGACCTCGATGCTCCAGCGCAAGCTCCGGGTCGGCTTCGCCAAGGCGGGCCGGCTGATGGACCTGATGGAGTCGCGCGGGATCGTCGGCCCGAGCGAGGGCTCCAAGGCGCGCGACGTGCTGGTGAAGCCGGACGAGCTCGACGGGGTGCTGGTGACCCTGCGCGGCTGACGGACCGGGCGCGGGAGGCGGGTGTCCCGGACGAGGTGTCACTCGTTCGGAGGAGGGTAGGCGCCAGGGCGGGAACCGAACGTCCGCGCACCGCGTCACTGGCCGGAAAGCGATCACCGTGCTCCCCCTGCGTGACCCCGCCGACCGGCCGTCTGCGGGGCCCCACCCCGATCGGGGCGGGTGCGCGCATTCGGGCCTGTTCCGCTTGAGAATCGATCCGTCCACGCCCCTAGACTGTTCCCCAGCAGGTGGCCATCCGCTCGAAAGGCGTGCCCCGTGACCATCGGCAAGTCCCCCGACCGCGAGAACGCCCCGTCGTCCGCAGAGCCGAGCGACGCGGTCCAGGCGGCCGATGCCCCGAGCATCGGCCGGGTGCTGTCCGCCGCCCGGCTGGAGGCCGGACTCACGGTGGATCAGGTGAGTACGGCGACCCGCGTCCGGGTGCCGATCGTGCATGCCATCGAGGAGGACGATTTCGGCCGCTGCGGCGGCGACTTCTACGCCCGCGGGCACATCCGTGCGATCGCCCGCGAGGTCGGCGTGGACGGCGAGGCCCTGGTGGCCCGCTACGACGCCGCGCACGGCGGCTCACCGGCCTCCAAGCGGCCCACCCAGCTGATCGAGAGCGGCCCGATCAAGGTGCCCTCCCGCGGCCGGCCGAACTGGACCGCCGCCATGGTCGCCGCGATCGTCGCGGTGGTCGCCCTGATCGGCTTCAACCTGGTGAGCGGCAAGGGCGGCCACACCGGCACCGGCTCGGCCAGCGCGCCGCTGCCCAGCGGCACCGGCACCGGCTCGATCGCCCCCGCGCCCTCGCCCTCCGTGCAGCCCCCGGCCCCCGCGCCGAGCGCAGCGGCGATCGCGGCCGTCCCGGCCGACAAGGTCACCGTGAAGCTGGTCGCCGAGGGCACCAGCTGGGTCTCGGCCATAGACGGGAACGGCAAGTCGCTGTTCCAGAACAACATCAGCGACGGCCAGGACCAGACCTTCACCGACCCCAAGCAGATCAAGCTGGTGCTCGGCAACGGCGGGGCCGTGCACGCGTACGTCAACGGCAAGGACCTCGGTCTGCTCGGCAAGGACGGGCAGGTGGTGCACGTCACGTACACCCCCGGAGACCCGCAGGCGGGCTGACCACCGGCACCGGGCGGGGCCCGCAGAAGATCGTGTTATCGAGGCGCGCGGCCTCCGGGGCGAACGGCACCGGGAGCCGCGCGTTAATCTTGGGCCTATGCCTGAACGCCGTACTGTCGCCCTTGTCACGCTCGGATGCGCCCGCAACGAGGTGGACTCCGAGGAACTCGCCGGGCGACTGGAGGCCGACGGCTGGTCGCTGGTCGACGACGCCGCCGAAGCCGACGTGGCCGTCGTCAACACCTGCGGCTTCGTCGAGGCCGCCAAGAAGGACTCCGTCGACGCCCTGCTGGAGGCCAACGACCTCAAGGGGCACGGCCGCACCCAGGCCGTCGTCGCGGTCGGCTGCATGGCCGAGCGCTACGGCAAGGAGCTCGCCGACGCGCTGCCCGAGGCCGACGGGGTCCTCGGCTTCGACGACTACGCCGACATCTCCGACCGCCTCCAGACCATCCTCTCCGGCGGCCACCACGCCCCGCACCTGCCGCGCGACCGCCGCAAGCTGCTGCCGATCAGCCCGGCCGAGCGGCAGTCCGCCGCCGAGACCGTCGCGCTGCCCGGCCACGGGCCCGCCGAGACCCCGGCCGAGCCGATCGACGACCTGCCCGAGGGCCTCGCGCCCGCCTCCGGCCCGCGCACCCTGCGCAAGCGGCTGGACGACAGCCCGGTCGCCTCGGTCAAGCTCGCCTCCGGCTGCGACCGCCGCTGCTCCTTCTGCGCCATCCCGGCCTTCCGCGGATCGTTCATCTCCCGCCGCCCCTCCGACGTCCTGAACGAGGCCAAGTGGCTGGCCGAGCAGGGCGTCCGCGAGGTCGTCCTGGTCAGCGAGAACAACACCTCGTACGGCAAGGACCTCGGCGACATCCGCCTGCTGGAGACGCTGCTCGGCGAGATCGCGGAGATCGACGGCGTCGAGCGCGTCCGGGTGTCCTACCTGCAGCCCGCCGAGATGCGCCCCGGCCTGATCGACGCGATGACCGGCACCGCCGACGTCCTGCCCTACTTCGACCTGTCCTTCCAGCACTCGGCGCCGGCGGTCCTGCGCCGGATGCGCCGCTTCGGCTCCACCGACCAGTTCCTGGAGCTGCTGAAGACCATCCGGGACAAGGCCCCGCAGGCCGGCGCCCGCTCCAACTTCATCGTCGGCTTCCCCGGTGAGACCGAGGAGGACTTCGCCGAGCTGGAGCGCTTCGTCACGCACGCCGGGCTCGACGCGATCGGCGTCTTCGGCTACTCGGACGAGGACGGCACGGAGGCCGCGACCTACGACGGCAAGCTCGCCGAGGACGTGATCGCCGACCGGCTGGACCGGCTCAGCCGGCTCGCCGAGGAGATGACCGCGCAGCGCGCCGAGCAGCGGATCGGTACCGAGGTCGAGGTCCTGATCGAGTCGGTCGAGGAGGACGTGGTCGAGGGCCGCGCCGCCCACCAGGCCCCCGAGACGGACGGTCTGACCACCCTCACCGGCGTCGAGGACCCGCGGGTCGGCCAGTTCTGGCGGGCCAGGGTGGTGGCCAGCGAGGGCGTCGACCTGATCGCCGAGGCCCTGGAGCCGGTGCGGGTCCGGCAGGCCCCGGGAGCCGGGGAATGACCAAGGGGCCCGGCGCCCCGCCCGCGGCCCATCCGGACAGACCGGCCGCCGCGCTGCCGCCGGCGCCGGCCGTCTGGAACATCGCCAACATGCTCACGATGCTCCGGCTGCTGCTGGTGCCGGTCTTCGTGGCGCTGCTGTTCGCCGACGGCGGGCACGACCCCAAGTGGCGCTCGGTGGCCTGGGCCTCCTTCGCCATCGCGATGATCACCGACCTGTTCGACGGCGAGATCGCCCGGCGCAAGGGCCTGGTCACCGACTTCGGCAAGATCGCCGACCCGATCGCCGACAAGGCGATCATGGGCTCGGCGCTGATCGGCCTGTCGGTCCTCGGCGACCTGCCCTGGTGGGTCACCGCGGTGATCCTCGCCCGCGAGCTCGGCATCACGCTGATGCGCTTCTGGGTGATCCGCTACGGCGTCATCCCGGCCAGCCGGGGCGGCAAGCTCAAGACCCTGGCCCAGGGCATCGCGGTCGGCATGTACGTGCTGGAGCTGACCGGGTGGCTCGCCACCGCGCGGGCCGTGCTGATGGGCCTGGCGGTGCTGCTGACCGTCGGCACCGCGCTGGACTACATCGGGCAGGCGCTGCGCCTGCGCCGCGAGGGAATGGCCGCGGAGCGCGCGGACCGGTGAACGAGGGGGGCCTGGTGACGCACCACGGGACTGCGGAGCACACGACCGCGGACTACGCGCTGGCCGAGCGGGTGCACGCGGCGCTGCGCGGCGGGGGCAGCACGGTGGCCGTCGCCGAGTCGCTGACCGGCGGGCTGCTGGCGGCCGCGCTGGTCGACGTCCCCGGGGCGTCCGCGACCTTCCGGGGATCGGTGACGGCGTACGCGACCGAGCTGAAGGCCTCGGTGCTCGGGGTGGACGAGGGCCTGCTCGACGTCCACGGGCCGGTGCACCCGGTGGTGGCCCGGCAGATGGCCGAGGGCGTCCGGCGGTTGCTGGGGGCGACGTACGGGCTCGCGACGACCGGGGTGGCCGGGCCGGAGCCGCAGGACGGGCAGCCGGTGGGCACCGTACACCTGGCGCTCGCCGGTCCGGGGGGAACTCTGGTCAGTTCGCCCCGGCTGTCCGGGGGGCGTGCCACAATCCGTCACGGGGCCGTGACCGCCGCGCTGGAGCTGCTCGCCGGTCGGCTGCCGGCCTGAGCCGAAGGCACGGCCCAGGACCCCGTCCGTCCCGATCCCTGCCGACCGGGATCCGCCCGAAGTCGCGTGCGGGGACGGTGGAGCCGCAGGATCGTGTTACATCCGACAGCCTGGTTGGGCAGAAACCAGGTGGAGAACGAGTTGCGTGACGGTGGCCGGGCGGCCCGCGAGGGGTACCACGAGGGGCCCGCGGACCCGGGTACGACACCGGAACGAGGAGGGGGACAGCCTTGCAGCCCAGAGTGAACACGACCAGGGTCCCCGCACGCGAAGCGGGCAAGGCGGTACGGTGGGGGCGTGACATCTCGATCCGCAGTCCGAGGAGGGAGGCACCGATGATCCTGCTCCGTCGCCTACTGGGCGATGTACTGCGTCGGCAGCGCCAGCGCCAGGGCCGCACACTCCGCGAGGTGTCGGCGGCCGCCAGGGTTTCGCTCGGTTACCTCTCCGAGGTCGAGCGGGGACAGAAGGAGGCCTCGTCCGAGCTGCTCTCCGCCATCTGCGACGCGCTCGACGTCCGGATGTCCGAGGTCATGCGCGAGGTCAGCGACGAACTGTCGCTCGCCGAACTTGCGGCGATGGCCACCCTCTCCGAAGGTGATCTGCTGAGGCCGGTGCTCGAACCGGTACCGCTGCCCGCCCCCGGCGCCGACCGGGCGACCATGTCGCCCAAGGCCGCCGCGATGGACGTGGTCGCCGCCTGATCCGGCCTCGACTCCCGGCACGCCTGCTCGACGCAGGGCAGGGCCCGGGGCGAGCGAAGGAGGGCGGTCGTGCGGAGAGACGCGACGGCGCACGCGGTGGCCCGAATACGGCCGGTGCTGCGGCGCCTGGTGCCGTGGCCGGCCCGCTGGGTCCTGGTGGTCCTGTCGGCCGGGCTGGTCTGGTGGCTCCTGGTGGTCCGGGGGCAGCTGGCCGACGGCGCGGTGCTCGGCCTGCTCGCGGCCGGCGGCTGGGGGCTCGGTCTGATCCCGGTCCACGCCGACCGGAGCGCGACCGGACCGGTCCGCCGCGGGGCCCGCGGGGCCGTGGGCCGAACGGAGGCGCCGACGCCCCCGATCGGGTGAGAAGTGTGCGGGAAGGCCGCGGGGTCGTTGACTCCGCGGCCTTCGGCGTACCCGGGCACCGGTCCCGCGGGGTTCACGGACGCAGGCGCAGCCCGCGCGGAGTGGCGTGGAAGCCCGCCTCCTCCAGGGCCGCGCCGAGCTCCGAGCCGAGGGCGGGCTCGCCGTTGGCCCGTTCGACCGTGACGCTGCCGAGCGCGCCCTCCCGGACGGCACCGGCCAGGGCGGCGGCCGCCGACGCCCGGGTGGCCCCGTCCTCCGGCCAGGCCAGCAGGGACTTGCCGCCGCGTTCGACGTAGAGGGCGAGCTCGCCGTCCACCAGCACCACCAGGGCGCCCGCCTTGCGGCCGGGCCGGTGCGCCCCGGCCTCCTTGGCGCCGGGGGCGGCCGGGGGCTCGGGCCAGGGCAGCGCGGCGCCGTAGGCGTTCGCCGGGTCGGCGGCGGCGAGCACCAGCACCTGCGGCGGCTCGGCGGCGGGGCCGGCCGGCCATTCGGTGGCCCGGGTGCGCTCCAGCCGGCCGTTGACCGACCGCAGCCGGTCGGCCGCGCCCTCCATCGCGAACTGGGCGCCGCCGAGGCCCTCGACGAAGTAGCCGCGGCGGGTGCGCCCGCGCTCCTCCATCGCGGCGAGCACCCGGTACACCCCGGCGAAGCCGCCCGGGACCCGCTCGGCCGCCACCGTGCCCCGGGTCAGCAGGCCGTGGCGGTCCAGCAGGGCCTGGGCCTGGGCGGTGGCCCGGACCGTGGGGTCGGCGGCCGGGGCGGGCAGCAGCGACCAGCGGCCGGCCACCGTCGGCGGGCCGCTGCGCAGCGCGCCGCCGGCCCGGCCGAAGGCGCGGCCGGCCCCGCCGTAGCGGCCGCGCGGGGTGGCCCTGGGGGCGCGGTGGGCGGTGGTGCCCGCCGTCCGGCCGGAGCCGAGCAGGGCGCGCAGCGGGGCGAGGGTGTCGTTGCTGACGTAGCCGGCCCAGACGAGGTCCCACAGGGCCTCGACGACCTCCGGTTCGGGGGTCTCGTCGCCGTCGGCGCGGAGCCGCTCGACCAGCTGGCGGAAGAACAGGCCGTAGCCGCCGGTGAGGGCGGTCATCAGGGCGCCGTGCAGCGGGGTGACGGCGGGCGGCACGGGCTCGGGGCGCAGCAGGTGGGCGTTCTCGGCCAGGTGGAGGCTGATCCAGCCGTCCTTGCCGGGCAGGGCGCCGGCGCCGCACCAGCCGAGCTCGCCGGCCGCCATCAGTTCGTCCAGCAGGCCGGGGGAGTAGTCGGCGAGGCGGGCCGGGAGGATCAGCTTCTCCAGGGCGGAGGCGGGCAGGGCGGTGCCCTGGAGCTGTTCGACCACCCGGAGCAGGCCGTCCGGCCCGCGCAACCGGTGGCCGGCGAGGTGCTGCCACTGGGGGAGGAAGGCGGCCAGGGCGCGCGGCGGGACGGGCTCGACCTCCTGGCGCAGGGCGGCCAGGGAGCGGCGGCGCAGGCGGCGCAGGACCTCGGCGTCGCACCACTCGACGGTGGCGGTGTGGCCCTCGACGGGCCTGAATTCGCCCTGGACGAGGCGGCCGGTGGCGGTGAGGCGGTGCAGGACGCCGGTGACGACGGCGGTGCCGAGGCCGAGGCGGGCGGCGGCCTCGGCGGCGGTGAACGGGCCGTGGGTGCGGGCGTGCCGGGCGAGGAGGTCGCCCAGGGGGTCCTTGACCGGTTCGGTGAAGGCTTCGGGGACGCCGACGGGCAGGGGGGTGCCGAGGGCGTCGCGCAGCCGTCCGGCGTCCTCGACGGCGGCCCAGCGCTGCTCGCCGGCGATCCGGACCTGGATGACCCGGCGGGCGGCCTCCAGCTCCAGGGCCCAGAGCGGCTCGGCGCCGCGGGCGGCGAGCTCCGCCTCGGCGAGCGGGCCGAGCAGGCGCAGTGCGTCGGCGACGCCCTCGGCGTCCTTGATCCGGCGCTCGGGGGTGAGGCGCTGGAGCTCGGCCTCCAGTTCGGCGAGCACCTGCGGGTCGAGCAGTTCGCGCAGTTCGGCCTGGCCGAGGAGTTCGGACAGCAGCCGGGAGTCGAGCGACAGGGCGGCGGCGCGGCGCTCGGCGAGCGGGGAGTCGCCCTCGTAGAGGAACTGGGCGACGTAGCCGAAGAGCAGGGAGCGGGCGAAGGGGGAGGGCTCGGGGGTGGTGACCTCGACCAGGCGGACGGCGCGGGATTCGAGGTCGCCCATCAGCTCGACCAGGCCGGGCACGTCGAAGACGTCCTGGAGGCACTCCCGGACGGCCTCCAGGACGATCGGGAACGAGCCGTACTCGGAGGCGACTTCGAGGAGCTGGGCGGCGCGCTGGCGCTGCTGCCAGAGCGGTGTGCGGCGGCCGGGGTTGCGCCGGGGGAGCAGCAGGGCGCGGCCGGCGCACTCGCGGAAGCGGGAGGCGAACAGGGCGGAGCCGCCGACCTGGTCGGTGACGAGCCGCTCGATCTCGCCGGGGTCGAAGAGGGCGGCGTCGGCGCCGACCGGGGCCTCGTCCGGGGCGCTGTCCGGGGCGGACCGCTGCGACGGGCCGGCGAAGTCGAAGTCGGGGGCGAGCAGGTCGGCGTCGGGCAGGCGGAGCACGATGCCGTCGTCGGCGTGCATGACCTGCGGGTCGAGGCCGTGCTTCTCGCGCAGCCGGGCGCCGAGGGCGAGGGCCCAGGGGGCGTGCACCTGGGCGCCGAAGGGGGAGTGGATGACGATCCGCCAGTCGCCGAGTTCGTCGCGGAAGCGCTCGACGACGATCGTGCGGTCGTCCGGGAGGTGGCCGCAGGCGGTGCGCTGTTGGGCGAGGTAGTCGAGCAGGTTCCCGGCGGCCCAGTCGTCGAGGCCGGCCCGCTTGAGGCGCTCGGTGGCGTCGGCGGGGGCGAGTGCGCCCAGCTCGCGGGTGAACGCGCCGAGGGCGCGGCCGAGTTCGAGCGGGCGGCCGAGGGTGTCGCCCTTCCAGAACGGGAGCCGGCCGGGGATTCCGGGGGCGGGAGTGACGAGGACCTTGTCGTGGGTGATGTCCTCGATCCGCCAGGACGTGGTGCCGAGGGTGAAGACGTCGCCCACGCGGGACTCGTAGACCATCTCCTCGTCCAGCTCTCCGACGCGGCCGCCGCCCTTCTTCGGGTCCGTCCCGGCGATGAAGACGCCGAACAGGCCGCGGTCGGGGATGGTGCCGCCGGAGGTGACGGCGAGGCGCTGGGCGCCGGGGCGGCCGGTGACGGTGCCGGCGACGCGGTCCCAGACCAGGCGGGGGCGCAGCTCGGCGAAGGCGTCCGAGGGGTAGCGGCCGGCGAGCATGTCGAGCACCGCGTCGAAGGCGGACTGCGGGAGGGTGGCGAACGGCGCGGCGCGGCGGACCACGGCGAGCAGGTCGTCCACCGGCCAGGTGTCCAGCGCCGTCATGGCGACGAGCTGCTGGGCGAGGACGTCCAGCGGGTTGCGCGGGACGCGCAGGGCCTCGATCCGGCCGGCCCGCATGCGTTCGGTGACCACGGCGGACTGGACGAGGTCCCCGCGGTACTTGGGGAAGAAGACGCCGGTGGAGACGGCGCCGACCTGGTGGCCGGCCCGGCCGACTCGCTGGAGGCCGGAGGCCACCGAGGGCGGGGACTCGACCTGGACGACCAGTTCGACGGCGCCCATGTCGATGCCCAGCTCCAGGCTGGAGGTGGCGACCACGGCGGGCAGCCGGCCGGCCTTCAGCTCCTCCTCGACCAGGGACCGCTGCTCCTTGGAGACCGAGCCGTGGTGGGCCCGGGCGAGGACCGGCGGGACGCCCCTGGCCGCGCCGGAGCCGCCCATCAGCTGGGCGGGGGCGTGCGCCTCGGGGGCGGCGGCGCCGGTGGCGCGCTCGTGGGCGATCTCGTTCAGCCGGTTGCACAGGCGCTCGGCGAGGCGGCGGGAGTTGGCGAAGACGATCGTCGAGCGGTGCGCCTGGACGAGGTCGACGATCCGCTCCTCGACGTGCGGCCAGATCGAGGACTGGCGCTGTGGATCGCTGTCGGAGGAGCCGCCGGTGGCGGGGGCGGCGGGCAGGTCGTCCAGGTCGGGGACGGGCACGACGACCGAGAGGTCGAACTCCTTGGCGGCGGCGGGCTGGACGACGGCGGCGCCGCGCTGCGGGCTGAGGAAGCGGGCCACCTCCTCCACCGGGCGCACGGTGGCGGACAGGCCGATCCGGCGGGCCGGGCGGTCCAGCAGCTCGTCCAGGCGCTCCAGGCTGAGCGCGAGGTGGGCGCCGCGCTTGGTGCCGGCGACCGCGTGGACCTCGTCGAGGATCACGGTGTCGATGCCGCGCAGCGCCTCCCGGGAGGCCGAGGTGAGCAGCAGGAAGAGCGACTCGGGGGTGGTGATCAGGATGTCCGGCGGGTGGGTCGCGAAGCGGCGGCGGTCGGCGGCGGGGGTGTCGCCGGAGCGGATGGCGACCTGGACGTCAGGTTCGGGCACGCCGAGCCGGACGGCGGCCTGGCGGAGCCCGGTCAGCGGGGCGCGGAGGTTGCGCTCGACGTCCACGGCGAGGGCCTTGAGCGGCGAGACGTACAGGACCCGGCAGCGGCGCTTGGTGTCGGCCGGGGGCGGGGTGCTGCTGAGCCGGTCCAGGGCGGAGAGGAACGCGGCGAGCGTCTTGCCGGAGCCGGTGGGGGCGACCACCAGGACGTCCGTCCCCCGTCCGATGGCGCGCCAGGCCTCGGCCTGGGCGGTGGTGGGCGCGGGGAAGGCGCCGGTGAACCAGGCCCGGGTGGCGGGGGCGAACCCGGCGAGCGGGTCGTCCTGCGGTTCGTCCGGCCGGTCGGCCGGCGGGATCAGCTGCTGGGGCGCCATGCCCCCATGGTGCCGGGTGGGACCGACAACCGGGCGGGTGGCGGGGGAGCGCCGGGTGGGTGGGGCGGTGCGGTGGGGCGGTCCAGCGAAAGGAGGTGTAGTTAAAGGAGCAAAAAAGACAATCCGCTCATATGGTGATGATTCCAGCCCATGATCACCCGCGCGCCCGCGGGACCGACGAGCGGAGACCGTGCGATGGCGCAGGTGAACCCGTCCGGAACAGGTCCCGTCCGCGCCCCCCGCCGCGGGGCCCGCGGGCCCGTCCGGGTCCTGCTGGCGATGCTGCTCACCGCGCTCGTGGTCGGCGGCGCCGTGCCGTACGTGTCCGGCAGCGGCCGGGTCTACCTCAGCTACCTGGTGCTGGCCGGACGGGACGACGCCGCCGGCGCGGCCCTGGCCGGGGCCGAGGCCCGCGCGGCGGGCGGGCAGGTGGTCCAGGAGTACCCGCAGATCGGGGCCGTACTGGCGTACGCCCCCGGCGGCTTCGCGGACGAGGTGCGGGCCAGGCCCGGGATCGCCGCCGTCGGGGCCACCCGCACCGCGCCGGTGGTCGGCCCGCCGCGCCCGCTGGACGGCGCCGGGGACTTCGCGGCCGGCACCGAACGCGCCGGGCGCAGCAGCGCGGACCGGTCGGGCGGGGCGGAGCGCTCCGGCGGGACCGACACCGCAGAACTGTCCGAGCGGCAGGAGGACACCACCCTCACGGTGCCCGACCCCGCCGAGCACGACGGCTGGAACCTCACCATGCTCGGCGCCCCCGGCGCCGGGGGCGGCGACGCGACCGCCGCGCCGGCCGGGCCCGCCGGGCCGGCGCCGGAGGCGCTGCACAAGGTGCTCGTCGCGGTGCTCGACTCCGGCGTCGACGACACCCACCCCGACCTCAGGACCGCCGTCGACCCCAAGGCCTCCGCCTCGTGCGCCGACGGGCGTCCGGACCCGCGCACCGGCTCCTGGCGGCCCGACCCCGGGGTCGGCGAGAGCGGGCACGGCACCCACGTCGCCGGGATCGTCGGCGCCGTCCGGGACGGCCGGGGCGTCACCGGGGTCGCGCCGGGCGTGCGGATCGCCGCCGTCCGGCTGCTCGGGCCGCTGGGCCAGTACTACGCGGAGAACATCGTCTGCGGCATGCTGTGGGCCGCCGACCACGGCGCCAGGGCGATCAACAACAGCTACTTCGCCGACCCGTGGAAGTACAACTGCCCGGAGGACCGCGACCAGGCCGCGCTGATCGCCGCCGTCGGCCGGGCCGCGGCCTACGCCCAGCGCAAGGGCGCCGTCGTCGTCGCCTCGGCGGGCAACGACGGGCAGGACCTCGGCGCGGCCAGGACGGACGAGCGCAGTCCGAACGACCGGGTCTCCGGCCCGGCGCAGTCCCGCCACCTGGGCACCGAGTGCGTCAGGCTGCCCGGCGAGCTGCCCGGCGTCGTCACCGTCACCGCCGTCAACCGGGACGGCCGCCCCTCCGCGTACTCCAACTACGGGCGCGGCAGGGTCTCGCTGGCCGCGCCCGGCGGGGACCCGGACGGCGGGCCGCAGGGCGCGATCGTCTCCGACTGGCCCGGCGGGCAGTACGCGGCGCTGGCCGGCACCTCGATGGCGGCCGCGCACGTGACGGGCGCGGTCGCGGTGGCCGCCGCGCTCCACCCGGACTACGGCTCGGCCGGACTCGCCGCCCTGCTGGCCACCACGGCCGCGGCCGCCTGCCCGCAGGGGCCGTACGCGTGCGGGGACCGGCAGTACTTCGGCGCGGGGTTGCTGGCGCTGCCGCGGTAGCGCTCCTCCCGCGGACCGGGCGGCGCCCGTCGCGGCCCGGGCGGTGCCCGTCGCGGCCCGGAAAAGCGGGTGACGGACGAGCGCCGGCGGGCGAGGATCGGGGCATGACCGCATTCCTCGCCACCGAACGGCTCGTGCTGCGCCGCTTCACCGCCGCGGACACGGACCACCTGGTCGAGCTGGACGGCGATCCCGAGGTGATGCGCCACCTCACCGGCGGCCGGCCGACGCCGCGGGAGGTCGTGGAGGGCGAGCTGCTGCCGCTCTACCTCGCGCACTACGAGCGCTACGGGGACCTGGGCTGGTGGGCTGCGGAGGAGCGGGCGGGCGGGGCCTTCCTGGGCTGGTTCGAGTTCCGGCCGACGGTGGCGGGCGAGCGCGGCGAGGTCGAGCTCGGGTACCGGCTGCGCCGGGCCGCCTGGGGGCGCGGGTACGCGACCGAGGGCGCGCGGGCGCTGGTCCGCCGCGGTTTCACCGGACTCGGCGTGGAGCGGGTGGTGGCGTACACGATGACGGTCAACGCGGGCTCCCGGCGGGTGATGGAGAAGAGCGGCCTCTCGTACGTCCGGACCTTCCACGAGGACCACCCGGAGGCCATCCCCGGCAGCGAGCACGGCGAGGTCGAGTACGCCCTGGAGCGGGCGCGGTGGCGGGGCTGACGCGCCCGGGGGCTCCGGCGGCCGGTCCGGGATACTGGACGGCATGAGGCTGACGGAGTTCTGGCGACGGATGTACGAGCACTTCGGGGAGACGTACGCGGAGTCCTTCGCCTCCGACCACGTGATGAGCGAGCTCGGCGGCCGGACGGTCCGGCAGGCGCTGGACGCGGGCTGGGAGGCCAAGGACGTCTGGCGGGCGGTCTGCGAGACCCAGGGTGTCTCCGCGCTGCTCCGCTGAGCGGCTCCGCCGTCCCCCGGACGACGGCCGGATGTCGCCGAACCGGCCTCCGCCGCCGGGCCGATGGGACAGACTGTCCCGGTGACAAGTGACACAGAACACCAGAATTCGGACAGGCCGGCCGAGGTGCCGGCCGAGACGTCGGCCAAGGCGGCGGACGGGGGCGGCGGGCTCTGGGGCGGCGGGATGCCGCGCTGGCTGCCCAGGGCGATGGTGCTCGCGTTCGTCCTGCTCGGCCTGTTCCAGCTCGCGGACTGGGCGTTCCGCCAGCTCATCGACCTCTTCGTGATGCTCCTGGTGGCCTTCTTCCTGTCGCTCGCGCTGGAGCCGGCCGTCGACCGGATGGCCGCCCGCGGGGTGCGTCGGGGCGTCGGGACGTTCCTGGTGTTCGTCGCGGTCGCGGTCGCCGTCCTCGGGTTCCTGGCGGCGCTCGGCACGCTGCTGGTGGACCAGGTCGCGAAGATCGCGGGGGACCTGCCGCACCTGGTCGACAACCTGATCACGTGGTTCAACGGGACGTTCCACCAGGACGTCTCGCTGGGCGAGTTGCAGAAGAAGCTGCTCAAGGACTCCGGCACGATCGAGGGTTACGCCCAGCAGGCCGCCGACAACGTCTGGGGCCTGTCCTCCACCGTGATCGGCGGCCTCTTCCAGGCCTTCACGGTCGGACTGTTCACCTTCTACTTCACCGCCGAGGGCCCGAGGGTCCGGCGGACGGTCTGCTCGCTGCTGCCGCCCGCCAAGCAGGGCGAGGTGCTGCGGGCCTGGGAGATCGCGCTCGCCAAGACCGGTGGGTACCTGTACTCGCGCGCGCTGCTCGCGGTGGTGTCGGCCGCCGGGCACTGGGTGATGTTCGCGCTGCTGGACCTGCCGTACGCGGCCGCGCTGGCGATCTGGGTCGGCGTCATGTCGCAGTTCGTGCCGACCATCGGGACGTACCTCGCGGGCGCGCTGCCGGTGCTGGTGGCGCTCACCGTGGAACCGGTGGACGCGCTGTGGGTGCTGGTGTTCACGGTGGTGTACCAGCAGGTCGAGAACTACCTGCTGCACCCGAGGATCACCGCGAGGACGGTGGACGTGCACCCGGCGGTGGCGTTCGGGGCGGTGATCGCGGGCGCGGCGTTGCTGGGGGCGGTCGGCGCGCTGATCGCCATCCCGGCGGCGGCCACGCTGCAGGGCTTCGTCGGGACGTACGTGCGGCGCTACGAGGTGGCGACCGACCCGCGGATCGACCGCGGCGAGCAGCGGCGGGCCCGGCGCGAGCTGCGCCGGGAGGCGGCGCGCCGGCTGCGGCGGATGGTCGGCGGCGGGTCGGACGAGGCGGGCTGAGCCGGACCGGCCCGCCCGGAGCCCCGTGGAATCGAACGGAATCGAACGAGGTCGGATCCGTTCCGGCCGCGCCGGGAGGGGCGGGCGGGGTTCGGCGCGCGCCCCTGGTGGCGTGCGACGCTTGAATCGAACAGATGTTCTTTGTACTCTCCGGCGAGGAGTTTTCCACAGGCGGAGCCCGGTCGGGCTCGTTTGTCAGTGGGACGCGCTAGCGTCGAGGACGATGAAGCGCACAGCACAGAACCCGAAGGAAAAGGCCATGGCAGGTACGGACCGCGAGAAGGCCCTAGAGACCGCACTCGCCCAGATCGAGCGACAGTTCGGCAAGGGCTCGGTGATGCGCCTCGGCGAGAAGGCCAACGAGCCGATCGACGTGATCTCCACCGGGTCCACCGCCCTGGACGTCGCCCTCGGGGTCGGTGGCATCCCCCGAGGCCGGGTGGTCGAGATCTACGGCCCCGAGTCCTCCGGAAAGACCACCCTGACGCTGCACCTGGCGGCCAACGCCCAGCGGGCCGGCGGCACGGTCGCGTTCGTCGACGCGGAGCACGCGCTCGACCCGGATTACGCCAAGAAGCTCGGCGTGGACACCGACGCCCTGCTGGTCAGCCAGCCGGACACCGGTGAGCAGGCTCTGGAGATCACCGACATGCTGATCCGCTCCGGCGCGATCGACCTGGTGATCATCGACTCGGTCGCCGCGCTCGTCCCGCGCGCCGAGATCGAGGGCGAGATGGGCGACTCGCACGTCGGTCTGCAGGCCCGTCTGATGAGCCAGGCGCTGCGCAAGATCGCCGGTGCGCTGAACCAGTCGAACACCACCGCCGTGTTCATCAACCAGCTCCGCGAGAAGATCGGCGTCATGTTCGGCTCGCCGGAGACCACGACCGGTGGCCGCGCGCTGAAGTTCTACGCCTCCGTCCGCCTCGACATCCGCCGGATCGAGACCCTGAAGGACGGCACCGAGGCGGTGGGCAACCGCACCCGCGTCAAGGTGGTCAAGAACAAGGTCGCCGCGCCGTTCAAGCAGGCCGAGTTCGACATCCTCTACGGCGTCGGCATCAGCCGCGAGGGCGGCCTGATCGACATGGGCGTCGAGCACGGCTTCATCCGCAAGTCGGGCGCCTGGTACACCTACGAGGGCGACCAGCTCGGCCAGGGCAAGGAGAACGCCCGCAACTTCCTGCGGGACAACCCGCAGCTCGCCGACGAGATCGAGCGGAAGATCAAGGGCAAGCTCGGCATCGGCCCGAAGGTCGAGGAGCCCGCCGAGGGCGCGGCCGACACCGCCGCCGCGGACGGCGCCGCCAAGCCGATCACCGCGACCGCCGCCAAGACGGCCGCGGCGAAGAAGACGGCGGCGGCCGCCAAGGCCTGAGCCGTTGATGCAGCACGACGAGGTGGGCGTCGCCGGCCCGGCGTCGCCGGACGACGACCACGGGCCGCCGGACTGGTTCGCCGCCGTGGCGGAGGAGCCGGGTCCGGAGCCGTCGGCGACCGGCCCGGTCCGGCCGCAGCGCCGTCGGGAGCCGCGTTCGGCGGCGCGAGGGGCATCCGGCGCGGAGCCGGAGTTCGACCGGGCGCCGGTCCGGGCGGTGCGCGGCGCGGCGCCCGGACCGGGTCCGGCGGAGGGGCTGTCCGACGGGCTCGGGCTGGTCTCCGCCTCCGAGCTGCCCACCGGCCGTCGGCGCCGTCGCTCGGCGCTGGCCGAGGACGCCGACGGGTACGGGGAGCACGCGGACCGCGCGGAACCGGCGGACTACCGGGAGGCGGCCGGTCACGGGGGTGCGGCCGCCTCCGCCCCGCGCGGGCGGACGAGCGCACGGTCGGGTGGCCGGGCGGGTGGCCGGTCGGCTGGGCGCCGACGCACGGAACCGGACGCCGAGCCGGACGGCGAGCAGGCCCGGCCGCGCGAGCCGAAGCGGGCCCGGGCCGAGGAGCACGCCGATCCCGAGAGCCGCGCCCGCGACATCTGCCTGCGGCTGCTCACCGGCACCGCCAAGAGCCGCAAGCAGCTCGCCGACGCCCTGCGCAAGCGGGAGATCCCGGAGGACGTCGCCGACCAGGTGCTCACCCGGCTCGAAGAGGTCGGGCTGATCGACGACGCGGCCTTCGCCGCGGCGTGGGTGGAGTCCCGGCACGCCGTCCGGGGCCTGTCGCGGCGGGCGCTCGCCCAGGAGCTGCGGACCAAGGGCGTGGCCGCCGACCTGGTCGAGCAGGCCGTGGCCCAGCTCGACTATGACGACGAGACGGAGGCCGCCCGGGCCCTCGTCGACCGCAAGCTCCGCAGCACCCGCGGGCTGGAGCCGCAGGCCCGGATGCGGCGGCTGGTCGGCGTGCTGGCCCGGCGCGGCTACTCCGAGGGGCTGGCCTTCCGAGTGGTGCGCGCGGCCATCGAGGAAGAGGACGCGGAAGCCGACGACTGAGCTGCCTCGGGGGCCCGGCGCACCGCATCGAACCGGAGGACGCGCACCGGGCGTGGTGACCGAGGGGAGCGGGTGCCGGTGCAGCCGCGAGGAGATCGAGCAGGGCTGCGTGCGGGCCGGCGAGGACGTGCTGTCGGCCGTCCGGGGCGGCGGGAGCACCCCGAACTCGTGCGCACCCCGGGGGCGTTGCGCTACCGGGTCTCGTAGCGGCGGAACGTGCAGGCCGGGCGCGAGGTGCGCGTCATGGTGCGGCCGGAGGCGGTGGACGACCTCGGGGCCGGGCTGATCGCCCGGGAGGTCGCCCGGCGGGTGTCCGAGGAGCTGACCCACCCGGGGCGGATCCGGGTGACGGTGGTCCGGGAGAGCGGGGTCACCGAGGTGGCACGGCAGAGGGGTCGAGCCGCTCGGGGACGGCCTCCGGGGCCGGCTCGGGTTCGGGCTCGGCCGCGCCGGTGAGCGGTGCCGGGCCGCCCCGGGCCCGGTCGGCGAGCGCCAGCAGGTCCTCGGCGGCGGCGCCCTGGGTGACGCCGACGAGGTGCCCGTCCGGCCGGATCAGCAGCACGGTGTGCGGGCCGGCGTCCGGGTACTCCTCGGCGACGAGCACCTCGGCCGGGACGGGCAGGGCGTTCGCGACCTCGGCGAGCCGGGGCATCAGCCCGGCGCCCAGCCAGTGCTCGGCGGACCAGACGGCGGTGCCGGGGGCCACGAGCAGCAGCAGGAAGGTCGAGCCGAGCCGGGCGTGGAGGTGGTCGGGGCTGCCGTCGGCGGAGAGCACCGGGAGGTCGGGCACGAGCACGCCGGGGGCGGTGGCGGGCAGCAGCTCGCTGAGCGAGGTGGTGGTGCGCGCGCCGCGCTGGACCGGCACCCGGCCGGGGACGCCCGAGGGCGCCGCCGGGTAGGCGGGCGCGCCGCCGAAGCGGCCGGTGCCGAGCTGGCCGTCGGCGAGCAGCGGCGCGTGCTTGCGGAAGCCGCCGACGAGCAGCGAGCGCCGGGTCTGCTGCCAGCCGCGCAGCGGGCGCAGCAGCGGCATGGACTGGTCGACGGCGCGCAGCCGGGCGCCGACGGCGCCGCGGCGCTCGGCCTCGTAGCCGTCCAGGAGGGAGCCGCCGGGCTGGGGGCCGCCGGAGTGGAGGTGCCAGGCGAGGGCGAGCCGCCAGGCGAGGTTGTCGGCGTCGCGCAGCCCGTCGGCGAGGTTCTGCATGCCGAGGGCGCCGTGCAGGTGGGCGGCGTCGCCGGCGAGGAAGCAGCGGCCGCTGCGGAAGCGGGCGGCGAGGCGCTGCTGGGCGGTGTGGTCGGCGGCGGCGAGCAGCTCGAAGCGGGGGAGTTCGCCGCACCAGCCGGTGAGGCTCGCGGTGACGCGGTTGAGCAGGGTGTCGCCGGTGACGACGCCGGGCCAGGTGGCGTGCGGGTCGACCTGCTCGGTGGGGGCCGGGCGGCCGGGCGGCAGGCGCCAGTCGAGCCGCCAGACGCCGTCCGGCAGGGGGCGGGCGGAGGCCTCGCGGTCGCCGCGCCACGGCGGCTCGCGGTGCAGCCGGGCGCCGTCGAAGGGCAGGTCGACCCGGACGGTGGCGATGGCGTTGCGGTCGACGGCCGGGCGGCCGGGGAAGCGGATCTTCAGGAGCTTGCGGATCGTGGAGCGCGCGCCGTCGCAGCCGACCAGGTGGCTGCCGCGCCACCAGGTGCTGGAGCCGTCCTGGGTGCCGTGGGTGCGGACGCTGACGCCGTCGCGGTCCTGGACGAGCTCGGTGACGCGGCTGAGCGGGACGAGTCTGACCAGCGGGGTGCCGGTGAGGGCGTCGCGCAGGCCGCGCTGGAGGCGGTGCTGCGGCAGGTGGAAGGCGGGCGAGTCGGTGAGGTCGATCCGCAGCACCTCCTGGCGGCGCCGCCAGATGGCGAAGGAGTCCCAGAGGGCGGAGTCGGAGACGGCCCGGGGGTAGCCGATCCGGGTGAGGAAGGCGGTGGAGTCGGCCCCGAGGACGACGCTGCGCGGGCCCTCGGGGCAGAGCCCGGAGCCCTCGTCCAGGACGACGGTCGGCACCTCGTGCCGGGCGAGCGCGAGGGCCAGGGCCAGACCGACCGGTCCGGCCCCGACCACGATCACCGGGTCCATGCCGGGCCCTCCGGGCGGGGGTGGACCGTTCGGGCCCGGAAGGCCGGGCATGGGCAGGCCGTCAGGCTGGCGTCATATGCCGCGTGGAAGCTCCCGGGAGGTGTCACGAAGAGCAATGCAACAGTTCACCTGCGTGTCCGTCAAGCAGCAGCCGAAGTGCGCCGGTTCGCGCCGCGACGGCCGCGTGCTTCGATCCACCGGGCGAGCGCGGTGAGCAACAGGCACATCGCGACGTAGATCGGACCGATCACCAGGACCACCGGGATGTAGGGGAAGCCCGCGGCGTTCATCGGCTGGCTCGCGATCGCCTTACCGACGAACAGCAGCTCGTGGTAGGTGATGACGAAGCCGAGCGAGGTGTCCTTCAGGGTGACGACCAGCTGGCCGATCATCGTCGGCAGCATCGAGCGGACCGCCTGCGGCACCAGGATGCCGGCCATCACCTGGGTCTTGCGCATCCCGAGGGCGTACGCCGCCTCGGACTGGCCCCGGGGGACGGCGTTGACGCCGCTGCGGATGATCTCGGCCTGGACCGCGCCGTTGTAGAGGGTGAGGCCGAGCACCAGCGCCCACATCGGGTCCTTGGCGAAGAACGCGTAGTAGAGCGCGACGATGAGGATCAGCAGCGGCATCGCCCGGAAGAACTGGACGATCGCGGTGCACACCCAGCGCACCGGCTTGTGGTCGGACAGCCGCCCGGCGGCGAGCAGCGAGCCGAGGGTGAGCGAGAACAGCGCCGCCAGGCCGAAGGCCTCCAGGGTGGAGAGCAGGCCGTCCAGGATCCGCTGCTGGATGGTGTTGTACTGGAAGACGTCCCAGAGCCCGGCGTCGAACTGGCCGCTGTCGGACAGCGCCGTGACGGCGTACCAGAGCAGGCCGGCGATCGCGACGAACGCCAGCACGCCGAACAGCCGGTACCGCGTGCGGGCCTTCGGACCGGGGGCGTCGTACAGGACGCTGGCGGTCGAGCCGCGGGTGAAGGGGCTGTTCATCGGGCCACCGCCAGTCGGGACTCCAGGATGCGGAACAGGGTGGCGATCACGGCGCTGATCACCAGGTAGGCGCAGGCCACCCAGAAGAAGATCGAGAAGATCGAGTAGCCGCGCTCGGAGAAGGTCTGCTGCGCGCTGTACAGCTCGCCGACGCTGAACGCGCCGGCGATCGCCGAGTTCCTCGGCAGGGCGATGAACACGCTGCTCATCGGGGCCAGCACGGTCCGGGCGGCCTGCGGCAGGACGACCAGGGTGAGCGTCTGGCCGAAGGTCATGCCGAGGCTGCGGGCGGCCTCGGCCTGGCCGAGCGGCACGGTGTTGATGCCCGAGCGCAGCACCTCGCAGACGAACGAGGCGGTGTACCCGCCGAGCGCCAGCGTCGCGAAGGTGAGGTGCTCGAAGTGCACGTCGAGCGCGGGCAGTCCGAACTCGACGGCGAAGAACAGCAGGGTCAGCGGGGTGTTGCGGAAGATCGTCACCCAGCCGGTGCCGAAGGCGCGCAGCACCGGGACCGGGGAGACCCGGAAGGCCGCCAGCAGGGTGCCCAGCAGCAGGGCGAGCAGCGCGCTGAGGGCGCTCAGCTCGATCGTCTGCAGGAAGCCGTCGCGGAACAGCGTGAAGTTGCCGTCCTCGAACAGGAAACCCATCCGGCGGCCCTCCTCTCAGGAGCGGTAAGGAATCGGGCGGGTGGATCAGTAGCGCTCGAGGGCCGGCGGGGTGGGCGCCGCGGAGCCGGAGAGGCCGAGGGTCGCGTCGTACGCCTTCTTCCAGTCGCCGTTGTCCTGGTGCGCCTTGATGGAGTCGTTGATGGCGTTGCGCAGGGCCGCGTCGTCCTTGTTGAGGCCGACGCCGTACTTCTCCTGGGTGAACGGCTGGCCGACCACCTTGAGCTTGGGGCTGTACTTGGAGGCGTAGCCCTTGAGGATCGCGTCGTCGGTGGTGACGGCGTCGACCTCGCCGGACAGCAGCTTCTCGACGCAGGCCGAGTAGGTGTCGAACTGCGTGATCTTCGGGTTGTACTGCTGGATGTTCTTGATGGACGTCGAGCCGGTGGCGGTGCAGACGTTCTTGCCCGTGACCGCGTCCTTGCCGGTGATGTCCTTGTTGTCGGCCTTCACCAGCAGGTCCTGGCCGGCGATGTAGTACGGGCCGGCGAAGGAGACCGACTTCTTGCGCTCGTCGTTGATGCTGTAGGTGCCGACGTAGAAGTCGATCTGGCCCTTGGCGATGGCGGGCTCGCGCTGCGAGGAGACCAGCGTCTGCCACTTGATCTGCTGCGGGGTGAAGCCGAGGTCGGCGGCGACCATCTTGGCGATCTCGATGTCGAAGCCGCTGCGGTCGCCGCTGGCGACGTCCTCCCAGCCGAGGAACGGCTGGTCGGCCTTGGCGCCGATGATCAGCTGGCCGCGCTTGTGGGCCTCGGCGAGCACCGCCGAGTCGATCTTGACGTCGGTCTTGACCGTGTAGGTCGGCAGCGCGGGGGCGCCGCTGGGGGTGGCGGCGGCGTCGGGCGAGCCGTCCTTGCCGCACGCGGCGGTGGCGGTGAGCGCGACGGCACAGAGCGCGACGGCGAGGGTGCGACGAGTCCTCATGAGGGTTGTTCTCCTGGGGGCTGGGCCACGGGGTCAACCGGGCTCTGGCGTCTGGAAGTTGTGCGCAGGGGCGGGCCGGCCGGCGCCGTTGGCGGGCCGGCCTTCCGGGGGAGGCGGAGCGTCAGTGGTGCAGGATCTTGGAGAGGAAGTCCTTGGCGCGCTCGGAGCGCGGTGCGGTGAAGAAGGCGTCCGGCGTGTTCTGCTCGACGATCTTTCCGTCGGCCATGAACAGCACCCGGTTCGCGGCGGAGCGGGCGAAGCCCATCTCGTGGGTGACCACGACCATCGTCATGCCGTCGGCGGCCAGCTGGCGCATGACCTCCAGCACCTCGTTGACCATCTCCGGGTCGAGGGCCGAGGTGGGCTCGTCGAAGAGCATCACCTTCGGCTTCATGGCCAGCGCGCGGGCGATCGCCACGCGCTGCTGCTGGCCGCCGGACAGCTGGGCCGGGTACTTGTCCGCCTGCGCGCCGACGCCGACGCGCTCCAGCAGCTCCCGGGCCGTCTTCTCGGCCTGCGGGCGCGCCACCTTGCGCACCTTGACCTGGCCCATGACCACGTTCTCCAGCACGGTCTTGTGGGCGAACAGGTTGAAGCTCTGGAACACCATGCCGACCTCGGCGCGCAGCCGGGCCAGCTCCTTGCCCTCGGCGGGCAGCGGGCGGCCGTCGATGGTGATGGTGCCGGAGTCGATGGTCTCCAGCCGGTTGATCGTCCGGCAGAGCGTGGACTTGCCCGATCCGGAGGGCCCGATCAGCACCACGACCTCGCCCTGGGTGATCCGCAGGTCGATGCCCTGGAGCACGTGGAGGGCGCCGTAGTGCTTGTTCACGCCGTCCAGCACGACCAGCGGAGCGGCTGCGGACTTCGAGTCCATGATCGGATTCCCGGTCATCGCGCCTGCTCTCTCGTTCGGCCCGCGCGAAGTCTGAACTCCCTTGGGCTGCAATGGTGGTACGAAATCCGGGGGCCGCAGCCGGCGGAGCCGCAGCCCCCGGTGGGCCGACCATAGGAGCCGTGACGATGCCTCGTCAGCCGATCTGAGCGGAACTTGAGCATCACGAAACGGCCACACGGCGCTCGCAAGCTGTTCGTCCGGCCGCGATCGGGGCACGGTTGACGTGGACGGCGCCCGCGCGGTGCGTCCCGCGGAGCCCCGCCGCGCGGCCGAACCTGGCGTCCGGCGGCCCGCTGGCCCATACTGCGCAGGACCGGGACCGACCGAGCGGCCCCGGTGATCACCGCCCGGGGGAGTCCCCGGGGCCCCTGGAGACGTCGGGGAACGGGGAAGGAGGAGACATGCGACTACTGCTCGTCGAGGACGACGAACGCGTGGCCGCCGCGCTGGTCGCGGTGCTGGGACGGCACGGGTTCCAGGTCCGGCACGCCCGCAGCGGGCACGAGGCCCTGGACGCGCTGGTGCCGGACGGCAACGAGCCGTACCGGGTGGTGCTGCTCGACCTCGGGCTGCCCGACCGCGACGGCTTCGAGGTGTGCAGCCGGATCCGGGCCGGCAGCGGCGTCCCGGTGATCATGGTCACCGCCCGGGCCGACATCCGCTCCCGGATCCACGGCCTCAACCTCGGCGCCGACGACTACGTCACCAAGCCGTACGACATGGGCGAACTGCTCGCCCGCATCCACGCCGTCGCCCGCCGCGGCGCCGCGCCGTCCGCCGCCTCCCCGGCCGCGCCCGACGCCGTCCCGCAGCAGCGCGGTCCGCTGGAGTCCCGCGGCATACGGATCGACCGGGAGCGCCGCCGGGTCAGCGTGGACGGCCGCGACGTGCCGCTCACCCGCAAGGAGTTCGACCTGCTCGCGCTGCTCGCCCAGAGCCCCGGCGTGGTCTACCGCCGCGAGCAGATCTTCAGCGAGGTGTGGCGCAGCGGCTGGGAGGGCAACGGCCGCACGCTGGAGGTCCACATCGGCTCGCTGCGCAACAAGCTCGCGCTGCCCGGCCTGGTCGAGGCCGTGCGCGGCGTCGGCTACCGGCTGATCCCCGAGTGCCCGGCGGCCGCCCCGGACGCGCCCCCGGCCGGCGCGGAGCACTGACCGTACGTGCGCAATCGCCTGCTCGGCATCCTGCTCGCCCTGATGGTCTGCGTCCTGGCCGCCCTCGGGCTGCCGCTCGCGGCGGCGGTCGCGGCGGCCCAGCAGACCAAGGTGGTCGTCGACCGGCTCGACGACGCCGCCCGCTTCGCCCAGGACCTGCCCACCTCCGGCACCTCGGACGCGGCGCGCAAGGGCGACCCGGGGCCCGCCCCCGGCGACCTCAGCCGGCGCAACGCGATCGACGCCGAGGTCGCCCGCTACTACGACCTGTACGGCGTGCGCCTCGGCATCTTCCAGCGCGACGGCGTCCCGATCGCCGCCGCGCCGAAGAACTGGACGGTGCCCTCCGGCGGCTCCGGCGCCCAGGCCTTCCAGGAGGCGCTGGACGGGCGGCGCAGCCACAACCCGCCCCAGGTCTGGCCGTGGACCGGTGACCGCACGGTCATCGTCGCGGCCCCGGTGGTGCGCGACGGCGACGTCGTCGCCGTGGTGCTCAGCGAGTCGCCGACCGGGGCGCTGCGCACCCGGATCCTGCACAGCTGGCTGGTGATCGGGGCCGGCGAGGCCGCCGCGATGATCGTCGCCGTGCTGCTCGCCGTCCGGCTCACCGAGTGGGTGCTGCGCCCGGTGCGCACCCTGGACCGGGCCACCCACGACATCGCCACCGGCCGGATGAACGCCCGGGTCGCCCCCGGCGGCGGCCCGCCCGAACTGCAGCGGCTGGCGCACTCGTTCAACGAGATGGCCGACCACGTCGTGCTCGCCCTGGACCAGCAGAAGGCCTTCGTCGCGGACGCCTCCCACCAGCTGCGCAACCCGCTGGCCGCGCTGCTGCTGCGGGTCGAGGTGCTCGGCCTGGAACTGCCCGAGGGGCACGAGGAGGAGCTGGGCGTCGTCCGCGAGGAGGGCGCCCGGCTGGCCCGGGTGCTGGACGACCTGCTCGGCCTCGCCACCGCCGAGCACGCCCGCCCCGAACCCGAGCCGACCGACCTCGCCGCGCTCACCCTCGCCCGGGTCGACGCCTGGCGGACGGTGGCCGTGCAGCGCGGCATCGAGCTGCGCTGGGACGGCCCGGCGCTCGCGCTCGGCATGGCCGACCCGATCGGCTTCGGCTCGGCGCTGGACGCGGTCCTGGACAACGCGCTCAAGTTCTCCCCGGAGGGCAGCCGGGTGCGGCTGCGGGTCGCGGTGCGGCGCGACGAGGTCGCGGTGACGGTCAGCGACGCCGGGCCGGGCCTCACCGAGGAGGAGGTCTCCCGGGCGGGCGACCGGTTCTGGCGCAGCCCGCGGCACCAGAACGTGGACGGCTCCGGGCTCGGCCTGTCGATCGCCCGCACCCTGCTGCTGGCGGGCGGCGGTTCGCTCGGCTTCGCCCCGGTCAAGCCGACCGGGCTCGCGGTGACCCTGGCCGTGCCCCGCCCGGGGAAGCAGTAGTCGGGGAAGCAGTGGTCGCGGACGCGCCAGGTCAGGGCTTGACCGAGCGGTAGTAGCGCATCGCGCCCTCGTGGAGGGGGAGCGGGTCGGTGTACACGGCGGTGCGCAGGTCGACCAGCTGGGCGGCGTGGACCTGGGCGCCGATCTGGTCGCGGCTGTCGATCACCGCCTCGGTCATGCCCTGGACCAGGCCGGGGTCGACGTCGTCCCGGGTGATCAGCAGGTTGGGCACCGCCACGGTGGCGACGGCGTCCTGCGGCTCGGCGTTCGGGTAGGTGCCCTTGGGCATGGTGGCCGCCCGGTAGGCGTCGGTGCCGCCGCCCTCGGCCTTGTGGAGCTGCTCGGACAGGTCGGCCAGCGGGACGATCCTGATCCGGACGTGGTCGGAGAGGTCGGTCAGCGCGCTGGTGGGCAGGCCGCCGGACCAGAAGAAGGCGTCCACCCTGCCCTCGCGCAGGTCGTCGGCGGCGTCGCCGACCCCGTCCGGCACGCCCTTGATGTCCCGGTCCGGGTCCAGGCCGGCGGCGGTCAGCAGCCGCCTGGTCACCAGGTTCACCCCGGACTGCGGCAGGCCCACGCCCACCCGCAGGCCCTTGAGGTCGGCGGTGCGCTGGACCGGCGAGGAGGCCGGGACGATCAGCTGGAGGTAGTCGTCGTAGAGCCGGGCGATCGCCCGCAGCCGGTCCTTGCCGGGCCCCTGGTAGTCGGCGACGGCGTCGGCCGTCGCTATGGCGAACTGGTCCCGGCCGTCGGCCACCCGCTTCAGGTTCTCGACCGAGCCGTCGGTGTTGTCCAGCGCCAGCCGCACCCCGGGCATCGACTTGGCGACGTGCGCCTGCAGCAGCTGCCCGTACCGGTCGTAGACCCCGCGCTGCACGCCCGTCGCGAAGTGCGTCTCCCCGCGCGGGTAGCCGGGCGAGCGGCCCGCCGAGAGCCACCACCCGCCGAGTCCCGCCAGCAGCAGGGCCAGTACCAGGACCGTCCGCCACAGCGGGCTTCGGGCGGCCGCGCGGAGCACGGCGCCCGGACGTGAGGGAACGGTGGGGGTCATGCAGGGATAGTGCCAGGCGCCCCGGCAGAACGGGAGGGGCCGCGGGGCCGCCGTCCGTGAAAAAGCCCTTCACGCGTGCCCGTACCCTGGTCTGGTGAGCGGTGAGAGCGGATTGAAGAGCTACAAGGTCGTCACGCACGGCTGTCAGATGAACGTCCACGACTCCGAGCGCCTGTCCGGGCTGCTGGAGGAGGCGGGCTACGTCAAGGCCGGGCCCGAGGGCGACCCGGACCTGGTGGTGTTCAACACCTGCGCGGTGCGCGAGAACGCCGACAACAAGCTGTACGGCAACCTCGGGCAGCTCGCGCCGGCCAAGGGCCGCAACCAGGGCATGCAGATCGCCGTCGGCGGCTGCCTCGCGCAGAAGGACCGCGACACCATCGTCCAGCGCGCCCCCTGGGTCGACGTGGTGTTCGGCACCCACAACATCGGCCACCTGCCGGCGCTCCTGGAGCGGGCCGCGGTCGAGAAGAAGGCCCAGGTCGAGATCCTGGAGTCGCTGGAGACCTTCCCCTCCACGCTGCCCACCCGCCGCGAGTCCGCCTACGCCGCCTGGGTCTCGATCTCGGTCGGCTGCAACAACACCTGCACCTTCTGCATCGTGCCCGCGCTGCGCGGCAAGGAGGAGGACCGCCGCCCCGGCGACGTCCTCGCCGAGATCGAGGCGCTGGTGGACGAGGGCGTCATCGAGGTGACCCTGCTCGGCCAGAACGTCAACGCCTACGGCTCCGACCTGGGCGACCGCGAGGCCTTCTCCAAGCTGCTGCGCGCCGCCGGCCAGGTCGAGGGCCTGGAGCGGATCCGCTTCACCTCCCCGCACCCGCGCGACTTCACCGACGACGTCATCGCCGCGATGGCCGAGACGCCGAACGTGATGCACCAGCTGCACATGCCGCTGCAGTCCGGCTCGGACCGCGTCCTCAAGGCGATGCGCCGCTCCTACCGGCAGGACCGTTTCCTCGGGATCATCCGCAAGGTCCGCGAGGCCATGCCGGACGCGGCCATCTCCACCGACATCATCGTGGGCTTCCCCGGCGAGACCGAGGAGGACTTCGAGGAGACGATGCACGTCGTCCGCGAGGCGCGCTTCACCAACGCGTTCACCTTCCAGTACTCCAAGCGCCCCGGCACCCCGGCCGCGGAGATGGCGGACCAGGTGCCGAAGGCCGTCGTGCAGGCCCGCTACGACCGGCTCATCGCGCTCCAGGAGGAGATCTCCTGGGACGAGAACAAGAAGCAGGTCGGCCGCACGCTGGAGATCCTGGTCGCCGAGGGCGAGGGCAAGAAGGACGGCAAGACCGACCGCCTCTCCGGACGCGCCCCCGACAACCGCCTCGTGCACTTCAACCCGAGGCTTCGAGGGTTGAACGACGAGCACAGCACGCGGCCCGCCGAGCCGGTGCGCCCGGGTGACGTGGTGACCGTCGAGATCACCTACGCCGCCCCGCACCACCTGCTGGCCGAGGGCCCGGCCCTCGCCGTGCGCCGCACCCGCGCGGGCGACGCGTGGGAGAAGCGCCAGGCCAAGCCCGCCGCCAAGCCGGCTGGCGTGATGCTCGGCCTGCCGAGCGTCGGCGCCCCGGCGGCGCTGCCGCTCGCGGCCCCGGCGGGCGGCTGCTGCGGGGACTGACGCCCGCCCCGCCCGCCCCCGCGCAGGACGCTCCGGCGGCCCGGCAGGACCTTCGGGTCCCGCCGGGCCGCCGTGCTTCTCGGCTGGTGCCGTGGCCGGGCGTCGCAACACGGCGGACCTGTCCGGCCACGGCACTAGAGTGATCCACATGCTGGTAGCCGCCGCCGTGTGCCCCTGTCCGCCGCTGCTCGTCCCCGAGGTCGCCGCCGGGGCGGCGAGCGAACTGGACGCGCTGCGGGCCGCCTGCGACGAGGCACTGGCGGCGCTGGTCGCGGCCGGGCCCGAGCTGGTCGTGGTGGTCGGCGCCGGGCCCGGGGCCGAGGTGTGGACCGAGGGCGGGGCGGGCTCCTTCCAGCGCTACGGGGTGCCGCTGGTGGCCAAGCTGCCGGGCGGCCGGGTCGAGGGGCCGGAGCTCGCGCCCTCGCTGACCGTCGGGGCGTGGCTGCTGGAGCGCGCCGGGGTGACCCTGCCGACGCACGCCTGCGCCGTGCCCGAGGACGCCCCCGCCGACCGCATGCTCGGGCTGGGCCAGGGCCTGGCCGGGCTGGCCGACCGCGTCGCCCTGCTGGTGCTCGGCGGCGGCAGCGCCTGCCGCACGGTGAAGGCGCCCGGCTACCTGGACGAGCGCGCCGAGGGCTACGACGCGGCGCTGGCCGCCGCCCTGGGCTCGGCCGACCTCCCCGCCCTGGCCGCGCTGGACGCCGCCCTGGCCGCCGAACTGAAGGCCGACGGCCGGGCGCCCTGGCAGGTGCTGGCCGGCGCCGCCGAGGGCGCCGGCCTCACCGCGCGGCTCGGCTACCAGGACGCGCCGTACGGCGTCGGGTACTTCGTGGCGTCCTGGAGCTGATCACCGCCGCACCCGCGCTCAGGCGTGCGGCGCCCGGCCGTTGCCGCCGGTGCCCTCCTCGCCGGGCTCCGGCTTGTGGGCGAAGTCGTCGACCGCGCCCTTGGCCTTGCTGGCACCGTGCTCGATCTTGTCGCTGTACTTGCCCTTGGTCGCCTTGTCGATGGCGCCGCCGGCCTTGTCCACCATGCTGTCGATCTGGTCGTGGTGCTTGCCGGCGAGCTCGCTGGCGCGCTCCTTGAGCTCCTCGGCCTTGCCCTTGAGGTTGTCCATCAGGCCCATGGCGATCTCCTTCTCTCCCTGTTTCCTGCCCAACGTCCGGGAGGGGTAAAGCGTTCGCAAACCGGACCAGGGCCTGGAAACAGCCGGAAACAGTCATATCGTCGCGCAATCGGGGGCGGGAGGCAGCCCGGTGCCCGGTCCCGCGGCGGTTTTGCGAGACTGGAGCGGTGAGCAGCTCCCGCACCGTCCAGCCCCCCGTCGTGTCGATCGTCGGGGCGACCGCCGCCGGCAAGTCCGACCTCGCCGTGGCCGTCGCCCGCAGCCTCGGCGGCGAGATCATCAACACCGACTCGATGCAGCTCTACCGGGGCATGGACATCGGCACCGCCAAGCTCACGACGGACGAGCGGGGCGGGATCCCGCACCACCTGATGGACGTCTGGGACGTCACCGAGGCCGCCAGTGTCGCCGAGTACCAGCGGCTGGCCCGCGCCGAGATCGACCGGCTGCTCGCCGCCGGGCGGGCCGCGGTGCTGGTCGGCGGCTCCGGGCTGTACGTCCGGGCGGCGATCGACGAGATGGAGTTCCCCGGCACCGACCCGGCCGTCCGCGCCCGGCTGGAGGCGGAGCTCGCCGAGGCCGGCCCGTACGCGCTGCACCGGCGGCTGGCCGGGCTCGACCCGGCGGCGGCCGAGGCGATCCTGATCGGCAACGGGCGGCGGATCGTCCGCGCGCTGGAGGTCATCGAGATCACCGGGCAGCCGTTCACCGCCAACCTGCCGAGCAACACCGCCGTCTACGACGCCGTGCAGATCGGCGTCGCGGTGCCGCGCCCCGAGCTGGACGAGCGGATCGCCCTGCGCGTCGACCGGATGTGGGAGGCCGGGCTGCTCGACGAGGTGCGCGCGCTCGAACGGGTCGGGCTGCGGGAGGGCAGGACCGCCTCCCGGGCGCTCGGGTACCAGCAGATGCTCGACCACTTCGCCGGCGAGTGCACCGAGGACGAGGCGAAGGCCGAAACCGTGCGGGCCACCAAGCGCTTCGCCCGCCGCCAGGAGTCCTGGTTCCGCCGGGACGACCGGATCCACTGGCTCTCCCGCCCGGCCGGCACCGACCCGGTCGAGCTGCTGGAACGTTCCCTTGAGCTGATCGGGCGTCAGCGCGCATCGGCCGCGTAGGCGGGATCCGGCCACTTCGGCGGTGCAGCTGCGCGAGCACGTGGCCGTGCAGGACCAACCGGGGGTTACGGCCCGATCACGTGATGGCCACGGATCACCCGCCGACCCCGGAGAGGCCCGGAACGCACCTCTGGACATGCCATCATCGGTGTCATAAGGGTCGGCCCGGGCGGGCCGGCCGTACCGGCCGCGAGTCCGCTCGTGTCGAACTGTCAGGGGAGGCCGTGTGTCGACGGGTACCGGCCCCGAGTCCGGCCAGAGCGGGAGCGTCACCGCACCGGCCGACGAGTTCGACGAGTCGACGATGGGTGACCTCCCCGTGCTGACCGGCCTGGACGCGCCCACCTCCTACGCCGTCGCGCTGCCCACGCTGGACACCAGCGGCCCGGCCGGCGCGGTGCACGAGCGGGAGATCCGCCCGCGGCGCCGGCTGCGGTGGTGGCAGACGCTGCCGATCGCGCTGCTCGGCACCCTCGGCTCGCTGATGTTCAGCTTCCCGCTCGCCTTCGGCTCCGCCGGGGCGCGGGCGACCATGGTCGGGATGCTCGGCCTGCTGCTCACCGCCGCCTCGGTCGGCTGGGGTGCGATGGCCGCCCGGCACGCCGGGTACAAGTGGCCGGGCCTGCCGCGCCGGGGCTCCGGGAAGCGGGCCGGGTGGAAGGCGATCGTCGTCTACACCCTGATCGCGCTCGCCGCCTGCGCCCTCGCCGTCTGGCGGGTCGCCCACCTCCGCTAGGGCCGAGGCACCAGCCCGACGGGCCGCCCGCCCCGACCGGCCTCCCGCCCTCCTCAGTACCATCGGGAGGGTGAGCGCATCCTCTTCGCAGCCGGCCGGCATCCCCTTCCTCAAGGGGCACGGCACCCAGAACGACTTCGTCATCGTCCCCGACCCCGACGGCCGGCTGGCGATCGGCCCGCAGGCCGTCGCGGCGCTGTGCGACCGGCGGGCGGGCATCGGCGGCGACGGCCTGCTGCGCGTGGTGCGCTCCGCCGCCGAGCCGGCCGCCGCGGACCTCGCCGACCGGGCCGAGTGGTTCATGGACTACCGCAACTCCGACGGCAGCATCGCCGAGATGTGCGGCAACGGTCTGCGGGTCTTCGCCCGCTACCTGGTCGAGGCCGGCCACGCCAAGCCCGGCGAGATCTCGGTGGCCACCCGGGCCGGGGTGCTGACCGCGCAGGTCGCCGAGGACGCCGAGGACGGCACGGCCGGCGAGATCACCATCGACATGGGCCGCGCGAGGCTGCCCGGGCCGGACGGCATCGAGGTCGCCGTCGGCGAGCGGCGCTGGCCCGCGCTGAACGTCAACATGGGCAACCCGCACGCCGTCGCCTTCGTCGAGAGCCTCGACCACGCGGGCGACCTGCTGCGCCCGCCGCTCACCAGCCCCGAGGGCGCCTACCCCGAGGGCGTCAACGTCGAGTTCGTGGTGGACCGCGGGCCGCGGCACGTCGCCATGCGGGTGCACGAGCGCGGCTCCGGCGAGACGCTGTCCTGCGGCACCGGCGCGTGCGCCGTCGCGGTGGCCTCGATCCGGCGCGACGGCCTCGACCCGGCGGTCACCGGCGAGGCGGCGACCTACGCGGTGGACCTGCCCGGCGGGCGGCTGACGATCACCGAGCACCCCGACGGCCTGGTGCAGATGACCGGCGCCGCGGTGATCGTGGCGGCCGGCGAGATCGACCCCCGGTGGTGGGCGGCACTGACCGGCTGAGGGCCCGGTTTGCCCATTTCGTACGGTGACGAATCCCCCCGATCGAGTGATACCGGTCGCAGAGGGGAAGCGAGGCATCGCGCAACGTGCTGTGCTCGGTAGCATGGATCACCGGGTCGGCGCCCCTCGTCGGGGCGGCCGCCGGTGACCGTCGCCGGAGGTGCCATGACCATCGAAGCCGGACAACCGCTCGGGCCGCCGACAAGCACGCGGCAGGCCGGGGTCCTGCGGCCCCTGGGCGGCCTCGGCCGGGCCGCGCTCGGCCGCGCCGGGCGGGCCGCCCTGCTGGCCACCGGCCGCCAGCCGGTGCCGGACGCGCTCGAACCGCTCGTCCGGGCCCACCGCGGGCACCATCCGCAGGCCGACCTCGGACTGCTCGCGCGCGCCTACCGGCTGGCCGAGGCCAGCCACCGCGGGCAGAAGCGCAAGAGCGGCGAGCCGTACATCACCCACCCGCTGGCCGTCACCATGATCCTGGCCCAACTCGGCGCCGGGACCACGACGTTGGTTGCCTCGCTGCTCCACGACACGGTGGAGGACACCGAGTTGACGCTGGATCAGGTGAGCGCCGGGTTCGGGCCCGAAGTCGCCTACCTGGTCGACGGGGTGACGAAACTGGAGAAGGTCGACTTCGGTGCCGCGGCCGAGGCCGAGACCTTCCGCAAGATGCTGGTCGCCACCGGGGACGACGTCCGGGTGATGGTGATCAAGCTCGCCGACCGGCTGCACAACATGCGCACCATCCGGCACATGAAGCCGGCCAGCCAGGTGCGGATCGCCAAGGTCACCCGGGACGTGCTGATCCCGCTGGCCGAGCGGCTCGGCATCCAGGTGCTCAAGGCGGAGCTGGAGGACATCGTCTTCGCCACCCTGCACCCCGAGGAGCACACCCGCACCCGCACCCTGATGGCCGGTCACGAGGGTGAGCCGGACACCCTGCTGGAGCCCTTCGCGCGGCTGCTGGCCCGGCAGCTGGCCGAGACCGGGGTCGCCGCCGAGGTCACCGTCCGGCCGCGGCACTGCGTCTCGCTGCACCGGGTGCTGCTCAAGCGGGCCGCCGCGCCCGGGGCGGACGGGCGGCCGCAGGGGCCGCAGCCGGCCGACTTCGGCCGGCTGCTGGTGGTCGTCGAGGAGAACGCCGACTGCTACGCCGTGCTCGGCGAGCTGCACACCTGCTGGACGCCGCTGCCCGGCGAGTTCAAGGACTTCGTCGCCGCCCCCAAGTTCAACCTGTACCAGTCGCTGCACACCGCGGTCGCGCTGGAGGGCGGCGCGGTGGTCGAGGTGCTGGTGCGCACGCGGCGGATGCACGAGGTGGCCGAGACCGGGGTGGTCGCCCTCGGCGACCCGGAGCCCGCCGCCGCCGTCCAGGACGCCGACGAGCTCGACCGCACCGACCCGGCCAGGCCCGGCTGGCTCAGCCGGCTGCTGGAGTGGCAGCAGGAGACGCCCGACCCGGACGCGTTCTGGTCGGCGCTCACCGCCGACCTGGCCGGCGACCGGGAGATCACGGTCGTGACGGAGTGCGGCGAAACGCTTCAGCTGCGGGCCGGCGCCACCTGCGTGGACGCCGCCTACCTGCTCGGCGAGGACACCGGGCACCGGTGCATCGGCGTGCGGGTCAACGGCCGGCTCACCGCGCTGTCCACCGTCCTCCAGGACGGCGACCTGCTCGCCGTGCTCACCGAGACCGTGCCCGCCGGGGCCGGGCCGCGCGCCGCCGAGCCCTCCGGGCCCGCGCCCGAGTGGCTCGCCCACGCCCGCACCCCGGCCGCCCGCCTCGCCATCGAGCGCTGGCTGGCCGACCACCCGGCCCGGCTGCCGGCGGTCCGCACCGGCCCCTCCGCCGGGCAGCCCGCCCCGCCCGCGCACCGCACCGCCGAGCGCCGGGCCGCCCCGGTCGCGGTGGCCGGGCGGCCGGGGGCGCCGGTACGGCTGGCCCGCTGCTGCACGCCGGTGCCGCCGGACGAGGTGACCGGCTACCCGATCCGCGGCGGCACCGTCGCCGTGCACCGCACCGGCTGTCCGGCGGGGGAGCGGATGCGGACCGCCGGACGCGGCACGCTGGAGGTCCGCTGGCGGGCCGACGGCACCCCGGCCGACGGCTACCGGGCCACCCTGCGGGCCGAGGCCCTGAACCGGCCCCGGCTGCTCGCCGACCTGACCGCGGCGATCTCCGCCGAGGACGTCGGCATCGTCTCGGCCGAGGTCGAGCCGCCCCAGGAGCTGCGGGTGCGGCACACCTACACCGTCGAGCTGCCCGCCCCGGCCGCCCTGCCCGGCCTGATGCGGGCCATGCTCCGGGTCTCCGGCGTGTACGACGTCAGCCGCCCGCACGCCCCCGAGGACGGCACGGCCGGAAGAAATGGGGGTGACCGGCCCGCGCCGGGCGTGGGACCATCGAGGGGAATGCGCGGCAGGTCCACGGCGTTCACCGGGCAGAAGAGCTCCGGTACCGTCCACGGGCCGTCGCCGAAGCCACCCAGCGACCAAAGGACAGAATGACCTCCACGTTCGACACCCGCGACCACGCCGACGCCCCGCGCCGCCTCGACGGTCTGCGAGCGGAAGCCCTCATGGACGAGGACCTCGCGGCCATCGACGAGGACCTCGGCCGGCACTACGACGGAGACCAGTACGACCGCAGCGAGCGCGCCGCGCTGCGCCGCGTCGCCGGTCTCTCCACCGAGCTCCAGGACGTCACCGAGGTCGAGTACCGCCAGCTCCGCCTGGAGCGCGTGGTGCTCGTCGGTGTCTGGACGGACGGGACGCTGGAGGAGGCGGAGAACTCGATGGCTGAGCTCGCCGCCCTCGCCGAGACCGCCGGCTCCGAGGTCCTGGACGGTGTGATCCAGCGCCGTGACAAGCCCGACGCCGCGACCTACATCGGCTCCGGCAAGGCGAAGGAGCTGCGCGACATCGTCGCCTCCACCGGCGCCGACACCGTCGTCTGCGACGGTGAGCTCACCCCCGGCCAGCTGATCCAGCTGGAGGACGTGGTCAAGGTCAAGGTCGTCGACCGGACGGCCCTGATCCTCGACATCTTCGCCCAGCACGCCAAGTCCCGCGAGGGCAAGGCGCAGGTCTCGCTCGCGCAGATGCAGTACATGCTGCCGCGCCTGCGCGGCTGGGGCCAGTCGCTCTCCCGGCAGATGGGTGGTGGTGGCTCCGGCTCGTCCGGCGGCGGCATGGCCACCCGTGGCCCCGGTGAGACCAAGATCGAGACCGACCGGCGCCGGATCCGCGAGAAGATGGCGAAGCTCCGCAAGGAGATCGCCGACATGAAGAAGGGCCGCGACACCAAGCGCCAGGAGCGCAGGCGCAACCAGGTGCCGTCGGTGGCCATCGCCGGGTACACCAACGCCGGCAAGTCCTCCCTGCTCAACCGGCTCACCGGGGCGGGCGTCCTGGTGGAGAACTCGCTGTTCGCCACCCTGGACCCGACCGTGCGCCGGGCGCAGACGCCCAGCGGGCGGGTCTACACGCTGGCCGACACCGTCGGCTTCGTCCGGCACCTGCCGCACCACCTGGTCGAGGCGTTCCGCTCCACCATGGAGGAGGTCGCCGACGCGGACCTCATCCTGCACGTGGTGGACGGTTCGCACCCCGAGCCGGAGACGCAGCTGGCCGCCGTGCGCGAGGTCATCGTCTCGGTGGACGCGCAGAACGTCCCCGAGATCGTGGTGATCAACAAGGCGGACGCCGCCGACCCGCACGTGCTGCAGCGCCTGCTGCGCCGCGAGCCGCACGCCATCGTGGTGTCGGCCCGCAGCGGCGCGGGCATCGAGGAGCTGCTGAAGCTCATCGACGACGAGCTGCCGCGCCCGGCCGTCGAGGTGCGGGCCCTGGTGCCCTACACCCAGGGCGGTCTGGTCTCCCGGGTGCACGCGGAGGGCGAGCTGCTCTCCACCGAGCACACCGGCGAGGGCACGCTGCTGCACGCCAAGGTGCCGGTCGAGCTGGCCGCGGAGCTTGAGCGCTTCGCGGTGGCCCTGCGGGGCTGACCGGCCCCTCGTGACGTGCGAAGGCCCCCGGACGGAACCCCGTCCGGGGGCTCGCACGTCATCGGACGTTCTTGGCGAAGTACTCGAAGGCCTGCTTCGCCTGGTCCTGGAGCGAGGGGCCGGCCAGGTACCCGGTCGGGTTGCGGTCGCCGACCGAGGTGACGCTGATCAGGTTGGGCTTGCCGTCCTTGACGATGAACCAGCCGCCGCCGTCGGCGCCGCCGGTCATGGTGCAGCCGATCGCGTACATCGGCGGGCGGGCCCGGTCGAAGGCCAGCCGGGCCGGCGCGGCCGGCGCGTCGCAGTGGTCGAGCTCCGTACCGTCGAACGGCTTCTCGGCGGGGTAGCCGTAGGCGGACGCCGAGGTGATCTGCTCGCGCGGGGCGTTGAACCAGACCGGGACCGAGCCGCCGACCGTCTCCTCCAGCGACCGGCCGGAGCCGCTCTCGTCGCGCACCCGGACGATCCCGTAGTCGTACTGGTCGTGGGCGCCGGTGCCGCTCTCCTTGAGCCAGGTCGGCGAGACCAGCGCGCGCACCGCCGTCCAGCGGCCGTACGGGGACACCTGCTGGTCGGTGGCCGGCTTCCCGCGGCCGGCCTGGCCGTCGCGGTTGTAGCCGGGCACGAAGGTGATGTTCCGCAGCCAGGCGCCGCCCTTGCCGTCGTGCAGGCAGTGGGCGGCGGTGTAGACGAGGTCGCTGCGGCCCGGGGCGGCCGGGTCGGAGACCACCGTGCCGGAGCACGCGGCGTCGCCCCCGGGCGCGGTCACGAAGAGCCTGCCGACCACGGCGGCGGCCGGGCCGTACGGGTGCGGCTGCGCCTGGGCCGGGGCCTGGGCCGGGGGAGCGTCCTGCGGCGCGTCGCCCTGGGCGGCGGTGCGCGGGGCCTCCGGGACGGGCCGGCCCTTGGCGGCCTCCATCCTGGCGCGGGACCAGAAGCCCGGGGGCACCTCGTTGGCGAAGGCGCTGTCGGCGACGAAGCGGGCCCAGTCGTCGACCTTCCAGCCGGCCAGGTCGCCGGGGCTGGTCGGCGGCGCCGGCCGGGCGAGGGTGGCTGGCGCGCTCGCGGCGCTCCCGGCGGTCCGGTCCGGCCCGCACGCGGTCGCGGTGAGGGCGAGCGCGGCGAGCGCCGCGGCGCCGGCCAGTGCGGCCCGGTGCCGCGGCACGCGTCCGCGGGTGGTGTACGGCACGGTGCATCGTCCCCGGCGGTGGGTGAACGCGGTCACTGCTTCCTGGAGATCCAGTCCAGGGCGTTCTTGGCGACCGTCTCCAGGTACGGGCCGCTCAGCGAGGTGTGCTCCTGGGTGCCGATCGAGGTGTTGCTGACCAGCGCCGTCCGCCCGTCGGGCATGGTGGCGAACCAGCCGCCGCCGCTGGCGCCCTGGGTCATGTTGCAGCCGATGGTGAGCATCGACGGCCGCTTCGGGTCGAAGGACAGGCGGGTCGGCTTCCCGCCGTCGCACTTGTACAGCTCCTGGCCGTCGAACGGCTTGTAGAGCGGGTAGCCGACGGCCGAGACGGAGAGCCGGTCGCGCGGGGCGTCGAACCAGACCGGGACGGCCGAACCGACCGTCTCCTCCAGCGACTTGCCGGTGCCGCTCTGGTTGCTCACGTGCATGATCGCGAAGTCGTACTGGCTGGCGGAGTCCCCGGTGCCGCCGCCCTCGACCACCCACTGCGGCGAGGTGGTGACCTGGTCGGCCCACCAGGTGCCGAGCGGGGCCAGCTCGGACAGCGGGGCCTTCTTGCCGCCGCTGGAGGCGCCCGAGTTGTTGTAGGCGGGCACGAACACGAGGTCCTTGTAGTAGTTGCCGCCCTTGCCCTCGTGCACGCAGTGGCCGGCCGTCCAGACCAGGTTGCTCTTGCCCGGGTGCTGCGGGTCGGTGATGACCGTCGCCGAGCAGTTGCCCCGGCCGCCCTGGGCGCTGAAGAACACCTTGCCGGAGGGCTGCTTGGTGTACGGGCGCGGCACCGGCACGGCCTTGACCACCGGCGGCTCGGGGTCGGTCACGCCGTCGTCGGCGGCCGGCTTGGCGGTGGGCGGGGCCGGGTCGGCCGGCTTGGAGTCGCCCATCTTGTCCGGGTTCCAGAAGTCCTTCACGACCGGGTTGTTGAAGACGTGCTTGGACGCCCAGTTGTCCCAGTCCTCGAACTTCCACTTCTTCAGGTCGTCCCAGCTCTTGGGCAGGCCCTCCAGCAGGCTGGTGGGGATGCCCGAGGGCAGCGTGATCCCGCCGATGACGCCGCCGCCGGGGGCGGGGCTGCCGGGGCCGCTCGCCGAGGCGGGCGGCGGTGCGGCGGTGTCCGTGCCGGTGGCCGAGGACGGGCCGTCCGGGCCGCAGGCGCTCACCGCGAACAGGGTGCCGGCGGCGAGGACGGCTGCGACGGCGGACCGGTGGATCGATGGCATCTGTGCGCTTCCCCCTGTGGATCGGTGCGTGGACGGGACGGTGGTTCGTGGACGGGACGGTCCGGGGTAGGAGTCTTCCACTGGTCGGGAGGACGGCGCCGGGCGCCCCCGGGTTGCGGCTCCTGAGCGGTGGTCACCGATCCGTGACGAAGCCTCCACAGGAGCCACCGGTACAACCGGGCGTCCTCCCCGGCGGTGAACAATCACCGATCTTCACCCGGACGAGTGAGCCGTCCTTGTGATCACCCGTCAGGGATAGGTAACCCTTACCTGACGCGACGGTGCGAGCGCCCGCCGAACCCCCCTCCGCCATCCGCGCGCGTCCGCACCCCACGCGTCCCGAGGAGCACCCTTGAGCACCGCCGCCCTGACCGGAGCCCCGCCCGAAACGCTGCCGCCCGCGGACCGGCCGGCCGGGCCAGACCCGCTGCTGCACCCCGACCCCGCCGTCGCCGCCGAACAGGCCGCGCTGGAGGCCCTGTTGCGCTGCTGGACGCGCGAGACCGGCGCCCGCCCGGGACCGGACGGCCGACTGCGGATCGCCGTGCTCGGCGGCGCCGCACGGCTCTCCGCGCCCGTCCGCCACTGGTCACCCGGCGGCTGGCACCGCTTCGGCCCGGCCCGCCTCGGCGCCGGCGACGGCGCCCCCGACGCCCCGGTGGACGCCGTCACCGCCGCCGCGCTGCTCGCCGCCGCGGCCGCCGACCGGCCCGACCCCGGACAGGTCGCCGACCTCGCCGCCAGGGTCGCCGACTCCGTCGTGCGCACCGCCGAGATCCTCGCCCACCGCCGCACCGGCGCCGCGCCCGGCGGACCGGAAGGCTCCCACTTCCTCGCCGCCGAACAGTCCCTGCTGCTCGGCCACCCCCTGCACCCCACCCCCAAGAGCCGCGACGGCCTCGGCCCGGCCCAGAGCGCCGCCTACTCGCCCGAACTGCACGGCTCCTTCCAACTCCACTGGTACGCCGTCGACCGGGCCCTGCTCGCCGCCGGATCCGCCCTCCCCGAGACCGCCGAGCGGATCACCGCCCGCCTGCTCGGCGACCGCGCCCCGCTGCCGCCCGGCACCGCCGCCCTGCCCCTGCACCCCTGGCAGGCCCGCGAGCTGGCCCACCGCCCGGCCGTCGCCGCCCTGCTCGCCGAAGGACTCCTGCACGACCTCGGCCCGGCCGGCGACCCCTGGTACCCCACCTCGTCGGTGCGCACCGTCTACCGGCCCGGCACCCCGTGGATGCTCAAGCTCTCGCTCGGCCTGCGGATCACCAACTCCCGCCGGGAGAACCTGCGCAAGGAGCTCCACCGCGGCCTGGAGGTGCACCGGCTGCTGGAGAGCGGACTCGCCGCCGAGTGGCGGGCCGCCCACCCGGGCTTCGACGTCGTCCGCGACCCCGCCTGGATCGGCGTCGACCACCCCGCCCTCGGCGACCCCGGCGGCCTGGACACCGTCCTGCGCGCCCAGCCCTTCGCCCCCGCCGACCGCGCGCTGTGCGTCGCCGGGCTCGTCGCCGAACAGCCGCTCGGCACCGGCACCACCGTGCCGTCCCGGCTCGGCGACACCCTCCGTGCGCTCGCCGTGCGCTGCGGCCGCCCGCTGCGCACCGTGGCCGCTGAATGGTTCCTGCGCTACCTGGACGCCGTCGTGCTCCCCGTCCTGTGGCTGGACGGCCGCGGCGGCATCGCCCTGGAGGCGCACCAGCAGAACAGCCTCGTCCTGCTCGACGCCGAAGGCTGGCCCCGCGGCGGGCGCTACCGCGACAACCAGGGCTACTACTACCGGGAGAGCGCCCGCGAGCGGCTCACCGCCCGGCTGCCCGGCCTCGGCGAGCACAGCGACACCTTCCTCCCGGACGACGTGATCGACCACCACTTCGCCTACTACCTCGGCATCAACCACGTGCTCGGCCTGGTCGGCGCGCTCGGCTCCCAGGGGCTCGCCGACGAAACGGTGCTGCTCGCCGCGCTGCGCCGCTTCCTCGCCGGACCGGAGGCGACCGCCACCGGCTCGACGCTGCCCGCCCTGCTGCTCGACGCGCCGACGCTGCCCTGCAAGGCCAACCTGCTCACCCGGATCAACGGCCTGGACGAGCTGGTCGGCCCGGTCGCCACGCAGTCCGTCTACGTGGACATCCCCAACCCCCTGGCGGACGCGTGCGTGAGCGAGCGGTGGGGGTCCCCCCGGCCGGAGGCTGGGGGAGAGTGAACCAGGAAGAGGTGCGCGTGGGCGAATGCCCCCGCCGAGCGATGGGGGTACCTCCCAGCCGCCAAGGCTGGGGGAGAGGCGGAGGCATGATGCTCGACGACGTGCCCGGGTGGGGCGAGACCCCCACCCCGGCCGGCGGGTTCCGGCTCCGCCCGGTCCGGCTGCCCGCCGACCTCGACCTGCTCGCCTGCTGGATGAACGACCCCGAGGTCGCCGCCTTCTGGGAGCTCGCCGGCCCGCCCGCCGTCACCGCGGAGCACGTCCGGGCCCAGCTCGACGGCGACGGGCGCAGCGTGCCCTGCCTGGGCCTGCTCGACGGCACCCCGATGAGCTACTGGGAGGTCTACCGCGCCGACCTCGACCCGCTCGCCGCGCACTACCCGGCCCGGCCCCACGACACCGGCGTCCACCTGCTGCTCGGCCCCGCCGCGAGCCGCGGCCGGGGCCTGGGCGCCGTCCTGCTGGCCGCCCTCGCCGACCGGATCCTGCGGCAACGGCCGCGCTGCGAACGGGTGGTGGCCGAACCCGACGTCCGCAACCGGCGCTCGGTCCGGGCCTTCGAACGCGCCGGGTTCCGCCCGGCCGGCGAGCTCGACCTGCCCGCCAAGCGCGCCGCCCTGATGATCCGCGACCGCGCCCCACTCCCCGCCTAGGACACCCCCGTGCACTCCTCGACCCCCCAGCCGCCGTACGACCTGCTCGGCGTGGGCATCGGCCCGTTCAACCTCTCGCTCGCCGCGCTCGCCGAGCCCGTCCCCGGCCTGCGGACGCTCTTCTGCGACCAGCGCCCGGAGTTCCGCTGGCACCCGGGGATGCTGGTCGACGGGGCCCGGATGCAGGTGCCGTTCCTCGCCGACCTGGTCTCCCTGGTCGACCCGACCAACCGGTGGTCCTTCCTCAACTACCTGCGCGACCAGGAACGGCTGTTCCCGTTCTACTTCGCCGAGCGCTTCCAGCTGCCGCGCCGCGAGTACGACCACTACTGCCGCTGGGCCGCCGAACGGCTCGGCACCTGCCGGTTCGGCACCGAGGTCAGCGAACTGCACTGGGAGGACGGCCTGTTCCGGGCCGAGCTGACCGACACCGCGACCGGCCGGCGCAGCCGCGTGCGCGCCCGCAACCTCGCGCTCGGCGTCGGCACCCGGCCCGTCCTGCCCGAGGCCTTCGCCGCCCTCGACGGCCACCCCGGGGCGTTCCACTCCGCCGACTACCTCGACCGGCGGGCCGCCCTCGGCGGCGCCCGGGACATCACCGTCGTCGGCAGCGGCCAGTCCGGCGCCGAGGTCTTCCTCGACCTGCTGCGCCGCCACGACGGCGACGGCGTCCGGCTGCGCTGGCTCACCCGCACCCGGGCCCTCGCACCCATGGAGTACTCCAAGCTCGGGCTGGAGCACTTCACCCCCGACTACACCCGGTACTTCCACGGCCTGCCCGAGCCCGTCCGGGACACCCTGGTCGCCGCCCAGTGGCAGCTCCACAAGGCCGCCAGCGCCGAGACCCTCGCCGAGATCCACGACCACCTCTACGAGCGGACCATCGGCCGCCCGATCGACACCGCCCCGGTCGAGATCACCCCCGGCACCGCCGTCACCGAGGCCGGGACCGGGCCCTGCGGCGGCCTCGAACTGCGCTGCCGGCACACCGACTCCGGCGCCGAGCACCTCGTGCGCACCGACGCCGTGGTGCTCGCCACCGGCTACCGGGCCGCCCGCCCGGCCGCGCTCGAACCGCTCGCCCACCTCATCGACTGGGACGCGGCCGGGCGCTACCGGGTCGACCCGGACCACCGCGTCGCCACCCGGCCCGAACTCACCGGCGGCCTCTACGTCCAGAACGCCGAACTGCACACCCACGGCGTCGGCACCCCCGACCTCGGACTCGGCGCCCACCGCGCCGCCGTCATCCTCAACGCCGTCACCGGCCGCACCGTCCACCGGCTGCCCACCCGCACCGCGTGGACCGGCTTCGCGCCGCCCGTCCCCGCCTTCCCCCACCCCCAGGAGCTGACCCGTGCCGCAACCGCCGGCCGCTGAACCGCCGCTCTACCTGCCGCCGCAGCTCACCCCCGGGCCCTGGCAGCGGGCCGGGCGCGCGCTGCTGGCCAAGATGCTCGGCGAGTTCGCCTACGAGGAACTGCTCACCCCGGTCCCCGTCCCGGACGCGGACGACGAGTACCTGCTCGGGCTGCCCGAGGCCGAGTACCGCTTCACCGCCCGCCGCGGCGCCTACGGCAGCTGGCGGGTCGACCCGGACTCCGTCCGCTGCGACCGCGAGGACGGCCTCGACCCGCTGCGCTTCCTCCCGTACGCCCGGCACACCCTCGGCCTGCGCGGCGAGACCACCGGCCACCTGATCCGTGAGCTCACCGCCACCCTCACCGCCGACGCGCACCAGCTGGCCACCGCGCTCACCGCCGCCGAACTCGCCGACCTCGACCACGCCGCGCTGGAGGGCCGCCAGGAGGGCCACCCCTGGATCGTCCCCAACAAGGGCCGGATCGGCTTCTCCGCCGCCGACGCCGCCCACTGGGCCCCCGAGGCGCGCACCCCGCGCCCGCTGCCCTGGATCGCCGTCCACCGCCGGCTCGCCCGCTACCGCGGCGTGCCCGGGCTCGAACGGCCCGAGCAGCTCTACGCCCGCGAGCTCGACGACCCCGGCGCGCTGCGCGCCGCGCTCGGCCCCGACGCCGACGACTACCTGCTGCTGCCCGTCCACCCCTGGCAGTGGGACGAGACGGTCGTCCCGCTGTTCGCGCCCTGGATCGCCTCCGGCGAGATCGTCCCGCTGCCCTCCGACGGCGACCCACGGCTGCCCCAGCAGTCCATCCGCTCCTTCTTCAACACCGCCCACCCCGAACGCTGCACCGTCAAACTGCCGCTCTCCATCCTCAACACCCTGGTCTGGCGCGGGCTGCCGGTGGAGCGCACCCTCGCCGCGCCCGCTGTCACCGCCTGGATCCACGGCCTGCGCGACGCGGACCCGTTCCTGCGCGACGAGTGCCGGGTGATCCTGCTCGGCGAGATCGCCTCCGTCACCGTCGACCACCCGCTCTACCGCGACCTGCCCGAGGCGCCCTACCAGTACAAGGAACTCCTCGGCGCGATCTGGCGCGAACCGCTCGGCCCCTTCCTGGACGGCGGCGAACGCGCCCGCACCCTCGCGTCCCTCCTGCAGACCGGCTCCGACGGCCGCGCCCTCGCCGCCGAGCTGATCGCCCGCTCCGGGCTCGCCCCCGCCGAGTGGACCCGCCGGCTGTTCGCCGCCATGCTGCCGCCGCTGCTGCACTTCCTCTACCGCTACGGGCTGGTCTTCTCCCCGCACGGCGAGAACGCCATCGTCGTCTTCGACGCGCACGACGCCCCGGCCCGGCTCGCGGTCAAGGACTTCGTCGACGACGTCAACCTGAGCGACGAGGACCTGCCCGAACTGCGCGACCTGCCCGCCGAGGTCGACGACGTCCTGCTCCGCGAGCCCCCGCAGGGCCTGTGCCAGTTCCTCCACTCCGGGCTCTTCATCGGCGTCTTCCGCTACCTCGCCCCACTCCTGGAGGCGCAGACCGGCCTGCCCGAGGCCGACTTCTGGGCCCTCCTGCGCGACGAGATCGCCCGCCACCAGGACCGCTTCCCCGAGCTGCGCGAGCGCTTCGAGCTGTTCGACCTCCTCACCCCGCGGATCGACCGGCTCTGCCTCAACCGCAACCGGCTCCTCCTCGACGGCTACCAGGACCGCCCGCACCGGCCGCACGCCGCCCGGCACGGCACGGTGCCCAACGCCCTCGTCACCCCCGGCGCGGATCTTCCGGGGCGACGCGACCGGATTGTCACCCCCGCGCCGTAGGGTGGGAGGGTCATGACGAACGACTCCCAAACCCAGCTCCCCGGCGAGGACGCACCCGCCCCGGCCGAGACCGGGGAAGCCGTCGCGGTCCCCCGCTCGCGCATCCCCGAGCTGCTCCACGCCGCCGTCGAGTCCGTCGGCGGCGTGGAACGCCCCGGTCAGGTGAAGATGGCCGAGGCCGTCGCCGACGCCGTCGACAACGCCGAGCACCTGCTCGTCCAGGCCGGCACCGGCACCGGCAAGTCCCTCGCGTACCTGGTGCCGGCCCTCGCGCACGGGGACCGCGTCGTGGTCGCCACCGCCACCCTGGCGCTCCAACGCCAGCTGGTCGAACGCGACTTGCCGCGCACGGTCGACGCGCTGCACCCGGTGCTGCGCCGCCGGCCGCTGTTCGCGATGCTCAAGGGCCGCTCCAACTACCTGTGCCTGCACCGGGCCAACGAGGGCACCCCGAGCGACGAGGGCGAGGGCCTGTTCGACGCCGCCGAGGCGCTCGGCGGGCCGGCCAGCAAGCTCGGGCAGGAGGTGCTGCGGCTGCGCGAGTGGGCGGACGAGACCGAGACCGGCGACCGCGACGACATGAGCCCCGGCGTGTCCGACCGGGCCTGGTCCCAGCTGTCGGTCACGTCCAAGGAGTGCCTGGGCGCGACGCGTTGCGCGTACGGGCAGGAGTGCTTCGCGGAGAAGGCCAGGGAGCGGGCCAAGCTCGCGGACGTCGTCGTCACCAACCACGCGATGCTCGCGATCGACGCGATCGAGGGCGCGCCGGTGCTGCCCGAGCACGGGCTGCTGATCGTCGACGAGGCGCACGAACTGGTCAACCGGGTCACCGGCGCGGCCACCGCCGAGCTGACCGTCGGCGCCGTCAACCGGGCGGTCAAGCGGGCCGCGCGGCTCGCCAACGAGAAGGCCGTCGACGCGCTCCAGGCCGCGGCCGAGAACTACCACGGCCTGATGGAGACCGCCCAGCCCGGCCGGGTCGAGGAACTGCCCGAGTACCTGGCGTACGCCGTCACGGCCATCCGGGACTCCGCCCGGCAGGTGATCACCTCGCTCGGCGAGACCAGGGACAAGGGGCTCACCGACGAGGACGCGGTCCGCAAGCAGGCCATGGCCTCGGTGGAGACGGTCCACGAGACCGCCGAGCGGCTGCTGGAGGACTCCGAGTACGACGTGGTCTGGATCGAGCGCAACGACCGCTTCGGGATGGGCACGGCCTCGCTGCGGGTCGCGCCGCTGAGCGTCTCCGGGCTGCTGCGCGAGGGCCTCTACAAGGAGCGCTCGGTCGTCCTGACCTCGGCCACGCTCAAGCTCGGCGGGGACTTCAACGGCGTGGCCGGCTCGGTCGGCCTGCCCTCGGAGGCCCGGCTGCCGGACGAGCGCACGCCCGGGGACAACCCGGACGCCGGCGCCGGCTTCGGCGAGGACGCGGTGCCGCACTGGCGCGGCATCGACGTCGGTTCGCCGTTCAAGTACCCCAAGCAGGGCATCCTGTACGTCGCCAAGCACCTCTCCGAGCCCGGCCGCGACCCCGAACGGCCGGACATGCTCGACGAGTTGGCGGAGCTGATCGGCGCGGCCGGCGGCCGGACGCTGGGCCTCTTCTCCTCGATGCGCGGCGCGCAGGCCGCCGCCGAGGCGATGCGCGAGCGGCTGGACAACCGGATCCTGCTCCAGGGCGAGGACACCCTGGGCGAGTTGATCCGCGAGTTCGCCTCGGACGCGACCACCTGCCTGTTCGGCACGCTCTCGCTCTGGCAGGGCGTCGACGTGCCCGGCTCGGCCTGCCAGCTGGTGGTGATGGACCGCATCCCGTTCCCCCGGCCGGACGACCCGTTGATGAGCGCCCGCCAGAAGGACGTCGAACAGCGCGGCGGGAACGGCTTCATGGCGGTCGCGGCGACGCACGCGGCGCTGCTGATGGCGCAGGGCGCGGGCCGGCTGGTCCGCGCGGCCGACGACCGCGGCATCGTGGCGGTGCTCGACCCGCGGGTGGCGACCAAGCGCTACGGGGGCTTCTTCCGCTCCTCGATGCCGGAGTTCTGGTACACGACGGACCGCAACCAGGTGCGCCGCTCGCTGGCGGCGATCGACGCCTCGGCGGCGCCGGTCAGGCCGGTGGTGAAGCGCGGCTCGTAGGCCGCTCGCGGGCCCCTTGCAGGATTCGGGGAACGCCGGAGGGGCTCCCCGCGCGAACGCGGTGGAGCCCCTTCCCGGTGCGTGCGGGCGGACCCGCTCAGAGGCGGCGCAGGACCGCCACCACCTTGCCCAGGATGGTCGCGTTGTCGCCGTTGATCGGCTCGTAGGCGGGGTTGTGCGGCATCAGCCAGATCCGGCCGTCCTCGCGCTTGAGCCGCTTGACGGTGGCCTCGCCGTCGATCATCGCGGCCACGATGTCGCCGTTCTCGGCGACCGGCTGGCGGCGCACGGTGACCCAGTCGCCGTCGCAGATGGCCGCCTCGATCATCGAGTCGCCGCGCACGGTGAGCGCGAACAGCTCGCCCTCGCCGACCAGTTGGCGCGGCAGCGGGAAGACGTCCTCGACCGTCTGCTCGGCCAGGATCGGACCGCCGGCGGCGATCCGGCCGACCAGCGGGACGTACGAGGTCGACGGCCGGCCGGCCGTCTCGGCGGTGTTCGGGCGGGCCACCTCCACGCCGCGGACCTCGTAGGCGCGCGGGCGGTGCGGGTCCCGGCGCAGGAAGCCCTTGCGCTCCAGGGCCATCAGCTGGTGGGCGACCGAGGAGGTGCTGGACAGGCCGACGGCCTGGCCGATCTCGCGCATGGACGGCGGGTAGCCCCGGCGCTGGACGGAATCCCGGATGACCTCGATGACGCGGCGCTGGCGCTCGGTGAGCCCGGCCTCGTCGGTGCGGATCCCGGGGGGGCGGCCGGGCATCGCCCGCGCGGGCGCGGGGTGGGCCTCGTCCAGGACGGGGGAGTGTTCGATCGGCTGATCGGGGACGCGGCTCGCGCTGGAAACGGCCGGGCCGGAGAGGCGGTGGTCTTCGCTACGGTCCATGCTGACGTCCACACTCTGCTGATTCGTGGTGCGCTGCCCCACCTTGAACTGGGAGTGTTCCTGCACCGGGATGGTGTTGCTTTCGATGGTGTTCACGGCGGCCCCTCTCGACGGCTGTCCTCTCCCTTTTCCAGCCCAACGCACCCCGTATCGAAAGGTTGCGCCAAACACACGTTCGAGTGAATTATTCGAGAGTTGGCTGACTCGATCAAGGCTTTGTTGTACATCGATCGAATGTTCGACAAGAACTCGACTTCCGCAGTCTAATCGGCGTCGACACGCCAGGGGTGTCGCTTCCCCCCGAGGCCTACATCTAGTGGCTACAGTCCTCTCCGTGCCCAGTGGTAGTGGTCACGGCGCATGATCAGCTTGCCGAGGCCCGGGGCACATCGCATAGACTCGACCCAGTCCGCACGTCCTGCCAGGGAGGGATCCTTCAGGTGCACTGCCCCTTCTGCCGGCACTCCGACAGCCGCGTCGTCGACAGCCGGACCACCGAGGACGGCAGCTCGATCCGCCGTCGCCGGCAGTGCCCGGACTGCGGCCGCCGCTTCACCACCGTGGAGACGGCCGCGCTGATGGTCATCAAGCGCAGTGGGGTCACCGAGCCGTTCTCCCGGGAGAAGGTCATCTCCGGCGTCCGCAAGGCCTGCCAGGGCCGCCCGGTCACCGAGGACGCCCTCGCCCTGCTCGGCCAGCGGGTCGAGGAGTGCGTGCGCGCCACCGGCAACGCCGAGCTGACCACCCACGACGTCGGGCTGGCCATACTCGGCCCGCTCAAGGAACTCGACGTGGTCGCCTACCTGCGCTTCGCCAGCGTGTACCAGGCGTACGACGGACTGGAAGACTTCGAGGCCGCCATCGCGGAGATCCGCGCCGGACGGCCCGCCGAGGCGGAGGGCGCCTGCGTGCCCGTTGCCGCCGCCGCGCCCTAGGAGGCGCCCCCCACCCGGCCCCACGGGGCCGGGCCGTGCCACGACGGCCCTCCGGGGCCCACGCGTGCCCGGAATCCGGGCACAGAACATCACAAACCGTGCGCAAGCGGGCGAGGCTCTCGCCTGCCCGCACACCGGAAGAACGAACCAGCGGTGCCCGGACTTTTCGGGGCACCACGGGCGTTTGCCCAGGAGTCGGGCGTTTGCCCAGGAGGAGGAGCGAGAAGTGACAGACACCACGAGCGGTTCCGCACGCGGGTCGAAGTCCGACAAGGCCGCGGCGAAGGGTGCCGGCAAGGCGCCCAAGGGCGGTCTCCGGATGGAGCGCATCTACACCACCCCTGGCGTCCACCCGTACGACGAGGTCCGCTGGGAGCGGCGCGACGTCGTCATGACCAACTGGCGCGACGGGTCGGTCAACTTCGAGCAGCGCGGCGTCGAGTTCCCCGACTTCTGGTCGGTCAACGCGGTCAACATCGTCACGTCCAAGTACTTCCGCGGCGCCGTCGGCACCCCGCAGCGCGAGTGGAGCCTCAAGCAGATCATCGACCGCGTGGTGCTCACCTACCGCGCCGCCGGCGAGAAGCACGGCTACTTCGCCGCCAAGGACGACGCCGAGATCTTCGAGCACGAGCTGACCCACGCCCTCCTCCACCAGGTGTTCAGCTTCAACTCGCCGGTCTGGTTCAACGTCGGCACCAAGCAGCCCCAGCAGGTCAGCGCCTGCTTCATCCTGGCCGTCGACGACTCCATGGAGTCGATCCTCGACTGGTACAAGGAAGAGGGCATGATCTTCAAGGGCGGCTCCGGCGCCGGCCTCAACCTCTCCCGCATCCGCTCCTCCAAGGAGCTCCTCACCTCCGGCGGCAACGCCTCCGGCCCGGTCTCCTTCATGCGCGGCGCCGACGCCTCCGCCGGCACCATCAAGTCCGGCGGCGCCACCCGCCGGGCCGCCAAGATGGTCGTGCTCGACGTCGACCACCCGGACGTCGAGGCCTTCATCGAGACCAAGGTGAAGGAGGAGGAGAAGATCCGCGCCCTGCGCGACGCGGGCTTCGACATGGACCTCGGCGGCGACGACATCGCCTCCGTCCAGTACCAGAACGCCAACAACTCGGTCCGCGTCTCCGACGAATTCATGACCGCCGTCGAGAACGGCACCGAATTCGGCCTGCGTGCCCGCCTCACCGGCGAGGTCATCGAGACCGTCGACGCGAAGAAGCTGTTCCGCAAGATGGCCGAGGCCGCCTGGGCCTGCGCCGACCCCGGCATCCAGTACGACTCCGTCATCAACCACTGGCACACCTGCCCGGAGTCCGGCCGCATCAACGCGTCCAACCCCTGCTCCGAGTACATGCACCTGGACAACTCCAGCTGCAACCTCGCCTCGCTCAACCTGATGAAGTTCCTGCGCGACGACACTGCGTCCAACGGTGGGCAGGGGTTCGACGCCGTCACCTTCGCCAAGGTTGTCGAGCTGGTCATCACCGCGATGGACATCTCCATCTGCTTCGCCGACTTCCCGACCGAGAAGATCGGCGAGACCACCCGCGCCTACCGCCAGCTCGGCATCGGCTACGCCAACCTCGGCGCCCTGCTGATGGCCACCGGCCACGCCTACGACAGCGAGGGCGGCCGCGCCCTGGCCGGCGCCATCACCTCGCTGATGACCGGCACCGCCTACCGTCGCGGCGCCGAGCTCGCCGGCGTCGTCGGCCCGTACGACGGCTACGCCCGCAACGCCGCCCCGCACCAGCGGGTCATGAAGCAGCACGCGGACGCCTCGCTGGACGCCGTCTCCCTCGACGACCTGGACGCCCCGGTCTGGCTCGCGGCCAACAAGACCTGGCAGGACGTGCTGCGCCTCGGCGCGCAGAACGGCTTCCGCAACGCCCAGGCCTCGGTCCTCGCCCCGACCGGCACCATCGGCCTGATGATGGACTGCGACACCACCGGCGTCGAGCCCGACCTCGCCCTGGTCAAGTTCAAGAAGCTCGTCGGCGGCGGCTCGATGCAGATCGTCAACGGCACCGTCCCGCGCGCCCTCAAGCGCCTCGGCTACCAGGACGAGCAGATCGAGGCGGTCGTCGCCCACATCGGCGAGCACGGCAACGTCGTCGACGCGCCGGGCCTCAAGGCCGAGCACTACGAGGTGTTCGACTGCGCGATGGGCGAGCGCGTCATCTCGGCCATGGGCCACGTGCGGATGATGGCCGCGATCCAGCCGTGGATCTCCGGCGCCATCTCCAAGACCGTGAACATGCCCGAGAGCGCCACCGTCGAGGAGATCGAGGAGATCTACTTCGAGGCGTGGAAGATGGGCGTCAAGGCGCTCGCCATCTACCGCGACAACTGCAAGGTCGGCCAGCCGCTCTCGGCCAAGAAGAAGGACTCCGAGACCAAGGCCGAGGAGGCCCAGGCCCCCGCCGCGGTCGAGAAGGTCGTCGAGTACCGCCCGGTCCGCAAGCGCCTGCCCAAGGGCCGCCCGGGCATCACCACCTCCTTCACGGTCGGTGGCGCCGAGGGCTACATGACGGCCAACTCCTACCCGGACGACGGCCTCGGCGAGGTCTTCCTGAAGATGTCCAAGCAGGGCTCGACCCTCGCGGGCATGATGGACGCCTTCTCCATCGCCGTCTCGGTCGGCCTCCAGTACGGCGTGCCGCTGGAGACCTACGTCTCGAAGTTCACCAACATGCGCTTCGAGCCGGCCGGCCTGACCGACGACCCGGACGTGCGGATGGCGCAGTCGATCGTCGACTACATCTTCCGCCGCCTGGCGCTGGACTTCCTGCCCTTCGAGACCCGCTCGGCGCTCGGCATCCACTCCGTCGAGGAGCGCCAGCGCCACCTGGAGACGGGTTCGTACGAGCCGCTGGAGGCCGAGGAGCTCGACACCGAGTCCCTCGCCCAGTTCGCCCCGGTGGCCCCGGTGGCCGCCAAGCCCGCCCCGGCCCCGGCCGCCCCGGCCCCGGCCGCGCCGGCGCCCAAGGCCCCGGCGAAGCAGGCCCACAACTCCACGGAGCTGATGGAGATCCAGCTCGGCCTCAACGCCGACGCCCCGCTGTGCTTCTCCTGCGGCACCAAGATGCGCCGCGCCGGCAGCTGCTACCTCTGCGAGGGCTGCGGCTCCACCAGCGGCTGCAGCTGATCACGCCCGACCCCGGTGTCACCTCGCCTGAGGTGAACCACTGAAGCGGGGCGAGGACTTCACGGTCCTCGCCCCGCTTTTTCATGCCCGTCCGCATGAATGTCCGCCCGTATCGGTGTGTCCCTCCGCCTCGGGACGCCGATGTCACGGATGGGGCCGGTGGACTGTCGGTAGGGGGTGAAGGGCTTTCGGAGAGGAGCGGGTGAGTCATGACGGTGCTGGTGACCGGGGCGACGGGGACGTTGGGGCGGGAGGTGGTGCGGCTGCTGGTCGCGCGTGGGGTGGCGGTGCGTGGGTTGAGCCGGCGGGTCCGGGGCGGCGGGGCGGACGGGGTCGAGTGGGTGGCCGGCGACCTGGTGACGGGGGACGGGGTCGCTGCGGCGGTGGCCGGGGTGGAGACGGTGATCGACTGCGCGACCTCCCAGGGCAAGGAGGACCTGGACGCCGTGCGGCACCTGGTCGCGGCGGCCGAACGAGCCGGGGTGCGGCACCTCGTGTACGTGTCGATCGTCGGCGTCGACCGGGTGCCGATCCCGTACTACCGGACGAAGTACGCGTGCGAGCGGGTCGTGCGGGAGTCCCGGCTGGGCTGGACGGTGCTGCGGGCGACGCAGTTCCACGACCTGCTGCTGAGGTTCTTCGGCGCCTCGGCGAAGCTGCCGGTGTTCCCGGTGCTCACCGGGGTGCGGTGCCAGCCGGTGGACGTCCGGGAGGCCGCCGCGCACGTCGTGGAGCTGGTGGGGGAGGGGCCGTCCGGCTACGCGCCCGAGGTCGGCGGCCCGCAGGCGCGGACGTACCGGGACCTGGCCGGGGTCTACCTCCGCGCCACCGGCCGCCGCTGGCTGCTGCTCCCCCTGAGCCTCCCGGGCTCGGCCGTCCGCGAGCTGCGGGCGGGCGGCCTCCTCACCCCGGAGCGCGCGGTGGGCCGGGGCACCTTTGAGGAGACCCTGGCGGAGCGCTTCGGCCATCGCTGATGTCAACCAGGGTTGACACATGCGCTCGCGTCAACCAAAGTTGACACCATGAGCGAGAGCGGAGAGCTCGCGGCAGCCGCGAGCAGCCGGGACCCCGCCGTGGGGCTCCGGTCGGTCCGGGCCCTGCGCGACCTGGCGGACCGCCTGGAGAAGCTCCAGGTGGGCAACGCCCGTGCGCAGGGCTGGTCCTGGCAGGACATCGCGGTCTGCCTCGGGGTGACCCGGCAGGCCGTGCACAAGAAGTACGCCCGGCGGGGGGCCGGCCCGGAACAGGACGGAGACTGAGCGATGTTCGAGCGATTCACCGACGGGGCGCGGAGCGTGGTGTTCGTGGCCCAGGACGAGGCCCGGCTGCTGCGGCAGGCCGGTGTCGGCACGGAGCACCTGCTGCTGGGGATCCTGGCGCAGGAGGCGGACCCCGGGGCCGCGGTCCTGATCGACGCCGGCCTGGACCGGGAGACGGCGCGGCAGGCGGTGGCCCGGCTGATCGGGCCGCGCGACGACGCCGAGGCGCTGGCCTCGATCGGGGTGGACCTGGACGCCGTCCGGTCGGCCGTGGAGGCGGCCTTCGGCGAGGGGGCGCTGGACGCGCCGGCCGAGGAGGGGCCGAAGCGGCGCGGCTGGTTCAGGCAGGCGGACGCGAAACCGGCCCGCAGTCGGTTCGGCTCCGGGGCGAAGAAGGCGCTGGAGCTGTCGCTGCGGGAGTCGCTGCGGCTGAAGTCCGGTCAGATCGCGGTGGGGCACCTGCTGCTCGGGGTGATCCGGGAGGGGGACGGGCTCGGGGCGCGGGTGATCGTCGATCACGGGCTGGACCTGGGGGCCGTCCGGCAGGCGGTGGAGGCGAAGCTGGCCTGAGGGCGGGTGCGGTTCGGTCGGGCGCCCGCTCGGCGCCTGCTTTCGGCTCGGTCGGGCGTGCGGTGGGCGTGCCGTGGGCATCCGTCGGACGTCGCGAATCGGTGTAGGCGACGTGAATGAACGAGATTGACCGTCAACTGGCTGCTTGAGGGCAATGTCTGAATCGATATGATCGGCCGAAAGCGTGAATCGATCAGCCGCCCGGAGACGTTTCGCGACGCCGCCGGGCGGCCTCGTATGCGCTCGAACCACCGTCGGTGCCACTAGTGCCACCAGTGTCGCCGATCCGCCGCCCGAGCCGCCGCCGTTGTCGAGGACCGCACTGATGAGAGAAGCCACCAGCTCCGACGGCGGCCCGCGCCGACCGCCCGCGCCACGGACCGTCGCGCTGACCGCCGCGGCCGTCCTGCTCGCCCTGGTCGCCGCGCCGGTCGGGATCGGCCGGGCACTGGGCGCCCACCAGCCGCTGACGGCGCTCGCCGTCGGGGCCGTCAGCGTCCTGTGGCTGATCGCCGTCGGCGTGGCCGCGAGCGGGACCGAGCGCTCCCGGCGGCTGGCCGAGGACCTCGCCGTCCAGCACCAGGAGACCACCGCCGCCCTCGTCCTCGCCGGCTCCGCCCGGCAGGCCGAGACCGCCGCGCACGACGACGCGGCCTCCGCCCGCGCCGAGCGGGACGCCGCCCGGGCCGAGCAGGCCCGGATCGCGGCGGACGTCGTCGCCGCGCACGCCGAGCTGGCCCGGCTGGGTGCCGAGCTCGACGAGGCGCGGGCGCGGACCGAGGAGGCCCGGGCGGCCGCCGAGGCCGAGCGCGTGGACCTCGACCGGCTCGCCGACGGCGTCCTGCCCGAGGTCGTGAAGAAGCTCCGGAACGGCGCGTCCGTCGACAGCGCGCTGACCGCCCACCGTGCGCACCCCCAGCACGCGCTGCTGCGCGTCGTCGCGGACGAGGTCGGCCGGGGCGAACGGCTGCGGGCCGCCGCGCTCGCGGTGTGCGCGACGGCCGCCGGGCGCGTCCAGGCGCTGGCCACGAGCATGCACGCGGAGCTGCGCGAGATGCAGCACCGGCACGACGAGGAGGTCCTCGGCGACCTCCTGCGACTGGACCACTCGACCGCCCAGGCCGGCCGCATGGCCGACAGCATCGCGGTGCTCACCGGTGCGCGCTCGGGCCGCCGCTGGGCCAAGCCGATCGCGGTGGAGTCGGTGTTGCGCGGTGCGCTCGGCCGGATCGGCGCCTACCAGCGGGTGCGGCTGCACAACGCCAGCACCGCGGCCGTCGCCGGGTACGCGGCCGAGGGCGTGATGCACGCGCTGGCCGAACTCCTCGACAACGCCACCAACTTCTCCGCCCCGCCGGCCGAGGTGCACGTCTACGTCGAGGAGGTGTCGGCCGGGCTGGCGATCACCGTCGAGGACAGCGGTCTCGGTCTGAGCGACAGCTGGCTGCGCCGGGCCGAACGGGCCGTCTCCGCCGAGCCGTTGGACCTCGCCACGCTCTCCGCCGGTACCCGGCTGGGCCTCGCGGTGGTCGGCGTGCTGGCCCGCAAGCACGGCCTGCAGATCTCGTTCCGGCCGTCGGCGCGCGGCGGTACGGGCGTGGTGGTGCTGGTCCCGCAGCAGCTGCTCACGCACGGCGCTCCGGCGCCCGCCCCGGTCCAGCCGCCGGTCGCTGAGACGGTGCGCCCCGCGCTCACCCCTGCACGCCCGGTGCCCGCTCCGCTGCCGCCCGCGCCCACCGCCCCGGTGGTCCCCGCACCGGCCGCCCCGGCCCCGCTGCCGCCCGCGCCCACCCCGATCACCGACAGCGGCCTGCCGCAGCGCCGCCGCGGCCAGACCCTCGCCGCCACCGCGCCCGCGGCGGCGGCCCCGTCCGCGAAACCCGTCCGCGCGGACGCCTCGACGGCCGCCGCCCGGTTCGGCGCCTTCCGCCGGGCCGCCCAGCGCGCCGCGGAGGACACCGCGACCATGGACGCCCCGACCCTGGCCACCGCGACCACGGACGCCCCGACCACGGACACCGACACCACGCCCGACCCTTCCCCCGTCACCGAGAAGGACTCCTGATGAGCAGCGCGACCGACCGTGACCTCGACTGGCTGTTGGAAAACCTGCTGAGCGTCACCCCCGGCGCCCGGCACGCCCTGGTGCTCTCCGCCGACGGCCTCAAGCTCTGCCACACCTCCGGCCTCGACGCCGACCGGGCCGACCAGTTGGCCGCGATCGCCTCCGGCCTGCAGAGCCTGGCGCACGGCGCCTCGATCGAGTTCGGCGACGGCACCGGCGGCGTCCGGCAGTCGATGACCGAGTTCCACGGCGGCATCCTGTGCATCGTGGCGGCCGGCGAAGGCGCGCACCTGGCCGTCGTCACGGACGACGAGGCGGACGTGGGCGTGGTCGGCCACAACATGCACGGCCTGATCGAGCAGATCGGCGTCCACCTGAGCGCGCCGGCCAGGTCGGTGGAGGAGACCGGGACGCACGAGAGCGCCCGGGCATGAACGCCGGGCCGGTCCTGCCGGGTCGGGACGACGACCCGGACCGCCTCTACACGATCACCCGGGGCCGCAGCCGCTCCCCGGAGAACGCCTTCGACCTGGTCACGCTGATCGTCGCCGAGCGGGAGCCGGCGCCGGGCATGCAGTCGGAGCACGCGCGCATCCTGCGGATGTGCGAGGCCCCGACCGCCGTCGTGGAGGTCGCGGCGGAGCTGGCGCTGCCGGTCTCGGTGGTGAAGATCCTGCTCGGTGACCTGCTGGAGTCCGGGGCCGTCACCGCCCGGCACCCCCGGTTCGCGCCGAACAAGGCGCGGCTGCCCGATCTCGACACGCTGAAGCAGGTGCTGCATGGCCTCCAACGGCTCTGACCCCTCCACGACGGCGGCTCCGGCGGTTTCGACGGCTTCGACGGAGGCCCCGGCGACGGCCCCGGTCACCGGCCGCACCCCGCTGCGCGCGACCGCCGACAACGCGCTGAAGATCGTCGTGGTCGGCGGCTTCGGCGTCGGCAAGACGACGCTGGTCGGCTCGGTCAGCGAGATCCGTCCGCTGAACACCGAGGAGGTCATGACGCGGGCGGGCGAGGGCATCGACCCGGCCGGCGCGTGGGGCAAGCGCTCCACGACGGTCGCCTTCGACTTCGGCCGGATCACGCTCTCCGAGAGCCAGGTGCTCTACCTGTTCGGCGCGCCGGGGCAGGAACGTTTCTGGTTCCTGTGGGACCGCCTGTTCAGCGGCGCGCTCGGCGCGGTCGTCCTGGTGGACACCCGGCGCCTGGAGGAGTCCTGGTACGCCATCGACCGGCTGGAGCACCACGGCACCCCGTTCATCGTGGCCCGCAACAACTTCGGCGAGCCGGCCCACACCCTGGAGCAGGTCCGCGAGGCGCTCGACCTGCCCCCGGAAGTGCCGCTGGTGGACTGCGACGCCCGGGACCGGGAGTCCGGCAAGCGGGTGCTGATCGAGCTGGTCGGCCACCTGGCCGCGCTCGCGGAGGCCGAGGCCGGGCTCCCCGTGCAGCCGGCCGCCTCCCGCCACGCCGAATCCCCCGCGCAGCAGTACGAGGCGCACCAGTACGAGGAGAGCACCCCGTGACCGAGCCCGCCGTCACCCCGCCCCCGGGCTGCCCCGCGCACGCCGGCGCCACGCCGCTGTACGGGCCGCGCTTCCAGACCGACCCGGCCCAGCTCTACCGCGAGCTGCGCGCCCAGCACGGCCCGGTGGCCCCGGTCGAACTGGCCGGCGGCGTCCCCGCCTGGCTGGTCATCGGCTACCGCGAGCTCCAACTGGTGACCGGGCAGCCCCAGTTGTTCGGCCGCGACTCCAGCCGCTGGCACGCCTGGGACACCCTGCCCGCCGACTGGCCGCTGAAGCCGATGATGGCGCCGGTGCCGTCGATCCTCTACGCCGAGGGCGAGGAGCACGTGCGCCGCTCCCGGGCGGTCACCGACGCGCTGGCCGCGGCCGACCCGTACGAGCTGCGCAAGCACGCCGAGGAGATCGCCGACCGGCTGATCGACGACTTCGCCGGCCGCGGCGAGGCGGACCTGGTCGCCGAGTACGCGCACCGGATGCCGCTGCTGGTGCTGTGCCGGGTGCTCGGCCTGGACGAGGAGCAGGCTCCGGAGCTGATCACGGCGCTGCTGACCATGCTGGACGGCGGCCCGGACGCCCCGGCCGGCGCGCAGCGGCTGCTGGAGCTGATGCTCGCCCTGGTGCGGGAGAAGTCCGAGCACCCGGGTGCCGACGTCGCCTCGCGCATGCTGGAGCACCCGGCCGGACTGACGGAGGACGAGGTGATGCGCGACCTGCGGGTGCTGCTGATCGCCGGCCACCAGCCGTCCTCGTACTGGATCTCCAACGCGCTGCGCCTGATGCTCACCGACGAGCGGTTCGCGGCCTCGCTCGCGGGCGGCCGGCGCAGCATCAGCCAGGCCCTCAACGAGGCGCTCTGGGAGGACACCCCGACGCAGATCTTCGCCGGCCGGTGGGCCGTGCGGGACACCCACCTCGGCGGCCAGCGGATCGCCGAGGGGGACATGCTCCTGCTGGGCTTCGCCGGGGCGAATTCCGACCCGTCGGTGCGCCGGCCGGACGGCCGGCCCGCCGAGGGCAACCGGGCGCACATGAGCTACTCGTACGGCGAGCACGGCTGCCCGTTCCCCGCGCAGGAGGCGGCCGAGGTGATCGCCACGACGGCGATCGAGGTGCTGCTGGACCGGCTGCCGGACCTGCGGCTCGCGGTGGCCGAGCACGCGCTGGTGTGGCGGCCGTCGGCGTGGGTGCGGGGGCTGGTGGCGCTGCCGGTCTCGTTCACCCCGGGGCACGCGGCCTGACCGGTCTGTCCTCGGGCTTTCCACGCTCGAACCGCTCGAACCGCTCGAACCGTTCGAAGTTCCGTCCTCTCGTCAGCCCCGAAGCCCCTTAGTCCGAAGGAGAGTTGCCGATGTCCGTGGCCCCGGCCCCGTTCGTCCTCGACCCGCTGGCCCGCGACAGCGCCGCCGAGGGCGCCCTGCTGCGCGCCGCCGGTCCGGCGGTGCCGGTCGAGCTGCCCGGCGGGGTCGCCGCGTGGGCGGTGACCCGGCACGCCGCGGCGCGCGACCTGCTGACCGATTCCCGGCTGGTGAAGGACGCCGCGCACTGGGCCGCCTTCCAGCGCGGAGAGGTCCCGAAGACCTGGCCGCTGATCGGCCTCGCGGTGCCCGGTCCGAGCATGGTGACCACGGACGGCGCCGAGCACCGCCGGCTGCGGGCGCTGGTGGCGCAGGCGTTCACCCCGCGTCGGGTGGAGCTGATGCGCCCGCGCGTCGAGGAGATCACGCACCGGCTGCTGGACGCGCTGGCCGCGGGCGGGTCGGAGGTGGACCTGAAGTCGGCGTTCGCGTTCCCGCTGCCGATGACGGTGATCTGCTCGCTGCTGGGCGTGCCGGAGTCGGACCACGGCGTGCTGCGCGACCTGTACGAGCGGTTCTTCGGCATCAAGCCGGACCCGGCGGGTATCCAGGCGACCATCGCCGGGCTGAACGCCTTCGTCAACGACCTGGTGGCGCAGCGCCGTTCGGCCCCCGGCGACGACCTGGCGAGCGTGTTGCTGGCGGCGGACACCGAGGGCGGCGCGCTGACCGACGCGGAGGCGGCGGCGACCCTGCGGGTGATCATCGCGGCCGGTCACGAGACCACGGTGAACCTGATCGGCAACGCCGTCCGGGCGCTGCTGGCCCACCCGGAGCAGCTGGCGCTGGTGCGGTCGGGGCGGGTGCCGTGGGACGCGGTGGTGGAGGAGTCGCTCCGCTGGACGCCGCCGACCAGCAACTTCCTGTTCCGCTTCGCCGCCGAGGACATCCCGGTCGGCGACACGGTGATCCCGGCGGGCGAGCCGGTGCTGATCTCGTACAACGCGATCGGCCGGGACCCGGCGCAGCACGGCATCACGGCGGAGGTGTTCGACGTTACCCGGGACGCGTCCCGGCACCTGTCCTTCGGCCACGGTCCGCACGTCTGCCCGGGGTCGCCGCTGGCCAGGCTGGAGGCGGGGGTCGCGCTGCCGGCGCTGTTCGAGCGGTTCCCGGGGCTGTCGCTCGGGGTGCCGGACGGGGAGCTGCGGCCGAGCCCGTCGCTGGTGGTCAACAGCCTGCTGGAGCTGCCGGTCCGGCTCTTCTGACGGACGGCCGTCCGGCGGCCCTGTCCTCTTCCGGGGCGGGGCCGCCGGCGTGGCCTGGCGGGGCGGGAGCCCGTGGGGAGACGGGCGGCGGCTTGTCGGGACGCGGTCGGGTCACGACCGGGACACCGCGCGATGAAGGTCGATCGCGGACCTTGGCGGCGACCGGCGGCTGGGTTAACGTCGTCGGATCGGCCGCACGTCCAATCCGACGATCCGATCAGCCGACTATCTCCGGTACAGCGCAATGTCGTTCGGTCCACAGCCGGCAGCACGCCCTGGCGAGGAGAACCGCATTGACCCTCAACCCGACCGCACCGTCCCCGAGTTCCCGCCGCCGTCTGGTCGCCGCGCCCGCGCTGCTCGCGGCGCTGGCGCTGACCGCCGCCTGCTCCAACAGCTCCGGCGGTTCGGGCGACGGCGGGGGAGCGGCCCAGTCGCTGTCCGGCGACTGCGCCAAGTACCAGCCGTACGCCGGGCATTCGGGCACCACGGTGACGATGTTCGCCTCGATCCTCAGCCCGGAGTCGGACAACCTGGAGAAGTCCTGGGCGGAGTTCTCCAAGTGCACCGGGATCAGGATCAGTTACGAGGGGTCGAACGACTTCGAGTCCCAGCTGCCGGTCCGCGTGGCCGGCGGGAACGCCCCGGACTTCGCGATCATCCCGCAGCCCGGCCTGCTGGCGCAGATGGTGAAGAGCGGCAAGGTGGTGAAGCCGCCCGCCCAGACGGTCACCAACCAGGACCGGTGGAGCCCGGTCTGGCGGACGTACGGCTCGGTCAACGGCACGTTCTACGCGGCCCCGATGAGCGCCAACATGAAGTCGCTGGTCTGGTACTCGCCGAAGGCCTTCAAGGCGGCCGGCTACGAGGTGCCGAAGACCTGGGCCGACCTGATGGCGCTCAGCGACAGGATCGCCAAGGCGGGCGGTGGCAAGCCGTGGTGCGGCGGCATCGCCTCCGGCACGGCCACCGGCTGGCCGGCCACCGACTGGCTGGAGGAGGTGGTGCTGGGCACGTACGGCGGTGACGTGTACGACCAGTGGGTGGGCCACCAGGTGAAGTTCTCCGACGAGAAGATCACCACTGCCATGAAGACGGTCGCCGGCTGGATGCAGAACCCGGCCTGGGTCAACGGCGGCTTCGGCGACGTGAAGTCGATCGCCACGACGACGTTCCAGGACGCGGGCACGCCGATCCTGAGCGGCAAGTGCTTCATGCTCCAGCAGGCGTCCTTCTACAAGGCGCAGTGGCCCAAGGACACGAAGATCGCTCCGGACGGCGACGTGTTCGCCTTCCACCTGCCCGCGGTGAACCCCGGCGTCCCCAGCCCGGTCGAGGGCGGCGGCGAGTTCCTGACCGCGTTCTCGAACCGGCCCGAGGCGCAGGCGGTGCAGAACTACCTGTCCAGCTCGGACTGGGCGAGCAGCCGGGTGAGGACGGCCACCGGCTGGGTCTCGGCCAACCAGGGCGTCGACAAGAGCCTGTACACCGACCCGGTCGACCGGTTGTCGGCGGACGCGCTGACCGACCCGGGCGCGACCTTCCGCTTCGACGCCTCCGACATGATGCCGGCCGCGATCGGCTCCGGACAGGAGTGGAAGTCGCTGACCTCCTGGTTTGCCGAGGGCCAGACGATCCAGAAGGTCGCGGGCGACATCGACGCCGCCTGGCCGCAGTAGCCCGCGGCCGGGCACGCCTCGCGGCGCCGCGACGGCGGGCGCCGCTCCGGGGCCCCACGCCCGGCGCCGTCACGGGACCACCTGTCGAGGGCGGTGCGGGGCCACCCACCCGCACCGCCCGCCCCCTTCCCACCGGCACCAGGAGGGACGCACAGCCATGTCCGTACCCGGTACCCCGCCCCCGTCCGCCGCGCTCGCCGGCGGCGCGTGGGGCGACGCGGCGATCAAGTTCGGCAACACCTTCGGCGCGGTCGCGGGCTTCCTCGGGATCCTGCTGCTGGTCTTCCTCGCGGCGGGCCGGGCCCGGGGCCGCCTGGCCCGGCCGCTGGCCGTCGCGGTGTTCCTCGGCCCGGCCGTGCTGCTGCTCCTGGTTGGCCTGGTCGCACCGCTGCTGCGCACGGTCTACCTGAGCTTCTTCGGCGACGACAGCTCCCACTTCGTCGGCGGCGAGAACTTCGGCTGGGCGTTCACCACCGACTCCGTCCGGCACGTGCTGGTCAACACCGCGCTGTGGCTGGTGATCGCGCCGCTGGCGGCGACCGGCCTCGGTCTGGTGCTGGCGCTGCTGGTGGACCGGATGCGCGGTCAGGCGGTCTACAAGTCGCTGATCTTCATGCCGATGGCGATCTCGCTGGTCGGCGCGTCGATCATCTTCAAGTTCGTCTACGAGTCGCGCGGCCCCGGCCAGTCGCAGATCGGCCTGCTCAGCCAACTGGCCGTGGCGCTCGGCTGGCACGACCCGCCGAACTGGATGCTCGACCAGCCGCTGAACACCTTCCTGCTGATGGTGGTCATGGTCTGGGTGCAGACGGGCTTCGCGATGGTGGTGCTGTCGGCGGCGATCAAGGCGATCCCGGACGAGATCACCGAGGCGGCCCGGCTGGACGGTGCCGGCGGGCTGCGGCTGTTCTGGTACGTCACCGTGCCGATGATCCGCACGACGGTCGTGGTCGTGCTGACCACCGTCATGATCACCACGCTGAAGGCCTTCGACATCGTCCGCACCATGACGGGCGGCAACTTCGGCACCCAGGTGCTCGCGAACGAGATGTACTCGCAGTCCTTCGTGCAGTTTGACACCGGCCGGGGCAGCGCGCTCGCGGTGATCCTCTTCCTCGCGGTGCTGCCGCTGGTGGCCTACAACATCGTCCAGCTGCGGAAGGAGCGTGGGGTGCGATGAACGGTGGTCCCCGGGGCCCGGTGCGCAAGGCGTTCAGCAGTCCGCTCGCCTCGGTGTTCGTCATCGCGGTGACGGTGCTGTGGACGATCCCCACGCTGGGCCTGCTGGTGACGTCGCTGCGGCCCAAACAGGACGTCACGGCGGACGGCTGGTGGAACGCCCTCCTGCACCCGGACCTCGGCCTCGGCAACTACCACACCGTGCTGTTCGAGGGCGGTTCCGGCGTCTCGACCGGCCTGATGCCGTTCCTGGTCAACTCGCTGGCGATCAGCGTCCCGGCGACGGTCTTCCCGCTGGTGCTGGCGGCCATGGCGGCGTACGGGCTGGCGTGGGTGCGGTTCCGGGGCAGCGACGTGGTGTTCTTCGTGGTGTTCGCGCTTCAGGTGGTGCCGATCCAGATGGCGCTGATCCCGCTGCTGCGGCTGTTCTCGGGCGGCGCGCACCTGGGCTCGCTGACGCTGATCCCGGCGGTGGACCTGAAGGGTAGCTACGCGCCGGTCTGGCTGGCGCACACCATGTTCGCGCTGCCGCTGGCGGTGTTCCTGCTGCACAACTTCATCGCGCAGTTGCCGCGGGACCTGATGGAGGCGGCGGTGGTGGACGGCGCCTCGCACTTCAAGATCTTCCGGTCGATCGTGCTGCCGCTGTGCACGCCGGCGCTGGCCTCGTTCGCGATCTTCCAGTTCCTGTGGGTCTGGAACGACCTGCTGGTGGCGCTGACGTTCGCGGGCGGCACGCCGGAGGTGGCGCCGATGACCGTGCGGCTGGCGCAGTTGTCCGGGTCGTTCGGCGGGCGCTGGGAGCTGCTGACGGCGGGGGCGTTCCTGTCGATCGTCGTCCCGCTGATCGTCTTCTTCAGCCTCCAGCGGTACTTCGTCCGAGGGCTGCTGGCGGGGTCGGTGAAGGGGTAGCCGGGGAGTGGTCGGGGTGGTCGGAGTGGTCGGAGTGGTCGGGGTGGTCGGGGGAGGCCGGGTGGTCGGGTGGTCGGGACCGGCTGGGACCGGCCGGGGCTGGTCGGGGCAGGTCAGGGTGAACTGAACACGTTCAGATCAAACTTTTGAACTTGTTCAGAATGCTCTACAGTCGGCTGCGGCGGCAACGCCGAGCGCGTCTGCCGGCGGGCTGCCCGGAGGGCGGCTCCCGCCTGCCCACCGACCACTTGAGGGGGACTCATGTCCGCGCTGTCCAGCCCCGCCCCGGCCGATCCGCCGCCCGCCGGGGCCGCCTGGGGGCCGGGCCGGCCCGCCCCGAAGACGTTCTCGTGGCTGCGGCCCAGCGACCCCGACGGCAAGGCCGCCGCCACACCGCGGGTGCTCGTCGCGGCGCTGCTCACCGGTCTCCTGACGGCCTGGCTGCTGGGCGACGGCATCGGCGTCGGGCTGACGGTCTGCGGGGTCGCCGCGGCGGTCGGCGCCGGGCTCGCCGCCCGTGGGGCGGGCCGCCGGGCCCGGCCCTGGACGGTCGCCTGGAGTGCGCTCGCGCTCGCCCTGCTCGCCGTCCCGGCCCTGTGGGAGGCCGGCTGGCCGGTGGTGATCGCGGTGGTCGGCGCGCTGGCGCTGGCCTCGCTCGCGCTGCACGGCGGCCGCCGCTGGCCGGGCGTGCTGCTCGCCCTGCCGGGCGTCCTCTGGCAGGTGGGGCCGGGCGTGCGCTGGGCCGCCGACGGCCTGGCCGGGCACCGCCTGCGCAGCCGGGGCCGGATCGTCCCGGTACTCAAGGCGCTCGCGGTCGCCGCCGTGCTCCTCGTCGTCTTCGGCTGGCTGTTCGCCGGGGCCGATGCCGCCATGGCGGACGTCCTGGACAGCCTCAGCCCGAGGATCGACCTCGACCGGCTCCCGGTGCGCGCCGTGCTGTTCGCGGTCGGGCTGCTCACCGCGCTCGGCTTCGCGCACATCGCGGCCGGCCCGCGCCGCTGGGACCGCACGGTGGTCCGGCCCGGCCGGGCCCGCGGGCGGCTGGAGTGGGCGCTGCCGCTCGTCGCGCTCGACCTGATGTTCGGCGTCTTCGCGGTCATCCAGGCCGTGATGGTGCTCGGGGGCGCCGACGCCGTCCTGCGGAACACCGGGATGAGCCGCTCCGAGTACGCGCGGCAGGGCTTCTGGCAGCTGTCCGTCATCACGGTGCTCACGCTCGTGGTCGTCGCCGTCGCCAAGCGCTGGGCCCCGCGCACCACGCCCGCCGACCGCCGCCTGGCGCGGATCCTGCTCGGCCTGCTCTGCGTGCTCGCCCTGACCGTCGTCGCGTCGGCGCTCGGGCGGATGTGGTTCTACGTCGACGCCTCGGGCCTCACCCGGCTCCGGCTCTGGGTGCTGGTGGTGGAGATCTGGCTGGGCGGCGTGTTCGCCCTGCTCATCGCCGCCGGGTCCACCCGTTCCGCGGGCTGGCTGCCGCGCGCCGTCGTGCTCAGCGGCGCACTCGCCGCCGTGGTCTACGGGCTGATGGGGCCGGACGCGATCGTCGCCGAGCAGAACGTCGCCCGCTACGAGCGGACCGGCCGGATCGACCTGCGCAACGTCCGGGACCTCTCTCCGGACGCCGTCCCCGCCCTCGACCGGCTGCCCGGCGCCAAGCGGACGTGCGCGCTGCAGCTGATCCGCACCGACCTGGAGAACCGGGCCCGGCCCTGGTACGCCGCCAGCCTCTCCTCGGCCCGTGCCCGGGAGATCCTCGCCGCGCGGCCCCTGGCGGACGACGGCCGCGGCGGGCGGAGCGCGTGCGAGCAGGCGGGGCTGAAGATCGACGCGTACTTCTGACCCGCAGGGGTTTGGGGGGCTCGGGGTCCGGGGGTTTGGGGGCCCGCGGAACGGCGGACGGGCCGGCCGGGAGCGTGGTGCTCCCGGCCGGCCCGTCTGTTCCATCGGATGGCGCCCCGGTGGTTCAGTGCATCGCGACGCCGGAGGTCTCCGACGGCAGGTCGCTCGCCTTGGCCTTGATCGCGAAGACCGCGACCAGCAGCGCGACCGCCGCGAGGGCGGCACCCACGATGAAGCCGTGCGAAGTGCCCTGGATGAGGACGGAGTTGGCCGCGTCGGTGCCCGCGGGGAAGTCGTGGTGCTCCTTGAGGTAGCCCAGCTGCTCCGGCGTGGCCGTCTCCATGAACTTCGGCAGCTGCAGCTTGGCCTCGGCCGTGGCGTAGTGGGCGAAGACCGTGGTGAGGATCGACAGGCCGAGCGAGCCGCCGATCTGCTGCATCGAGTTGAGCAGGCCGGACGCTGCGCCGCTCTCCTCGCCGGGGACGCCGGCGACGGCGAGCAGCATGACCGGGACGAAGATCAGGCCCATGCCGAAGCCGAACACCACCGTGGGGCCGAGCACCCCGTCGAGGTAGCCGCTGTCCTTGTCCATCTGGGTCAGCCAGGTCAGGCCGATGGTGACCAGCAGTGCGCCGCCGGCCATGAACGGCTTCGGGCCGTACTTGGCTTGGAGGGTGGACGCGACCTGCGCGGCGATGATGATCGCCACGCTGATCGGCAGGAACGACACGCCGGCCTTCAGCGGGCTGTAGCCGAGCGGGCCCTGCACGAAGAGCACGACGTAGAAGAAGATGCCGAACATGGCCGCGGCCAGGCAGAGCATCATCACCAGGCCGCCGGTGCGGTTGCGGTTGGCGAACAGGTGCAGCGGGGTGATCGGCTGGGCCGTCCGCCGCTCGATCACGACGAACGCGGCGAGCAGGATCACGCCGGCCGCGAAGGAGCCGATCGTGAGCCCGTCCGTCCAGCCGTAGTCCGGGTTGGCCGCGCGGATGAACCCGTAGACGAGGCCGACCAGGCCCAGCGTCGAGGTGAACGCGCCGGGCAGGTCGAAGCGGCCGTCGGTGCGCTCGGACTCGGCGATGTAGCGCGGCGCGGCGATCGCGATCAGCACCGCGATCGGCACGTTGACGAAGAAGACCCAGCGCCAGTCCAGGTACTCGGTGAGCAGACCGCCGGCCAGCAGGCCGATCGCTGCGCCCGATCCCGCCACCGCCGAGAACACGCCGAACGCCTTGTTGCGTTCGGGCCCTTCCTCGAAGTTGGTGGCGATCAGCGCGAACGCCGTCGGTGAACAGATCGCGCCGCCGATGCCCTGGAGCGCGCGGGCGGCCAGCAGCAGGGTGCTGTCCTGGGCGAACCCGCCCAGTAGCGAGGCCAGGCCGAACAGCAGGGTGCCGAAGATGAACACCCGGCGGCGGCCGAGGATGTCACCCGCGCGACCGCCGAGCAGGAGCAGCCCGCCGAAGGTCAGCGTGTAGGCGTTGATGACCCATGACAGGTCGGTGGTCGAGAAGTTGAGCGCGTCCTTGATGCCCGGCAGCGCGATGTTCACGATGGTCGCGTCGAGCACCACCATGAGCTGCGTCGCCGCGATGACCGCCAGGGTGATGCCCTTGCCCCGGCTCGGGCCGCCGCGCGGTGGTGAGTTCTTGCTGAGAGTGTCGGAAATAGCCACGAAAGTGCCCCCTGGCTGGCTATGTGCGTGATGTGCTGCGGACCGTGGGCCCGGCGGAGAACCTGCGCCGTGCTGCAGGCTAGGAAGGAACGGGATCGTTCACTAATCTGGACGATATCCTGGGCCAGTTTGTGAACGCAAGCGTTCCTTAAGGTTGGTGGCAATGGATCATTCGGTGCGACGCCAGGTGACGGACCGGTCGGCCGGCCCGGCCCCGGAGGGAGCGGCGGCGCGGTCGGCGTCCGGCCCGCCGGTGCTGTGCCGGGTGCGGGTGGCCACCGAGGTCCTCACCCGGCCGGTGCGGCGCCGCGGGAAGGAACTGGAGAACGCGATCTTCGCGGCCGCGCTCGACCAGCTCACCTCCGGCGGGTTCGCGCGGCTGACGATGGAGGGCGTCGCCGCTGCGGCGCGGACCGGCAAGGCCGCGCTCTACCGGCGCTGGGCCTCCAAGGTCGAACTCGTCGTGGACGCCCTGGACTCCACTCTCCCACGGCCGAACGGCGTCCCCGACCTCGGGTCCACCCGCGATGAACTCCTGCAGCTCATCGAGGTGTTCGCGGGTGCGATGAACTCGCGCGCGGGCAGCGCCCTGCAGGCGTTGATGGGGGAGCTCGACCACGAACAGGCACAGCTGTTCAAGGACTTCATCGTGCAGCGGGTCGTCGCGCCGACCACCGGGACGATCCTCGACATCCTCCGCCGCGGAGCGGAGCGCGGAGAGGTCCGCCCCGGGGCCGTCACGCCGATGGTCGCGGACGTCGCCCCGGCGATGCTGCTCTACCAGGTCAAGATCTGCGGGCGCGAGAACACCCCGCCCGACTACGCCGTCCGCCTGGTCGACGACGTGCTGATGCCGATGATCGGGGCCTGAGGCGCGCCGGTGACCCGCGGTGACTCCGCGGTGGTTCCCCGGTAGCCGGTGGTGGCTCCGTGGTCGCCCCTCCGGCGTGGCGCGGGGCACCTCGGCGACGGGCTTAGGCTGGAACAGCCCCAGCTGAACGGGCCGCCCAGCCGAACGGAGCCTGTGATGCCCATCGTCCCGCCGACGCACTCCGTCGAGCGCTCGCTCCGCCGGGCCGGCGCCAAGGTCGTCGTCGGGCTGGACGAGGTCGGGCGCGGCGCCTGGGCCGGACCGGTCACCGTCGGCGCGGCCGTCACCGGACTGCGCCGGCCGCCGGAGGGGCTCACCGACTCCAAGCTGCTCACCGAGCTGCGCCGCCGCGCGCTCGCACCGGTCCTCGCCGACTGGGTCACCGCGTACGCGCTCGGCCACGCCTCGCCGCAGGAGTGCGACGAGCTCGGCATGACTGCCGCCCTGCGCCTGGCCGCCGTCCGCGCCTTGGAGGCGCTGCCGGTCGAGCCCGACGCGGTGATCCTCGACGGCAAGCACGACTACCTCGGCGGCCCCTGGCGGGTGCGCACGGTGATCAAGGGTGACCAGTCCTGCATCTGCGTCTCCGCCGCCTCCGTCCTCGCGAAGGTCCACCGCGACGGGATGATGGCCGAACTCGGCGAGCAGCACTCCGCGTACGGCTTCGCCGACAACGCCGGCTACCCGTCCCCGGTGCACCGCGCGGCGCTGGAGGAGTTCGGGCCCACCGAACACCACCGGCTCTCCTGGGCGTACTTGGACGCACTGCCGAAGTGGCGCCACCTGAAGCGGATCCGGCCGGGTCTGGAGGCGGCCGAAGGCTCCGCCGACGAACAGTTGACGCTCGGTTTCTGACGGTCCGTCTGGAATTGCCCCGGGTGGGTCCGGCAACGTCTTGGTGCCCAATGGGTGGGGCGCCCGTGCGCGTTCGACCGGCATTTGATAGATATCCGGGTATGCCTGTCTTCCCCGAGGAGCCGGAGATTCACGAGAGCCTCCCGGGCCCCGGCGTTCCCTTCCCCCGAGAGTCGGACGCACAAGCCCTCCGCGCGCCTGCCACCGGCAGTGCGCCCGCCACCGCACCCACCACCGTCGCCGCGCCCGCCCCGGTGCCCGGCCCGCGCCCAGCGCCGCCGCGCCTGGCACCGCCGAGCGCCGGCCGGCCCGGTCCGCAGCCGCGTCCGGTGCCCAAGCCCGGCCCGGCACCGCGCCGTCCGGCCCCGACCGCACCCCAGATCGAGGTCCGGCGGGTCGCGGCCACCCCGGCCGAGGCGCTGGAGCGCGCCGACGAGGTGGTCGACCAGTTGCTCGACGCCGGGCGCAGCCCGGGCGAGATCCTGGTGCTGACGGTCGGCGAGGCGCACCCGTGGCAGCAGCACGAACTCTCCTTCGGCGAGGAGCGCTACTGGGCGCAACTCGCCGAGGGCGGGGACGTGTTCTACGCGGACGCCGTGCCGACCCGCCCGGCCCGCCGCGAGGTGGTCGTCCTGGTCGCCAACGGCGGACCGGCCGCCCGTGCCGCGGAGGCGTACGCCGCGGCGCTCGGCCACGCGTCCGTGCTGCTCGTGGTCTGCGGCGACGCCGGCCCGGCTGCCAAGGGTGCCGCCGGAGCGGCGCCCGGTCGTCCGGTCAGCGCCTGAGCCGAGCGGCCCCGCCCGGGCCCGGTGCCGAACGGTGCCGGGCCCGCGGGCCGTCGTACCCCGCAGCCGGCCGCAGCCGGCCTGGGAGGCCGTGGGGACGGCGGGGTCCTGGGAGCCCATGGCGGCTGCTTGGAAGCCTGTGAAGCTCATGGAGCCCGTGGAACTCGCGGAGCCAGTGGAGCCAGTGGAGCCAGTGGAGCCCGTGGAGGACTCGGGGCTCAGCGGGTCCCGGTGCGGCGGGCCGGGTGGACCGCGGAGAGCCTGGCGGGCGTCCAGGGCCGCTCGGACGTCTGGCGCAGCGCGCGCCGGCCGCCCGGAGCGTCCAGGGCCGTGCGCGGGGGCAGCTCCGTCACGGTGTGGACCGGTCCGTCCGCCCACGAACCCGCGTGCGGATTGCGGCCCTGTCGCCCGTCCCCGAGGATCTGCCAGCCGGCCGGGGTCAGCCCGATGTAGGAGCCGCAGCGCAGTCCGTGCAGGACGGCCGCGTCCCGCAGAGCCCACATCCAGGCCCCGTCCTGCTCGGTCCAGCCCGGGGCGCCCTCGCGGCAGCGCAGCAGCACCGCGGTGCGGGTCGGCACGGGCTGGCGCAGGTCGTGCGGGGTGATCTGGCGCAGGTGCGCGAGCAGGGCGTTCCGGTGCTGCCAGCCGTCCGTGTCGTGCGGCCAGGGCGTGAACGAGGCCGAGGCGCTGAGGTGGTGCACCGCGTCGAGGACGGCGACCACGACCGTGCCCGGCTGGGGCAGGTGGCGCTGGTGCAGCTCCAGGACGAAGTCGCGCGGATCGCGCAGCAACGGGATCCCCGAGGCGGTCCAGGTCTCCAGGTCCAGCAGCCGTCTGGGCGCCGAACTCCGGGCGAGGGGAGACTGACCTCGGCCGATACCGTTGATCACGATCCTCCTTCCCGACCCACGGGCACGCGGGTACCTGCGTACGCCGAAGGCAGGGTCCACCGGACCGGGTTTCGGGTACCCGCCAATTCTCGTGGCATCGGGGGCGGAGCGGCAACGATGAAATGATGAACGCCGCCCGAAAGCCCACGTTCTGCCGGATATATTCCCCTCTGGCGCAAGCGGTACTCAGGCATCTCCGCAGCCCGGCGAGGGCCAGGGTGAACGGCCCGTGAACTGGGTTCCGCAATGTCATCGCCCCTCTCCCGTCGTCGGTGCCGCGCGGGCGCCCCGCCGATGTGATCTCTCCCTCCTTTAGGCCATTCGAGTGAGTCCGTCCGAACGGACGGCCCGCCTCCGTTCGGGTGTGCGGCCCGGGTGCGCGGCCCGCCGCCCGGGCCGCGCGGATCAGGCCTGCACGGCCAGCACCAGGGGCAGCACCGCGCTCGCCCCGGCCCGGCGCAGCAGGCGCGCGGCGACGGTGACCGTCCAGCCCGAGTCGACGAGGTCGTCCACCAGCAGCACCGGACCGCCCGCGGCGGCCACCGCCTGCGCCAACTCGGGCGGCAGGACCAGCGCTTCGGTCACCGAGCGCAGCCGCTGCGCGCTGTTGCTGCGGGCGCCGTGCGGGGGCCGCCCGTCCGCGTACTCGATCCGCCCGAGCAGCGGCAGCCGCCCGATCTCGGCGATCCGCGCGCCGAGCGTGCCGACCAGCTGGGGGCGGGCCGAGGAGGCCATGGTCACCACGCCGGCCGGCCGCTCCAGCCGGGCGCCGTCGGCCGAGGCCGGCCCGGCCCAGCCGCCCGGCCCGCGCGCCCAGTCGGCGAGCACCGTCACGAGGGCGTCCACCGCCTCGCCCGGGACGGGCACGTCCGGTGCCTGCTCGGCGAGCAGGCCGCGCAGCCGGGTGCCCCAGCCGATGTCGGACAGCCGGCCGAGCGCCCGGCCAGTCTCGGCCTGCTCCCCGGCCGGGATGCGCCCCTTGAGCGGCACGCCGACGGCCTCCATACCGGTGGGCCAGAGCCGGCGCGGCTCGAAGCCGACCCCGGGGCGGCCGAGCGCGGCGCGGGCGGCCTCCAGCGTGGCGGCCGACACCTCCGGGGTGTGCAGCGGCCCGGCGCAGTTGTCGCACCGCCCGCACGGCGCGGCCTGCTCGTCGTCCAGCTGCCGCCGCAGGAACTCCATCCGGCAGCCGGTGGCCGCCGCGTACTCGCGCATCGCGCGCTGCTCGGCCTCGCGGGAGGCCGCGACCTTGGCGTAGCGGGCGGTGTCGTACTCCCAGCTCTGCCCGGTGGCCGTCCAGCCGCCCTTGACCCGGCGGACGGCGCCGTCCACGTCGAGCACCTTGAGCATGGTCTCCAGCCGGGTGCGGCGCAGGTCCACCCGGGGCTCCAGGGCTGCCGTGGACAGCGGGCGGCCGGCCTCGGCGAGCGCGTCGATCGTGCGGCGCACCTGCTCCTCGGGCGGGAAGGCCAGCGAGGCGAAGTAGCGCCAGATCGCCTCGTCCTCGCGACCGGGCAGGAGCAGTACCTCGGCCCGGTCGACGCCGCGCCCGGCCCGGCCGACCTGCTGGTAGTAGGCGATCGGGGAGCTGGGCGAGCCCAGGTGCACCACGAAGCCGAGGTCGGGCTTGTCGAAGCCCATGCCGAGCGCGGAGGTGGCGACCAGCGCCTTGACCCGGTTGGCCAGCAGGTCGGCCTCGGCGGTGCGGCGCTCGGCGTCTTCGGTGCGGCCGGAGTAGGAGGCCACGGCGAAGCCGCGCTCGCGCAGGAAGGCGGTGACCTCCTCGGCGGCAGCCACCGTCAGCGAGTAGACGATGCCCGAGCCCGGCAGGCGGTCGAGGTGGTCGGCCAGCCAGGCGAGCCGGTGCGCCGGGTCGGGCAGGGCGAGCACGCCGAGGGTGAGGCTCTCCCGGTCGAGCGGGCCGCGCAGCACCAGGGCGTGCTCGTCGGCGGTGCCGGTGCCCAGTTGCTCGGCGACGTCGGCGGTGACCCGGGCGTTGGCCGTGGCGGTGGTGGCCAGCACCGGGACCCGGGGCGGGAGGTCGGCGAGCATGGTGCGCAGCCGGCGGTAGTCGGGGCGGAAGTCGTGGCCCCAGTCGGAGATGCAGTGCGCCTCGTCGACCACGAGCAGGCCAGTGGAGGCGGCGAGCTTGGGGAGCACCTGGTCGCGGAAGTCGGGGTTGTTCAGTCGCTCCGGGCTGACCAGCAGGACGTCTACCTGCCCGGCCGCGACCTCGGCCTGGATCGCGTCCCACTCCTCGGTGTTGGCCGAGTTGATGGTGCGGGCGTGGATGCCGGCCCGGGCCGCGGAGTCGACCTGGTTGCGCATCAGGGCGAGCAGCGGCGAGACGATCACCGTGGGCCCGGCGCCCCGGGCACGCAGCAGGGCGGTGGCGATGAAGTAGACGGCGGACTTGCCCCAGCCGGTGCGTTGCACGACCAGGGCCCGGCGGTGGTCGACCACCAGGGCCTCGATGGCCGTCCACTGGTCGTCGCGCAGGGCGGCACCGGGGCCGGCCAGCTCGCGCAGGACGGCCTCGGCCCGCGCCCTGACCTCGGCGCGGTCGGCGGCGGTGGCGGTGGTGTGGATCTCGTGCGGCTGCATGGCGTCCATGTAACCCCGAGGCGCCGACAACGGGCGAATGCCGGGGCGGGCGAGAAGGGTGGAGCCGGGGTGTATGTCATCCGATCGTCGGCTGAACGGCAGTCAAATATCACTCGGGAGAGTGGCGATGACGTGCTCCGAACGAGGGAAGCGGAATTCCGGCCCGGAGTTGTCCACAGGAAAAAACAAAAGTCAGCCGCGGATTTCGGGGCGCGGCACTCTTCCCGTCATGAACGCCATGAACAGCGACAGCGCCATGAACAGCGACAACGGCATGGACAACGACAACGGCATGAACGACGACACCACGACGAACGGGGACAACGTGACGCTCTCCCTGGGCCCCGCCTCCGGCCACCGGCCGGTGACGATGCGCGGCCCGGCCGACATGGCCGAGCTGCTGCCCTACCTCCTGGGCTTCTTCCCCGACGACAGCATCGTCGCCGTCGGCCTGAACGGTCCCGACCTCCACCAGGGCGGGGTGCTCCGGGCGGACATCCCCGCGTCCCGCGCGCAGTGGCCGGCCGCGGCGGAGGAGACGGCCGCCCTGCTGGTCGACGTCTCGGAACAGCGCGGCAGCCGCCCGATCCAGGTGCTCCTCTACCTCTGCCAGGATCCCGTCCCCGGGCACGGGCCGCCGGTGGTGGACGGCCTGCGGCCGCTGGCCGACGGCCTCCGGGCCGCGTTCGCCCGCCGGGGCGTGCCGGTCAAGGAGTCGCTGTGCGTCTCGGACGGTCGCTGGTGGTCCTTCCTCTGCCGCCGGGAGGGCTGCTGCGATCCGGCGGGGAACCCGATCCGCCCCGCCCCCGGCCCGGGGCCGGCCGCCGCCGCGGCGACGTTCGCGGGCCTCGCCCCGCGAGGCAGCCGGAAGGCGATCATCGCGGGGCTGGCCCCGATCGGCCCGCCCGGTGCCGAGGCCCAGCGGACGGCCCTCGCACGGGTCGGGACGGCCGATCCGTCGGCGCCGGGGATCGCCCTGCTCGACCAGGCCTTCGTCGAGTTCGCGGCCGGTGCCCGCGAGCTCGACGAGGACCGGACGGCACGGCTGCTGCTCGCCCTGCGGGACCGGCACACCCGGGACCGCGGCGCCGAGTACGTCCGGCCCGCCGAGCTGGCGTCCGCCGAGCGGCTCTGGCGCTTCCTCGCCCGGCGCGCGGTGCCGCCGTACGAGGGCTGCGCGGTCGCCCCGCTGACCTTGCTGGCCTGGGCGTCCTGGGTCGCGGGGGACACGGCGACGGCCCGGGTGGTGCTCGGCCGCGCCCTCGACCTCGACCCGTCCTACCTGCTGGCCGATCTGCTGCACGAGTCGCTCAACGACGGGATGACCCCGGAGGCGCTGCTCGCGGCCGTCGAGGGCCAGCGGCTCCGCCGGGAGGCGAAGCGGGCGGGGGAGGCGAAGCGGGCGGGGGAGGCGAAGGAGGAGAACGGGGTGAAGGAGGAGACGACGGTGCCGGAGCCGACCGACGAGGTGAGCGGCGGCCCGGCCGCCGATCCGGGCGGAGCACCGGAAGGGACGCCGGATGGGACGCCGGACGAGCCGTCGGGCGGCCCCCGGGAAGGGGCGCCCGGGCGGGGGAAGGCCAGGCGCAGGCGCCGGGGCGGCCGTCGGGCGGGCGCCGCTGCTCCGGGGACGCCGGGCGGTGTTCCCGGTGGGCCCGCCCCGGCCCTGCCGGAGGCGGACGGCCTCGGGCCGGTCGCCCTGCTCGCGGAGCCGGGCCGCGGCCGGGGGGAGCGCCCCGACGCGACCCTGAGGCTGGGCCGCGGCCGGGCGTGCAGCGGGGCGGCGGTGCCGCTCGGGAGCGGGGCGCACCGCTGCATCGGGAGGTCGGCCCGGGGAGCCCGTCATGGGCGCTGACGTCCTTCTCCGCCCGCTCCGGGCTCCCCGGGGCCGGGCCGGGCTACAGCTCGCCGTGCGCCATCTTGATCAGGCGGTCCAGCACCTTGCCGCCGCTCACCCGCAGGCCGTCGTGCTCCCACTCGTTGGTGATCCAGGTCCGCAGGCCGCGCACCGCGCGGGCGGTCTCCAGCGAGTCGGCGGTGTCCACGTACATGTCGTCGTGGTACACGGCCGCCACGACGGGCACCTCGTTGGCGGCGAGCCGCTGCGGGTCGTAGAGGTCGGGCCAGTCGGCCCGGGCGGCCAGCAGCTCGGCGGCCTCCTTCAGCGGCCGCAGCGCCGGGTCGGTGTCGAACATCCAGGGGTAGATCATCTCCCCGGTGAACAGCACCGGGGCCTCCGTCTCCAGCGCGGCCCGGGCGTCGAACCCGGGGAACTCCTTGCGGAGCCGCTCGGCCGACCACGCGGTGCCGCCCGCGTCCACCGACCGCTGGCCGTAGATCGACTCGTGCAGCACGGCGTACAGCGGGCCCTCGGCGAAGGAGATCCTGGCCTGGACGCCGTACAGGAAGGTGTCGGAGAGCTCGGGCCCGTCCGGGCCCTCCACCCAGGCCTCCTCCAGCAGGTAGTGCAGGGCGCCGGAGCCGCTGCCGCCGCCCAGCATCATCCCGAGCGACTGGAAGGCCTCGACGGTGAGCAGGCCGCCGTCGGGCAGCGTGGCCGGGGCGGCGGCGAGGTGCGCGGCGATCCGCCGCACCGCTTCGACGTCCTGCGGGAACCGCTCGTAGTGCCCTTCGTTCTTGCGGACCACCCGCGGGTAGGCGGCCCGGTAGACGTCGTCCGCCGAGCTCCGCAGGCCCGCGAGGCCGCCGGTGACGAAGGCCTCCGTCAGGCCCTCGGGGGCGATCGAGAGGTAGGTGAGGGTGCAGAAGCCGCCGAAGCTCTGGCCGAGCACGCTCCAGCGCCGGTCCGCGCCGAGCAGGTGGCGGCGGATCAGCTCGGCGTCGCGCACGATCGAGTCCGCACGGAAGTGCGCCAGGTAGTCCGCCTGCTCCCGGGCGCCGCCGCGCCGGGCGAGGGTCCGGCGGGTCGCGGGCGTCGAGCGCCCGGTGCCGCGCTGGTCGAGCAGGAGCACCCGGTAGTCGTCCAGGGCCCGGTCCAGCCACGCGTCCCGGCCGAGCGGGCGGGCCGCCTTGCCACCCGGGCCGCCCTGGAGGAAGAGCAGCCACGGCAGGTCGTCCCGCTCGCGGCCGGCGGCCACCACCTCGCGGGCGTACACCGAGATCCGCTCGCCCTCGGGGGCGGCGTGGTCCAGCGGGAGCTGGAAGACGTGGTCGGTCGTGACAATCCCGGGCAGCCGGCTGGCGGTGGACATACAACTCCTCGGTCTCTGCAGGTCACAGCGGTCACGTCGCCGTTCACGGTGTCACCGGGTGCGGGCGCCGCGACACCCGCACCGTATCCTGGCCGCCGTCGGGCGCCGGTTCGACGGCCGTGCTCCTCCCCGGGGCGCGCCCGGGACCGGCCGCCGCCGGGGTCGCGCGGTCCGCTGCCGGGCCCGCGGTGACGGCCCGCCACCGACCGTCCGGGTGCGGCGCGGCAGGAGCGCCCGAGCCCGGAGGCTCCGGCCGAGCGTGACCTGGGGCCGGTGTGCGGCGTTGACTCCGGGGGCCCTGTGCGCGCACCGCGGCGGGAACCGCGCCGTACCGGCGTCCCGAACGCCGGACTCGCGAGCGGCCGCACACGGCACCGCGACCGGCCGCCGCGCGCGAGCGGCCGACCGGGGCGACGGGCCACGGGGAGAGGGCGCCACCGGCCTGCCGGTGCGCGAGGCCCGACGGCGGGCCGGGCACACCGACGTGCCCGGCGCGGCGACCCGGAGCGCGGGTACCGGCCCGGTACCGCGCACCGCATGGCACGACCCGCCACCGGGTACGGCCAGACACGGCAGAACCGCCGACGGGACACCCCGCCGGCCCGGCACCATCAGCACGCGATCGAGCATGCTCGCGGCCCACCGGCCTGACCCGGCCACCGGACCGCCGAGGGGAGGAGAGTCCGGTGACCGCCATGAGGCCGCCCCAGGCCGCGCCGGCCGAGACCGTGGTCGGCGCGCCGCGACCGGTCGGCCGCCCCGACCAGGTCCCGGCCGGCCCGCCCCGGCCGCAGCCCGCCGCCGTCCACCACGCGGTGCTCTGCGTCAAGGCCCCCGGGATGGCCGCCTCCGGGCCGGACGGCCAGCTGCGCGGGCACGGGCTCCACGGCTTCTACCGCAACGGCGTCCGGGTCGTCGCGCGGATGGAGCTGCGCCTCGGCGGCATGGAGCCGCTGCCCCTCCAGGGCACCCAGACGAGCGCCGCCGAGGCCCGGTTCCTCGGTGCCGTCCGCCTTCCCGGCGACCTCGACCCGGACCCGGCGCTCACCGTGGAGCGGCTGCGCCAGGCGGACGGCGTGGAGACGGTGATCGTGCGCAACACCGGGGCCCGGCCCGCCCGGCTCCCGCTGGAGATCGCGCTCGGCACCGACCTCGGCCCGGTCGGCGAGATCGCCGCCGGGCACCGCTCACCGGACCTGCCGGGCCAGGTGCAGTCCGCGGGCCTGCGCTGGGCCGGCCCGGCGCACAGCGCGGTGGTGTCCGCGAAGCCGTCCCCGCACGCCGTCCTCGCCGGTGCCGGGGTGCTCCGCTGGGACCTGGAGGTGCAGCCGGGCGCCCGCTGGTCGGTCGAGCTGCGTGCCGAGCTGGAGAGCACCGTGCCCGGTGCGCGTCCGCCGGGCGGTCGCGGCACGGGCGTCCCGCTGCCCTGGTCCGAACCGGAGGTCCGCGCCGACGACGGCCGGGCGGCGCTGCTGGTCACCCGCTCCCTCGACGCCCTCGGCGGCCTGCTCTTCGCCGACCCGGACCGACCGACCGACCTCTACCCGGCCTCCGGGGCGCCCTGGCGCTTCGGCCTCGCCCCGGCCGACGCGCTGTGGGCCGCCCGGCTGACCCTCCCGCTCGGCACCCGGCTCGCCGCCGGCACCCTGCGGGCGCTGGCCCGGCGCCAGCAGCTCGCCCCGGCGCCCGGCCGCACCGAGGGGCTGCTGCCCGGTGCCCTGCGGCACGGCGGTCCCGAGCTCCCGCCCACCTGCACCGCGACCGAGGCCACCCTGCTGTTCGTCACGGTGCTGGCCGAGGCCTGGCGCTGGGGCCTGCCGAGGGCCGAGGTCGCGGACCTGCTCCCGGCCGCCGAACGGGCCCTCGGCGCCCTCCGGGACGGCCTGGTCGACGGCTTCGTCACCGACCTGAGCCGTCCGGCCGAGGACCGCGCCGCCCACCCGGTGGCCGCCCGCGCCGAGGTCCAGGCCCAGGCGCACCGCGCCGCCCTGCACGGCGCCGAGCTCCTGGAGGCCTTCGGCCGCCCCGGCGCCGAGGAGTGGCGCGGCTGGGCCGCCGGGCTGCGCGGGCGCTTCCGCGAGCGGTTCTGGATCGACGACCTCTCCGGCGGGCGCCCCGCCGCGGGCCTGGCCCCGGGCGGGCAGCCGCTCCCGGCCGTCGCCTCCTCCTTCGTCCACCTGCTCGACACCGGCCTCGCGGTCGACGGCGGCCGCCACGAGAGCCTGCTGGACCGCGAGCAGACGCGGCTGCTCGCCCAGCGCCTCGTGGCCCCGGAACTGGACAGCGGCTGGGGTCTGCGCACCCTGAGTGCCAAGTCGCCGCGCTTCAACCCGCTGGGCCACCGGGGCGGCGCCGTGCGGGTGCACGAGACCGCCCTCGCGATCGCCGGGCTCGCCGGGGCCGGCCACGAGAACGAGGCCGGCACCCTGCTGGAGGGCCTGCTCGCCGCGGCCACCCACTTCGAGGGCCGTGTGCCCGAGATGTACGCCGGCGAGCAGCGGATCCCCGGCTGCCCGCCCGTCCCGCACCCGGCCGCGTGCCGTCCGGCGGCGGTCTCGGCCGCCGGGGCCGCCCACGCGGTCTTCGCCCTCGCCGGGGTCCGCCCGGACGTCCCCGGCGGCCGGGTCAAGGTCCGCCCGGCGAGCACGGCCCCGCTCGGCGAGCTGGAGCTGACCAACCTGCGGGTGTCCGGGGAGCGCTTCTCCGTCCGGGTGAGCCGCATCGGCGTGGCCATGGTCGAGGAGGCGCCCGCGGACCTCCAGCTCGTGGCGCGCTGACCCCCGCCCGGGCCTGCCCCGCGGGCCATGGGCACGGGTTGTACACGGGCCTGTGCTTATCGTCAGAGAGACGACTATGATCGTCGCCATGTCGCGCTATGACCCGTCGGCCTTCCCCCCGTTCGCAGTCACCGTTGACCTGGTGGTGCTGACGGTGCGCGACCATGAGCTGTGTGCCCTGCTGGTGAGACGGGGCGAGCCCCCGTTCCAGGGGTACTGGGCGCTGCCCGGCGGCTTCGTGCGGCCGGACGAGGGCCTGGCCGAGGCGGCCTCCCGCGAGCTGGCCGAGGAGACCGGGCTGCGGGCGCACTCCGCGCCCGGACACGACGCCGTCGGCCCGGGCGCGGCCGGCGCCCACCTGGAACAGCTGGCCACCTACGGCCACCCGCAGCGCGACCCCCGCATGCGGGTGGTCAGCGTCGCGTACCTCGTCCTCGCTCCCGACCTACCGACGCCGCGGGCCGGCGGGGACGCCAGCAGCGCCCGCTGGGCGCCGGTCGCCGAGCTGCTCGGGCAGAGCCCGGCCGACGGGGTGCCGCTCGCCTTCGACCACGGGCTGATCCTGGCCGACGGGGTCGAGCGCGCCCGCTCCAAGATCGAGTACTCCTCGCTCGCCACCGCCTTCTGCCCGGCCGAGTTCACCGTCGGCGAGCTGCGGAGGGTCTACGAGGCCGTCTGGGGCGTGGTCCTGGACCCGCGGAACTTCCACCGCAAGGTCACCGGCACCCCCGGCTTCCTGCTGCCCTCCGGCGGCACCACGACCCGTCAGGGTGGGCGCCCGGCGCAGCTGTTCACCGCGGGCGGTGCGACGGTGCTCAACCCGCCCATGCTCCGCCCGGAGTCCTGAGGTCGCGCGCCCCCGTACGTCGGCCCGCCTCGGTCCGGTCCCAGCCCGCCCGGCCCGTCGGCCGGGGAATCGCAGGATCGGATTGTCCCCTGATCGGGTGAGGTGGGTGGCCCGCGGGCCCGCGCCGCTCCCGTAATGCCCGGAATCTCCTCCGCCGACCCCTAATGTGCTGGCGCGGGGCCGGTCGAGGGCATGGGAGCAGGCAGCGATGATCCAGATCACCGGACTGACCAAGGTCCGCGGCAAGGGCGCTCCGCCGGTCTTGCTGGACCTGACCTTCGACGCCAGACCCGGCCTCGTGACGACGCTGCTCGGCCCCGAGGGCGCCGGCAAGTCCACCGCGCTGCGGCTGATGGTCGAACTCGACCGCGGGCAGGGCGTCACGCTCTTCCACGGCCGCACCTACCGCCGCCTGCGCCGCCCCGAGCGCGAGGTCGGCGTGCTGCTGCAGGGGCCGGGGGAGGGGAGCACGGCCGTGGCCGGGCACCCGGGCCGCACGGCGCGCGGTCAGCTGCGGATGCTCGCCGCGGCCGTCGGCGTGCCCGCCCGCAGAGCCGACGAACTGCTGGAGCAGACCCGGCTGGCCACCGTCGCCGGGCAGCGGCTGCGCACCTTCTCGCCCGGCATGCACCGGCGGCTGGCGCTCGCGGCCGCGCTGCTGGGCGACCCCGGCGCGCTGCTCCTGGACGCGCCGACCGAGGGCCTGTCCCCGCGCAACGTGGAGTGGTTCCACTCCTTCCTGCGCTCGTTCGCGGTCGCGGGCGGGACGGTCCTGGTGACCACCCGCACCCCGCAGGAGGCGTCCCGGCTGGCCGACCGCGTGATCACGCTGGACCGGGGCCGGCTGGTGGCCGACCAGCCGGTGGTCGAGTTCCGCCGCACCCGGCTCAGCCCCGAAGTGGCCGTCCGCGGACCGCAGATGGCGCGGCTGGCCGACCTCCTGGTGGGCCAGGGCGCCCAGGTGCGCCGGGACGGCGGCGCCGGTCTCGCCGTGGCGGGCATCGGGCGCACCGAGATCGGCGAACTGGCCTACCGGCACGGCATCCTGCTGCACGAACTGGCGGACCGCGTGGTCGAGCAGCCCGCCCCGAGGGCCGTCCTGCCGACCGCCTCCGGCCGCTCCGGCCAGATCCACGTCCAGCCGAAGTCCGCCGATGAGCGCAAGCCCGTCGCACAGCCGCAGCCGCAGCCGCAGCCGTCGGCCGGACCGGCCGGAACGCCAGAACCGGCCGGAACGCCAGAACCGGCCGAACCGGCCGAGCCGATCGCCCCGAGGCCCCACGGCGACGCCGCCTTGCCCACCCGGGCCCTGCCGGTCGCCTCCGGCGCCTCCGTCGCGACCGCCCTCTCCGCCCTCGCCGTCACCGGGGCCACCCGCGAGCGGCCGGCCGAGCCCCCGCGCGCGCACGACGCCTCGGATGAGTCCGGGGCCGAGTCCGAGCCCGCACCGGAGCCCGTGCTCCGCCCCGTCCGGGTGCCCAAGCCCGATCTCCGTTCCGCCGACAGCGCCGCGACGACCGTGGCGGTGGACCGCCTCTTCAGAGCCGGGCCCACGGCTCCGGCCGCCGCCCTGCTGTCGGACGACACCGTCCGGCTCGGCCGCGTGACGCCTGCGGCATCCCCGGCCGCTCCCGTCACCCCCACCACCTCCACCACCGCCCCCACCACCTCCACGACCACCTCCGCCACCCCCGTCGACCCCCGGAGCGAGTGAACCGTGCGCGTCCTGGCCTACGAGCTGCGCCGGCTGCGCGGCCTCCGTTCCACCTGGCTGCTCCTCGCCGCCGTGCTGCTCTGCGACGCCGTCGTGGCCGCCGTCCTGGCGGGCCAGCGGCCGGAGGGCCCGCTGCCCGGCCCGGCCGGGGTGCGGCTGCTGACCGCGGCCTTCCCGCTGCTCCCGCTGCCCTTCGCGGCGCTCGGGGCCGGACTGCTGGGCGCCCTCGCGTACGGGCACGAGGTCCGCTTCCCGGGGCTGCCGGCCTCGTGCGTGTCGTATCCGCGCCGGGTCCGGCTGCTGGTGGCCAAGCTGCTGGTGATCGGCCCGGTGGCGGGGCTGCTGGCGCTGGCCACCCTGGTGGTGGACACGGTGGCCGTGCACCTCGCGCTGCCCGCCGGGGTGACGGTGGCGGCCTGGGCGGACCCGTCCGCGTTGTCCGGGCGGGTGTCCGGGGCGCTGACCTCGGCCGGGCTGTCCGGGCTCGCCGACCTGCCGGGAGCGTTCGGGCCGGTGGCCCTGGTCGCCGGGCACGGGGTTCCGGGCGCCCTGCTGGCCTTCGTCCTCCTGACGGTCGTGGCGGGCTGGACCGGCGTCCTGACGGCCTCGCTCACCCGCAGCGCCGTCGCCGGCGTGCTCGTGCTGTGCGCGCTGCCGCCGCTGCTGGAGTCGGGCGTGGCCCTGCTGCTGCGGCAGACCGGCACGCCGTGGCCCACCCGGGCGGCCGAACTGCTGCCGTTCCAGTCGGGCGTCGAATGGGCGTACGGGTGGGTTTACGGCGGAGACCGGCGAGTGGCACCCGGAGGCACCGCGCTGACGGACCCGGCGCTCCTCGCGGCGGTGGCCGCCCCGGCGGCCGTCCTGCTGGTGGCGGCCCTGGTGATCCAGACCCGGCGCCGCGCGCTCTGATTCCCGGGCCGCCGACCCGAAGCACCAAGATCGACCAGCAGTGACCGTAATGCGCGGTTCTTCCTGATAAGAAGTCAATTATCCAGTCACGGCCGATCACCCTTTCGTGTGCTTTTCACGAGAATTCTCAAGCTGCGCCTGCCGATCGCCGACAAAGGACCTGTGAGTACCCTTGCGCACCCCACCATGACCCCCGCCCGTTCCGCCGATGGGCCCATCCACGGCCCCGGCGATCTGGACCGCTTCTCGTACGCCGACCGGCCGACCCCGCCGGCGCCCCGCTGGGAGGGCGCCGAGTCCGAGCTCGCCAGGGTCGGCCGCAAGACCACCAGCAGCCGCGGCCGCGGTCTGCACGGCCAGCTGGTCCAGCAGCTCGGCCAGATGATCGTCTCCGGTGACCTCGGCGCCGACCGCCCGCTGGTGCCCGAGGAGATCGGTCAGCGCTTCGAGGTCTCCCGCACGGTCGTCCGCGAGTCGCTGCGCGTGCTGGAGGCCAAGGGTCTGGTCAGCGCCCGGCCGAACGTCGGCACCCGGGTCCGTCCGGTCGGCGACTGGAACCTGCTCGACCCGGACATCATCGAGTGGCGCGCCTTCGGTCCCCAGCGGGACGAGCAGCGCCGGGAGCTCTTCGAGCTGCGCTGGGCCATCGATCCCCTGGCCGCCCGGCTGGCCGCCGGTCACGGCCGCGAGGACGTCCAGCAGCGCCTGGTCGAGCTGGTCGAGATCATGGGCCACGCCGCCGCCCAGGCCGACCTCTCGACCTACACCCGGGCCGACGCCGAGCTGCACGGCCTCGTGCTGCAGATGGCCGGGAACCGGATGCTGGAGCACCTCTCGGGGATCATCTCCTGCGCGCTCCAGGTCTCGGGCGGCCCGACGACCTCCTGCGAGCGCCCCTCCGAGGCCTCGGTCAGCCTGCACTCCCGGCTGGTGGACGCGCTCGGCACCGGCGACGGCACGGCGGGCGAGGCCGCGATGCGGGCGCTGCTCACCGTCCACCCCGAGATCGAGCCGTCCGTCCCGGCCCCCCGGGAGCACTGAACGGTCTGGTTCGGTCCGCCCGCCCACGGCCCTCCGGCCGCACCGCCCGGTGCAGCCGGAGGGCCGTTCTGCCGGGCGCGGAGGGACATCCCGGCGGGGGCCGGGACGGCCTCCGGGCCGGGTGGGCATGTGCATGGCGGCAGATTCCGGCGCGAGTGCGCGATGATGGAGTCCGGCCCCGGGCCGCGGGCGCCCGAGCGGTGTGACCCGCGACACGAAGGCCATGCGTAACACTTGACGAGTAGCAGCGATGTGTCCTGAGCGGAAGCAGCTCCGGAATACTCCAGCACGCCACGTGGCTGTGTTGGTCCGCGGCGCTGCTGCCGTCCTGCAAACCCAGTCCTCAAGCCCGAGTCGGTCGGAATCGACACCGCGCGTCCGACGCGCGATCTCCTTCCCCGCCCGCTCGGGCGGCCGGTACGGGTTCGAGTCCACTCATCGTCCGAGAGGTTGTTCGTGTCGGCCAGCACATCCCGTTCGCTTCCCCCCGAGATCGCCGAGTCCGCGGCTCTGCTGGCTCTCATCGAGCGGGGCAAGGCCCAGGGGCAGATCGCCGGTGACGACGTGCGCCAGGCGTTCGAGGCGGACCAGATCCCGGTCACCAAGTGGAAGAACGTCATGCGCAGCCTCAATCAGGTGCTGATTGAGGAGGGGGTGGACCTCATGGTGAGCGCGGCCGAGCCGGCCGGTGCCAAGCGCAAGAGCGTTGCCGCCAAGAGCCCCACGAAGCGCACCGCCACCAAGGCTGTCACCACCCGGACCCCGGCCGCCCCGTCGGCCCCGACCAAGCCGCCCGTGCGCATCGCGCCCGGCGCCCCCGTCGCGGCCCCGGCCGTGGCGGCCGCCACGGCGCCCGCGCCGACCGTGTCCGCCGAGATCACCGCCGAGGAGACGACCACGGTCGTCACCGAGGTGAAGGCGGCTCCGGCGAAGAAGGCCGTCGCCAAGAAGGCCGTGGCCAAGAAGGCCGCCGCGCCGGCCAAGAAGACCGCCGCCAAGAAGACCACCGCCGCCAAGACCGCCAAGGGCGGCGAGGAGGAGCTGCTCGGCGAGGAGGAGCTGCTCGAGGACGTCGCGCTGCCCGGCGACAAGGCCGAGGCCGAGGCCACCGGTCCCGAGGAGGAGTCGGAGGGCTTCGTCCTCTCCGACGACGACGAGGACGACGCGCCGGCCCAGCAGGTCGCCGTCGCCGGTGCCACCGCCGACCCGGTCAAGGACTACCTGAAGCAGATCGGCAAGGTCCCGCTGCTCAACGCCGAGCAGGAGGTCGAGCTCGCCAAGCGCATCGAGGCCGGCCTGTTCGCCGAGGACAAGCTCTCGGCCGCCGACAAGCTCGCCCCCAAGCTCAAGCGCGAGCTGGAGATCATCGCCGAGGACGGCCGCCGCGCCAAGAACCACCTGCTGGAGGCCAACCTCCGCCTCGTGGTCTCGCTGGCCAAGCGCTACACCGGCCGCGGCATGCTCTTCCTGGACCTGATCCAGGAGGGCAACCTCGGTCTGATCCGTGCGGTCGAGAAGTTCGACTACACCAAGGGCTACAAGTTCTCCACCTACGCCACGTGGTGGATCCGCCAGGCGATCACCCGCGCCATGGCCGACCAGGCCCGCACCATCCGCATCCCGGTGCACATGGTCGAGGTCATCAACAAGCTGGCCCGCGTCCAGCGCCAGATGCTCCAGGACCTGGGCCGCGAGCCCACCCCGGAGGAGCTGGCCAAGGAACTCGACATGACCCCCGAGAAGGTCATCGAGGTCCAGAAGTACGGCCGCGAGCCGATCTCGCTGCACACCCCGCTCGGCGAGGACGGCGACAGCGAGTTCGGTGACCTCATCGAGGACTCCGAGGCGGTCGTGCCGGCCGACGCGGTCTCCTTCACCCTGCTCCAGGAGCAGCTGCACTCGGTGCTGGACACCCTGTCCGAGCGCGAGGCCGGCGTCGTGTCGATGCGCTTCGGCCTGACGGACGGTCAGCCGAAGACCCTCGACGAGATCGGCAAGGTGTACGGGGTCACCCGTGAGCGCATCCGCCAGATCGAGTCGAAGACCATGTCGAAGCTGCGCCACCCGTCGCGGTCCCAGGTGCTGCGCGACTACCTGGACTGATCCGACACCGCGCGGGCCCTGCCTGCGCGAGCACTCACGAGAAGGCCCGGAGCCCCACGGCTCCGGGCCTTCTCGGCCGTCCGGAGGGGGTTCGTCACCGTCCGAGTGGCGCTTGTCGCTCGTCCGGGTGGCCGTCCGCCGGGAAGCGGTCGCACAGTGTAGCCGGTCACCTACGCTGTGCCGGTTGCCTGCTGCCGAGCCACCTGGAGAAACGGTGCTGCCCAACCCGGACCGCGCGGACCTGACGACCGCCGCCCCGCCCCCGGCGACCCCGGCCGCCGCCCGGCCGGGCCGCCGAAAGCGCGCCGCCGTGCTGGCGCTGCTGGCGGCCGCACCCGTCCCGCTGGTGGCCTTCGGCACCGCCGCGCCCGCCGAGGCCCAGCGCCGGGTGGTCGGCGGCGGGGTGACGAGCACCGCGGACCACCCGTGGATGGTGGCGCTGGCCAGTCGCCAGCAGTTCGGATCCGGGCGTTCCGGGCAGTTCTGCGGGGGAGCCCTGGTCACCCCGACCAAGGTCGTGACGGCCGCGCACTGCTTCTTCGACGAGCCCAAGGGCGTCCGGGTGGACCGGCCCGGCCTCAAGGTGATCGTCGGCCGGGACGACATGCGCGGCACCGCCGGGTACGAGGTGCCGGTCAAGAAGATCTGGATCCACCCCGACTACAGCTGGTCCGCCAACATGAACGACGTGGCCGTGGTCACGCTCGGTGAGTCCCAGGGCTCGCGGCCGGTGATCGACCTGCTCGGCCAGGGCGAGAGCGAGCCGTACGCGGCCGGGACCAGGGCACAGGTGTACGGCTGGGGCGACACCACCGGGCGCGGCGACTACTCGGCCCCGCTGCGCACGGTGGACGTGCCGGTCGTCGCGGACCAGGTGTGCGCGCGCGACTACCCGGGCGGGCCGGAAGGGAAGTTCGAGGCCCGGACGATGGTGTGCGCGGGCGAGGAGGAGCGGGGCGGCAAGGACGCCTGCCAGGGGGACAGCGGCGGCCCGCTGGTCATCGGCGGGCGGCTGGCCGGCCTGGTGTCCTGGGGGACGGGTTGCGCGGAGGCGCACCACCCAGGGGTCTACACGAGGATCGCCGCCCTCTCGGACGCGGTGCACTCGGCACTGTGACGGCGGAACGTGACCGCACGGTCACGTTCTGACGTTCCGTCGGAGGGGTGGCGTGCCTCGGGGAACAGCAGAGCCGGGCGACCGGCCCCCGGAGGGGTCGATCGCCCGGCCCACCGGTCGCGCGCAGTGCGCGACCGGACACACAGCTCGACGCTGGCTGCTGGGTGGCGCCCGGGATCAGCGCTCGTCGTCGGTGGCCGTCGCAGCGGTGGTGCCGCTCAGGCGACCGCTCTCGTCCTGTATCTCAACGGCGATCTTCTTGAGCTCCGGCTCGAACTTCCGGCCGTGGTGGGCGCAGAAGAGCAGCTCTCCGCCGCTGGCGAGTACGACGCGCAGGTAGGCCTGGGCGCCGCAGCGGTCGCAGCGGTCAGCCGCGGTGAGCGGGCTCGCAGGTGTCAGAACAGTAGTCACGTCGCCTCTTCTCTAGCTCGACGAGCTGTCGTACCAGGGTCAACATCCAACCAGGCCGAAAACGTTCCCGCTCGTGGCTTTTCTTCTCTGAGGATTCTGCTGTGTTGATGAGGACGTGCCCCGGGGGCCGGTGGTTCATGCGTACCGGATCCCAGGATCCGCCCGTGCCTCGAACGCCCGATCGGGACCGGGTGCGAGGTCCGCGTAGCATAATCCTCTGCCGGGTTGGAGCATAAGCCCCGTCCCAGGCCCCGGTAGCCTGCATAACGGCAGTTCCGGAGCCTGCGCCGGACCCCACGAACCGCCAGGACCGGTGGTACCGGGAGGAGATGGCGCCCCGGAGCCCCGGACTCCGGCCCGGCCCGTGTTCGCGCAGCGCGTACAAGCTGCGCGGGACCGGCCCGCCGTGCTGGGCACCCAGCGGAGGGGTGCGCACACGCCGGGCGACGGCTGTCGGTGCGGCGTGCTGCACTGGCGGCCGGTCCGGACGCGTTCCGGATGTGACCGATGAGACAGAACTTCACCGAGGAGAGTGCCGCGTGAGTGCCGAAACGACCGTGCCGTCCGCACTGCTGGCCGGTGACGACGGCTCCAACTACACCGCTCGGCACCTGCTCGTCCTGGAGGGGCTGGAGGCGGTCCGCAAGCGCCCCGGCATGTACATCGGCTCGACCGACAGCCGCGGCCTGATGCACTGCCTGTGGGAGATCATCGACAACTCGGTCGACGAGGCCCTGGGCGGCCACTGCGACCGCATCGAGGTCCTCCTGCACCCCGACTCCTCGGTCGAGGTCCGCGACAACGGGCGCGGCATCCCGGTCGACGTCGAGCCCAAGACCGGGCTGTCCGGCGTCGAGGTCGTCATGACCAAGCTGCACGCCGGCGGCAAGTTCGGCGGCGGCTCCTACGCGGCCTCCGGCGGTCTGCACGGCGTCGGCGCCTCCGTCGTCAACGCCCTCTCGGCCCGCCTGGACGTCGAGGTCGACCGCAGCGGGCACACCCACGCGATGAGCTTCCGCCGCGGCACCCCCGGCATCTTCACCGAGGCCGGCCCGGACGCGCCCTTCGAGGCCGCCAACGGCATGACCAAGGCCCGCAAGGTGCCCAGGACCCGCACCGGCACCCGGATCCGCTACTGGGCCGACCGGCAGATCTTCCTCAAGGACGCCCGCCTCTCCCTGGAGAACCTGCACAACCGGGCCCGGCAGACCGCCTTCCTCGTCCCCGGCCTGACCATCGTCGTGCGTGACGAGCGGCTCACCGAGAGCGAGAAGGCCGAGGAAACGGTCTTCCGCTACGACGGCGGCATCGCCGAGTTCTGCGAGTTCCTGGCCCCCGACAAGCCGGTCTGCGACGTGCTGCGGCTGCGCGGCGAGGGCACCTTCAAGGAGACCGTGCCCGTCCTGGACGACCTCGGCCACATGACGCCCACCGAGGTCACCCGCCACCTCGGCGTGGACATCGCGCTGCGCTGGGGCGCCGGCTACGACACCACTCTGCGCTCGTTCGTCAACATCATCGCCACCCCCAAGGGCGGCACCCACGTCACCGGTTTCGAGCGCTCGCTCGCCAAGACCGTCAACGAGGTGCTGCGCGCGAGCAAGCTGCTGCGCGTGGCCGAGGACGACATCACCAAGGACGACGCCACCGAGGGCCTGACCGCCGTCGTCACCGTCCGCCTCGCCGAGCCGCAGTTCGAGGGCCAGACCAAGGAGGTCCTCGGCACCTCGGCGGCCAACCGGATCGTCGCCGCCGTCCTCGCCAAGGAGCTCAAGGCCTTCCTCACCTCGGCGAAGAAGGACGACAAGCTCCAGGCCAGGGCCGTCCTGGAGAAGGTCGTCGCCGCCGCCCGCACCCGGGTCGCCGCGCGCCAGCACAAGGAGGCCCAGCGCCGCAAGACCGCGCTGGAGACCAGCTCGCTGCCGGCCAAGCTCGCCGACTGCCGCAGCGACGACGTCGAGCGCAGCGAGCTGTTCATCGTCGAGGGCGACTCCGCGCTCGGCACCGCCAAGCTCGCCCGCAACTCCGAGTTCCAGGCGCTGCTGCCGATCCGCGGCAAGATCCTCAACGTCCAGAAGGCCTCGGTGAGCGACATGCTCAAGAACGCCGAGTGCGCCGCGATCATCCAGGTGATAGGGGCCGGCTCCGGCCGCACCTTCGACATCGACCAGGCCCGCTACGGCCGCGTCATCTTCATGGCCGACGCCGACGTCGACGGCTCGCACATCCGCACCCTGCTGCTGACCCTCTTCCACCGCTACATGCGGCCGATGGTCGAGCAGGGCCGGGTGTTCGCCGCGGTGCCGCCGCTGCACCGCATCGAGCTCACCGCCCCCAAGCGCGGCCAGGAGAAGTACCACTACACCTACTCCGACGCCGAACTGCGCTCCACGCTGCTGGAGTTCCAGCGCAAGGGGATGCGCTGGAAGGAGCCGGTGCAGCGGTACAAGGGCCTCGGCGAGATGGACGCCGACCAGCTGGCCGAGACCACCATGGACCCGCGCCACCGCACGCTGCGCCGGATCAACCTGGGCGACCTGGAGCAGGCGGAGAAGATCTTCGACCTGCTGATGGGCAACGACGTCGCCCCGCGCAAGGAGTTCATCGTGGACTCGGCGGCGACCCTGGACCGCTCCCGCATCGACGCCTGACCTGCCCGACCGCCCGCGCGAGGGCCCTCCACCCACGGGTGGAGGGCCCTCGCGCTTGTGCTTCCACCCCCGGTCCACCCGGGCTCCGATCACCGGGCGGCGCCCGATCCGTAGCGTCGGTGAGGTCAGCACACAGCTTCCGTCGGGACGGAGAATCCGATGACCGCCCTCGTCAACATCGTCGTGATCATCGCGGTACTGGCCCTGGTGGTCCGGCGGCAGATGCGCGCGCAGCGCCTGGACGCCGAGCGCCGGTTCTGGCTGCTACCGCTGATCCTCGGGGCGCTCGCGCTGCGCGACCCGCAGCTGATCGACCACGACCACGCGGCGCTCTCCGCCGTCCTGCTCGGCGCCTCCCTCGTCGCGGTGCTCGCCATGGGCTCCGTCTGGGGCTGGACCGTCCGGCTCTGGCGGGCCGCGGACGGTTCGGTCTGGGCCAAGGGCACCAAGGCCACGGTCGCCGCGTGGGTGGGCATGATCGCCATCCGGCTCGGCCTGTACGGGATCGGCTCGGCGATGCACGTCCACCAGGCGGGCAGCGCCCTGATGCTCGGCATCGCGGTCATGCTGCTGGTCCGCTCGCTCGTGGTGAACTGGAGGGCGCGGACCGCCGAGCTGCCCCGGCAGGCCGCCGTGATCGGCTGACCGTGCCGCCGCCCCGCCGCCGCGTTCGAGCCGCCGCCGTGTACGACACCCCCGAGGAGGACCCCGTGACCGGGTACTGGACCCGCTGGCCGGCCCGCGAGGGACTGGAGCGCGAGGCCGAGAGCGGCCCGCGGCGGGTCCTCACCGTGCTCGGCCGGATCGTGATCCTCGTCAGCGTCACCTGGGGGACCTTCGCCGACGGCCGCTTCACCGGCTGGGCGGCGGCGGCCGCGGCCGGCGGGCTGGTGGCCATGGTCGGGCTGAGCACGGTCTACCTGAACGCCAGCCGGGCGCAGCGGCTCGTGCCCTCGCTCGCCGCGGCCGGCGCCCTGGTCGGCCTCGGGTGGCTGGCCAACTGGGGCCACGCCATCGTGCTGGCGGACGTCACCTGGCTCGGGCTGGCGGTGATGGCGCTGGTCCGGCTGCCGCCCGCGCCCGCGGTCCTCGTCGCGGTGGCGTCGCTGGGCTCGTACACCGCGGCCAGCTGGGCGAGTTGGCTCAGCGTCGTGACGTCGGTCGGCGGGCTCGGGCTCCTCGGCTTCCTGCTGCGGCTGGACATCGAGGCGCGCGGCACCGCCCGCCGCCTGCTCGCGCAGGAGCGGGCCGCCCGGGCCGCCGAGGCCGAGAGCGCGGCGCTCGCCGAACGGGCCAGGATCGCCCGGGAGATCCACGACGTGCTCGCCCACAGCCTCTCCGCCCAACTCGTCCACCTGGAGGCGGCCCGGCTGATGCTGGACGCCGGGACCGACCGCGAACAGGTCCGCGAACGCGTCGTCGCCGCCCGGCGGATGGCGCAGGACGGGCTGGCCGAGACCCGGCAGGCGCTGTCCGCGCTGCGCGGCGAACTCACCCCGGTGGGGGACTTCCTGGTCGAACTGACCGGACGCGAACGGGCGGTGTTCGGCGTCGTCGGCACGCCCCGGCCGCTGGCCGCCGAGGCCGCGCTCGCCGTGCGGCGCACCGCTCAGGAGGCGGTGACCAACGTGCGCAAGCACGCGCCCGGGGCCCGGTGCGAGGTCGAACTGCGCTACCTGCCGGACGCGGTGGAGCTGGAGGTGCGCAACTCCGCGTCCCCGCGCGGCGCGGCGCCGGGGGAACTGGCCGCCAGCGGCAGCGGGTACGGTCTGCTGGGGATGCGCGAACGCGCGGAACTGCTCGGCGGCACCCTGCTGACGGGCCCGGAGGACGGAGGGTGGCGCGTGCTGCTGCGGGTGCCGGCGTGAGCGCGGGAACGACCAGGGTCCTGGTCGCGGACGACCAGACGGTGGTGCGCGAGGGCATCGTGATGCTGCTCGGCCTGCTGCCCGGGATCGAGGTGGTCGGCGCGGCGGCGGACGGGGAGGAAGCCGTCGCCCTGGTGGAGCGGCATCACCCGGACGTGGTGCTGATGGACCTGCGGATGCCGCGCGTCGACGGCGTCGAGGCGACCAGGCGGATCCGGGCGGCGCACCCGGAGACCGAGGTCGTCGTCCTCACCACCTACGCCGACGACGACTCGCTGTTCCCCGCGCTCCAGGCCGGCGCGCGCGGCTACCTCACCAAGGACGCCGGCGGCGAGGAGATCGCCCGGGCCATCGCGGACGTGCGCTCGGGCGCGGCCGGGCTCTCGCCGCAGGTCCAACTCCGGCTGCTGGAGCGGCTATCGGAGGGCCGCAAAGCCTCCCCGGCGACCCCCGAACCGGCCCCCGCGCCCGCCGCCCGGGCCGCGGAACTGCCCGACGGACTGACCACCCGGGAGGCCGAGGTGCTCGCGCTGATCGCCGAAGGCCTCTCCAACGGTGAGATCGCCCAGCGGCTGTTCGTCAGCCCGGCCACCGTGAAGACGCACATCAACAACCTCTTCGCGAAGACCGCCGTGCGGGACCGGGCACAGGCCGTCGCGTACGCCTTTCGGCACGGAATCACCGGTACGCATCAGTAGTCGGATGAGTGTCTGTCGGATCATCGATCACCTCATCGAGTGAACGTATCTGCAATGGTCAAAACCGCTGCTCAGAGGCCCTCATGATGGTTCGGGTCAGAGTGCCCGCCCGGTTCAGGAGCAGCAGTGCCACAGCAGCAGACGAGCAGTCCCGGGCAGGGGCAGCGATTCGACTGGTGGGCCGCTCCGGCCACCGCGAACGCGCCCGCCGCCGGTCGGCCCAACCAGGGCACCCGGTCGGCCGCCCCCCGGACGGACCGCACGGTGCCGGCGCAGCCGGTGCCGCCCGTCCCGGCCGCCGCGCCGACCGTGCCCGCCGCACCGGCCGTTCCCGCCGCGGTGCCCGTGCCGGCCGCGGTGCCCGCCGCCGCACCGGCCGGCAGCGCGGACAGCACCGAGGTGTACCGGACGGTCCAGGCCAGCGAGGCCTTCCAGGACATCCGGCGCAGCTACCGGTCGTTCGTCTTCCCGGTCAGCAGCGCCTTCCTCGCCTGGTACCTGGCCTACGTCGCCGCCCAGGCCGCCGCGCCCGAGCTGATGCGCACCCCGGTGGCCGGGCCGCTCAACGTCGCCTGGCTGCTCGGCCTGCTGCAGTTCGCCAGCACCTTCCTCCTCACCTGGCTCTACGCCCGCAACGCCGGCACCAAGCGCGACCGCGCCGCCCTCGGCCTGCGCTGGGACACCCAGGACCAGCTCCGATGACCACCGCGGCGTCGACCGCCACCCCACCGCCCGTCGCCCCCACCGGCGACCACCACGACCTCGCGATCCTGCTCTTCGCCGTGATCGTCCTGGTCACCCTCGGCATCACCCTCTGGGTCGGGCGCCGCGGCAGCGCGGCCGAGGACTTCTACGCCGGCGGACGGGACTTCACCCCGCTGCAGAACGGCTTCGCGCTCTCCGGCGACTACCTCTCCGCCGCCTCCTTCCTCGGCGTCGCCGGACTGATCGCCCTCTACGGCTACGACGGCGTGCTCTACAGCATCGGCTTCCTGGTCGCCTGGCTCGTCGTCCTGATGCTGGTCGCCGAACTCGTGCGCAACGCCGGCCGCTACACCCTCGCCGACGTGCTCGCGCTGCGGCTGCGCCGGCGCAAGGTACGGGCCGCGGCCGGCGGCGCCAGCGTCGTCGTCACCCTGCTGTACCTCGTCGCGCAGATGGTCGGCGCCGGCTCGCTCGTCGCCCTGCTGCTCGGCACCAACAGCGCCTCCGCCCGGACCTGGACCATCGTCGCGGTCGGCGGCCTGATGATCGTCTACGTGACGGTCGGCGGCATGCGGGCCACCACCTGGATCCAGATCGTCAAGGCGTTCCTGCTGATCGCCGGATCGGTGCTGCTCACCGTGCTGCTGATGGTCCACTACCACGGCGACCTCTTCGAGCTGATGCGCCAGGCCGCCCGGCACAGCGGCGCCGGCCGGCGCTACCTCGAACCCGGGCTCAAGTACGGCGCGACCTCCACCAGCCGGCTCGACTTCTTCAGCCTCGGCCTCGCCCTCGTGCTCGGCACCGCCGGCCTGCCGCACATCCTGTCCCGCTTCTACACCGTGCCCACCGCCCGGGCCGCCCGCCGCTCCACGATGTGGGCGATCGGCCTGGTCGGCGGCTTCTACCTGATGGCCATCGCGCTCGGCCTCGGGGCCACCGCCCTGGTCGGCTCGGCCGAGGTGCGGCACGCCAACTCGGCCGGGAACACGGCCGTTCCGCTGCTCGCCCTGGTGCTCGGCGGCGGCAACGGCAGCACCGGCGGGGTCGTCCTGTTCGCGGTGATCTCCGCGATCGCCTTCGCCACCATCCTCGCCGTCGTCGCCGGACTCACCCTGGCCTCCTCCGCCGCCTTCGCCCACGACATCTGGGCCGGCGCCTTCCGCGGCTGGTCGCTGCGCCGGCGGACGGACGACGGGGCGCCGCGCACGGAGGAGCCCGTGAGCGACCGCCAGGAGATCGTCGTCGCCCGGATCGCCGCCGTCGGGATCGGCGCGGCGGCCATCGCGATCAGCCTCTTCGCCCAGCAGCTCAACGTGGCCTTCCTGGTCGGCCTGGCCTTCGCCGTCGCCGCCTCCGCCAACCTGCCGGTCCTGCTCTACACGCTGTTCTGGCGGCGCTTCACCGCCCGCGGCGCCGTCTGGTCGGTGTACGGCGGCCTCGTCCCGGCCATCGTGCTCGTCACCTTCTCGCCGGTCGTCTCCGGTACCAAGGTCGCGCTCTTCCCCGGCGTCGACTTCCACTGGTTCCCGCTGGAGAACCCCGGCATCGTCTCCATCCCGCTCGGCTTCCTGGCCGGCTGGATCGGGACGCTCACCTCGCCCGAACCTGCCGACTCCGACCGCTTCGCCGAGCTGGAGGTGCGCGCCCTCACCGGCGCCGGCGCGGCCTGAACCGCACCCCCTGGGACCCCCGGCGGCGGTGAGGCCGCCGGGGGTCCCGTGCTCAGGGCCGGGCCGCCAGCCCGTACCGGTGCTCAGGCCGCCCGGTGTCGCCGTAGCGCAGCGTCAGCCGCAGCCGGCTGTCCCGCTCCAGCTGCTTGAGGTAGCGCTGCGCCGTCGAGCGGCTCAGCCCCGTCCCGTCGGCGACCTCCTGCGCGGACAGCGGCCGGCCCGCCCGGCGCAGCACCCCGAGCACCAGGTCCGTCGTCGGCGCCGAGTGGCCCTTCGGCAGCGCCCCGGCCGGGGCCGCGGCGCTGCGCAGGGTCGCGAACAGCCGGTCCACCTCGTCCTGGCCCGCCTCCCGCGCCGCCGGACCGGCCAGCGCGTGCCGCAGCTGCGCGTACGCCGTGAGCTTCTCGCGCAGCCCGGCGAACGTGAACGGCTTGACCAGGTACTGCAGCGCCCCGTGCTGCATCGCCGCGTGCACCGTCGACACGTCCCGGGCGGCCGTCACCATCATCACGTCGCACGCCACCTGCCGCTCCCGCAGCCGGCGCACCAGGGCCAGGCCCGTCTCGTCCGGCAGGTGGTGGTCGAGCAGCAGCAGGTCCACCGGACGGCGCTCCAGCGCCGCCAGCGCCTCCCCGGCCGAGTGCGCCGTGCCCGTCACCCGGAAGCCCGGCACCTTCGCCACGTAGGCGGCGTGCACGTCCGCGACCCGGAAGTCGTCGTCCACCACGAGTACGTCGATCATCACGCCTCCACGAGCCGAGCAGTGAGCAGGGCCTCCGGCAGCTCGACCGTGAACCGGGCGCCGCCCAGCGGCCCCGCGTCGAGCACGATCCGGCCGCCGGTGCGCTCCACCAGCCGCCGCACCATCGCCAGCCCCAGCCCGCGCGGACGGTGCGCGGGCGCGTCCTTGCTGCTCCACCCCTCCTCGAAGACCTGCTCGCGCAGTTCCTCCGGCACGCCCGGGCCGCTGTCCGCGACCTGGAGCAGCAGCGTGGAGCCCGCCGCGGCCAGGGTCACCTCCACCCGGCCGCCCCCGCCCGGTGCCAGCGCGTCCACCGCGTTGTCGACCAGGTTGCCGAGCACCGTCACTAGCGCCCGCGCGTCCACCACCGCGTCCGGCAGGTGCGCCGCCGGGGCCAGCACCAGCCGCACCCCGCGCTCGCCCGCCACCGCGGACTTGCCCGCCAGCAACGCCGCCACGTGCGGGTCCTGCACCTGCTCGGCGATCCGCGCCGCGACCGCCGCGTGCGAACCGGACTGCTCCGAGATGAACGCCACCGCCTGCTCGTGCCGGCCCAGCTCCAGCAGGCCCAGCAGTGTGTGCATCCGGTTGGCGTGCTCGTGGTCCTGCGCCCGCAGCGCCTCGGTCAGGCTGCGGGTCGTGTCCAGCTCCCGGACCAGCGACTCCAGCTCGGTGCGGTCGCGCAGCGTCACGACCGCGCCCTCGGCGGTCGCCGTCCGGTTCACCACGAGGACCCGGTCGTCCCGGACGGCGGGCAGGTCCGGGCCGGTGATCCGCCCGGCCAGCACGTCCGCCAGCCGCCCCGGCGGCAGCACCTCGTCGGTGCGGCGGCCGGTGCAGTCCGGCGGCAGGCCCAGCAGCCGCACCGCCTCGTCGTTCGCCAGCCGGATCCGGCCGTGTTCGTCCAGCGCCACCATGCCCTCGCGGATGCCGTGCAGCATCGCCTCCCGCTCCACCAGCAGCGCCGAGATGTCGGCCAGCGCGATGTTGTGCGTCCGGCGCTTGAGCCGGCGGGCCAGCACCAGCGTCGCGACCGTGCCCGCGGCCAGGCCGGCGCCCGCGCACAGCAGGATCCCGGTCAGCATCTTCAGCAGCCGGCGGCGGATCGAGTCGTCGCTGATGCCGACCGACACCTCGCCGACGATCCGCCCGTCCGCGAGCCGCAGCGGCACCTTGCCGCGCGCGGTGCGGCCCAGCGTGCCCTGCTGGATCGCGGTGACGCTGAGCCCGCTGAGCGCGGGCTCCGGGTCGGTGCTGACCCGGTGGCCGATCCGGTCCGGGTCGGTGTGCGAGAGCCGGATCCCGTCCAGGTCGGTGACCACGACGAAGCTCGCGCCGGTGGCCAGGCGGATCTGCTCGGCGTTGCGCTGGGCGGTGGCGGAGTCCCGGGCGGCGGCGGCCCGGGCGATCACCTCGTCGGTGGCGGTGGCCTGGGCGATGGACAGGGCGCGCTGCATCGCGTCGTGGTCGAGCTCGCTGCTGACCGGGGCGAGGAACAGCCCGGCGGTCACGGCGGTGACACCGACGGTGACGACGGTCTGGCTGAGCAGCAGCTGCGCGAAGACCCGGCGGGGCCAGCGGGGGAGCTTCATCCGGGCCTCCTCTCGGCGGCCGTGGGGGCGTGGGGGCGGCGTGGGGTCGTACCGGGGGCGGACGGGGGTCGGGACACCCTACGTTTCCGGCGTGTTTCTGTCAGCCGCGTCCCCGCAGTTGTAGCGGAAGCAAAACGAGCAGAACACCCCTCAACGCGGAGAAGCCGCACTACGCGGAGAAGGCTCCCGCCGGGGCCGGGCCCGCTCCTACCTTCTCGGGGCAAGCACTGACCCGGGAGGTCACACATGAGCGAGCGCAGCGAGCGAATCACCAAGAGGTGCCGGTCCTGCGAAGCACCTGCCGAGCGAAGCGAGGCGGGGGCATGAGCAAGACCCCGGCGATCGAGCTGTCCGGCGCGACCAAACGGTTCCGCACCCCCTCGGGGGCGCTGCACACCGCCGTCCGCGATCTCGATCTGACCGTCGCCCAGGGCGAGTTCGTCGCCGTCGTCGGCCCGACCGGCTGCGGCAAGTCCACCACGCTGACGCTGGTCAGCGGCCTGGAGGAGCCCACCGAGGGCGAGGCCCGGGTGTACGGGGAGCCGGTCCGCGGGATCCACCCCCGGGTCGGGTTCGTCTTCCAGCAGGACGCCGTCTTCCCCTGGCGCACCGTCCTGTCGAACGTCATGGCCGGCCCCCGCTTCCGGGGCGTGCCCGCCGCCGAGGCCAGGGAACGGGCCCGGGACTGGCTCGGACGGGTCGGGCTCGGCGCCTTCGAGGACCGCTACCCGCACCAGCTGTCCGGCGGCATGCGCAAGCGCGTCGCGCTCGCCCAGACCTTCGTCAACGACCCGGACATCCTGCTGATGGACGAGCCGTTCTCGGCGCTGGACGTGCAGACCCGCGCGCTCATGTCCGACCAGCTGCTGGAGCTGTGGGCCGGTACCGGCTCGTCCGTCGTCTTCGTGACCCACGACCTCGACGAGGCCATCGCGCTCGCCGACCGGGTGGTCGTCATGACCGCCGGTCCGGCGACCGTCAAGGAGATCTTCACCGTCGACCTGCCGCGACCGCGCACCGTGGAGGCCGTCCGCCTGGAACCGAGGTTCGTCGAGCTGTACCGCGAGATCTGGGCCTCGCTCGGCGAAGAGGTGCGCATCACCCGGGAGAGAGGAGCGGGTGGTGCCGCTTGAGACCGCGTCGGCCGTGCCGGGTGCACCGGCCGTCCCCACCACGAGGACCGAGGCCCGCGAACGGGCCGCGCGCAACCGGAAGCTGGGCGTGTACGGCGCCCGGTTCGCGGTGCTCGTCGCCTTCCTGGGCCTGTGGGAGGTGTGCGCCCGGACGGAGGTCATCGACCCGTTCAACTTCTCCCAGCCGTCGCGGATCTGGGACCAGATCCGGCAGTGGATCACCCACGGCACCGCCCAGGGCTCGCTCGGCGAGCAGATCGGCTACACCCTCTACGAGGCCCTCTCCGGCTGGGTGATCGGCGTCGTCGCCGGCGTGCTGCTGGGCATCGCGCTCGGCCGGATCCGCTTCCTGGCCGACGTGTTCGGACCCTACGTCAAGGTGCTCAACGCGATCCCGCGCATCGTCCTCGCACCGATCTTCCTGATCTGGTTCGGCCTCGGCCCGGCCTCCAAGGTCGCCTCCGCCGTGGTGCTGGTGTTCTTCCCGGTGTTCTTCAACGCCTTCCAGGGCGCCCGCGAGGTGGACCGCAACCTCGTCGACAACGCCCGGATCCTCGGCGCGGACAACCGCAAGGTCACCCTGCAGGTCGTCATCCCGGCCGCCACCACGTGGATCTTCACCAGCCTCCACGTCAGCTTCGGCTTCGCGCTGATCGGCGCCATCGTCGGCGAGTACATCGGTGCCACCAAGGGCCTCGGCCTGCTCGTCGCCGCCGCCCAGGGCACCTTCAACTCGGCCGGTGTGTACGCCGCGATGACGATCCTCGCCGTCGTCGCGCTGCTGACCGAAGGCCTGCTGACCTTCGCCGAGAAGAAGCTCTTCCGCTGGAAGCCCGCAGACGCGGGCGACGGCCGCTGAACCCCCCTCGTCCGCAGTAGAGAGGCACCCCCACCCATGCGCCCGAACCCGACCGGCAGAGCCGCTGCCGCCGCCCTCGCCGCCGCCCTCCTCCTCCCGCTCTCCGCCTGCGCCAACGACGCCGCCACGTCCGCCCACGGCGCCGCCGCCCCGGCCGGCCGGCAGGTGGACGGACCCAAGGTCAAGATCATGGTCGGCGGCCTGGACAAGGTCATCTACCTCCCCGCGATGCTCACCCAGCGGCTCGGCTACTTCGCCGACGCCGGCGTCAACGTCGAGCTGCTGACCGAGCCCGCCGGCGTCAACGCCACCACCGCCCTGCTCGCCGGCGACGTCCAGGGCGCCGTCGGCTTCTACGACCACACCATCGACCTCCAGGCCAAGGGCAAGAACGTCGAGTCCGTCGTCCAGTTCGCCCAGGCCCCCGGCGAGGTCGAGCTCGTCTCCGCCAAGCAGGCCGACGCCATCAAGTCCGGTGCCGACTTCAAGGGCAAGAAGCTCGGCGTCACCAGCATCGGCTCCTCGACCGACTTCCTCACCAAGTACCTCGCGGTCAAGAACGGCGCCTCCGTCAGCGAGTTCAGCCCGATCGCCGTCGGCGCCGGCCAGACCTTCGTCGCCGCGCTCCAGCAGGGCAGCATCGACGCCGGGATGACCACCGACCCGACCGTCGCCAACGTCCTCGACAAGGGCCTCGGCAAGATCCTCTACGACATGCGCACCCCCGAGGGCTCGCGCCAGGCGCTCGGCGGCCTCTACCCGTCGTCCTCGCTCTACATGGCCACCGACTGGGTGGAGAAGAACAAGGACACCACCCAGAAGCTCACCAACGCCTTCGTCAAGACCCTCAGGTGGATGTCCACGCACACCCCCGAGGAGATCGCCGCGCAGATGCCCGCCGACTACGCGCAGGGCGGCGCCGAGCAGTACGCGGCCGCGATCAAGTCGACGCTGCCGATGTTCACCACCGACGGGGTGATGCCGGCCGACGGGCCGAAGACCGTCCTCGCCGTGCTCGCCGCGTTCCACCCGGACGTGAAGGGCAAGGAGGGCTCGATCGACCTCTCCCGCACCTACACCACGGAGTTCGTCGGCAAGGCCACCGGCTGACCCCGAACAGGCCACCGGCTGACCCCGGACCGGTCCGGCGGTCCCGCGCTCACCCCCACGGGCGCGGGGCCGCCGCTTCCGGCTGCCCGGGTCGCCGCCTCGGGGCGCCCCGGTCTCAGACGCCCCGGACGCTCAGCACGTCCATCCGCGACGGCGTGCCCTCCGCCTTCCCGCAGCTCTCCGGACGCGGCGGCTCGCTCCGGCCCTCCAGCACGTCCGCCTCCCACGCCCGGCCGTCCGCGTGCAGCACCGTGACCAGCCAGCGGCCCTCGCCGTCCGGCCGCTGCAGCACGGTCAGCGCGTCCACCCGGGTCTCGCCGATCGCCAGCCGCACCGCGTGGTCCGCCGCCTGGCCCGGACGGTCCCAGCCCGAGCAGCCCCGCGACCACTCCGGCACCATGTGCCCGGCCGCCGTCGCCGCCAGTACCTCCTTGGCCGTCTCCGCCGTCAGCCGCCCGTACGCGTAGCCGGACGGCAGCACCAGCATCGTGGGGGAGAAGCGGTGGCCGCCCAGGTGCGTCACCTCCCACACCTCGCTGTGCCCGGCCGCCGCCAGGTCCGCCGCCAACGGCCGGCCCAGCAGCGCGCAGCAGCGGTCGCGCCGCCCGTTCGTGCACACCAGCGCCACCGGGCCGCCCACGTGCTCCGCGCCGAAACCCGCGTGGTCGCCAACGCCCAGCGCCGCGAAGTCCAGGCCCAGCAGCTCCGCCGGATCGGCCACCGCGGCCCGGCGCACCCAGCCGCGGCCCGGCACCGTGTGCGCCACGATCACCTCGTGCCGCGCCGTCGGCAGGCAGTCCGCGTGCCGGCCCGGCCGGCGGATCAGCGCCACCCGCACGCCCGTCCCGGCCGCGGCGGCCTCCAGCGCGTGCCCCGTCTCCGCGTCCAGGTGGCTCTCGCCCAGCGCCTTCGCGCCCCACGGCCCGTTCTGCTCCACCAGCAGCCAGGTGGTCGCCACCGCCGCCGTGGCGGCCAGCGGCTCCGAAAGTTCACGCGACCGCGTCGCACAGGTGCTCACGCGGGCAAGGCTACCCTCAGCCCTCCGGGCCGCCCCCTCGCGTCGCGGCACGGCCGACCGGCCCCCAACGGCGGAGGAGGGGCACCCGACGGGCACCCCTCCTCCGCTCACCCGGCCGTACCGGCCGCGCTGATCACGCCGGCCGCGCCGGTCACGCCGGACCCGCGACCACCGCGATCGGCGTCGTCACCGGCGTACCCGAACCGTCCCGGCGCGGATCCCGCTCCGGCAGCTCCACCGGCGCGCCCTTCGCCGTCGCCGCCCGGGCCGGCACCGCACCCGCCCACGCGAACGTCAGCAGGTCCTCACCGCGCAGGAACCGCTGGCAGCGGACACCGCCCGTCGCCCGGCCCTTGCGCGGGTACTGCTCGAACGGCGTCACCTTCCACGTCGACTGCTCCTCGCCCGTCAACGTGCCCGACGCACCCGCCACCGACACCACCACCGCGTCCGCCGCCGGATCCACCGCCGTGAACGACAGCACCCGCGCCCCGTCCGCCAGCTTGATCCCCGCCATGCCACCCGCCGGACGCCCCTGCGGACGCACCTGACCCGCCGGGTACCGCAGCAACTGCGCGTCCGACGAGATGAAGACCAGGTCCTCCTCGCCGGTGCGCAACTCCACCGCACCCACCAGCTCGTCACCCTCCTTGAGGGCGATCACCTCGAACTCGTCCTTGTTCGCGGGCCACTCCGGCACCACCCGCTTCACCACGCCCTGCACCGTGCCCAGCGCCAGCCCCGGCGACGACTCGTCCAGCGTCGTCAGCGCCAGCGCCCGCTCACCCGCCTCCAGCCGCAGGAACTCCCCGACCGCCGCCCCGCCCGCCAGCGTCGGCGACGGCGTCGGCGGCAGCGCCGGCAGATCGATCACCGGCAGCCGCAGCACCCGGCCCGCCGACGTCACCACACCCACGTCCGCCCGCGCCGTCGCCGGCACCGCCGACACGATCACGTCGTGCCTCGCCCGCGCCTCCGACAGCTCGAACGGCTCCCCGTCCGCCGTCCGCGCCAGCAGACCCGTCGACGACAGCAGCACCCGGCACGGATCGTCCGCCACCTCCAACGGCACCGTCAGCGCCGCCGACGGCACCGCGCCCGCCTCCAGCAACACGGTGCGCCGCTCCGTCCCGAACTGCTTGCCCACCGCACCCAGTTCGGACGACACCACGCTGCGCAGCTTCGCGTCCGACTCCAGGATCTCCGTCAGGTCCGCGATCTCCGACAGCAGCTTCGCCTGCTCCTGCTCCAGCTCCACCCGGTCGAAACGCGTCAGCCGGCGCAGCGGCGTGTCCAGGATGTACGCCGTCTGCGTCTCCGACAGCGAGAAGCGCTCCATCAGACGCTCCTTCGCCTGCCCCGCGTTGTCGCTCGACCGGATGATCGCGATCACCTCGTCGATGTCGACCAGCGCCACCAGCAGGCCCTCGACCAGGTGCAGCCGCTCCTGCCGCTTGCGCCGGCGGAAGTCGCTGCGCCGCCGCACCACCGTGAACCGGTGGTCGACGTACACCTCCAGCAGCTCCTTCAGCCCCAGCGTCAGCGGCTGGCCGTCCACCAGCGCCACGTTGTTGATGCCGAACGTCTCCTCCATCGGCGTCAGCTTGTACAGCTGCTCCAGGAGCGCCTCCGGCACGAAGCCGTTCTTCACCTCGATCACCAGCCGCAGCCCGTGCACGCGGTCGGTCAGGTCCTTGACGTCCGCGACGCCCTGCAGCTTCTTCGCGTTGACCAGGTCCTTGATCTTCGAGATGACCTTCTCCGGGCCGACGTTGTACGGCAGCTCCGTCACGACGATGCCCTTGCGGCGCGCCGTCACCGCCTCCACCGTCGCCGTCGCCCGGATCTTGAACGTCCCGCGGCCCGACTCGTACGCGTCCCGGATCCCTGCCAGGCCCACGATCCGCCCGCCCGTCGGCAGGTCCGGACCCGGCACGAACCGCATCAGCGTGTCCAGGTCCGCGCTCGGGTGCTTGATCAGGTGCCGGGCCGCCGCCACCACCTCGGACAGGTTGTGCGGCGGCATGTTCGTCGCCATGCCCACCGCGATGCCCGTCGCACCGTTCACCAGCAGGTTCGGGAACGCCGCCGGCAGCGCCAGCGGCTCCTGCTCACTGCCGTCGTAGTTCGGCCCGAAGTCGACCGTGTCCTCGTGGATCGACTCCACCAGCGCCATCGCCGCCGGCGTCAGCCGCGACTCGGTGTACCGCATCGCCGCCGGCGGGTCGTCGTTGCCCAGCGAACCGAAGTTCCCGTGCCCGTCGATCAGCGGCAACCGCATCGAGAACGGCTGCGCCATCCGGACGACCGCGTCGTAGATCGACTGGTCACCGTGCGGGTGCAGGCGACCCATCACCTCGCCCACCACACGCGCGCACTTCACGTGCGCGCGCTCCGGACGCAGGCCCATCTCGTTGGCCTGGTACAGGATCCGCCGGTGCACCGGCTTCAGACCGTCCCGCGCGTCGGGCAGCGCGCGCGAGTAGATCACCGAGTAGGCGTACTCCAGGAAGGAGCCCTGCATCTCGTCCACGACGTCGACATCGAGGATCCGCTCCTCGAAGTCTCCGGGCGGCGGGGTCTGCGAACTGCGGCGGGCCATCGCGGCGGGGCTCCCTTACGTCTCGCTTGCGCTGTGTCTCGGTCAGTCTCTGTCGCCATGCCGGCTGCCCCCGTCAACAGGGCGCGGCGCCCCCATTGTGGACCCTCGCACCGACACTCCCGGCCAGCGCCCCTCTTCCGCCCCTGGCGAACGCCCCCTCCGCGCGGACACATCCACGCCCCTCGCGCGTTGCACCACAATGGGGGACGCCACACGAACCCCGACATCGACGACGGGAAGGACCCGAGCGCATGGCCAACCCGGCCCCCGCCTCCAGCCGAGGCATCGCCATCACCGAGCACCGCCTGGAGAACGGCCTGCGCGTCGTCCTCTCCGAGGACCACCTCACCCCGGTCGCCGCGGTCTGCCTCTGGTACGACGTCGGCTCGCGCCACGAGGTCAAGGGCCGCACCGGCCTCGCCCACCTCTTCGAACACCTCATGTTCCAGGGCTCGGCCAACGTCTCCAACAACGGCCACTTCGAGCTCGTCCAGGGCGCCGGCGGCTCGCTCAACGGCACCACCAGCTTCGAGCGCACCAACTACTTCGAGACCATGCCCGCCCACCAGCTGGAGCTCGCCCTCTGGCTGGAGGCCGACCGCATGGGCTCCCTCCTCGCCGCACTCGACGAGACCTCCATGGAGAACCAGCGGGACGTCGTCAAGAACGAGCGCCGCCAGCGCTACGACAACGTCCCCTACGGCACCGCCTTCGAGAAGCTCACCGCGCTCTCGTTCCCCGACGGCCACCCGTACCACCACACCCCCATCGGCTCCATGGCCGACCTCGACGCCGCCACGCTGGAGGACGCCCGCACGTTCTTCCGCACGTACTACGCGCCCAACAACGCCGTCCTCTCCATCGTCGGCGACATCGACCCCGAACAGACCATCGCCTGGGTCGAGAAGTACTTCGGCAGCATCCCCGCCCACGACGGCAAGCAGCCCCCGCGCTCCGGCGAACTCCCCGACACCATCGGGCGCGAACTGCGCGAGGAGATCCACGAGGACGTCCCCTCCCGCGCCCTCATGGCCGCCTACCGCCTCCCGCACGACGGCACCCGCGAAGCCGACGCCGCCGACCTCGCCCTCACCATCCTCGGCAGCGGCGAATCCAGTCGCCTCTACAACCGCCTCGTGCGCCGCGACCGCACCGCCGTCGCCGCCGGCTTCGGCCTGCTCCGCCTCGCCGGCGCCCCCAGCCTCGGCTGGCTCGACGTCAAGACCTCCGGCGACGCCACCCTCCAGCAGATCGACACCGCCGTCGACGAGGAACTCGCCCGCTTCGCCGCCGAAGGCCCCACCCCCGAGGAACTCGAACGCGCCCAGGCCCAGATCGAGCGCGAATGGCTCGACCGGCTCACCACCGTCGCCGGCCGCGCCGACGAACTCTGCCGCTACGCCGTCCTGTTCGGCGACCCCAAGCTGCTCAACGACGCCCTCCCCAAGGTCCTCGACGTCACCGCCGAAGAGGTCAGGGCCGTCGCCAAGGCCCGACTCCACCCCGACAACCGGGCCGTCCTCGTCTACGAGCCGACCACGGCCGACACCGACGCCGCTTCCGACGCCGCTTCCGAAGAGGAGGGTGCCGCCGCATGAGCACCGACTACGTCCCCGCCATGACCTTCCACCCCCAGCCCCGGCCCGGCACCCCGAGCCCCTGGGCCTTCCCCGCCCCCGAGCGCACCGCCCTCGCCAACGGCATCACCGTCCTGCACTGCCACCGCCCCGGCCAGCAGCTCGTCGCCGTCGAGGTCCTCGTCGACGCCCCGCTCGCCGCCGAACCGGCCGGCCTCGACGGCGTCGCCGCCATCCTCGCCCGCGCCCTCAGCGAAGGCACCGACACCCTCACCGCCGAGGAGTTCGCCGGCGAACTCGAACGCGCCGGCGCCACCCTCGACGCCCACGCCGACCACCCCTGCATCCGCGTCTCCCTCGAAGTCCCCGCCTCCCGCCTCCAGCGCGGCCTCGCCCTCCTCGCCGACGCCCTGCGCGCCCCCGCCCTCCCCGAGGACGAGATCGAGCGCCTCGTCGCCAACCGCCTCGACGAGATCGTCCACGAGCAGGCCAACCCCGCCCGGCGCGCCGCCAAGGCCCTCTACGCCGAACTCTTCGACGCCGCCGACCGCCTCTCCCGCCCCCGCAGCGGCACCGCCGACACGGTCAAGTCCATCGACCGCGCCGCCGTCAAGGCCTTCTACGACGCCCACGTCCGGCCCGCCACCAGCACCGTCGTCGTGGTCGGCGACCTCACCGGCGTCGACCTGCCCGCCCTCCTGGAGAGCACCCTCGGCACCTGGACCGGCACCCCCGCCGCGGCCTCCGTCCACGCCCCCGTCACCGCCGACGACCACGGCCGCGTCGTCATCGTCGACCGGCCCGACTCCGTCCAGACCCAGCTCCTCATCGGCCGCATCGGCCCCGACCGCCACCACCCCGACTGGCCCGCCCAGACCCTCGGCACCTACTGCCTCGGCGGCACCCTCACCTCCCGCCTCGACCGCGTCCTGCGCGAGGAGAAGGGCTACACCTACGGCGTCCGCTCCTTCGCCCAGCCGCTGCGCTCGGCCGCCGACGGCAGCGGGCGCGCGCTGCTCGCCATCAGCGGCTCGGTGGACACCGCCTCCACCGCCCCGGCCCTCAAGGACGCCTGGACGATCCTGCGCACCCTCGCCGCCGAGGGCCTCACCGACGCCGAGCGCGACGAGGCCGTGCAGTTCCTGGTCGGCGTCGCCCCGCTCAAGTACGAGACCGCGGGCTCGGTCGCCGGCACCCTCGCCGACCAGGTCGAGCAGCACCTGCCCGACGACTACCAGGCCGAGGTCTACCGCCGGCTCGCCGAACTGCCCACCGCCGAGGCCACCGAGGCCGTCGTCGCCGCCTTCCCGCCGGACCGGCTGGTCACCGTGCTGGTCGGCGACGCCGCCGTGATCGCGGACGACGTGCGGAAGCTCGGCATCGGCGAGGTCACGGTCGTCAGCTGACCCTCTCCGGTGCACGGCAGGCCCGTTGGAGCGATCGCCGCTCCGGCGGGCCTGCCGCGTTTTTAAATCCGTTGCGGGCCGCGGCCGTTCCGTGGATAGATGTTCCCCGGCACAGACGTACGAAGTCTGACTCTGACGAACGAAGGGAGGCGGTCACCATGCGGGTCGAGCGAACCATACGACGACGCTCCCCAAGGCCGCTCTCCCCCTGTGCCCTGGGCGCCTGAGCCCCCTTTTCTGGTCTTCCCCGAGCCGCGCCGGGATCTGTTCGCGTGCGGCAACTCCCTGTGAACCAAGCGACCTTGGAGGTCGAACACCCATGTCGTACACCGAAGTGCCCGGAATCCGGGTCCCCATCCGGATGTGGACCGACCCGGCCACCGTCGAGGGCGAGGCCATGCAGCAGCTGCGCAACATCAGCTCCCTGCCCTGGCTCCACGGCCTCGCCGTCATGCCCGACGTCCACCTGGGCAAGGGCGCGACGGTCGGCTCCGTCATCGCCATGAAGGGCGCCGTCTGCCCGGCGGCGGTCGGCGTGGACATCGGCTGCGGAATGAGCGCGGTGAAGACCTCCCTCACCGCCAAGGACCTCCCGGACGACCTGTCCCGCCTCCGCTCCAAGATCGAGCAGGCCATCCCGGTCGGCCGCGGCCTCCACACCGACCCGGTCGACCCGCGCAAGCTCCACGGCTTCGCGACGGCGGGGTGGGACGACTTCTGGCAGCGGTTCGACGGTGTGGCGGATTCGGTCAAATGGCGTCGCGAACGTGCCATGCAGCAGATGGGAACGCTCGGCTCGGGGAATCATCATACGGAACTATGCTTGGATGATAGTGGTGCCATCTGGCTGACTCTGCATTCCGGATCACGGGGAATCGGCAAGGAGTTGGCAGATCATCACATGGGCGTTGCGCGCTCGCTTCCGCACAACCAGGGCCTCGTCGACCGCGACCTGGCGGTGTTCATCGCGCAGACCCCGCAGATGTCCGCCTACCGCAATGACCTGTTCTGGGCGCAGGAGTACGCCTCGTACAACCGCTCGATCATGATGGCGCTCCTCAAGGACGTCGTACGCCGCGAGTTCCCGAAGGCGAAGGTCGCCTTCGAGGACGAGATCAGCTGCCACCACAACTACGTGGCGGAGGAGCGGTATGACGGTTTGGACCTGCTGGTGACCCGCAAGGGCGCGATCCGGGCTCAGACCGGCGACTACGGGATTATCCCGGGATCCATGGCCACCGGTTCGTACATCGTGCGTGGACTGGGCAACGAGGCGTCGTTCAACTCGGCTTCGCACGGCGCGGGTCGGAAGATGAGTCGAAACGCCGCGAAGAAGCGGTTCACCACGCAGGACTTGATCGAACAGACCAAGGGCGTGGAATGCCGTAAGGACAGCGGCGTGGTGGACGAGATCCCGGGCGCCTACAAGTCGATCGAGAAGGTCATGGCCCAGCAGACCGATCTGGTTGAGCCGATCGCCCACCTCATGCAGGTCGTCTGCGTGAAGGGGTGAGCAGTCTCAGATGAGAGGGCCCCCGACAACGTCGGGGGCCCTCCGTCATCGCTGCGGGAAGACTCGTGGACGTTTGGGACCGACGAGCCGCCAGTGACGGATCTTGCAGCTCTTAAGCGTCCGGTCCAGCCGCTTGGCCGCCAGCTCCATGCTGGCTGCGGTGAGGATCACCTCGTCCTCCTCCGGGGTCCAACTGCGCCGGGGTGGAGCGAAGCCCATCGTCGGCGGGCGTACCCAGCTGCTGGCCCGATCGGCGCTGGCCTTCTTCCGAGGCAGCGCGAGGCAGCCCGGGTAGTACAGGTCGGCAGCCAGGGCCACGGCAGCCTCGTTGAGGAAGAGGACGTTGTAGATGCTGTCGCGCTTGTTGCGGTTGAGCCTGCGCCGGGCACCGCAGAGGCGCTCTGCGTAGCCGGCGGTGAAGACCGCCATGGCGTCGCTCTTGGTCGTGAGGCTGACGAACGGAAGATCCTGGGCGGTACGTCCCACCGAGCCGTCCGCGTCGATCAGACCCCGCAGGTAATCGCGCTCGGAGAACGGAACGGTTGGCGGCGCCACGATCTCGGACTTGCGCCCGACCGGCAGGCCCAGCGCCTGCAGTTCCTCGCGGAACTCACGGGCGCACACGGTCCACATCACCGACGTGTGGTCCGCCTTGAAGTTCGTGGTGCGGGTCCGGTAGCGGATGCTGCTGTTGAACGGGCAGAGGCGCTGGAACTCCTCCAGGATCGGGGCGTCCCGCGCGGAGAGCTCCACGGCGAGCCGGCCCTTGTTGCCGACTCCCTGGGTGAGGTGACCGTCCGCCTGGATGAAGGCGAACATGTAGGCGTGCTCGGGTCGTTCGAGGTCGAAGAACGTCATGCGGCGAGCATGTGTGCGAACGAATGCTCGCAAGGGGCGATCGCTCACCAGTTCGCCGAAAGGTGTGGATGCGACCGAATCCGTGAACGCAAAGCGCCCGGCAGTGCTAAATGCACTGCCGGGCGCTGTGGCGATCCAGCCCGCTCAGGCGGCGGCGGGGAGTTCTTCGAGGCCTTCGGCGACGAGCTTGGCGAGGCGGTCGAGGGCCTCGTCGGCGTTCTCGGCGTCGGTGGCGAGGATGACCTCTTCGCCGCCCTGGGCGCCGAGGGCGAGCAGGCCGAGCATGGAGGCGGCGTTGACGGGGTTGCCGCCGGGCTTGGCGATGGTGATCGGCACGCCGGTGGCCGTCACGGCCCGGACGAAGATGGAGGCGGGACGGGCGTGCAGGCCCTCGGCCCAACCGATGGTGACGCGGCGCTCGGCCATGAGACGTGCCTTTCCGGTGAAGCTGGTCACGGCCGTGCTCGGGGAAGCGGCCATGTTGTCTAGACCAGTGTTGCACGCAGTCGACCCCGGCGAGCCGCCGCGTTCGGGAGTTGTGATTGTTTCTTTTCGGGGCATTTTCCTGGCATAAGGCCCGGCCAGTGGCCCTGTCCACCCTGCCGCGCGTGCACGCCGGGCGCCATTCGGCCCGCCGCCGGATAACCTGACGATCGTGGACGACTCCGCGGCGGCGCAGCACCCAGGGCATCCGGACTATCCGCAGCACTGGGAGGCCGACATCCTGCTGCGCGACGGCGGCACGGCCCGGATCCGGCCGATCACTCCCGCCGATGCCGGGCGGCTGGTGGAGTTCTACGAGCAGGTCTCGGACCAGTCGAAGTACTTCCGTTTCTTCGCGCCCTATCCGAAGCTCTCGGAGAAGGACGTCCGCCGGTTCACGCACCACGACTTCGTGAACCGGGTGGCGCTGGCCGTGGTGGTCCGGGACCGTTTCATCGCGACGGTGCGGTACGACCGGATCGATGCCGAGGGCCGTCCGTCGGACTCCGGGACGGATGCCGAGGTGGCGTTCCTGGTGCAGGACGCGCATCAGGGCCGCGGGGTGGCGTCGGCGCTGCTGGAGCACATCGCGGCGGTGGCGCAGGAGCGGGGGATCCGTCGTTTCCAGGCGGAGGTGCTGCCGGAGAACCGGAAGATGGTGAAGGTCTTCACGGACGCCGGCTACACGCAGCACCGGAGTTTCGCGGACGGTGTGGTGCACCTGGAGTTCGACCTGGAGCAGACGGACCGCTCGCTGGCGGTGATGCGGGCGCGGGAGCATCGTGCGGAGGCGCGTTCGGTGCAGCGGCTGCTCACGCCGCGTTCGGTGGCGGTGATCGGGGTTTCGCGCAATCCGCAGACGGTGGGGCGGGCGCTGCTGCGGGATCTGCTGGGCGGTTTCGACGCCGAGTTCGAGAGCAAGCGCGGGGACGGGGAGGCCTTGCGTCCCGTGTACGCGGTGAACCGCAAGGCTCCGGCGGGGACGGAGCTGGACGGTGTCCCGGTGTACCGCTCGATCCGGGACGTCCCGGGGCCGGTGGACCTGGCCGTGATCGCCGTCCCCGAGAGTGCGGTGCCGGCGACGGTCGCCGAGTGCGGCGCCCATGGGGTGCAGGGCCTGGTCGTGGTGACGGCGGGGTACGCGGAGACGGGCCCGGAGGGCCGTGACCGCCAGCGGGCGCTGGTGCGGCAGGCCCGTGCGGCGGGGATGCGGGTGGTCGGTCCGAACGCCTTCGGTCTGATCAGCACGGATCCCGGGCAGCCGTTGAACGCCTCGTTGGCGCCGCACCTGCCGCGGCGCGGCGGTTTCGGGATCTTCTGCCAGTCCGGGGCGATCGGGGTGGCGCTCCTGGAGGCCGCGCACCGCCGGGGGCTCGGCGTCTCGTCGTTCGCGTCGGTCGGCAACCGGTCCGACGTGTCCGGGAACGACTTCCTGCAGTACTGGGCGGAGGACGACGCGACCGAGGTGGTGCTGCTCTACCTGGAGTCGTTCGGCAATCCGCGCAAGTTCACCCGGATCGCCCGCCGTCTGGCCGCGGCGAAGCCGGTGGTCGTCGTGAAGGGTGCGCGCCACACCGGGAGCCTGCCGCCGGGCCACGCCGTGCCGGCCACGGCGACGGGGTTGCGCGACGCGACGGTGGACGCGCTGTTCGAGCAGGCCGGGGTCACCCGGGTGGAGACGATCACCGAGTTGTACGACACCGGTGAGCTGCTGGTCCAGCAGCCGCTGCCGCCGGGGGACCGGGTCGCCGTGGTCGGCAATTCGGACTCGCTGGGCCTGCTGACGTACGACGCCTGCCTGAGCGCGGGCCTGCGCCCCCGTACGCCCGTGGACCTGACCACCGGTGCGACCGGTGAGAACTTCCGGATCGCGCTGGACGTCGCCCTGTCCGATCCCGCCGTGGACGCCGTGATCGCCGTCGCGATCCCGCCGATCGGCACGTCCGCGCACGCGTTCATGGGCGGCCGGCTGGCCGGTCCGGAGGATCCGGAGATGGGTTCGGACGATCCGGAGATCGCCACGGCGCTGCTCGAAGCCGGTGAGCGGGCGCGGGAGTTGGGCAAGCCGCTGGTGCTGGCGCACCTGGCGCTGACCGATCTGCCGCTGCGGCTGCGTCCGGGCGGCATCCCGGCGTTCGCGGCGCCGGAGCGTGCGGTGCGGGCCCTCGCCCACGCCGTGCACTACGGGCAGTGGCGGCGCCGGATGGCGGAGGCGGAGGAGACGGCCCGGGTGCCGGAGCTGGACCGGATCGACGAGCCGGGGGCCCGCGTGCTGGTGGACGCGGCGCTGAACACCCGCGCGGCGATTGCGGCCCGTACCCAGCCGGGCGGCGCCCGGATCACGCTGCCCGACGCGGAGACCCGCGCGCTGCTGGCCCACTACGGCATCGACGTCTCGCCGACCCTGCCCGCCCCGGACGAGGGGACGGCGGTGCGGGCGGCGTCGGCGCTGGGTTACCCGGTGGCGCTGAAGGCGACCGCCCCGCACCTGCGCCACCGCCCCGACCTGGGCAGCGTCCGCCTGGACCTGACCGGCGAGCCGGGCCTGCGCCGGGCCCACCGCGAGCTGGACGCCCTGCTCGGCGGGGCGGCGCAGGCCGAGCTGGTGGTGCAGCGGCTGGCGCCGCGCGGGGTGGACACCGTGATCGGCGCCACGGTCGACCCGGCGGTGGGCGCGATCCTGTCCTTCGGTCTGGCGGGGGCGCCGGCCGAACTGCTGGGCGATGTCGCGCACCGGCTGGTTCCGGCCACCGATCAGGATGTCGCCGGGCTGATCCGGGAGGTGCGGGCGGCTCCGCTGCTGTTCGGCTGGCGGGGTGCGGAGGCGGTGGACACGGGCGCGCTGGAGGAGCTGCTGCTGCGGGTGTCGCGGCTGGTGGACGATCTGCCGGAGGTCGCGTCGGTGGATCTCGAACCGGTGGTCGTGGCCCCGCACGGGCTGGCGATCCTGGGGGCGCGGGTGCGCATCGCGCCCCTGCCCGTCCGCAGTGATCTGGGCCCGCGCGCCATGAGCAGCCTGTAACCTTCCTTGGTTGCGCCTGCCCGTGGGCGCTGTTGTCCGAAGCTCGGCGCCGCGCCGCCCGCTTCGTCGGCGGACCATGCCAGGATGGAGTTATGGCGAAGACCGGTACCACCACCACTCAGGACCTGCGCTCGGCGATCGAGCGCAGTGGCTACTACCCGGCCCTGGTGTCCGAAGCGGTGGAGTCCGCGGTTGGCCCGGAGCCGATCAGCTCGTACCTGGTGCACCAGGAGACGACGTTCGACGCCAACGAGGTGCGCCGGCACGTCACCGTGCTGGTGCTGACCCCGACCCGGTTCGTGGTGAGCCACACCGACGAGCAGACCGGGGACGCCGCCGGCCCGTCGGTGCCGCTGGCGACGACGTCGACGGAGAGCGTCCGGCTGGACCGGATCGGTTCGGTCGTGGTGAGCCGGATGGTGGCGAACCCGGAGACGTACACGCCGGGCACGTTGCCGCGCGAGGTCGTGCTGACGATCGGCTGGGGCGCGGTGCAGCGGCTGGACCTGGAGCCGGCGGGCTGCTCGGACCCGAACTGCGAGGCGGACCACGGCTACACGGGTTCGGCGACGGCTGACGACCTGTCACTGCGGGTGAGCGAGGCCGGCGACGGTCCGGAGACGGTCGCGCAGGCGCTGGTGTTCGCCCGGGCGCTGTCGGACGCGACGGTCAGCAACGGCCCGCGGGCCTGAGCCCCGCCCCCGCCCGACCGCCCGCGTAGAACGACCGCCCGCGCAGGACGACTGCTCACGCAGGACGACTGCTCGCGTAGAACGACCGCCCGCGTAGAACGACCGCCCGCCTGGAACGACTGCCCGCTCAGGACGACTGCCGCCCACCGCGCCGCCGACCGCCACGAAACCGGATCCATGTCTTTCGCACCTTCCGACGGCTACGACGCCTTCGAGATCCTCGATCCCGCCACCGCCCCCGCTCCCGCCTACGGCAGCGGTTCGCTCTGCGACCTGCTGCCCTCGGTCGCGGCGGGGCTGGGTGTCGAGGGCTTCTCGGCGACGCTGCCGATCGCCCCGGCCGACCGCGTGGTGGTGTTCCTGGTCGACGGCCTCGGCTGGGAGCTGCTGCTGCGCCACCCCGAGTACGCGCCGTTCCTGTCCTCGCTGGCGGGCAGTTCGATGGGCGGCTCGGGCCGTCCGCTGACGGCCGGGTTCCCGTCGACGACGGCGACCTCGCTGGCGTCGGTGGGCACCGGCACCCCGCCGGGGCAGCACGGTCTGGCCGGTTACACGGTGGCGGTCCCCGGTGCCGGGTACCTGATGAACCAGCTGCGCTGGCAGCCGCCGACCGACCCGGCGGCCTGGCAGCCCTACCCGACGGTCTTCGAGCGGACGCACGCGGCCGGGGTGGCGACGGCGCAGGTGTCGTCCCCGCTGTTCGCGCAGACCCCGCTGACCAGGGTGGCGCTGTCCGGCGGCACGTTCATGGGCCGGACCACCGGCGAGGAGCGGATGGACCGGGCCGCGGCCTGGCTGGCCGAGCACGACCGGGCGCTGGTGTACACGTACGTCAGTGAGCTGGACGGCGCGGGCCACCGCTTCGGCGTGGACTCGGACGAGTGGCGGATGACCCTGGACGCGGTGGACCGGCTGGCCCGCCGGCTGGCCGAGCGGCTGCCGCCGCGCTCGGCGATGTACGTCACGGCCGACCACGGCATGATCGACATCGCGCCGGAGGACCGGATCGACTTCGACGAGGACTGGGAGCTCGGCGCGGGCGTGGCCCTGCTGGGGGGCGAGGGCCGGGCCCGGCACGTGTACGCGGTGCCGGGGGCCGCGGCGGACGTGTACACGGTCTGGAGCGAGGTGCTCGGCGACCGGATGTGGGTGGCGACCAGGGACGAGGCGATCGCGGCGGGCTGGTTCGGCCCGGTCGTGGACGAGCGCGTGTACGCGCGGATCGGCGACGTGGTCGCCGCGGCCCGGGACGACGTCGCGATCATCGCCTCCCGCAACGAGCCCGGCGAGTCGGCGATGATCGGACTGCACGGCTCGATGACCCCGGTCGAGCAGTTCGTGCCGCTGCTCGAAGTGCGCGCCTGAGCCGTGCCGCCGATGTCGTCCGCAGCGCCGCTGCCACCGCTTCCTCGGTGCCCGAACTCCCCTGATGTGAAAGGCCTTTGCTCCACCCATGGCTGAACTGGTGTTCTTCTCGGGCACGATGGACTGCGGCAAGTCGACGCTGGCGCTGCAGATGGACCACAACCACACCGCCCGCGGCCGGCAGGGGGTCATCCTGACCCGCCACGACCGGGCCGGCGCGGCGACCATCTCCAGCCGGCTCGGCCTGCGCGCCGAGGCGGTCGAGGTGACCGACGACTTCGACTTCCACGCGCACGTGGTGCAGCGGCTGTCGGCCGGCGGCCGGGTGGACTACCTGATCTGCGACGAGGCCCAGTTCTTCGCGGCCGGGCAGGTCGACCAGCTGGCCCGGGTGGTGGACGAACTCGACATCGACGTCTACACGTTCGGGATCACGACGGACTTCCGCACCCGGCTCTTCCCGGGCTCGCAGCGGCTGATCGAGCTGGCCGACCGGGTCGAGGTGCTGCAGGTGGAGGCGCTGTGCTGGTGCGGCGCGCGGGCCACCCACAACGCGCGGACGGTCGGCGGCGTGATGGTCGTCGAGGGCGCGCAGGTCGTGATCGGCGACATTTCGGTGAAGGAGGACGAGGTGGGCTACGAGGTGCTGTGCCGCCGGCACCACCGCCGTCGCCTGACCGCGGCGACCGCCCGTGCCTCGGTGCTCTCCCCGGACGTGCTCCCCTTCGAGCAGTCCCAGTCGTGAGGCCGGTCCCGGGCCGTCGTTCCTAGCGGGGTTCCAGGACGGAGAAGTGCCCGCCCTGCGGGTCGGCCAGCCGGGCGGCCCGGCCGCGCGCGGTGTCGTGCGGCTCGACCAGGACCCGGCCGCCGAGTTCGGTGGCGCGCCGGGCGGTGAGCGCGGCGTCGCGGACGGCGAAGTGGATCCGCCAGCGGGGCGGGTGGCCGCGCAGTTCGGCGCCGTGCCGGATGCCGGCGACCGGCCGGCCCTGCACGAGCAGCGCGGATTCGTCGGCGCCGGGCCGGAGGGTGCGGCCGAGGACGGTGGCGTAGAACGCGGCGGAGCCCTCGGCGTCGGTGGTGAGCAGTTCGGCCCACGCGGGGCCGCCGGGTTCGGGTCCGGCCTCGCGGCCGACGTGCTCCTCGCCCTGCCACAGGCCGAAGACGGCGCCGGAGACGTCGGCGGCGATGGCCATCCGTCCGGCGCGTTCGGCCTGGAGGGGCCCGACGGCGACGGTGCCGCCGCACTCGCGCACGAGCTGGGCGGCGGAGTCGGCGCTGTCCACGGCGAAGTAGGTGGTCCACTGCACCGGGAAGCCGGTGGCGCTGGAGACACCGAGGCCGGCGACCGGTTCGCCGTCGAGTTCGGCCCGGACGTAGTCGCCGAGTTGGGCCGGCCCGGGGGAGTAGCTCCAGCCGAGCAGGTCGCCGTAGAACGCTCGGGCGCCGGCCAGGTCGTCGGTCAGCAGGCTGACCCAGCAGGGCGTGCCCTGGGCGAGCCGGAGTTTCACCGCGGGCAATGCGGGCCTCCTCACGGGCGGTTGGCGCACGGAATTCGCGCACGCGAGGGTGATGCTTCCACTCCGGCGCGCGACCAACCCTTCGGCCGCGCGGAAATTCCGGCAAAGACCGCACAAAGAGCGGCGGTTCGGCCGCGCTGCGCGACAATGGCCCGCATGACCACCTACAACGACGGTTCCCCGCTGATCTCCGCGGCCGGGCTGCGGGAGGCGCTCGCCTCGTCGCGTCCGCCGGTGCTGCTGGACGTGCGCTACCAGCTGGTCGGTGCGGCCGCGGGCGGCCCGACGGCCGCGGAGGAGTACCGGGCCGGACACCTGCCGGGGGCGCACTTCGTCGACCTGGACCGGGACCTCGCGGCCGCGCCCGGCGCTCCCGGCCAGGGGGGCCGCCACCCCCTGCCGGACCTGGAGGAGTTCGGCGCCGCGATGCGCCGCTTCGGTGTCTGCGCCGACCGTCCGGTCGTGGTGTACGACGGCGGGCCCTCGCTGTCGGCGGCCCGCGCCTGGTGGCTGCTGCGCTGGGCCGGGCACCGCGACGTGCGGGTGCTGGACGGCGGTTACACGGCGTGGTCGGCGGCCGGGCTTCCGGTGACGGCCGAGGTGCCGGCGGAGGAGGAGGGCGACTTCAAGCCCGTCCCGGGCAAGATGCCGACGATCGACGGGGACGGCGCGGCGGCGTGGGCGCGTAGCGGCCTGCTGCTGGACGCCCGGTCGGGAGAGCGCTACCGGGGCGAGACGGAGCCGGTCGACCCGCGCGCGGGGCACGTCCCGGGCGCGGTGTCGGCGCCGACCACCGAGAACGTCGGTGCGGACGGGCGGTTCCGGCCGGCCGCGGAGCTGGCCGAGCGGTTCCGCGCGCTGGGCGCGGGGGAGCGGGAGACGGCCGTGTACTGCGGGTCGGGGGTGACGGCGGCGCACCAGGTCCTGGCGCTGGAGGTGGCGGGCGTGCCGGCCACGCTGTACCCGGGGTCGTGGAGCGAGTGGTCGAGCGACGCGAGCCGTCCGGTGGCGGTCACGGAGCAGCCGGGCTGAGCACCCCGCGCCCGCGGGTGCACGGAAGGGGCGGGAGGCCGAAGCCTCCCGCCCCTTCTCGCGTGGACGGTTATTCCTGCTTCTTGCGCCGGCTGCCGAAGACGATCTCGTCCCAGCTGGGCACGGTGGCCCGGCGGCCGGGCCGGACGCCGTCCGCCTCGGCCTGCCGGTCGGTGGTGCCGACCAGGCGCTCGCGGTGCGGGGCGACGGCGCGCGGCATCAGGATGTCGGCGTACGCGGAGCCGGCGCCGACGGCGGGTGCCGCGGCGGCGGCCGGTTCCTCGGTCTCCTCGGCGACCTCGGCGGGTACCGGTTCGACCGGGGCGGGTCCGACGGCGAGGTCGCCGCGGAAGGCGGGGACGACGTCGAGCAGGCTGGTGAGCGAGTCCCGGCCCTCGGCCGCGGCCTCGCGCGCCTCGCGGGCGGACATGATGCGGTCGGCGGAGGGGCGGTCGATCATCGGGCGGGGCGGCCGGTCCTGGGGGAGCCGGGCGATCCGCGGGATGAACGGGAAGACCGAGTCCTCCTCGCGCTCGACGGTCTCGCCGATCAGCGCGCGGGCCTCGTCGTCGTTGGGCGTGACGAGGCGCCGGGGCGGGTCGTACGTCCAGGAAGCGCTGCGGCCCTCGCCGTCGGAGCGGTAGGAGAGGATGACCTCCCACGTGCCGTCGTCGCGCCGCCAGGAGTCCCAGCGCTCGGTCTCCTTCTCGGCGCCGCGCAGCGCGAGCCGTTCGGCGACGGCCTCGCCGAGCTGGGGGCCGGGGGACTCGCCGTTGCGGCGGATGGCGGTCTTGCGGGCGCGCTCGGCCATGAAGGCGCGTTCGGCGAGGACGGGTCCCTCGAAGCGGCGGACCCGGTCGACGGAGATGCCGGCGGCCTGGGCGACCTCCTCGGCGGAGGCACCGGCTCGTATCCGCGCCTGGATGTCGCGGGGGCGGAGGTGGCTCTCGACCTCGATCTCGATCTGGCCGAGGCGCGGGCGGTCGCCGCGGATGGCGGCGCGCAGCCGCTCGTCGATGGGGAGGGTGTACTCCGTGCTGTCGGCAGCCTTGAGCACCAGCCGTGTGCCGTCGTTGCTGACGGCCACAACCCGCAGTTCGGGCACGGTTACCTCCCGGGTGGTGCCTGCCGACGTCACCTGCGTCGCTGCTCCCGTACTGAGTGTGGCCTGCCCACTCGCGACTGGCCACAACCTTGCTGAGTTCCCCGGCGTGTCGGGCTCACGCCCGTCCACACCGCTGTGGCACGGTTGCCTTTTTGCCACGTCATCCGTCGACGTCGCGCCTGGGTGTCCCGGCCGTCCTCGCACGCGGAGTGTTCGCGACGATCCGGGACCGGCGTCGCCGTGCGTGCCTGTGTCGTGGCTCTTCGTCAAGTTGCCGTGGTACTGGCAGTCGACAAGTCGACCCAAGGCTCAGGCTTTACGAACAGTACTCCATTCGTGGCATCCGGAGGGGCGGCTCGCCGCTCAAGTCTCCCGCGATTCACGGGAATCTCAAGAGCGCGCGCCCCGGGCGGCGGACCGCTGCCGGATGGACGGTGATCATCTTCACACAATCGCGGAGGGAAGAACCGGATTTTCGTCCCTTGTGTCCTTCTTTGGGCAAGATGGAGTGACTTGTTCGAAGAACAGTCGTACGGACCGAGGGATGTCGATGCCGGAGCGGGAGCCCGTCGAGGAGGGCGGGAAGGACGAGCGCAGGCGGATCGATCTGAGTGTGGCTCAGGTCGTGGCGAGCGCGCTGGCCGCGGTGGCGGGGGCCTTGTTGGCGTCCGAACTCGGCGTCTACGGCACGATCATGGGCGCGGCGGTGGTGAGCGTCGGGGCCACCACGGGCGGTGCGCTGTTCCAGCACCTCTTCAGGCGCACCGGCGAGCAACTGCGCGAGGCGGTGGACCGCGGGCCGAACCAGACGGTGAACGGGCTGCGCCAGGTGCCGGCGGACGACGTGGCTCCGGTGGAGCCGCGGGTGCCGGTGATCTCGTCGGAGTGGAACGAGCCGCAGGTGGTCCGGGCGCGCCGGCGGTGGACGTGGCGGACGTACGCGGCGGTGTCGGGGCTGGTGTTCGTGCTGGCGATGACGCCGATCGTGGCGTTCGAGATGGTCACCGGGCAGCCGGTGTCGGCGACGGTGACCGGGCAGACGGGCAACGGCACGTCGTTCGGCGGCAGCGTGGGCACGGATCCGAAGCCGCCGGCCGGCGATCCGACGGGCCGGCCGTCCGGTGGCGGGCACGGGCCGGGCGCGACGCCGTCGGGCGGTGCGTCGGAGCCGGCGACGTCGAGGCCGCGGCCGGAGCCGAGCGGCAGCCCGAGCGGGTCGCCGACCTCGGGCGGGTCGCCGTCCCCGACACCGACGCCGACCCCGGACCCGAGCCCGAGCGGGACGCCCACCTCCGGCGCGTCCCCGTCGGCGGGCGGTGGCGGGAAGCCGACCGGCGGGACGACTCCGCAGCCGCCCGCGCCGAGCCGGGCCCCGGCGTCGGAGGCCCCGGCGCCCGCCGCCGGAACCCCGGCGGGCCAGGGCGTGTCCTAGTCGCCGAGGACCCGGCGCAGGTACGGGTTGGCGAACAGGCGGCCGGGGTCGACCTCGTCGCGCAGGGCGGTGAAGTCGCCGAAGTGCGGGTAGACCCCGGCGAGGTACTCGGCGTCGCGGGTGTGCAGCTTGCCCCAGTGGGGGCGGCCCTCGTGGGCGGCCATCAGCTGTTCGACGCCGGTGAAGTAGCCCTGGTCGCGGGTGCCCCGGTAGAGGTGGACGGCGATGTAGGCGCTGTCGCGGCCGGAGGCGGTGGAGAGCCAGAGGTCGTCGGCGGGGGCGAAGCGGACCTCCACCGGGAAGCTGATCCGCCAGTCGGACCGTTCGATGAGCGCCTTCAGCTCGCGCAGCACGTCGGCGACGGCGGCGCGCGGCACGGCGTACTCCATCTCGACGAAGCGGACCTTGCGCGGGCTGGTGAACACCTTGTGCGAGGTGTCGGTGTAGCTGCGGTCGGACCACGCGCGGCTGGCCAGCGAGGCGATGGCGGGGATGCTGCCGGGGAAGCGGCGGCCGACCCGGCAGGCGCCCTCCCACACGGTGTTGGAGAGGAAGTCGTCCTCCAGCCAGCCCTTGAACCGGGGCAGCGGGGCGGCCGGGCCCTGGCTGCGGTTGTTGCGCTTGGTGCTGCAGCGGTCGGTGTGCGGGAACCAGTAGAACTCGAAGTGCTCGTTGACGGCGGTGAGGTCGTCGAGGCGGTCGAGGACCTCGTCGAAGCGCATCGGCTGCTCGTGGGCGGTGAGCAGGAAGGACGGCTCGACGCCGAAGGTGAGCGCGGTGATCACGCCGAGCGCGCCGAGGCCGAGCCGGGCGCCCTGGAAGAGCCGCGGGTTCTCGGTGGGCGAGCAGCGGTGGACCGTGCCGTCGGCGAGGACGATCTCCAGGGCGCGGATCTGCGCGGCGAGCGAGCCGGAGTCGCGGCCGGTGCCGTGGGTGCCGGTGCTGGTGGCGCCGGCGACGGTCTGGACCTCGATGTCGCCCATGTTGGTGAGCGAGAGGCCCTCGGCGGCGAGGAGCCGGTTGAGCCGGTGCAGCGGGAGGCCGGATTCGACGGTGACGGTGCCGGCCTCGCGGTCGATCCCGCGGACGGCGGTGAGCGCGTGCGGGCGGATCTGGACGCCGTCGCCGGCGGAGGCGATCGCGGTGAAGGAGTGGCCGGAGCCGACGGCCTTGACGGTGCGGCCCTGTTCGGCGGCGCGCCGGATCTCCCTGGCCAGTTCCTCCGCGGTGCCGGGCGTCGCGGCCCGGGCGGGCCGGGCGCTCTGGTTGCCGGCCCAGTTGGTCCAGCGGACGGCGGTCGCGGTACTGGCCTGGGGCATGTGCTGACTCCTGCTCCGTGGCCGACGGGGTCGGCGGGGTCCGGGCGGTGGGGGCCGCCGGTGGGGCCTGTGCACGGGGCCGCGCGGGCCCCTACCCGCGGGTAGGCCCGCGAGTAGGGAGGAGATTAGTCAGTTCACCGTCCGAGGTCTACGGGTTCGACGGCGGGCGCCCCGGGCTCGGCCGCGGGCAGGCCGGCCCGCAGGGTGCGCAGGCCGACGAGGGCGACCAGGACGCCGAACACGCCGGCGACCAGCGGCACCCAGTAGCCGGCGGCGGCGCCGGAGGCGTCCACCACCCAGCCGCCGGCCGAGGAGCCGAGGGCGACGCCGAGCGCGAGCCCGGTGGTGGTCCAGGCCATGCCCTCGGTGAGCTGGGCGGCCGGGACGAGCCGTTCGACCAGGGCCATCGCGGAGATCAGGGTGGGCGAGATGGCGACGCCGGCGAGCAGCAGGACGGCGCCGGTGGCGAGCAGCCCGCCGAGGCCCTGCACCGCCTCGGCGACGAGCAGCACCGGGATCATGGTGAGCGCCATCATCACGACGCCGACGACGAAACGATTCGCCAGGGGGCTGGTGGGCTTGAGCGCGCCGTAGACCATGCCGGCCAGGCCGGAGCCGAGTGCCCACACGGCGAGGACGGTGCCGGCGAGGCCCTCGTGGTCCTGGGCCCGGGCGAAGGCGACGGTGACGATCTCGACCGAGCCGAAGATCGCCCCGGTGGCGATGAAGGTGAGCACCAGCACGACCAGGCCGGGGTTGAGGATCGCGCTGCGGCCGCTGCGCCCGGCGGCCGGGTGGACCGGCGGCTCGGTGCGCCGCTGGGCGGTGAACAGGACGATCCCGACGGTGAGCGCGAGGCCGGCGGCGAGCAGGCCGGACTCGGGGAAGACGTTGGTGGCCAGGCTGACGGCGAGGATCGGGCCCACCATGAAGCAGAACTCGTCGACCACCGCCTCGAAGGAGTACGCGGTGTGCAGCCGGGCGGGCTTGTCCCGGTAGAGGTGGGCCCAGCGGGCGCGGACCATGGCGCCCGCGCTGGGCATGGCGCCCATGCCGACGGCGAAGAAGAAGAGCGTCCAGTCCGGGGCGTCGAAGTGGGCGCAGAGCAGCAGTCCGGTCGCCGCGGCGATGGTGAACGCGGCGGCGGGCAGCGCGACGCGGCGCTGGCCGTGCCGGTCGACGAGCCAGGAGACGGCCGGTCCGAGCACCGCGGCGGCGATCGCCAGGGTCGCCGAGACGAGGCCCGCCACCCCGAAGGAGCCGCGCTGCTGGGACAGCATGGTCACGATGCCGATGCCGGTCATCGAGATCGGCAGGCGGGCGATGAACCCGGCGGAGGAGAAGGCCAGCGTGCCGGGGGCGGCGAATATCTGGCGGTAGCTGGACAGCACGCGGAAGCTCCGGGGAGGTAAGGAACAAGGCGGTTGAACACAGCTTACGTATGTTGGCAAACGGTATTTTCCGGGCTCTCCGCGCCGCCCCGCCGACGGGCCCCGGCCCCTCAATGGCAGGATCGGTGCCATGTCCGACGCGCGCAAACCCTCCCTCTCCGGCGCCGCTCCCTACGACGCCCTCCTGCTGCTCTCCTTCGGCGGCCCCGAGGCCCCCGAGGACGTCGTGCCGTTCCTGGAGAACGTCACCCGCGGCAGGGGAATCCCGAAGGAACGGCTGAAGGAGGTGGGCAAGCACTACTTCATGTTCGGCGGGGTCAGTCCGATCAACGGGCAGAACCGCGAGCTGCTGGCCGCGCTGCGCAAGGACTTCGCCGACCACGGCCTGGACCTGCCGGTCTACTGGGGCAACCGCAACTGGGCGCCCTACCTGACCGACACCCTGCGCGAGATGGCCGCCGACGGTCACCGTCGGATCGCCGTCCTCGCCACCAGCGCCTACGCCGGCTACTCCGGCTGCCGCCAGTACCGCGAGAACCTCGCCGATGCGCTCGCCGTCCTCGCCGACGAGGGCGGCCCCGAGCTGCGCGTCGACAAGCTCCGGCACTTCTACAACCACCCGGGCTTCGTCGGCCCGATGGCCGAGGCCACCGTCGCCGCCCTGGAGCGGCTGCCCGCCGGCGTGCGGGACGGCGCCCGGCTGGCGTTCACCACCCACTCCATCCCCGACGCGATGGCCGAGACCTCCGGCGCCCCGGACGACCCGGCCCGCGGTGAGTCCGGCGGTGCGTACGTCGCCCAGCACCTGGACGTCGCGCGGCTGGTCGTCGAGGCCGTCGCCGAGCGCACCGGCGTCGCCGGCCGGCCGTGGGAGCTCGTCTACCAGAGCCGCAGCGGGGCCCCGCACATCCCGTGGCTGGAGCCGGACATCTGCGACCACCTGGAGGCCCAGCACGCCGATGGCGCGCCGGCCGTCGTGATGGTCCCGATCGGGTTCGTCTCCGACCACATGGAGGTCAAGTACGACCTCGACACCGAGGCCGTCGCCAAGGCCGCCGAGCTCGGCCTGCCGGTGGCCCGGGCGGCCACCGTCGGCGCCGACCCCCGGTTCACCGCCGCCGTGCGCGAGCTGGTCCTGGAGCGGGCCGCCACCGAGCGTGGCGAGGACGTCACCCGCTGCGCTCTCGGGGCGCTCGGGCCCAGCCACGACGTGTGCGCGGTGGCCTGCTGCCCCAACCCGCGCGCCCCCCGCCCGGCCGCCGCCGAGCGCTGACCCGTACCGGAGGAGATGCCCGTGTCCAGCCCCGCCCTGCCCGACGCCCGGCTGCTCGACGACCTGCTCGACGTGGCCCTGGACGCCGCCCGCCGGGCGGGCGCCCTGCTGCGCGACGCCCGGCCCGCCGACCTGGGTGTGGCCGGCACCAAGAGCAGCCCGGTCGACGTGGTCACCGAGATGGACCTCGCCTCCGAGAAGCTCGTCGTGGAGCTGATCGCCGAGCGCCGTCCGCAGGACGGCTACCTCGGCGAGGAGGGCGCCGACCGGCCCGGCACCAGCGGGGTGCGCTGGGTCGTCGACCCGCTCGACGGCACGGTCAACTACCTGTACGGGCTGCCCTCGTGGGCGGTGAGCGTGGCCGCCGAGGTGGACGGCCGGGCGGTCGTCGGCGTCGTCCACGCACCGGCCCGCGGCGAGCTGTTCCACGCCGTCGTCGGCCGCGGCGCCCGCCTCGACGGCGCGCCGATCTCCGCCCGCCCGGCCCCGCCGTGGGGGCAGGCGCTGATCGGCACCGGCTTCAACTACGTCGAGGCGGTGCGGGTCCGGCAGGCCGAGGTGCTGCTGGCCCTGATGCCCGAGGTGCGGGACATCCGCCGGGGCGGCGCCGCCGCGGTGGACCTGTGCGACGTCGCCGCCGGGCGCCTGGACGGCTACTACGAGCGCGGCCTGGCCCCCTGGGACCGCGCCGCGGGCTGCCTGATCGCCACCGAGGCAGGTGCCCTGACCGGCGGACGGCCCGGACACGGCCCGGACGGCCGGCTCACCGTCGCCGCCGCACCCGGCGTGTACGAGCCGCTCCAGGAGCGCCTGGCCGCGCTGCGCGCCTGGGCGGATTGAGCGCTTCACCGGACGTTCGCCCCTGGGACACGTCATGTCCCGGGGGCAAATCTTTGCCCCCGCAGGCGCGGGTTCCTCCCGGGCCGGGCAAACGAAGAGCCCTGGCATACGGGGGATGCCAGGGCCTGGGGTTTCGCACGGCCCCCGCAGGGCCGCTGGTGCCGGAGGACCGGCGTCGGGTCAGGTGCTGCGAAGCGTCACGCGGCGGTGCGGTGGCGCTCGAGCACGGTGTCCACGCCGTGCTCGGCGGCGAGTCGGCGGAGGTCGTCCAGCTCGGACTGCTCCACCTCGGCGAGGAACTCGTCCCCGGCCTCGATCGCGCGGTGCAGGTCCTGCTCGGCGTTGGCTATGCGCTGCAGGATTCCGGCCTTGAAGGCGTCCATACGGGCCCCCTTACTGTGTCGGACGTGCACGGTCGTGCGTTCTCCGCCCTGAGGTGGTCCGGTCGACGGAAGCGCCCGGGCCGGCGGGTCTGCTGCTCCGGTCGGGCGCGGAGACGGCCTCGGCCGCTCCCGGTGACGTCCCATGCCCCAGGGCCGGCGCGGATGAACGCACGGCGGGTGGGTGCGACCGGCCAAGGGCCAGATCGCGGGTGTGCAGCTGTCCTCCCCGCCCCGGCGGCCGGGAAACCTGCCCGGCCGAGAAAGTTGCCCGTGTCACAGTCCAATCGGACTGCTCCGGATGCGAACCGTGACCGGCGGGGAGCCGGGCGAACCCTGCCCGAGGGGCAGCTTATCGCTGCTTTACCGAAGGACCAGGCAGGATGGAGACACGTTCGGAGCCGTGCGTCCGCTTCCGGGGCCGGCCTGGAGAAGGGACAACGACCGTGCGGGTTCTCGTCGTCGAGGACGAGCAGCTGCTCGCCGAGGCCGTCGCAACCGGCCTGCGCCGCGAGGCGATGGCCGTCGACGTGGTGTACGACGGGGAGGCCGCGCTCCAGCGCATCGCGGTCAACGACTACGACGTCGTGGTGCTCGACCGGGACCTGCCGCTCGTCCACGGCGACGACGTCTGCCGCAAGGTGGTCGAACAGGGCCTGGCCACCAGGGTCATCATGCTGACCGCCTCCGGCGACATCAGCGACCGGGTCGAGGGTCTGGAGATCGGCGCCGACGACTACCTTCCGAAGCCGTTCGCCTTCAGCGAACTCGTGGCCCGGGTAAGGGCGCTGGGCCGCCGCGCGACCGTCCCGCTGCCGCCCGTCCTGGAGCGCGCCGGCATCTCGCTCGACCCCGGCCGCCGCGAGGTCATCCGCGACGGACGCACCGTGCAGCTCGCCCCCAAGGAGTTCGCCGTCCTGGAGGTCCTGATGCGCGCCGGCGGCGCCGTCGTCTCCGCCGAACAGCTCCTGGAGAAGGCCTGGGACGAGCACACCGACCCGTTCACCAACGTCGTGCGCGTCACCGTCATGACGCTGCGCCGCAAGCTCGGCGACCCGCCGGTCATCGTCACCGTGCCCGGCTCCGGCTACCGCATCTGAGCGGAGCCCGCCCCGGATCCCCGGCGGATCCCCCCCACCGACCAGCGCCCGCCCCGGCGGACGCCCCGAGAGGACCCATCATGACCACCCCGCCCCCGGCCGGCGGGCCCTCCGGCGCGCCCGCCGGCGGCCCGCGCGTCGTACCGCCCAAGCCCGCACACCCCCCGCGCGCGCCCCGGCTGCACCAGTCGACGCACGAGAACTACGTCCCCGGCGACGGCATGCTCGCCTGGCTGCCGTTCCGCCCGACCATCCGGATGCGGCTCACCCTGCTCTACGGCGGGATGTTCCTGATGGCGGGCATCGTCCTGCTGCTGGTGATGTACTACTTCGTCCGCCAGGCCCTCCAGGACGCCTCGCTGCCGCACCTCGTGCTCAGCAGCCCGACCGGCAACATCAGCGTCACCACGCCGGACGGCATCACCATCACCAACCAGGCGACGCTGGACCGGTGGCTGGCCAACTACCAGACCGTCCAGTCCAACCAGGCGCTCAACACGCTGCTGCGCAAGTCCCTCACCGTCCTCGTCTGCCTCGCCGTGATCGCCTTCGCGGCCGGCTACGCGATGGCCGGCCGGGTGCTGCGCCCGCTCGGCCGGATCACCCGCACCGCCCGTGACGTCGCCTCCTCCGACCTGCACCGGCGGATCGAGCTGGACGGGCCGGACGACGAGCTCAAGGAGCTCGCCGACACGTTCGACGGCATGCTCGACCGGCTCGACCGCTCGTTCGACTCCCAGCGCCGCTTCGTCGCCAACGCCTCGCACGAGCTGCGCACGCCGCTGGCGATCAACCGGACCCTGCTGGAGGTGCAGCTCTCCGACCCGGCCGCCTCGCCCGACCTCCAACAGCTCGGCAAGACCCTGCTGGCCACCAACGAGCGCAGCGAGCAGCTGGTCGAGGGCCTGCTGCTGCTCGCCCGCAGCGACAACGAGCTCACCGAGCGCCGCCCGGTCGACCTGTCCGAGGTGGCCTCCCGGGCGCTGGAGCAGACCCGCTCGGAGGCCGACAAGCGCGAGGTCGAGCTGCGCTCGACGCTCGATCCGGCCGTGGCCTCGGGCAACGGCGTCCTGCTGGAGCGGATCGCGCTGAACCTGCTGCAGAACGCGGTGCGCTACAACACCGTCGGCGGCTGGGTCGAGCTGACCACGGCCGAGGTGCCGGGCGGCGGCGAGCTGGTCGTCTCGAACACCGGCCCGGTGGTGCCGCAGTACGAGCTGGAGCACATCTTCGAACCGTTCCGCCGGGTCAAGGGCGCCGACCGCACCCGCAGCGACAAGGGGGTCGGGCTCGGCCTGTCCATCGTGCGCTCGGTGGTCCGCGCCCACGGCGGCGCCATCGAGGCCACTCCGCGCCCCGGTGGCGGCCTCACGATGCGGGTGCGCATCCCGGGCCCCTGACCGCGCCCGCGGGCCGCTGCGGGGCCGGTTGCGCCGCCCGTCGCGCCGCCCGCGCCACCGCCCTCCGTAAGCGACCGTTCGAGGCCGCCCCCGCCAGGCCCGTCAAGACGACATAAGGCCAGGCGGGGGCGGCTTGTCTTTTCCGGTCCGGGCAACTTACGGTGTCGTAACCTACGCAACCGTAAGTGTGCCCCTCCGCGCGTCCCCCGACGTGCCCGCCCAACGCGCCCGTCCCGCGCGTGCCGTCCCCCAGGAGCAACCCCCGTGACCATCGCCCCTGTGCAGCGCAGCACCTCGCTCGGATCGAGCGCCTGGACCGACGCCCGGCTGATCCTGGCCCTCGAAGAGGTCGTCGAGAAGGAGCTCAACCGCCACCTCGCGGTGGCCAAGGAGTGGATGCCGCACGAGTTCGTGCCGTGGAGCCAGGGCCGCGACTTCGACGGCGTGCTCGGCGGCGATGCCTGGTCGCTGGAGCAGTCCCAGGTGACGGCGCTCGGCCGGGTCTCCCTCGTGGTCAACCTGCTCACCGAGGACAACCTCCCGAGCTACCACCACGAGATCGCGACGATGTTCGGCCGCGAGGGCGCCTGGGGCACCTGGGTGCACCGCTGGACCGCCGAGGAGGGCCGGCACGGGATAGCCATTCGCGACTTCCTGCTCGCCACCCGGGCCGTCGACCCGGTGGAGCTGGAGCGGGCCCGGATGTCCCACATGTCCGAGGGCTTCGAGTCCGACAACGCGCACAGCATGCTCCACTCGGTGGCCTACGTGGCCTTCCAGGAGCTCGCGACCCGCATCTCGCACCGCAACACCGGCAAGCACGCCGGCGACCCGCTGTGCGACCAGCTGCTGGCGAAGATCGCCAACGACGAGAACCTGCACATGGTCTTCTACCGGAACCTCCTCAAGGCCGCCCTGGAGATCGCCCCGGACCAGGCCATGCGGGCCATCGCCGACGTCGTGACGGACTTCCGGATGCCCGGCCACGGCATCCCGGGCTTCGAGCGCGCCGCCGCGCAGATCGCCATCGGCGGGGTCTACAACCTGCGCATCCACCACGACGACGTGCTGCAGCCGGTGCTCCGCCACCTGCGGGTGATGGAGATCGACGGCCTCGGCGCGGAAGGCCTGATGGCCCAGGACGAGCTCGGCGTCTTCCTCGACGGGCTGGACGAGCAGGCCCGCAAGTTCGAGGAGCGGCAGGCCGCCCTGCTCGCCCGCCGGGCCGCGCGCCGCGCCTCCTAGCACGCCCCTGCGGGCCGACGTCCGCCGGTGCGCCGCCCTCCGGGGCGGCGCACGTTCGCGCGGGTGCTCCCGGGGGCCGCCGGGAGGTTCGGAGTGGGTGGATTTTCCGTGATTTGCCCCGGAAGATTCTGAACGTGACCAAGCTCACACCGTGTCGCTCCGCGACGTCGGCCGAACTCGGAGAGTGATCATGGCGATTCGGGCCCCGATCGCCGTCCGTGACCGGATTTCCGGCCCGGACGCGTGTGCGGGGTTGACGGGCGCCCCTGCTGGGCAAGGGATTCTGCGGGTGCCCGTACGGTCCGCGCTCACTCTGAGTCGCCGCCTGACGGGCTCCGGAGGGGGCCGGAGATGGCCCAGCGTGAGGCCTCCCGCGCCCCGGTGGATCACCCCAACGGACCCCGGGCTGAGTGTCGATTGAGTAACAGGGCTTGAAGTAAGGCAAAATCTCCGCCTCGGGTCGGGCACAAGACCGACCCCCCATGCGTTACGTGCGCTGGAGATACCGCACACACCGCACAACCCGGAGGGGGAGAGCGAAAAATGGCAACGGACTACGACACCCCACGCAAGACCGACGACGACGTCAACGAGGACAGCATCGAGGAGCTCAAGGCTCGGCGGAACGACAAGGGCGGAAGCTCTGTCGACGTCGACGAGTTCGATGCGGCCGAGGGCATGGAGCTCCCCGGCGCCGACCTCTCGAACGAGGAACTCGCCGTTCGCGTCCTGCCCAAGCAGGCCGACGAGTTCACCTGCATGAGCTGCTTCCTCGTGCACCACCGCAGCCAGCTCTACAGCGAGAAGAACGGCAACCCGATCTGCCGGGACTGCGGCGCCTGAGCAGCGCGGCGGACACGGCCCGGCACCCGCGGTCCGCGCGGGGCCGGCACCCAGCCCCTTCCGGCTCCGGGCAGCGGAGCCGGACGGCAGGTCCGGGCAGGACAAAAGTCGTAGGGACGGTCCCGCAGCCGCGGAACCGTCCCTCTTCGTCTTCCGGCGTGCGCCGGTGGCGCGCGCCCTGCGCTACGCCCGCGCGCTCCGGCGGGCCTCCTCCAGCGCCTCCGCCAGCTTCATCGGCGAGCGCGTGGACAGATAGAGGTACGGCGTCGGGTCGGTCGGGTCCGTCACCTCGACCCGCAGCGCCGTCGGGACGTAGCTGCGCAGCAGCATGAAGGCCCGCGGGTCCGCCTTCGGTCCGCGCCAGGCCACCGCCTCGGCCGGGCTCAGCGCGTGCGCGGCGCCCAGGGCGTCCACCGGGATCCGGGCCGGGCCGGCCACCAGGGACCCCTGCACCACGCGGATCCGGGCCGAGCCGTAACTGCTGATCGCGACCGCGCCGACGGCGATCCCGACGACCAGCCCGATCAGTGCGCCCAGCCCGCTGACCCGCAGCAGGATCAACGCGAGCGCGAGCCCGGTCGCGACCGGGAGCAGCCACCAGGAGCGGGGCACGGTGAGGCGTTCGTCGTACATGCCCCCCATTGTGGGCGCCCTCACGGCCGGGCCCGGACGGCACCCCCGCCCGTCGCCGCGTCCGTCCCGCCGTCCGGCGGCCGTCCGCCGCCCCCGCTACCGCCCGGTAGGGCGTCGGTAGGGTGGGGCAGCGTGACCGGTACGACTGCCCCCACGCCCCCCGCCGACCGGTCGGCGCCCGCGACCCCGCCGACCCCGACCACCCCGCCGCCGGACGCCGTGCTGCCCCCGCGGGCCCCCGAGGCGCCCGCCCCCGGCACCCGGCTCGGCTCGCACTACGAGCACTGCTTCGGCTGCGGCCCGCAGCACCCCGGCGGCCTGCGGATCGACGCCGTCGCAGGCGTCGGGCTCGACGTCACCGCCGAGTTCACCGTCCGGGACGTCCACCAGGGCGGTCCCGGCCTCGCCCACGGCGGCGTGCTCACCACGGCCATGGACGAGACCCTCGGCACGCTCAACTGGCTGCTGCACGTCCCCGCCGTCACGGGCCGGCTGGAGACCGACTTCCTGCGCCCCGTCCCGGTCGAATCGGTGCTGCACCTGCGCGCCTGGGTCACCGGCGTGCACGGCCGCAAGATCTACGGCGCCGCCGAGGCGCGGATCGGCGGCCCGGACGGGCCGGTCGCGGTGCGGGCGCAGGCGCTCTTCATCCAGGTGAAGCTGGAACACTTCACCACGCACGGTCGTCCCGAGGACATCGGGAAGGTCCTCGACGACCCCGACCTGATGAAGCGCGCACGAGCCTTTGAGGTGAACCCTTGAGCACCACCAACCAGCCGCTGGACGTCCTGATCCGGCGCATCGACCCCGAGCTGCCGCTGCCCGCGTACGCGCAGCCCGGCGACGCGGGCGCCGACCTGCGCACCACCGTCGACGCCGAGCTGGCGCCCGGCGAGCGGGCGGTCCTGCCGACCGGTGTCGCCATCGCCCTCCCGGACGGCTACGCGGCCTTCGTCCACCCCCGCTCCGGGCTGGCAGCCCGATGCGGAGTTGCGCTCGTGAACGCCCCGGGGACGGTCGATGCCGGGTACCGTGGAGAGATCAAGGTGATCGTCGTCAATCTGGACCCGCGCGAGGGGGTCAGCTTCCGCCGAGGGGACCGGATCGCCCAGCTGGTCATCCAGCAGGTCGAGAAGGCCCGCTTCCACGAGGTGGCCGAGCTGCCTGGGTCGGCACGCGCCGAGGGCGGGTTCGGGTCGACCGGTGGCCACGCCGCGGTCTAGCATGCCCGCGGCCTCGCAGGAAGCCGAGCAGGTATTCGCATCGGTCTTGGACCGGGAAGGACAGTGACCGTGTTCCGTCGTCGCCAGAAGAGCGAGGACGCTGTCGAGCAGCTCGCCGACGACGCCATCAGCGCCGACGAGACGGCCGATGACGTCGAAGGTTCCGCCGAGAGCGAGAACGTGACCGAGCTGGACCCGGCCGACAGGGTCGGCCTGCCGCCGGCCCCGCGGCCGGACGGTCCGTGGGACCACTCCGAGCTGGAGAACCCGGAGGAGGGCCGCGTCGACCTCGGGGGCCTGCTGGTCCCGGGCGTCGAGGGCATGGAGCTCCGTGTCGAGGTGGCCGGTGACGCGATCGTCGCCGCGACCCTCGTCCTCGGCAACAGCGCCGTCCAGCTCCAGGCCTTCGCAGCCCCGAAGTCGGAGGGCATCTGGGGGGAGGTCCGGGAGGAGATCGCCAACGGCATCACCTCGCAGGGCGGCCTCATCGAGGAGGAGGAGGGCCCGCTGGGCTGGCACCTCCGTGCCCAGGTCCCCGTGCAGCTGCCGGACGGCACCCAGGGCGTGCAGCTGGTGCGCTTCGTCGGCTGTGACGGGCCGCGCTGGTTCCTGCGCGGCGTGATCTCCGGTCAGGCGGCGGTGCAGCCGGAGATGGCCGGGATCCTGGAGCAGGTCTTCCGGCAGACGGTCGTCGTGCGCGGCGAGAGCCCGATGGCGCCCCGCGACCCGATCGTCCTGAAGCTCCCCGAGGACGCGCAGATGGTGGCCGACGGCGGCGGGGCAGCCGCTGCCGCCGCCGAGGGCGAGAGCCGCTTCGGCGGCGCCTCCATCGACCCGTTCTCGCGCGGCCCGGAGATCACCGAGGTCCGCTGACCCCGGCTCGACGCCTCGCCGGCCGTTCACCGGCCGTTCGCCGATCGCCCCCTCCCGGACCCCGGGCGGGGGCGATTTGCATGTGGCGCCCCCGGGCCCGTACAGTTCCGGAGTCGCCGCGGGAGACCGGGGCAACGAAAGCGGAAAGCAAATCCGATGAATGAAACTCCGGAAAACGGAGCGGAAAACAT
>NZ_JBHVOL010000021.1:0-28649 GCF_042887925.1 Kitasatospora sp. NPDC057904
AACGCCTCGAAGAACCTCGCCTTCAAGCCCTCAAAATCCACGATCCCCGCAACTCCCTGAACTCAGGGTGTTGCGGGGATCGCTAGAGCCCGCCGTGCGGGCAGGGGCCATCGGAGCGGCGGAGGGTGGTACTAGACCGGGCTGCCGGGCTTGCCGGAGTCCTTGGACTTCACCTGGCCCGACCACGGGGTGAGGGAGGAGTAGACGCACAGCGCCTCGCGGTCGTCGAACAGCCACCAGCGGCCCTGGCTCGGGTAGAAGTACCCGATCATTCCGTCCTCGGGGAGGTCGGCGGAGCTCGCCTGGTCCTGGCACATCCGGCGCGCGCTCGCCTCGACGCTCGCGACGCCGGGGTAGGAGCCGTTGCCGGGGAGCGTCACCGAGGCGAAGACCTCCAGCCGGTGCGGCTGGGCGCACGGGACGACCTGGTAGTGGTCCGACCCGCTCCGGTACGTGTGGATGTCGCCGACGGCGCAGTCGCCGGCCTGCAGGTACCAGGAGCCGGCCCGCCCAGCGACGACCGGGTGGCCGTCGGCGCCGCGCGTCGGGCCCGACGTCAGGTCGTGGTACGCGAAGGCCATGATGCCGCCGAGCATGGCGACGAAGAGGGTCCAGGTGACGGAGAACATCAGGCCGACGGCGGCGAAGCCGAAGCCGCCCTGCCGGCGGCGGAAGATCCGGCCGAACGAGCCGAGGGCGAGGCCCATCGACACCAGCGACAGCGGCGGGAGGAACCCGATGAGCCCGAGCACGAAGGAGGCGACGGCCATCCCGCTGACCTTGGCCTTCGGCTGCGGGACGAAGGGCGGCGGTACGGGGGCACCGGGCCCGCCGGGCACGTACGGCGGCCAGGCCTGCTGCCCGGGGACCGGTCCGAACTGCCGCCCGGCGGCGAGGCCGGCGCCGGCCTCGCCGGTCGCGTAGGGGTTGGCGTTGACGTCCGGAGCGGCGGGCTGCGCGGGCACTGCGGCGGCGGGCCGGGCGTCCGCAGGCTCCGGCTCGGCGCTCGGCTTCGGTTCGACGTCGGGGGCCGGCTGGGCGGCCGACGGTCCGGTGGCGGGTTCGGCGGACGGGTCGTCAATGGGCCGTGACACGGTGGCTGCTTTCCCCGGGGCGGTTCGGTGGGCGAAGGGCCCGCTCCCGGCGGGCCGCCCGGCGAATATAGCCGATGATCAGACTGCCGCTCACCCGAGATCCTCGGTGGGCGAAGGACCGGCCGAGGGACCGGGCCCCCGAAGGCGTCGTCAGCCCTCGAAGTCGTAGCACTCCCAAGGCACGACGAACGTGCCCGGTGCCACGAAGGCCTCGGGGATCCCGACCAGCCGGAGAAACGATTCTCCGCTGTCGTCCTCCGGCCCGTGCTCCACCTCGACGGCAGGGACGCCGAGGAACCCGCGCTCGAAGTGCAGCTCCGCGCGCACCGGCCGGGCCGGAGGCCGTCCGGTCAGGACGCCGAACACGCCCACGCCGTCCGCGTCCGCGTCCACCACCTCGCGGACCTCGAACCGCCAGTGGTCGGCGGCCAGCGCCAGGAGCCGACGGCCGTCGTCGCGGTGGAGCACCAGGACGTCCCGCCGGGCCCGGACCAGGTCGGCGATGACGCAGCACGCCTGGAGGCCGGGCAGGCCCGGGGCGCCGACCCGGCCGAAGTCGGGGTCGGGGAAACGATTCAGCAGCGTCTGGAGCAGGTCCAGCGCGGCTGAGGCGGCCCGCCGGTGGCCGTGTTCGACGACGTCCAGCAGGATCGGTACCGCGAGCTCGGCGGCCGGGTACACCGTGCCCTCGAAGTCGTCGGTGATGGCGCTGTCCAGCAGCCTGGTCATCCCGCGCGAGGCCTGGTTGAGCGTGGTCGCGGCGGCCAGGGCCCGCAGGTTCACCGCCGTGTCGGCGGTGTAGGGGTCCCGGCGGTGCGGGTGCGCCTCCCAGTCGACGGCGTCGATCGCTTCGAAGATCGCTTCCAGGTCCACGCGCGGCATCCTGCCAGACGCCCGGGCCGCCCCCGTACGGGTTTTCAGCGCGAGTGCGACGCCAGGCTCAGCATCAGGTGCGCCGACTCCGGGTGCTGGAAGTCCGAGTGGGCGCCCGCCGGTGCCAGCCGGGTGGCCGGGCCGCCCCGGTACACCGCGCTGGCGTCGACGTTCACGATCGGGTGGTCCAGCACGTCGTGCGGGTACGGCGAACCGGCCGGGCGCAGCAGCGTGGAGAACTGGTGCACCGGCGCCACGCCCGTGCCGGAGTGGCCGATGCCCGGCCGCCCTTCGGCCCGCAGGTGCCAGAAGCCGGTGGCGCGGTCCCAGCGGGAGTGGGTGAGCACGAGCGGCCCACGCAGCGGCGCGGCGTGGGCCGGCCTGCGGTCGGACTCGGGGAACAGCCGCGGGAACAGCCGGGAGAAGGCGTCGCGGGGCGCGGCCATCTGGAAGACCAGCGCGCTGTCCACGGTGAACGGCCGCGCCGGATCGCCCGGCCGGCTCCAGCTCAGGACCCGGGGCCCGGCGGGCCGCTCGGCCGCGTGCTGGACGGCCTCGCACAGGAACCGCCCGCCGAAGGAGTGCCCGACCAGGTGCAGGTACTGGCCGTTGCGGTTGGCCAGCACGGCGGGGTCGGCCGGGTGGCCGCGGTCGGCGTCGAGGTAGCCGAGCAGGTGGCCGAGCACGTACCCGGCCTGGCCGCGGCCGGGCGCGCTCATCGCGTGCGCCCGTTCACGGACGCGGCGGTACCCGCCGAGCGAGGGCAGGCTCGACGACGGCCAGCGCACCACGACGCACCACGGCCGGTACCCGCGCTCCAGGCCCGGGTACGCGCCCGGGCGGGCCCGGTGCAGGTCGGCGGCGCGCGAGAGCAGCGCCGTGGCCGCGCGGTCCGCCGCGGCGGGACTGGTCTGCCAGCCGTGGACGTACACGTAGATGTCGGTGGCCCGCTCCGGCACGCGCACGTGCCGGGCGAGGTGCTCGGCGACGCGCGCCTCGGGCACCGGGGTCCGGGTGCCGGGGACGAGCAGCCGACCGTTCTCGTCGAGGTCCACGGTGACGGGCCGGACGGACGGCGGGGTCGGGCGGCGGGTCACGGCGTGAGCTCCAGGATGCTGTCGATGCCGCAGTGCAGGGAGTAGGTGAGCGCGAGCGGGTTGCCGTGCTCGCGGGCGAAGCGCCTGACGAGGGTCTGGGTGATCTCGCCCGCCGTCAGCCCGCCGGTCAGGTAGAGGTCGAGGAAGGCGAACGCGTACTCGGCGGCGAACACCTGCGGGATCTCGATCTGCGGCCCGAGCACGCCCTCCGCCCCGAGGTCGACCAACGCCCGCCCCAGGTGTTCGAGTTCGCCTTCCGCGGACTGCCCGGTGTGGCAGGCGTTCAGGAGGACGAAGGGACGGAACATCGCCTCCGGTGCGTCCAGGTGCCGGCGCCGGTGGCGGCGCACGAGGTCGGCGTCGATGTGCCGGTCGTCGGAGAGGCGGACGGCGAGCTGCTTGAAGGCGGAGCCGTCGGCGACGAACTGGCCGTGGCACCAGAAGTACATGACGTCCTCGTCCAGCACCGCGCGCGACAGGGCGTCGAGCAGGCCGCGCGACTCGGTGCGGACGGTGAGGTGCGAGCGGTCCTCCAGCAGCTTGCGGACCTCGGGGGCGCGGCCGATGGATTCCAGGGTGTCGTCGGTGTTGAGGCTGGTGACCGGCCGGGGCCGGGCCGGGTGGGGCGGCTGGATCGGCGGGTAGGCGGCGCCGGTCTGCTCGATCTGGTGCCGGTGGCCGAGGAAGTCCGCCCACGGGTCCGGGCGGCCGTCGGGGCCCGGTCCGCCGTCGACGGCGAGCATCGGCCACGGCAGGTGCAGGTCGGAGTCGAAGCTGATCCGGAGCGGGCCGTGCTCGGTGAGCGTCCGGTTGAGGTACTCCCGGAAGACGGTCAGCTCCCGGCCGGGCCCGTCGAGCATCGTCTCCAGGAAGTACCGTCCCTCCTCGGCGAGTTCGGCCGCCCGGCCTTCGGCGACGGGGCGCAGGTGGGACACGTCGACGGCGGAGGCGAACGGGTAGTCGTCGGGCATCCCGAAGTCGTCGACCGTCGCGTAGCGGACCAGCTGGTCGCGCCAGGTCGTGCGCAGCCGGGCCGCCCTGGCGAGGAGCTTCGTGCCCGTGACGGCGAGCTCCGCGCGGTGCGGGCGGGTGCGCGGGGTGCGCTCGCCGGGCCGGAACGCGTGGATGTCCAGGGTGTCGTCGCGCCGGCGGCGCAGCGAGACGATGAGGTCGAGCGGGAGCGGGTCCTCGGCGTCCTCGGGGTTCCTGGCGTCCCTGGCGTCCTCGGCTTCTCGCGGACTGCGCTGGCGGGGGAGCCGGGTGAAGTTCGCGGAGGGGTTCTGCCGGATCTCGACGAGGAGCTCCTGGGGCACGTGCGTCACTCCTGCGTGGACTGGGGATCGGGGAGGCCGTGGACGGGACCTGGCAGCGGCACGTCCACGACGGCGGTGAGGTCCTGGAGGGCGGCGCCGTGGCCCGCGTCGTACACGGTGATCCGCACCCGGTGCCGCCCCGGCACGGCGGGCGTCAGCGCCAGCACGGCCGGTTCGCGGCCGGGCGCGTAGGCGGCGACCGGCGGTTCGAGCGCGGCGTCCGAGGCGACGGCGGCGACGAGCCGCAGGTCCGGCAGCTCGCGGGGGTCGGCGCCGGGCGCGTCGGGCTCCAGCCGCAGTTCGAGCCGCACGGTGCTGCCGGGCGCGGGCTCGTCGAGCAGCGTGAGCCGGGGGCGCCAGGCGCTGCGGGATACCGTCACGGCCGTCCGCCGGGCCCGTCGTGCGGGGAGCGGCAGGTCGGGCACGGCGGTGAGGGCGGGAGGCTCCGCCGAACCGTGCAGCCTCGCCCGGGTCTCGACGGCCAGCGGGTGTTCGGGGCCCATGACGGCCTCCCGCCCGGCCCGGACGGCGTCGAGCAGCTCCTGCGCGGCCTCCGGCCGGCCCGCCCCGGCGAGGGCTCGGGCGAGGCCGACGGCGAGGGTGGGGTAGTGGCCGACCACGCGGGGCCGCTCGGCCCCGACGGACAGGGCCCGCTCGTCGCGCCGCCGGTGCCCGTCGGCCAGCAGGGTGACGGCGCTCCGGCTGTTGGGCGGCAGGAGGTCCGCGACGACGCCCGCGTAGACGCGGACGGCCCCGGCGTGGTCCCCGGCGCGGAGACGGGCGTACGCGAGGCTCTGGCGGATGCTCAGGGTGCCCGGGTGGCGGGGGCCGTGCGCCTCGGTGGCTTCCTCGGCGAGTTCCTCCAGGAGGACGACGGCGCGCAGCGGGCGGGGGCCGTCGGCGAGGACGAGGCCCTGGATCTCGCGGGCCAGGAGGGCGCGGGGGTCGGTCGGGTCCAGGGTCTCGCGGGTGCAGGCGACGAGCTCCGCCGCCAGGAGCGTGGCGGCCTCCTGGTCGCCGGTCGCCCGGTGCGCGAGCGCGAGGTTGCCCTCCGTCGCGAGGACCATCGGATGGGCGGCGCCGAGGTGCCGGGCCGCGTCGGCGGCCAGGGCGGTGTAGTCGGCCACGGCGGCTTCAGCGCTACCGGCGCTACCGGCGCTACCGGCGTAACCGGCGTAACCGGCCAGGAGCCGGGCGTCGGTGAGGTCGCGGCGCGTCATCAGCACCTGGAGGCTGCCCTCGCCGAGGGCCAGGGTCGCTGCGTCGAGGACGTCCTCGTAGCAGGCGACGGCTTCGGCGTAGCGCCCGGCGTCGCAGTGGTTGAGCGCGATGCTGTCCCAGGCGTCGAGCGTCAGGGGGTGCCCGGCGCCGAGGGCGCGGACGCGGCCGGACCTGACGTGCTCGAAGACGGCGGCGGCGCGGTCGTGCTGCCAGGCGCGGCGGAGTCCGTGGCCGAGCGACTCGGTGGCGGCGAGGGCGTCCGGGTGGTCGGGGCCGAGGACGCGGGCGTGCGCGGCGACGACGGCCTCGCGTTCGGCGATCGCCGCCCGCTTGCGGCCGGCCAGGTTGAGGGCCTGGGCGAGGCCGCGGCGCTCGTCGAGGGTGTCGGGGTGGTCGGGTCCCTGGATCCGGGTCCGGTCGGCGACCAGCGCCTCGTACAGCCCGACGGCCCGGTCGGCCTCGCCGAGTTCGCGCCGGGTCCGGGCGATCGCGCGGCGCAGGTCGAGGGTGGCGGGGTGCTCGGGGCCCTGGATCCGCAGCCGATCGGCGAGCAGCGCTTCCCGGTCGTCCAGGGCCTGACGGATCATCCCCGCCTCGTGGCGGGCGAAGGCGAGGTTGGCGCGCTCGGTCAGCGTGGCCGGGTGGTCCGGGCCTTGGACGCGGATGCGGTCCTGGAGCAGCTCCTCGATGAGCCTGGCGGCGAGGTGCCGGTCGCCCGCTGCCTGGTGCGTCGAGGCGAGCAGGTACCGGGTGCCGAGCGTGCTCGCGTGGTCCGGCCCGTCGAGGCGCAGCCGGTCGGCGAGCAGGGCCTCGCACAGCTCCGTCGCCCGCCCGAAGTCGTTCGTCACCCGGTATTCGACCGCGAGCCACCACCGGTCGCCGAGCGCCCCCGGGTGGTCGGCACCGAGGACGCGGGCCCGGTCGGACGCCAGCGACTCGAAGAGGGCGATCGCGCGCCGGTGGTCGCCGGCCTCCTGGACGAACCAGGCCAGGGTGAACCGGGCGCCGAAGGTGTCCGGGTGGTCCGGGCCCACGAGCCGGGTCCGGGCCGCGACGAGCTCCTCCGCGATGTCCCGGGCACGGCGGTGGCTCCGTGCGGCGGAGCAGGCCCAGGCCAGGCCGGAGCGGGCCTGGAGCGTTTCGTGGTGGTCGGGGCCGTGGATCCGGGCGTTGTCGGTGACGAGGACGTCGAAGAGTTCGAGGGCGCGGGCGTGGTCGTCGGCGAGGCGGTGCGCCGTGGCCTGCCACCAGCGATTGGTGAGCGTTTCGTGGTGGTCGGGGCCGTGGATCCGGGTGCTGTCGGCGACCAGGGCCTCGAAGAGTTCGAGCGAGCGGGCGTGGTCGACGGCCACCTGGTGTGCGTGGGCCTGCCACCAGCGGATGCCGAGCGTGGTGGGGTGGTCGGCGCCGAGGACGCGGGTGCCGATGGTGACCAGCGTCGGGTAGAGGGCGAGCGCGCGGTGGTGCTCGCTCGTGACCGTCAGGCAGCGGGCGAGGGCCAGGAGGTCGCCCAGGGTGGCGGGGTGGTGCGGGCCCTCGACGCGCGCCCGGTCGGCGGCCAGCTCCTCGTACAGCCTGACGGCCGTGCGGGGGTCGTCGGTGTCCCGGTGTGTCGCGGCGAGCCAGTGCCGGGCGTCCAGGGTGTCGGGGTGGTCGGGGCCCAGCACGCGGGTGCGGTCGGCCACCAGCCCGGTGTAGACCGCCAGAGCGCTGCGGTGGTCACCCACGCGCTGGTGTGCGGTGGCCAGCCAGTAGAGGCTGTCGAGGGTGTCGGGGTGGTCCGGCCCCTGGATGCGGGCCGCGTCGGCCGCGAGCGCCGTGAGCAACGCGAGCGCGTGACGGTGGTCCCCCGCCTCCCCGTGGGCCAGCGCCTGCCAGCGGCGGGCACCGAGGGTGTCGGGGTGGTCCGCCCCCTGGACCCGGGTGCGGTCCTCGACCAGCGCGTCGCACAGCTCGGCCCTGCGCCGGTGGTCGCCGGCGGCGCCGCAGGCCTGCGCGAGGCCCAGGCGGGCGTTGAGCGTCTCCCCGTGGTCCGGGCCGTGGACGCGGGCGTGCTCCTCGACCAGCCGCTCCCACTCCGCGAGCGCCGCCCGCGGACGACCGGCGGCCTGCAACGCCCAGGCGAGGCGGTGGCGTTCGGCGAGGGTGTGCGGGTGGTCCGGGCCGTGGAGCCGGATGCGGTCGGCCACCAGCCGCTCCCGCTCCGGCAGTTCCTGCGCGGCCGGCCCGGCGAGGCGCAGCGCGAACGCGAGGTCGCCGCGCTCCTCCAGGACGTCCGGGTGGTCCGGCCCCTGGACACGCTCGCGGTCCTGCACCAGCGCGCGGTGGAGCTCGACCGCCCGCCGGTAGCGGCCCGCCTCGCGGTGCGCGCGGGCGAGGCCGGTGCGGGCGGCGAGCGTCTCGGGGTGGTCGGGGCCGAGGGAGCGGCCGTAGTCGGCGACGGCCTCCGTGTACTCCGCGAGGGCCGCGGCCGGGCTGCCCGCGTCGCTGCGCGCGAGGGCGAGGCGGCAGCGGGCGGCGAGCGTCTGCGGGTGGTCCGGGCCCTGGACGCGCGTGCGGTCGCGCACGACCGCCTCGTAGCCGGCCACCGCCGCCGGGTGGTCGCCGGCGACGGCGTGCGCGGCGGACAGCCAGCCGCGGCTCGTCAGCGTGTCGGGGTGGTCCGGGCCCAGCACGCGGGTGCGGTCGGCCACCGCCTCCTCGTACAGGGCGACGGCCAACCGGTGCTCGCCCGCCGTCAATTGGGCGAAGGCCAGGCCGATCCGGCGGGTCAGCGTGTCCGGGTGGTCGGGGCCGAGGACGCGGGCGGCGTCGGCCAGCACGCGCTCGAACTCGGCCACCGCCTCCGCGTGCCGCCCGGCCACCTGTAGCGCGTACGCGAGGCCCGCCCGGCTGGACAGGGTGTCCGGGTGGTCGGCGCCGAGCACCCTGGTCCGGTCCGCCACGACCGAGCCGAACTCCTCGACGGCCAGCGCGTGCTGGCCCGACCGCCGGTACGCGTGGCCGAGCGTGTTGCGGTCGCCGAGCACCGCCGGGTCGTCCGGGCCGAGCAGGTGCAGGCGGTCGGCGATGACGGACCGCGTCAGCGCGATGGCCCGGGCCGGATCGCCGGTGCGCGCGTGCAGCTCGGCGAGCCGGCCTCGGGTCGCGACCGTGTCGGGGTGGTAGGTGCCCAGCAGCCGGGCCTGGCCGTCCGCCAGTGCCGTCACCAGCGGGAGCGCGAACACCCGCTGCGCCTTGTCGGTGAACTCCTCCGCCGCCAGGCGGTAGAGCGCGACCGTCCGCGCCGTCGGCCGCTCGGACGGGCCGGTGGCGGCCAGCTCGCGGATGTGCGGCAGCAGCGCCCGGCGGATCCGCGGGTCGGACGCCGGCCACAGCCGCGCCGCCGCCTCGGCGAGCTGCTGCTCGGCGCGCTCGCGCATCCGCCGCCCGCCGTCCGCGGTGCGCAGCACGCTCTGCAGCAGCCGGTGCACGGCGACCGTGGACGTGCCGAGGGTGATCAGGTTGTAGTCGGCGAGCAGCCGGAGCCCGGCCGCGACCTCGTCCGGCCGGCGCGCACCGAACGGCACCAGGGCCTCGCGCGGCAGCGCCTCGGGGGCGTACCAGGCGAGGGTGCGCAGCAGCTCGACGGCGAACGGCGCGGTGGTCTGGACGGTGTGCAGCGTCGTCTGCCACAGCCGCGCGACCGTCTCGACGGTGGACGGGCGGGTGCCCGTGCTGGGGCCGGTGGAGCGCAGCAGGCGGCGGCGGTAGGCCGCGAACGTGGTGCGGGTCTGCTGGACGAACGCCCCGGCCTGGGCGAGGGCGAGCGGCAGGTGGCCGAGCTCGTCGGCGAGCGAGCGGGCCTCGGCCTGCTCGTCGGCGTCCACGGCGCTGCCCGGGTAGGCGGTGTCGCACAGCAGCCGGGCGGCCTCGGGCCCGTCGAGCACGTCGATCCGCACCCGCCGGATGCCCGGGTGCCAGCCGCTCGCGCGCCGGCTGGTGACGAGCTGGTGGCCGCAGCCGAGCAGGCGGCCGAGGTAGGGGGTGAGGTGGAGCGGGTCCTCGGCGTTGTCGAACACGAGCAGCCAGCGGTCGTGCGCGCGCAGCCAGGCCAGCGCCCACTCGACCTGCTGGCCCGGGGTGGCGGTGAGCGCCCACGACGGGTACAGCTGGACGGCGAGGTCCGCGAAGGCCTCGGCGAGCTGCTCCTCGGACTCGGCGGTGATCCACCAGATCAGCCGGTAGTGGTCGGCGTGGGCGTAGGCGTAGTGCAGGGCGAGCGTGGTCTTCCCGACGCCGCCGAGGCCGTGGAGCGTGGTGGCCTGGGTGACGAGCCCGCTGCCGTCGCCGTCCGCGAGCGCCTCGCCGATGGCCTGGAGCGCGGCGTCCCGCCCGACGAAGCCGCCGCCGGAGCGCGGCGGGAGGTTGTGCCAGGGCGGGGTGGCCTCGACGCTGAGCGCGGCCCGCGCGGCGGCGGGCGGCAGGACGACGCTGCGCTGCTCGGTGTGCGGGTTGACGGCGGTGGTGGAGGGCGCGGACGGGCGGCGGCGCTGCTCGAACGCGTCGTGGTCGGGCAGGCCGCCCTCGGGCCGGGCGTGCGTCGTCATCGACGTGATCACCGTGCTGCCCACCCCCCCCGTTGACGCTTGCTCGCCAACGGTAACGGGAGATCAGCGGGCTGTCAGCGGATTTGGGCAGGTGGGTGATGCGCCGTCAGGCCGCACCGTCAGGCCGCACTGCCACTCCGCGCTGCCACCGCGCACTGCCACTCCGCGCTGCCACCGCGCGCCGTCAGTCCGCGAGCCCCAGTGGGTCCTCGGCGCCGTCGAGCAGTTCCGGGCCGTTGGAGCGCACGCTGTTGACGGCCGTCGACACGGCCCGCACGCGCAGGGCGCCGTCGGCGGGGCGGCGCAGCAGGTGGTGCAGCTCGGTGGCGTCGGTGACGTCCGGGGCGAGCCAGGTGGGCACGTCGTCCGGGGCGATGGTGAGCGGCATGCGGTCGTGGACGCGGCCGGCGGTGTCCGTCGCGTCGGTGGTGATGATGGTCGCGGTGGCGAGCCAGGCGGCGGGGTCGTCCTCGGCGAGGGTGCGGTCGCGCCAGAACTCGTACAGCCCGGCCATCAGCATCACCGAGCCGGTGCTGAGGAAGTACGGCTGCTTGAACTTCTTGCGGTCGGCCTCCGCCGGGACCTCGCGCCACTCGAAGTAGCCGTCCGCCGGGATCACGCACCGCCGGGCGGTGAAGGCCTTGCGGAAGGCGGGCTTCTCGTGGACGGTCTCCGAGCGCGCGTTGATCATGCGGGCGCCGCCGGAGGCGTCCTTGGACCAGGACGGGACGAGGCCCCACCGCAGCGGCCGGAACTGCCGCAGCAACTCGCCGGTCTCGCGGTCGACCCGTTCGAGCACCGCCGGGACGGGGTCGGTCGGGGCGACGTTCCAGCTCGGGGCGAGGGCCTCGGCGGGGTCCCAGCGGAGCTCGCCGAGCAGGCCGACGAGGTCCTGGGGCGTGGTGGTGGAGACGAAACGGCCGCACATGCTCCCCACCCTGTCACTCCCGACCGACAAACGCCCTCACCTCCCACCCGCTTCAGGCGGCGACCGTGGCCATGACCTCCGCGGAGGCGTCGAACGGCGCGGTGCGCGCGGCAGCGGCGAACGCCGGCCGGGGACCCGCCCCGGGTGGTCCGCGCGGACGAATCTGCCGGTGGGTCGTGCCGGGACGTTCCGGGCGACGGCAGGGCCGAGGTTATGAATGAGCCGCCCGACCCCTCATGAACACCGACTTCAGGAGCCACACGAATGCGCCCTGTGAGAACGGCCTGCCTCGGCACGGCCGCCGCGCTGGTCACCCTCCTCGCCTCCGCCCCCGTCGCGACGGCCGCGACGAACACCGAATCGCCCGTCCCCCAGGCCCGCGACCGGGTCATCACCCTCATCGGCCGCCTCGCCCAGCAGTCGTTCTTCCCCGTCAACCCCGGCGGCGCCCCCGCCCAGGGCGACCGGACCGTCTTCCGCTCGGTGCTCTCCGATCTGGACGGCAACCAGGTCGGCGAGACCGGCGGCACCTGCACCACCACCCGCACCGACAACGGTGGCGCCGAGGAGTGCACCGTGACCTACACCCTCCCCGGTGGCCAGATCACCGCCCAGGGGATGGTCTTCGGCAACCTCAACCCGGGCCCGCCGCCTTCGTTCGACAACGCGATCACCGGCGGCACCGGGGACTTCGACCGCGCCCGTGGCTCGATCCACGCCGACACGGTCGGTCCGGGGACGAGGCGCTTCATGATCGACCTCGACCGCTGACCCAATTCCCCGCCCGCGGCCGCATCACCGGCATCAGCGAATGCCGACCGGTGATGCGGCCGCGGGCGGTCGGATGTAGAGGGACGCGTGGGAGTGGGAAGTCGGCGGGTCCGACTTCCCACTCCCACCACGCTGAGGGTCAGGCCGCGTCCGGGTCGGTGCCGATGGCGCCGGCCGAGCGGAGTGACCGCCCGAGGTCCCCGGTGAGGATGCGGGGGTGTCGCCGCCACCACCACAGGTCGGGGCCTGGCAGTTCGTGGAACCGGTCGAGTGCTTGGCCGTCGTCGTCGACGGTCGCGGCCTTGTACCGGTCGTCCAGGGCTTTGATCCGCGGCGTCCAGAGCTGGACGAGGTGCTCGTCCAGCAGGAGCCACGCCTCGTGGAGCCAGTTCCGGCAGTAGAGGTCGTTGGTGTACTCGTGGATGTCGTCGTCATAGCCGCGCTCGATGACACCCACCAGGGCGGCCCACGCGTTCACCATGTCCGAGACCGTGAACGCCGTCCGCCAGCCGCGCTGGTGCAACAGCTCGCCCACCTCGGTTTCCGTGGCCATGATCGTGAGGCTCTCATGCCGAAACCCTCCGGGCTACCGAGATGTGCCCGCACGCGGCCGGCCGCACGCCCGAACCTAGCCGGAGGTGGTGACTGTCGTGGTCTCGCCGGGGGAGACGTGGAGTGTGGTCGTGCTGTAGGTGGTGCCGTCCACTGTGGTGGTCTGGGCCGGGTGCGGTGTGCCGTTGACGGTGATGGTGGGGTGGGTGCCGGGGAAGCGGGGGGTCCAGGTGAGCGGGGTCGGGCCCGTGTTGGTGAGGGTCGTGGCGCTGCGGCCGTCCTGGCGGAGGGTGATCCGCGTTGTGCCGACGGGGATGTCCGCGACCTGGAGCCAGGTCATCGAGCTCGGCAGGTGGGAGGTGGTTTCGACGGCGTCGGAGGCGGCGGAGGCGTCGGGGGTGAGGCCCAGGAGGCCCTGGACGGTCTGGGACAGCAGGGTGAACGGGACTTCGGGGTAGTCGCCGTTCAACATGCGGCCGCTGGTGTGGACTTGGGGGGTGGCCTCGTAGATGGTGCGCATCCACTTCCACGCCCTGTCCCCGTCGCCGGCGGCGAAGAAGGCGTCCGGCAGGTAGGTGTAGGCCTCCAGGTTGTCGGAGCGTTGCGGGCCGGAGTCCTGGGCGTCGAGGTCGGCGAGGAAGGCGTCCCGGCGCGGGCCCGCGTCCAGGAGGTGTTTGGCGGGCATCAGGATGCTCGCCTCGTAGCCCCAGTCGGTGAGGGGGTGGCCGTTGGTGTCGTAGCCGTGGACGACGGCGTCGGGGTGTTGCGGGTCCACCGTCCAGGCGGAGTTCGCGTATTGGAGGAGGGTTTCGGCTGCCTGGCGGTAGGTGGCGCGGTCGCTGCGCGAGGAGGCGAGGGTCGCGGCGGCGAGGTAGGCCTGGTACTGGGCCGCGAGGGCGTCGCCCGCCTCGGCGTACGTGGTGGTGGCGTTCTCGGCGTAGCTCGCGGTGCCCTTGAAGATGTTGCGGCTGGCGGCCTGCGGGATCGGAACGCCGCCGTTGTCGACGGGCCCGGGGTGGCGGGCGATGTACGGGCCGAGCGTGCCGCGGACGTAGCGGGTGAGGACGGGGTCGTCGGTGTAGTCGCGGTCGCCGGTCCAGCGGTAGGCCTCGCCGGTCTTCTCCACGAGCTCGAAGGGGGCGGGGAGTTCCCGGACGAAGCTGCTCGGGCTGCGGTAGTCGATGCTGCCCGGGGTCTTGGCGTCGAAGTTGACGGACCACACCGGGTCCAGTCCGTTGGCGTCGGTCGCGGAGGCGGCGAAGGCGCGCAGCATGGTCTTGTTCTGGGCGTCGAGCCCCAACAGGTGGGCGCCGACGAGCTGGTGGGCGAAGTCGCGGCTGTAGAAGTCGGACCGGAACGGGTAGCCGGCCCAGTAGGTGGTGTCGTAGGCCGCGGTGCCCGTGCCGTCGGGGTGGTTCTCGTCGAGGTTGAGGATGCCGGGGGCGCCGGCCTGCTGGACCCAGCTGTTGGCCTTGGTCTTGGCCCAGTCGAACAGGGCGACGACCTCGGGGTCGGAGGAGTCGATCAGCGGGTCGTTCGGGGCGGAGGGAGCGACGGCGGCCTCGTCGACGTTGACCCAGCCGGTGGGGGAGGAGCCGAAGGCGAGCGTCAGCCGGTCGCCGGGCGAGAGGTGGATGCGGGGGAGGGTGTACTTGGCGTAGACGGGCTGGCCGGGGAGGGCGAGTTGGCGGACGACTGTGCCGTTGACGGTGGCCGAGAAGGTGCCGCCCGCTGCTCCGCTCGCGATCCACGCGGACAGGTCGTACGTCCCGTCGGTGACGGCGGTGACCTCCTGGCTCACCCGGTAACCGGTGCCCGTGTCGAGGTAGGCGAGGCGGGTGCCGGTGTGCGGGTTGTTGGTGGCGAGGCCGGTGTGGGCGGTGAACGTCCAGCCGTCGGCGCCCAGTTCGAAGCCGGGGTTGGCGAGGAGGAGCGGCTCGGTGCGGGTGAGCGTCCAGCGCTGGGCGGGTCTCGGGGTGCAGGGCTGGACGCGGACCGGGCCGTCGTGGTGGGGCGTGAGGCAGCGGCCGCCCGTGGCGAGGGTGTGGCCGCCGGGCACGGGGGAGACGGTGAAGCGCGCTGCGCTGCCGCAGTCGGCGGCGGTGAGGTCGGCGGCGAGGCAGCGCCCGGTCGCGGCGTCGGCGAGGAGGTAGCCGTCGGCGCCGCGGCGCAGTTGCCACCGCTGGCTGAGCAGGCCCTGGCAGGCGGCGGTGACGGCGGGCGTGCCGAGGGCCGGCCGGGCGAACCGCGGGCCCAGGCAACTGCCGTCCACGGATGACGAGATGACGTAGGTGCCGCCGTCCACCGGATCGTCTCCGGCGGCGGAGGCGGGGGCCGCTCCCGCGATGACGGCGAGGGCGGCGAGGGCGGAGAAGCTGGACAGGACGGTGTTGTGCACGGGAGGCATGAGTGGCTCCTGAGCGTACGTCGGGGGCGCTGGGTCAGTGGAGTGTTGAACGTTCAAATCGCGGCGGGACGGGTGGGACAAGTGCGGGCGCGAACCTCAGGCCGAAGGGCTTGACCCATGTGATCGGTGACATGTGTCATTTCACATGGCGTCCTGAGGGCCCGTCAACGGGCGCGCAAGGACGGCCGTTGCTTTCCCGTTCCCTCTCCCCGTTCCCCGTTCCCCGTTCCTCGTTCCCCTTCCTCGTTCCCCTTCCTCCGACCGAGAGTCAGGACCTCCCTGTGCCTACCGCACGTTCACGTCTCGCCGGATCGCTCCGGAAACTCCTGCTCGGGGCGCTCGTCCTCGGGCTCGCCGGCACCGGCACCGCCGGTACGGCCCTCGCCCAGGGCGAGCGGCAGCCCGGGCCGGCGGGCAGCGCCGCGCCCGCCGATCCGCACCCGGCCGCCGAGGGCTGGCGGCAGATCGACGGCACCTGGGTGCAGGTCGGCGCCACCCGGCCGCACGTGATGCCCAACGCCACCACCTTCGCCCAGCGGCAGGCGGCGAAGACCACTGCGGCCGCCGCCCCGCGCAACAACTACGACCTGCAGATGACCTACCGGGGCGGCCAGGACTCGATCGGCGTCACCACGGGCCAGCCGAAGGTGTACCTGATCTACTGGGGCAGCCAGTGGGGCACCCCCGGCACGGACGCGACGACCGGAAACCTCACCCTCTCGGGTGACCCGGACGCCGCCGCGCCCTACCAGCAGGACTTCTTCAAGGGCCTGGGCAGCACGACCGACACGTGGTCCCGCGTGATGACCCAGTACTGCGAGGGCATCGCGCCCGGTTCGTCCTACTGCCCGCCCGACGCCAACCACGTCGGCATGCCGGTGGCCGGCCAGACGCTCGCGGGCGTGTGGGTGGACAACGCGGCGCCCGCGCCGAAGGCCGCCACCGAGCCGGAGATCGCGGCCGAAGTCGTCGCCGCCGCCAAGCACTTCGGCAACACGGACCCGAACCGGAACCGGGACGTGCAGTACATCATCAACACCGGCCAGGGCCTGGACTCCGACAAGTGGAAGGAACTCGGCTACTGCGCCTGGCACACCTTCATGCGCAGCTCGGCCGGCACCCTCGCCTACACGCTCATGCCGTACCTGACCGACGTGCCCGCGTGCGGCACCAACTGGATCAACCCGGGTGCGCGCGGCCGCCTCGACGGCTACGGGATCATCGGCGGTCACGAGTACGCCGAGACGATCACCGACCAGAACGCCTCCGGCGCCTGGACGGACGCGACCGGCCAGGAGAACGGCGACAAGTGCTCCTGGATCCCGGTCGGCCGCAACGGCGGGATGTTCAACCTCCAGCTCTCGACCGGGAGTTTCCCGGTGCAGACCACGTGGTCGAACTACGACCACCTGTGCACGGGCGACGACCCGGTCTTCGCCAACGCGCAGCTCCTCGTGACCCGTCCGTGCGAGCAGACGGTCGAGAGCGGCAAGCCCGTCGACCTCGCCGTCCTCGCCTCCGACCGCGCCGGGCGCCCGATCACGTACGGCGCCAAGGGCCTGCCCGCCGGGCTGCGGATCGACGCGGAGACCGGCCGCATCACCGGGACGACGCACGCGACCGGCTGGCGCACGATCACCGTGACCGGCCGCGACGACCAGGGCAACACGCAGAGCCAGACCTTCCGGGCCGGCTTCTTCCGCGGCCCGCAGACCGGCTGCACCCCGATCGAGCAGCTCAACGACCCGGGCTTCGAGAACGGCACCGCAGACCACGGCGTGTGGAACCCGTCCGGCTACAACATCATCACGCCGTCCACCGCCCACCAGGCGCACGGCGGCGCGACGTACGCGTGGCTCGGGCAGAACGCCGCGAGCGACGACTCCATCGTCCAGTGGGTCGAGACGACCCCGGGCTACACCCAGGAGCACCTGTCCTTCTGGCTGAACGTCACGGGCAGCGCCCAGGGCGCCTCCGCGCCCGGCGGCTCGGCGGTGGACACGCTCTCGCTGGAGCTGTACGACCAGTGGAGCGGCACCTACATGGCGACCGTCAAGACCTGGAGCAACCTGGACACGACGAACGGCTACCGGCTGCAGTCCTTCGACCTGACGCCGTACGTGGCGGCCGAGTTCGGCTCGACGGTGGGCATCAAGCTGGTCGCGCACTCGACGAGCGGGAAGACCGCCTTCCTGGTGGACGACGCGTCGGTGAAGCTGACCTGATTCCGCCGTTCGGCGCAGTCCTCCGGCCCCGGCCCTGGTCCCGGTCCCGGCCGGGGCCGGAGGGCGATCGGGAAGGGGATGTGCCACTTGTGGTGCGTCCCTTCCGAGGCGGGCTCGGACTCCCTAGCGTTGTGCGCATGACAAAATTTGGTGCGTCGGTAGCCGCTGTTCTCACCGCCCTCGCGCTCGCCGCCCCGGCCACGGCGGCCCGTGCCGAGGCGGGGCCGGCCGCGAACCCGGCCGCGAACCCGGCCGCGGGCCCCGCGGCGACCGCGACCGTCACCGCCCAGCAGGCCCTCGACCAGGTGCTGGCCGCGGCCCGCGACGGGAAGCCCGCCCTCGCGGGTGCGGCGCTCGCCGACTCGGGGCCGTTCTACTTCCACGTCCGTGCCTACGGGGACGGCTACTGCCTCGACAACTTCGCCAGCGGCGGCGGTGCGAACAACTCGCCCGCCGGCTTCTGGGCCTGCAACAACGGGCCCACCGAGCAGTGGCGGTGGCGCGTGTACGACGCGGGGGCCTTCTACGGGCTCGAACTCGTCAACAACGCCTCCGGCCGCTGCCTGGACTACCCCGAGTCGTGGGGCAACACGGTGGGCGCGCAGTTCAACGTCTACGACTGCAAGGACGGCGGCGCCCCGGGGCAGACCTTCCACTCCTACGTCAACGGTGCCGACATCTCGCTCACCTCGCCCAAGACCAGCAGCGTCGTCGCCCTCGACGGCTACTCGTCGCGCTGGCAGGGCAACGGGAGCCCGGTCGGCCTGTGGTACGCGGACACCAACAACTTCAACGCCTGGCAGCGCTGGTACTGAGACGCTCGCCGATTCCCTCCGGCCCCGGTCCGCAGCCAGCGGACCGGGGCCGGACGGGCGTCGCGGCGGACGTCAGGGCGCGGATCAGCGCCGCAGCGCGGCGAGGGTGTCGTCGAGGGTCGGGGCGCCCGGGCGGGGGCGGTTGTGCGGGAGGCGGCCGAGCAGGTTGCCCATCGCGCAGGTGTTGCTCAGGGCTGAGAACACCAGTCCGCCGCCGACCGCCGCCGCGAGCCAGCGGGCGCCCGGGCGGACCAGGTCCGTCAGCATGGCGCCGAGGACCAGTGAGCCGGCAACCAGCCGGACTTGACGGTCCATCGCCCACACCGCACGGGCTCCCTCCAGCCGGTTCAGCGGGTGGCCGGCGCTCGCCCAAGCGCCGGTGCCGCCGATCACCGGCACGGCCGGGATGCCGGCGGCCGTCAGGCGTTCGACCGCGGTGGTCGCGCGCGGGCCGGACGCGCAGGTGACGGCGAGTTCGCCGCGCGCGGCGGCGTCGCGCAGGGCGGTGAGGGCGTCGTCGAGGCGGTCGAGGGGGATGTTGAGCGCGCCGGGGATGTGGCCGGCGGCGTACTCGCCGGGGGAGCGGACGTCGATGAGGGTGAGCTGCTCCAGGCGGGGGCGGAGCTGCTCGACGGTCAGCGGCGTGGTCATGGGGGCCTTCCAAGGGGGGAGTTGTGTGCGGGTGAGCTGTGCGCGGGGGAGTTGTGTGCGGGGGAGTTGTGTGCGGGGGTCGGAGCGGAGTTTTCAGTGCAGGGCAGTCACGAGCATGAGGCCTGCGACGCCCAACAGCGCGAAGGCGAAGGCCTTCTGGAGTGTCCGGCCGCTGAGGCGGTCGGCGAGCCGCTTGCCGTCCCACGCGCCGAGGATCGCGGCGCCGGTGAAGGGGGCGGCGACGGCCCAGTCGATGGCGGCGGTGGCGCCGAGCCGGGGGACGAGGGCGGCCAGGGAGTTGGCGGTGATCACCAGCAGGCTGGTGCCGACCGCCTCGGCCATGGTGAAGGCGAGCACGGACACCAGCGCGGGGACGGCGAGGAAGCCCCCGCCGACGCCGAGCAGCCCGGTGACGGCGCCCAGGCCCGCGCCCGCCGCCGTCGAGCGGGCCGGACCGGCGGCGGAGCGCTCCTCCTCCCCGGCGTCGCGCCGCGGGGCGAGCATCCGCCAGGCGGCGAGTGCGGCCAGCACCGCGAAGGCGGCGGTGAGCAGCGCGGACGGCACGTGCGCGGAGAGCGCCCCGGCCGCCGCGGCGGCCGGCAGTCCGGCGGCGGCGAACAGGGCGCCGGTGCGCCAGCGCACCCGGCCGGCCCTGGCGTGCGCGACCAGGCCGGTCAGCGAGGTGGCGGCGACGATCAGCAGGCTGGCGGTGGTGGCGCGGGCCGGGCTGAAACCGAGCAGGTAGACCAGCGCGGGCACGGCCAGCATGCTGCCGCCACCACCCAGGCCGCCGAGCGCGAGGCCGACGACTGCGCCGGCGGCGAGGGCGAGGATCAGGGCGGTCATATGACGAGTCCCGCGTCACCGCCCGGCGTGGTCACGGGCAGGCCCGCGTGCGCCCACGCGGTCATGCCGCCGGTGACGTTCAGGACGGTGGCCCCGCGCGCGGTGAGCAGCTCGGCGGCCCGCTGGGAGCGGTTGCCGGAGCGACAGATCGCGAGGACGGTCCGCCCCTCGAACGCGGGCGGGAGCGGCGCGCCCGCGGCGAGGGCGACGAGGGGCAGGTGGACGGCGCCGGGGGCGTGGCCCGCGGCGTACTCGGCCGCGTCGCGGACGTCGAGCAGGACGGCCCCGGCGCTGCGGGCGAGGTCGTGGGCATCCGCGGCGGTGGTCTGCCCGGGGGCGGGCGGCTGTGCGGGCATGGGCTTCTCCAGAGGTGGGTGGCTGTGTCGACGGCCCCGTACGGCTCTCGGCGACGGCGGCCGGATCCCCCCTGCGGCTCACCATAGTACCCCCGGGGGTATTATCGAAACCGTTCGGCGATACCCCTCCTGGTATTCGGCCATGGCGGCCCTATGCTGGTAGACATACCGAGGGGGGTATCGAGATCGTCTCGCGGCGCCACTGTCGCGCCGCCCAGGAGGTGCCCGTGTACTTCGCCCAGTTATCACGAGTCTGACGTTTCCGCCCAGCTCGGGGGCATGATCGACCATCCGGGGTCAGCAATAGGTCAGCACGACTCCCGCAGGTACCAGCAGATGGCGACCACAGGCCTCGCCCGCGGCATGGGCAGCTTCTTCAAGGAGTGCGAGCATCCGGAGTCCCGCTGGAGCAAGTGCCCGCACGAGTACAAGATCAGGTACCGCAACGCGGCCGGGCGGTAGACGGAGGAGTCAGGCTTCGTCAACCAGGAGAAGGCGAAGGCCCGCCTCGCCGAGGTCTACCACGCGCGGAAGAACTCCCCGCAGAGCCAGCGCAAGGCGGAGCGCATCAAGAAGTACGGCGGCATGCACTTCTCGGCCTACACCGCTGAGTGGTTGAAGGGCCAGCGCCACCAGAGCCCGACATCGCTGCGGAACATCGACTCCATCCTGAAGAACCACCTCCTTCCAGCTTTCGGCAGTCGACGCATGGGCACGTTCGACCACAAGGTCGTGGAAGCGTTCGTCGAGACCATGGAGCGGAATGGCGTCGGCCTGGCGGCCCAGACCAATGCCTTCGTCAGGCTTAAGACCATCCTGTTGGACGCGCACAGGCTGGGCCTCTACGAGGACAGCCCGATGAACGGTGTCCAGCCTCCTCAGTACGACCCGGAGCGGGTGGTGATCCCCGCCCTTGCTCAACTGCAGGAGATCCGGAGCGCCGGCGACGACGCCTTCCGCCTGGTCGCGGAACTCATGAGTGGCTGCGGCCTGCGCAACGGCGAGGCATTCGCCGTCAACATCAACAACATCGTCGCCGATGACGTCTACCGCGTCACCGAGCAGGTCAACCAGGCGACCAAGACCTACGCGCGCCTCAAGCACCGCAAGGTCGGCGAGTACCGCGACGTGCCGCTGCCGACGCGCACCAGGCAGGCCATCGAGCGGTACGCGGACACGTACGGGACCGTGGACGGCTATCTTCTGCGCAATCCCAAGGACATCGGTCTGGCCATGCCGCATCACGTCATCCACAACCAGTGGCAGAGGATCAGGGCCTCCGGGCAGGTCGACATCCCCGAGGGCATGGTCCTCTATGGCCTGCGCCACTTCTTCGCGTCGAACTGCCTCAGCAACAACATCCCGATCACCGACGTCGCGGAGTGGATGGGCCACCGCAACATCGAGATCACCTTCAAGATCTACCGCCACCTCATGCCCGGCTCCATCAGCCGCGCGGCGCAGGTCCTGGACCTCGGCCTGGCTGCGTGAACGAGTGAGGGGTCTGCCCGCGGGCAGACCCCTCACTTGCGTCACAGGCTCACGCGCCGGACAGCCGCTGTTGCCTCACCCACGCCTGCACCTCGGACACCTTGAACTGAAGCTTCGCGTTCGGCCCCCCGCCGAACCGGTAGGGCGCGAGCCCCACCCGAGGTGCTTCCCGGTACACCCACGCGACGGACATGTTCAGGTACTCGGCAGTCTGCTTGACGCTCATGAACTGCTCGGGCACGGGCTCCTCCTAGGTGATCAGCCGAACTCGCGGAGCCTGAACTATCCAAGGAGAAAGGCAGTTTAGCCGTACCGTCGCCGCGTGATAGTGCCCAAAGGAGGACTCCTTTCGGTCGGCTCGTGCAGCGGAGCCGGAGGTCACCTGGCTGATCGCGAGCGCCTCGATTGCGTCGATAAAATACCCCCGGGGGTACACTCGGACGTAGAGCCAGCCCGTCAGACCCGACGAGGAGAAAACCCGTGATCTTCAGCCAGTACTACCTCGACTGCCTCTCCCAGGCCTCGTACCTGATCGCCGACGAGCGCACCGGCCGCGCCGTGGTGGTCGACCCCCGCCGGGACGTCGACGAGTACCTCGCCGATGCCACGGCGCGCGGCCTGACCGTTGTCGGAGTGATCAACACCCACTTCCACGCCGACTTCCTGGCCGGCCACCTCGAACTGGCCGACCGCACCGGCGCCTGGATCGGCTACGGGCAGCGGGCCGAGACGGAGTACCCGATCCGCAAGCTCGGCGACGGCGAGCGGATCGAACTGGGCGACGTCGCCCTGCAGATCATGGAGACCCCCGGCCACACCCCGGAGTCGATCAGCATCCTCGTCTACGAGCAGCCCGACGACACCGTCCCGTACGGCGTCCTCACCGGCGACGCCCTGTTCATCGGCGACGTCGGCCGCCCCGACCTGCTCGCCTCCACCGGCGTCACCGCCGACGAACTCGGCGCGATGCTCTACGACTCCGTCCACCGCAAGCTCATGGCCCTGCCCGACGCCGTCCGGGTCTTCCCGGCTCACGGCGCCGGCTCCGCATGCGGCAAGAACCTCTCCAGCGAGAAGCAGTCCACCATCGGCGCGCAGCGCCGCACCAACTACGCCTGCCGGCCCATGGACCAGGACACCTTCGTCCACATCGTCACCGCCGGCCAGACCACCGCCCCCGCCTACTTCGGCCACGACGCCGCCCTCAACCGCCAGGACCACCCCCTGCTCGACCCCACGCACACGGCCCGCCCCCTGTGCCCCGAAGGCTTCAAGGAGGCCCGCAGCGCGGGCGCCGTCGTCCTCGACGCCCGCAACCCCCAGGACTTCGGCGCCGGACACCTGCGCGGCGCCGTCAACGTCCCCATCGACGGCCGATTCGCCGAACAGGCCGGCACCGTCCTCACCCCCGACAGCGACATCGCGATCATCGCCCCGCAGGACCGCGAGAACGAGGTCATCACCCGCCTCGCCCGCATCGGCTTCGACCACATCGCCGGCTACCTGCGCAACCCCGACACCGCCCTGCCCGCCCTCGCCGACCACCTCACCCCCGCCAGCCGCCTCACCGCCGACCAACTCCGCACCGCCCTCACCACCGACCAGCCCCCCACCGTCCTCGACGTCCGCACCCGCGGCGAACGCGAAACCGGCGCCATCGAAGGCTCCCTCCACATCCCCCTGACCGAACTCCCCACCCGCCTCGCCGAGATCCCCACCGACCACCCCCTCGTCGTCCACTGCGCCAGCGGCCACCGCTCCTCCATCGCCGCCAGCCTCCTGCGCCACCACGGCCACCCCGACGTCTCCGACCTCCTCGGCGGCTATACCGCCTGGCACACCCTCACCCACCCCGACCGGCCCTGAACCCGGTCGCTCCGGTTCACTCCCCGCCCGGGCCGCGGGCGCTCCCGAAGGTAGCGCTCGCCACGTGAATCCAGGACACAACCGCAGTCCAGGAGTCACGTGCCCACCGGGTCCAGCAGTTCCGCTACGTCCGCCGGGTCAGCGAGCCCCTCGCAGCGCAGCAGCCACTGGTGGAACAATCACCAGCCGATCGGCGCCGCCGATTCGGGCCGCAGCGGGTGCGTTCCTTCAGCATGCCGTACTCGTCGCCGAATGCCTCGAAGGACAGCCGCTCGGGGCTTGCTCCGGCTGTGTACTCCAGACACGTCGGGGCGACGGTGGCCGCGCACCAGGCGGTCGTCCGCAGTTGGTTAGCGCGGGAGCGGAACGGCAGGAGGACGAGCAGCGCCGCCGCGGGCGGGGTACAGCTCGTACCGGCCGTGCGCATCCGGTTGGCCCAGCAGCCCCTCCACCCGTTCGGCGAACCGCACTGCCATGCCCGGGTCCTGCCAAGGATCGTCGCCGAGCGTGGCCTCGGCCCGGTCGCGCACCGCTGCCAGCGCTCCGGCAACGGCCAACGCGTGCGCCCGGTCGGCCGTCGCGTCCCGGGGGTCGGCACGTGGTCCCAAACGGACGACGCGGCGGCCGTCGGCGCCCAGGGGTCAACCTCCGGTGCGCCTGCAGCAGACGGTGGGTCACCGGACAGGTGGAAGTGGACGGTTCCGCCTTAGCCAGGGACGGAGCAGGGCGGGTCGCTCGGTGACCGTTGTAGGGATCTCCGTTGGTTGGGGGAGTGCGCGCCAATACTGTCATTCGTCGACCTTGGGGCGATGCCCATTTAGACGATAGACAAGATCATCTGGATGGCGGGCAACTCGGATCCACCGCCAAGCGGTGTCGTATTGACCCGAAACGCTAAATTTCCGGCACCTCCGTGATGTAGCGGACGTGTTGGCCCTGGAAGTAGCCGCGGACGATGTGCGGCTGCTTCTGTCGGCGGTGGAAGAAGCGGCGGACCTCGTCGGCGAGCTGGTCGGCGTTGCGGGCCCGGGAGGCCGGCAGCAGGGTTCGCTTCAGGTCGGCGTTGACCAGCTCGTCCGGGTTGGTCTCGGGCGCGTACGCGGGCAGCAGGTGCAGAGTGATGCGGCCGGGGTGATCAGCGAGCCAGGCCCTGACCTTCTTGCTGCGGTGGACGGAGTGCCGGTCGACGACGAGGTGGACCGGGCGGTCGAACTGCCTGTCCAGGCGGTCGAGGAAGTCACAGAACACCTCGGCGGTGAACGATCCCCGGTAGACCGTGAACCACATCCGGCCCCGCGGGCTGATCGCGGACATCGCGTTGACCGAGAACCGGTTGCCGGTCCGGTGCATGGTCGGCGTCTGGCCGCGCGGGGCCCAGGTCCGGCCGGACACCTGGTCGGAGCGGAGGCCGGTCTGGTCGGCGAACAGCACCTCGGCGCCTTCTTCCTGGGCCTTCGCGCGGATCGCGGGCCACCTCTCCTCGCGCCAGGCGCGGACTGCCTCCGGATCCTGCTCGATCGCGCGCTTGTCCGGTCGCTGGAACGACAGGCCCCACCGCTTGAGGTACTTGCCCACGCCCTGCTCGGTCAGCCGCACCCGATACAGCAGGGCGATCAGGTCGCCGACGATCGCGCGGGTCCACAACTGCCCGCCCAGGCCGAGATCTTCGGGCCGGTGGTCGATCAGGGCCTGCCGGACGCAGTGCTGCCGGTCCGGATCGAGCACCTGATGGTCGCCCACCCGCCGGCCACGGGTCCTGGACACCAACGCCTCACGGCCGCCGGCCTGCCCGGCGACCCACCAGTCGGTCACCGACTCCACGGTCACGCCCAGCAGTTCGGCCACCTCGCGCCGGTCCCGGCCCGCGCGAAGCGCCGCAACCGCCCGCATCCGCAGAACTTCCTGGGCCTTCGGCGACAGGCGCCGCGCGTCCCCAACCAGATCCGTCACGCCGGATCAACGAGCGCGGAACCTTACCGTTTCGGGTCAATACTGGCCGTGAACGCTCGCGGAGACGATGGGAGACACGGCCTTGGGTGAGGGCCGGCCATCCTTGGCAGACCAGCTGGCCAAGTCGCCCGAGTGGGCGCCCGAGCGGTACGCCGCGATTCGCCAGCACTTGGAGGGCGGCACTGCGCCTGCCGGTGTCGAGGAGTAAGGGACTGCACCGGCCCGGTCGGTTGCCCGCCGTGGCGTGCAACCGGCCGGGAGTCAGCGCCGGGTGAGTGCCATGGCCGGTACGCGGGGCGGTGTGATGCATTGGAGGTCGAGGGCAGGCGGAAGTTCGGCGATGCCTGGGCCGCCGGCGAGCGCGTACTGGGTGATCAGGTCGAGGCTGTTGTCGTCGAGGGCCCAGCCCAGCCAGACCGCGCGGCCGCCGCGGGTGCGTCCTCGGGTGGAGGGCTGGACGACGATGACGTTCGACTGCGCGCAGGCGTCGAGGCAGTTGCTGGTGCGGACTGCGAGTTCGCCGCCGGAGTCCGCGGCGGCCTGGCGGAGCAGGGCGAGTTGCTGGTCGTGGTCGGTGGCGGGGTGCTTGCTGGTGCTGCCGCAGCAGCAGCCCCGGCAGACGACCAGAGTGCAGGGCCGTCCGCCGGGCCGCAGGGTCAGCGGGCCAGAGCGGCCGGTACTTGCCAAGCCTCCACCTGCCCTTCGTAGTCGGCGAACACGAGCAGATCGGGCCCGGCCCAGGCAAGGGCGGTGACCGGTTCGGGCAGTTCACGCGCGTGCGCGGGCCGGACCAGGGCCCCGGGGCGGCCGGAGTCGGCTCGCCAGAGGGCGAGGGTTCCTTCGGCACCCGCGCTGGCGAGGACGGCGCCGCCACCCGGCCGCCAGGCGAGGGCGGTGACGGTTTCGTGGGCGCGCAGGGTGCGGGGTTTGGTGCCGGCGGGTCCCTTGCCGGAGAAGTCCCAGACGGTGATGTCGGGGGCGCCGTCGGAGGCGAGGCAGCGGCCGGTGTCGTCGAAGGCGAGTCGGGCGATCTTGTCGGGGTAGCCGTGCATGGTGAGGTCGTCGCCGATGGGGGCACCCCCGGCCGAAGGCTGGGGGAGGGTGCGCCAGATGTGGATGCTGGAGTCCTGGTTGCCGGTGCAGATCCATCGGCCGTTGGGGTTGAGCGCGATGGCGAGGTGCGAGCCGAGGTACCTGTACTCGGTGACCGGCTTGTCGGTGTGCCGTTCGTGGCAGCGCACGCCGCCGTAGGCGGAGCTGGCGAGGCGTCGGCCCTCGCGTAGCCAGGCGAGGTCGGTGACGGTGCTGGGGGCCGGGTCGGTGGTCCACTGCTGGGTGCCGTCCGGGTCCAGGACCAGGGCGCGGCGGCCGGAGGCGACGGCGACGCGCTCCGGCGAGGTCCAGCGCACCGCGTTGGACCAGGCTCCGGTGGCAAAGGTCAGGGCCCGGCCGTCGCAGCGCCGCCACAGGCCGTGGCCGGTGGGTCCGGTGAAGGCGAGGTGCGCTCCTTCGGGGGAGAATTCGAGGGCGAGCAGGCCGCCGGGCAGGCTGACGGTGCCGACGGGGGTGCCGGTGGCGGTCTCCAGGATCCAGGCGGTGCCAGCCGCTCCGGCGATGGCGACCGGCCGTCGGCCGGGGCGGTGGCGACGGCGACCGGGGCGTCGTCGACGGCCGTGGTCCAGCGGACGGAGATGTCGGTTGCGGTGGTCATGCGCGCACCCCCGCGAGGCAGTTGGCGAAGCCCTCGTTGAGGGCGGCGCGGTCGAGGTTGCGGCCGATGAAGACGAGCCGGTTGCGGCGGGTCTCGTCGGCGCGCCACTTGCGGCCGTTCTCGCCCTCCAGCAGCATGTGGACGCCCTGGAAGACGTACTGGCGCTCGTCGCCGGCGATGGCGAGGATGCCCTTGGAGCGGAAGATGTCCGCGCCCTGGGTGCGCAGCAGTTGCCCGAGCCAGGCGTTGAGGCGCGCTTCGTTCAGCTCACCGGGCAGGTCGATGCCGACCGAGGTGACGGTGGTGTCGTGCTGGTGCTCGGTCTCGGTGAGGAAGGAAGGGTCGCCCTCCAGGACCCGGTCCAGATCGAAGGCGTGCACGTCGAGGACCTTGGCCAGCGGCACCTCGGCCTGCTGAGCGGGGATGATCTCGACCATCGAGTTGATCGCGCGGATGTGCGAGGTCACCTCGGCGAGCTGCTCATGGGTGGCCAGGTCGGTCTTGTTGAGCACGATCCGGTCGGCGAAGGCGATCTGCTCGACGGCCTCGTTCTCCACGCCTTCGGGCTTGACCTCGGTGAGGTGTTCCAGGATGTGGGCGGCGTCGACCAGGGTGACGATGGCGTCGAGGCGTAGCTGGGAGGAGATCTCGTCGTCCATGAAGAAGGTCTGGGCGACGGGGGCGGGGTCGGCCAGGCCGGTGGTCTCGATGATGATCTGGTCGAACTTCTCGCGGCGGCGCATCAGGGCACCGAGGATGCGGATGAGGTCGCCGCGCACGGTGCAGCAGATGCAGCCGTTGTTCGTCTCGAAGATCTCTTCTTCGGCGTCGAGGACGAGGGCGTCGTCGATGCCGACTTCGCCGAACTCGTTCTCGATGACGGCGATCCGCATGCCGTGCTGCTCGGTGAGGATGCGGTTGAGCAGGGTGGTCTTGCCGGAGCCGAGGAAACCGGTCAGGACGGTGACGGGCACGCGGGTGTCGGCCTGGTCCTCAGTTTCGTCGGTGGTGGTGGCGGGGCTGGTCACGGTCGTTCTCCTTCGGCGGTGCGTGGTGCCTGGGTCAGGGCCTGGGCGAGCAGTTCGGTGGTGACCTCGTCGAGGGGGTGGTGCAGGGTCCAGCGCCGGATGGCACCGGAGGGTGGCAGTACGGCGACGACGGTCTTCACGGGTGGGCATCCCGGCTCGGTGCAGTCGAGCTGGCTGATGAGGACGGTGTCGTCCTCGGCCAGTTCGAGGAGTTCGCGGGTGTGGTTCTTGAGCGCGGTCAGCCGGGTGGTCCGGCGCGGTGACGGTGGTCTGGGCATGGCGGAGCCTCCTTCGGCAGTGCCGTAGGTGGTGGTGGGTGTGCCTGGGTGGTCAGCCGGCGGTTCTCGCGGCGGCGAGGCAGGCGGCGCAGGTGCCGGTCAGCTCGACGGTGTGCTGCACGTCGGCGAAGCCGGATATCTCGGCGACCTGGTCGGCCCACGCCTCGACAGCGGTGGCGTCGACCGGCTGGCTCGCGCCGCACTGGCGGCAGATCAGGTAGTGCCGGTGGTCGGGGCCCGGCCGGTAGCGGAACAGCTTCTCGCCGTTGGTGTCGCGCACCACGTCCGCGCGGCCGACGGCGGCCAGCGCGGTCAGGGTGCGATAGACGGTGCTCAGCCCCACCCGGGAGCCGGTGGTGAGCAGGCCGGCGTGCAGGAGTTGGGCGCTGACGAAGTCCTCACACCCGGCCAGGGCGCGAAGCACCTGGGCCCGCTGCGGAGTAAGGCGCCCGATCGACTCCTTGTCGTGCCCGGGGAGTTCCGTGGGGGGCGCGGGGGGGGGGGCGGGGCCGGCGGAGAGGTGTGGGAGCGGGGTGGGGGGGGTGGGGGTGTCCGTGGACCACCCGGGGTGGGGGGGGCGGGGCGGG
>NZ_JBHVOL010000021.1:28659-144017 GCF_042887925.1 Kitasatospora sp. NPDC057904
GCGCCCCCCCCGGGGGCCGGGGGGGTTGTAGGGCGCCCGACCCCCCCTTGGGGGGGCCGGGGGTTTCCCGTGGGCCCGCCGCGGGGGGGGGCGCCACGACGGAAGACTGTGGTCAGCGTCTTGCTCTTCGTCTCGGTCACGGTCAACCCCCGGTGGTCGCGCTGCCGGTCAGGCCGGCACCGGCCGGGCGGCGCGGGCCGGGCGGATGAGGAAGGTGGCCGCGTAGACCGCGCTCGCGGTGGCCATGATGGCGAAGCTCGGCGGGAGCTTGGGGGCGGCGGCGCTGAGCAGGAGCCCGCCCCACATCTCGCCCACCGCCAAGGCGGCGGAGAGCGCGAGAGCGCGGAACGGGCGGTCGGTGAGCCGGATCGCGGCGCCGGCCGGGGCGGCGAGCAGGCCGAGCAGCAGCAGTGAGCCGACCGCCTGGGTGGCCTCGCCCGCGGTGGCGCCGACCAGCGCCAGGAAGCCGAAGCCGAGGAGGCGCACCGGCACCCCGCGGGCCGCCGCCACGGCCTCGTCCAGGGTGGCGAACAGCAGCGGCCTGCCGATCACTGCCAGCACCGCGAGCACCACCGCACCGACCATGGCCAGGGTCACGACCTGGCCGGTGGTGATGCCCAGGAAGTCGCCGAACAGAAGCGCGGTCGGCCCCTCCAGCAGGCCCTTGTAGAGGCTGATGAACAGGAACCCGCAGGCCAGCGCGAACGCTTGGACGGTGCCGGTGACGGCCGACTCCTCGCCGCCGGCCTCCCTGCCCTTGCGGTTCAGCGCGGCGATCACCAGCGCGGCGGCGATGCAGAAGCCGAAGTAGCCGAGCGTGGTGGAGAAGCCGGCCAGCACGGCCAGCGCCGCGCCGGGGAAGGCCGCCACGGAGAGCGTGTGTCCGGCGAAGGTCTGCCGGCGCAGCACCATGAACCAGCCCACTACCGCGCAGACCACGGCCACGATCAGGCCGGCCCGGAAGGCGTTCACCATGTACAGGTAGGACCACATGTCTTGGAAGTCCGCCATCAGGTTCCACGAGAACGCGGGCGATGTAGCGTCAGATGCCAGCATTACGGCCTCCCGTGGCGTGCCGGTCGGTGTGCAGGGCCGGGGCCTCCGGCTGGCCGACCACCACCAGGCGGCCGTCACTCGTGCTCAGCACCTCGACGGGTGTGCGGTACAGGCGGGTCAGCGCCTCAGAGGTGATCACGTCTGCGGGCGCGCCGGAGACGGCGCCGCCCTCGGCGATGTAGACCACCCGGTCCAGGTGGTGCAGTATCGGGTTCACATCGTGCGCGACCATCACCACCGCCACCTTCTCCAGATGGCAGATCTTGCCCAGCAAGCAGGCGATAGCAGCCTGGTTGGTCAGGTCAAGACTGTCCAGCGGCTCGTCCAGCAGCAGCACCCGGGGGCGGCGGACCAGCGCCTGGGCGATCAGCAACCGCTGCTGCTCACCGCCCGAGCACTGCCCGATCGGCCGGTGCGCGTACTTCGTGGCACCCACCAACTCGATGACCTCCGCGACGCGTTCGCGCGCGGCCCGTCGCTTGGCCCGGCCCAGGCCCGGAACGGGGACCCCCCCCACAGATCCCCGTCCAGGCCCAGGCGCACCACGTCCACCCCGCGGATGCGCACGCTCGCGTCGAAGCTGCGGCGCTGCGGCAGGTACCCCACGGCGCCACTGTGCGAGCCGGGCTCGCCTCCCAGCACGCGCACCTCACCTGCCGCTGCGGGCAGCACCCCGAGCAGCACCTTCACCAGAGTGGACTTCCCTACCCCGTTGGGGCCGAGCACGGCGGTGAACTCCCCGGCCCCCACGGTCAGATCGACACCCGACCACAGGGTCCGTCCGCCCACCCGGACGGCCGCGCCGCGCAGCGACAGCACCGGGTCCGCACCCGGTGTGGTGCGCCCCATCTCCGTTCGGACCTTCTCGGTCGGGTGGATGCTCACTTGCCCGTCGCCGCCTTCAGTGCGTCCGCGATGCCCTGCAGCTCCTGGGTCTGCCAGTCCTGGAACGTGGCGTTCGCGGGGGCGAGGGTCTCGGTGACCTGGGCGACCGGGATGCCCTGCGCCTTGGCCGCGTTGACCTGGGCCACCACGTCCGGGTTGGAGTTCTGGGTGTTGTAGACGTAGATCTTGATCTGCTTGCCGCTGATCTGCTGGTCGATGGCCGCCTTGTCGGCGGCGGTCGGGTCGGTGCCCTCGCTCTCCGCGTCCAGGAAGGTCTCCGGGGTCAGCATCTTCAGGCCCACGCTCTCGGCGAGCGGGGTGACGATCGACTCCGAGGCGCCGATCGGTGTGTCCGCGTACTTCGCCTTGATGTCGGCTTCCAGCTGGTTGTACTTGGCCAGCGTCTGGGTCTCGAAGGTGCTCTTCTGCGTGTCGAAGTAGGCCGCGTCGGCCGGGTCTATCTTCTTGTAGTCGGCGGTGATCTGGTCGATCACCATGTACACGCTGTCGTGCGAGTACCACTGGTGCGGGTTGTCGCCCTCCTTCTTGCCCAGCAGGTCCCCGACCTTCAGCGCGGTCCGGCCCGAAGCCGGGTTCGCCGCGAGCAGCTTGTCGGACCAGGCGTCGTACCCGATCCCGTTGCTGATCACGTAGTCCGCACCCGCGACCGTGCGCCCGTCGGCAGCGGTCGGCTCGTAGGAGTGCGGGTCGGTGTCGGGGTTGGTGATGATGCTGGTCACCTTCACGTGCTCGCCGCCCAGTTGCGTGGCGATGCTGCCCCAGAAGTTCTCCGCCGCGGTCACCTGGATCACCTTCGAGCTGCCCCCGCCGGTGGCGGAAGCCGCAGCCCCGCTCTTCGGCGACGACGCGGTCGAGCAGGCGCTGGTCGCAGCCAGGGCGGTAACCGCCGTGGCTCCCAGAACGAATCTGAGCGAGCGGCGGAGCGTGATGGACAGGACGGCGGGCATGACGGATCACTCCTCGAAGACAGCCGGCCACCGCTGGGCAGGGTCCGGCTCCGTTGGACACCGCCACCCTAGATGGAAACGATTTTCACCACCAGGCACAAGGTGGGCAAAATGGAAATCATTGCCAAGACTTGACGTGCGGGCAGCGGCGAGGCGCGGCCGAGTCGGCCACGTCGAACCGTCGATGGGCGTTGCAGGTCGAGCCTCGGCGTGTTGGTGGGACCCCCTTCTTCGAGTTCAGCCGAGCGGGTGGACGTCAAAGGGGCTTGTCTGGCTATGAGACATCAAGTCGCACTAAGTGTGTAAAAGTCCACGATGGCGGCCAAAGTCCTGTATCGCGTACCAGATTGGAACTCACCCATGAGGCGCACAACCTGGCTGATCGCAGCCCTCGCCGTGAACCTGGCCATCGTCGGCGCCACCGCCTCTGTGGGGCACGCCGCCGGCGCGCTGGACGCGGCGCCCGCGTCCAGCGTTCCGGACCAGGTTCTCGTGTGGAACCAGGAGCTGAGCACCGTGCTCGTCGCTCCTGGAGCACAGCCGGCGACGATTCAGCCCACCCGGACCATGGCGATCACCCAGCTCGCGGTCTACCACGCGGTGAAGACCGTCGAGGGAGGGCACTCGTCCCCCCAGTCAGACACCTCCGCACAAGCCGCCGCCGCGGCGGCGGCACACGCCGCGCTCGTGGCGCTCCTGCCGACCCAGAAGCCGGCGCTCGATGCGAAGTTCCAGGAGTCGCTGGCCCAGCTCGGCTCCGGGACGCCGGTCCGCCAGGGCATCCAGGTCGGCGAGGAAGCCGCGAAGGAGGTCCTCGACGAGCGGGCAGACGACGGCTCGGCGACCGTCGTCCCGCCGTACCAGCCGCAGCCCGGCCCGGGTGAGTACCAGATCACCCCGCCGAACAACCCGACGCCGGTGTTCACCGGCTGGGGCAAGGTGCGGCCGTTCGTGCTCGACAGCGGTGACCAGTTCCGCCCGCCGGCCCCGCCGGCCGTCACGAGCCCGAACTACGCCGATGACTTCAACCAGGTCAAGTCGCTCGGTCAGCTGAACAGCACGACGCGCAGTCAGAACCAGACCGACATCGCCAAGTTCTGGAGTGCCGGCCCGGTCTGGATCGTGTGGAACCAGATCGCGCAGCAGGCCGCGGCTCAGGCCCACACCAGCCTCGGGCAGAACGCGCGCCTGTTCGCCCAGCTCGACGTCAGCCTCGCCGACGGCGTGATCGCGCTCTACGACGCCAAGTACGCGTACCACTTCTGGCGTCCGGTCACCGCCGTCCGCGCCGCCGGCACCGACGGCAACGACGCCACGGCCGGCGACCCGGCCTGGCTGCCGCTCTTCAACACCGCGCCCGACCCGAGCTACCCCGGCGCCCACGCGGAGATCAGCCAGTCCGCCGCATCGGCGTTGCGCAACTTCTTCGGCAACGACGTGGTCGACATCTCGCTCTCGAACGCCGGCGTCCCCGGAGTCGTACGCGAGTTCCACAGCTTCTCCGCCGCCGCGGACGAGGCGGCGGAGAGCCGGATCTTCGCCGGCCAGCACTTCCTGTTCGACGAGAACGCGGGGCAGGCGCTCGGAGACCAGGTCGGCGACCTGGTCTCGCGCTCCTGCCTCTAGTAGGACAAGCTCACGGCCATGCCCGGAATCCCTGGCCCGACGATCTTACGAATGCCCGCCCCGGGCCCATGCTTGGTGGGGTAGGACAGGCTCAGAACTCGGGCACGTCGGTTGGCTTCCTCCCGGAGCTGTCCCGGTGGGGCGACGTTACTCGGTTGTCGCCTTCGGGGAGTGGTCGGCAGCCGGGGCGTAGATCTGGATGGCGCCGTCGAGTTCGCGCACCGGGAGCCGCGGCAGCGCGGGCAGCGGCTCGCCGGACTGGTGCGGACGCGTCAGGTTCACGCCGGCGAGGCTGAAGGTCGCTCCGTGGCACGGGCAGGCGAGCCTGTCGCGGGCGCTGTCCAGGTCGAGCCGGCACCCCTGATGGGTGCAGTTGCCCGAGACGGCCCGGATACGCCCGTCGGTACGGCGGACGAATCCGGTCACAGCGCCCAGGTCGAAGGCGACGACGGCTCCCTCGGGCAGCTCGGCGGCCTGGACGACCGGCTGCCAGCTGCCGGTGACCGGGACGAGCTCTGCCGACGGGCCGGGCTGCTGCGCCTGCGCGCCCTCCTCGCGTCGCTGCAGGAGCTGGTCCGCGGCCACGCCGGCCAGCGCGCCGGTGGCGGTGAGCGCTCCCGCAGCCAGCAGCCGACGGCGCGGCGGGGTGCGCCACGCCGGCTGCGGTGCGGGCGTGGCGGCCCGCGTCTGCTCCTGTTCGCGCAGCTGCCGGCGCAGCCGGTCCACGAAGGCAGGGCTGGGGCCCTGGGCGTCCGGTCCGGCGGCCGCGAGGTCGATGGCGGTGCGTACCACGGCCAGCTCCTCCTCGGTGGCCGCGAACGGCTTGGGGCGGCGCCGGGCGAACAGCCGTTCCACGTAGCGCTCCACTGCCTGCCGTCTCATGACGCTTCCCCTTCCTTGTCGGCGTTGTTCTCCACCCGGGCGGCCGCACGCAGGGCGCGGTGCTGGAGGACCTTCGCGTTCGCCACCGTGACCCCGAGTTCCGTCGCGGCCTGCCGGACGGTGTACCCCCGCAGGAATCTCAGGACGAGAATCTGCCGGTACCGCTCCGGCAGCGCTTCCAGGATGCGCTGCGCGTGCGCGTCGGCTTCGGCGGTGTCGCCCTCCCCGGCACCGAGTGCTTGATCGGCGAGGTCGAGGTCGGCGGGGTCGATCTCGGTGACCTGGTGGCCCAGGGTGCGACGCCAGTGCTCGGCGAGCACGGTGCGCGCGGTCGCCGTCAGGTAGGCGCGTACCTGACCGATCTCGGCGCCGGGCCGCAACGGCCCGAGCGCGGCCGTGAACACCTGCGAGGTCAGGTCTTCGGCGTCCGGACGGTTGCCGACCTTCGCGAACATCAACCGGTAGATACGCCCCACGTTGTCGGCGTAGATCGCGTCCCAGTCGGGGTACGTCGCCCACGGCAGTACCGAGGGGCGGGACGCCGGCACCGCGGTGTCAGCCCGCCAGATCATGCCGGGGCCGACCCGTCTGAGCGCTGCGAATCTCCGGCGACCGGCCACGGCTCATGGTAGAGCGCGGCGTGCACCGGACCTGTTCTCTCGGCATCGATTGACCTCCGTCGATTCTCCTCGCCAACAGATACGGGCAGGGGTTACAGCCGTGCCGTGCGCGGTGCCGGTGTAACCCCCGCCCGTATCCCCTTTGCGACGGCAGCGGGCCGTGGCGCAAGCGCCCGGCCCCGGCACCCGTCGAAGCCAGATCGAGGTCTGCGTCCGCGCCCGTCCAGGGCCGATCAGAGAGCCGAACCGATGAACATCTCCCTCACCAGGCGCCGGGCATGCGCCGCTGCCGCGCTGCTCGCGGCAGCCGGGCTGACCCTGGCCGGATGCTCCAGCCCCACGCGCAGCACCGCGTCGGCCACCGCCACCGCCCTCACCCCCGGCTCCGGCCAGTCGAGCCTGGCCGGGATGCCCGGCGCCACCGCAACCGGCGCCGGTCCCATGCCGACCATGACGATGCCGATGCCCACGACCCCCGGCACCGACGCGCAGACACCCGCGGGTACTCCGGTGGGCTCCGACAGCGTGGCCATCAAGAACTTCGCCTTCGCCCCCGCCGCCGTCACGGTGAAGGCCGGCACCACGGTGACCTGGACCAACCAGGACAGCGAGCCGCACACCGTCACCGGCCAGAACAACACCGGACCGCTGAACTCCAAGGCGCTGACCACCGGGCAGAGCTACTCGTACACGTTCACCACCCCGGGCACCTACAGCTACCTGTGCACCATCCACCCGTTCATGACGGCCACCGTGACGGTGACCCGATGACCGATCCCGTGACCGCCCCCATGACCCGCCGCCAGCTCGCCCGGCACGCCGGCTGGTTCGGCGCCGCCGTGGTGCTGAGCGTCACCGCGGGCGAGGTCGTCAGCCACATCGCCGACTCGCGCGACAGCATCGCCGCCGCAGCGACCGGCGACGCCAAGACGCTGCGCTTCGTGCAGGTCTCCGACAGCCACATCGGCTTCACCGGGCCCGCCAACACCGACGTCACCGGCTCCTTCACCCGCGCGATCGACCAGGTCAACGCGCTGGGGTTCCGGCCGGACTTCGTCATGCACACCGGGGACCTGACCCACCTGTCCACCCCGGCGCAGTTCGACCAGGTCAAGCAGATGATGAGCGGCCTGCGCACCGAGCGGGTGTTCACGGTCCCCGGCGAGCACGACTCGGTGGGCGACCAGGGCCGTGCCTACCGGCAGGCCTTCGCCCAGGGCACGCAGGGTGACGGTTGGTACAGCTTCGACACGCACGGCGTGCACTTCATCGCGCTCGTCAACACCCTCAGCCTGGAGAAGCTGGGACACCTCGGCGCCGATCAGATCGACTTCGTGCGCCGCGACGTCGCCGGCCTGTCCTCCGACACCCCGATCGTCGTGTTCAGCCACATCCCGCTGTTCGCCATGTACCCGCAATGGGGGTGGTCGACGGACGACGCGCTGCAGGTTCTCAACCTGCTCAAGCGGTTCTCCTCCGTCACGGCCCTCAACGGGCACGTCCACCAGCTGTTCAGCCGCGTCGAGGGCAACGTCACCTTCCACTCGGCCACCACGACCGCCTACCCACTGCCCAAGCCAGGACAGGCCCCCGCTCCGACCCCGCAGGTGCTCCCGGCCCGGCAACTACACACCGCCCTCGGCATCCGCACCGTCCAGTACCGGCAGGGCACCACCGCGCTGGCGATCACCGACCAGGAGCTCGCATGAACGACACCACCGCGCCGGTACGGGCAGGAGCGCGCCCGCCCGTGGCCGCGAGACTGCTGACCCCGGCCGCCGGGGCCACGCTCGCCGCCAGCGGCGTTGTCCACGCTCAGCTCTACCTCGACGGCTACCGCTACCTGCACGTGGTCGGCGTGCTGTTTCTGCTCCAGGCCGCGGCCTCGTTCGGCCTCGGGGTGCTGCTGGTGGCGGGGGCACTCCTCCCGCCGCCCGCGCTCATCCACCTCGCTGCCGTGGGCACGGCCGTCGGTGCGCTGGCCGGCTTCGCCGCCTCACGCACCACAGGCGTCTTCGGATTCGTCGAACACGGCCTGCAACCCGCCCCGCAGGCGCTCATCAGCATCGTCGCCGAATGCGCAGCCGTGCTGGCGCTGCTCGCAGCTGGATATCTCACTGTCCGGCACCGGCGGGCACCCGTGTCCCGCCCACCGAGCGCGGGCTGAAGACAGTCCGGGCCCGGCCCCTGGTGGGCGGGGGACCGGGCGCATCCTGAACCAGCGGTACGAGAGCGGGTGTGCCTGGCTGAGTGGTTCATGGAGTGCTGGGGCGGGTCTCGGTCCAGTCGACCATCAGACGTCGTTCGGCGAAGAGCCACTCGCCTTCGCGCTTGGCGAAATGGTCCAGGTAACGGATGGACGCGATCATGATCGTGCGCTCGGCATCCGCGCCGTAGGAGATGTGGTGGGCCAGGCAGTAGCTCTCGCCGCTCGCCCGGTCGCCGTCCAGGATCACGGTGCTCTGGCCGTTGAAGTGGGTGGTGGCCTTGTAGGTGTTCAGGTTGTCGAAGACCGGGGCAAGGGCTTCGCGGCCGTGCAGTTCCTGGGTCGGCTCGGCGGCGGTGGCGTCCATGAAGACCAGGAAGCGGGTGTCCTCGGTGAACAGTGCCATCTGCCTCTTGGCGTCCCGGCGGTCGGCGCAGTGGGCGTAGGCGTCGATGAGTTCCCGGATGGCCAGCCGGTCGGCGGCCTCCTGCGGTGAGATCGGATCGTGAGAGGACAAGGCGACTCCCTCGGGAAGTGAATGACACCTGCATGAGAGCACCGGTGGGCTGAGCCCGGATCAAGGCACGCCGTAACCGCACCGGCGCGGGCGAACCTCCGCTATCCGTTCGAGCGGAAGATGGGCCAGCCGACCTCGGTGACCCAGTCGTGCTCGTTGGTCGCGTCGAGGGGGCTGCGCAGGTAGAACTCGCGCAGCGGGCCGTCGACGCCGATCTCGTGCCGTGCGGCGTAGGTGCCCAGGTCGCCGTAGGTGAGGTCGATGGTCTCCAGGGGCCCGTGGTGGACCGCGACCGCGAGTTCCGCGCCGGGCACGACCACTGCGTCGATCCGGCCGACCGGGCGCGCGTCACCGTCGACCGGAAGGAACACGAGCGCCTCGCCGCGCTCGTCCTGGAGCAGCTCACTGGCGAACAGGCCGCCCATCGGGGCCGTCCGGCGCAGTCCTCGGGCCGTGGCGAAGCCGTGCAGTTCGCCGAGGGCGCCCTGCCACCAGCTCACCACGTCCTGCCGGTCGACGACTTCGCGGATGCCGATGGCCGGCTGCCCGTGGACCGTGCGGTACTCGATGGCTGACCCGCGCGCGGGCCGGGCCAGCAGCTCGCGCAGCGATTCGACGGCGCTCTGCGCCTTCGCGAGCCGGTCCTCCAGCCGCGCGAGATGCGCGCTGATCAGCTCGTTGCGGGTGCCAACGTCTTCCGTGGCGAGCACGGCCTTGACGTCCGCCACGGGCATCTCCAGGTTGCGCAGGCGAACGATCACCTGCGCCGTCGGCACCTGGTCCAGGGAGTAGTACCGGTAGCCGGTTCCCGGGTCGACGTCGGCCGGCGTGAGCAGCTCGACGTCGTGGTAGTGCCGCAGCGTCTTGACGCTCAGATGGGACACGCGGGAGAACTCGCCTACGGTCAGACCGGTGTGCATGGCGCCAGTATGAACCCTCCCCTTACCGGAGGGTCCAGCACCGGACCACCGGTTGACCCTCCCGGACGGGGAGCACCCAACGTGTTCAGTACGGACCCCAACGGTCACAGGCCGACGAAGGAGCCACCATGAACACCACCGGCCCAGCCGATGCACTGCCCGACGTCGTCACCGCCCACATCGCGGCGGTCAACGCCTTCGACGTGGACGCCATCATGGCGACCTTCACCAACGACGCCCTGGTCAACGACGCGCTGCGCGAATTCGTCGGCACCGCGTCGATCCGCGCCTGGGCGAGCCGCGAACTGGTGGACGCCAAGGTCACCATGGACGTGACGCAGGTCGTGCCCCACCGCACCCTGACGATCGTGCGGGCGCGCTACGACGACGAGTACGACAAGACGAACCTCCCCGACGAGCTGGTACTGACCAACTACTTCACCGTCACCGACGGCAGGATCAGCTCACTGATCATCGTGCACAACGCGCCGGCTCCCTACTGAAGACCTGTCCGCTCCGGCGGCCGGCTGGCGCGAGTCTCCCGAACTCCCACCGCTGCCCGGTGACCGGACAGCACCAACACCCCTCAGGAAGCACCCCATGAGCACAGTGGTCATCGCCGAGCTCTTCTCCCAGCCCGGCCGGGGCGACGACGTCGCAGAACTACTGCTGGACATCCTGGGTGAGAGCCTCTAGCACGAGGGCTGCGAACACATCCGCATCCTGCGCGACCAAGGCGACGCCGACCATGTCGCCGGCCTGACCAGGTGGACCGAGGCACACAACTACACCGACTACCTCGCCTGGCGCACCGCGAACGGCTTCACCGCCACCTTCGAGGCCATGCTCACCCGCCCCCTGGTGATCCACTACTACGACGAGATCTACCACGGCCAGGGCATCGCCGCTGTCGCCGTCGAGGAGTAGGGCCGCAGGCAGGACAGGCCAGGGCGGTCAGGGTTTTGCCAGGGCAGTTCGCAGAGCGTCGAGGGCGGCAGTGCGGAATGCGGTCATCGAAGGTGCTTTGCCGTCGAGCAAGGCGTCAGCACCGTGGTACATGCCTGGTTCGACCCGCAGCTCGCAGGCGACGCCGGCCTCGCCCAAGCGTCGGGCGTAGTCGACGTCTTCGTCGTGGAACAGGTCGAGGTCGCCCACGCCGATCCACGCGGGCGGCAGCCCATCGAGGCTTCTACGTCTTGCCGCCGCGATGTAGGGGCGATCGTCGCGGTCCTGTGGCGGGCGGCCGAGGTAGGAGGTCCAGGCGAAGCGGTTGGAGTCCGGGGTCCACGTGTAGATCGCGCTGTTGGGAGGGTCGACGCGTAGGGCCGTGCGGTCGTCGAGCATGGGGTAGAGGAGGAGTTGGAACCGGACCGGCACTCCTGAATCGTGGGCTCGCTGGACGACGACGGCGGCGAGTCCGCCTCCAGCGCTTTCGCCGCCGACGGCGATCTGGGCGGGATCGATGCCGAGGGTGGCGGCACTGGCGTGAAGCCAGCGGAGTACACCGAAGCAGTCGTCCAGAGCTGCGGGGTACGGATCTTCGGGTGCGAGGCGGTAGTCGACGCTGACGACCAAGACGCCGAGTTCGTCGGCAACGCGGCTGCACCAGGTGTTCTCCTGCCGAGCGGCACCCATGACGGTTCCTCCGCCGTGGATCCAGAGCAGTGCTGCGCGTGGCGCTTGGCCTGATGCCTGGTAGGTGAGCACCTCGACGGAGGGGTCGGCGGTCGTGGCCGGCAGTGTGCGCCGCTCGATGCGGACGCCGGGCCTGGAGGCGGCTCCCGCCAAGGGAACGAGGCGGCGGGCGATGGCCAGAGTGACCGGGTTGCCGAAGTTCAGCGGGAGGAGGAGCACGGGGTGCCGCAGCTCGCGGGGGACTGCCACCAGAGCGCGGCGACGTGTGCTGATCGCCGCGGCAACGCCGAGGGTTGCTGCGGCGCCCAGGCCGCTGAGAACGCGTCGGAGTGTCATGTACTGCGCACCTTTCGTTCGGGTGGCCGCGGTTCTCGGGTTCAAGCGGTGGCGCCTCGCCGGTCGGCCGAGGCGGGCGCCGCGCCCGCGACGAGGGCTTCCGCTTGACACGACCACCTTATCGGTAACAGTGTATCCATTATGAGTATCTGGTCTGAGCCCCAGCCCGATTCCCGGTTCGTCGAGGTGGACGGCCTGCGGATCCACTACAAGCGCGCCGGGCACGGCCCGGTACTCGTGCTGCTGCACGGCAGTGCCTCGTCCCTGCAGCACTTCGACCGCGCGACGGATCTCCTGTCGGATTCGTTCGACGTCATCCGTCCCGACCTGCCGGCGTTTGGACTGACGGGCCCGCGCAAGGACCGCGACTACCGCATCCCGGCGTACGCCGCGACGGTGGCGGGCTTCGCGGAGGCGCTGGGCGTGCCGCGCTACGCGTTGGCCGGCAATTCCCTGGGCGGCAACATCGCCTGGAACGTCGCGCTGGACCGTCCGGAGCGGCTGACCGGCCTGGTGCTGGTCAACGCCACCGGCTACCCGGAGAAGACGGTGCCCGCGGGGATGCGCCTGACCCGTAACCCGCTGGTGCGGCCGCTGCTGAGGCGGGTGATGCCGCGCGGGGCAGTCGAACGCAGCCTGCGCGAGGCCGTCGGGCCGCATGCGCAGATCGTGGACGACGCCATGGTGGACCGCGCCTACCAGCTCATGAGCCGCCCCGGTAACCGCTCGGCCTTCGTCGACTTCTGCAACACCGACCAGCCGGACCGCAGCGCGCAGATCCCCCGCATCACGGTGCCCACGCTGGTGCTGCGCAGCGCGGGCATCGACGGACAGCACTTCACCCGCGACATCCCCGGCACCCAGGAGCTGGTCCACCCCCACGGCGGACATCTGCTGCCGGAGGAGGAACCGCAGTGGGTCGCGTACGCGATCGCGAAGTTCCTCGGCTCCCGCGCCGACACCCCCGCGAACTGAGGGCAAGGAGACCCGTGCCATGAAGTACTTCGTCGCCCCGGGCGAGGACCGCAAGCTCACCGCCGACTCGCGCAAGGCGCTGCGCGGCAGTTTCGTCGAGCTGTCCGACGGCGTCACCCACTACGAGCTGACGGGGCCCCAGGACGGGGAGGTGGTCCTGATGGCGGGCGGCCTGACCATCCCGCTGTCCTACTGGGACGGCCTCGTCAGCGAGTTGCACGCCCGCGGGCTGCGCACGCTGACCTGCAGCGCCTACGGCCGCGGCTACTCCGACCGGGTGCGAGCGCGATACGACGAGACGCTGTTCACGCGGCAGCTCGCCGAGCTGACGGACCGGCTCGGCCTGACGGCGCGGCCCCTGCACCTGGTCGGCACCTCCATGGGCGCGCTCGTCGCCATGACGTACGCCGCCCGGTACCGCCCGTCGGTGTCCACGCTCACCATCGTCGGACCCGCCGGTCTCGCCAAACCGCTGTTGGCCTCCCCCGACCGGCTGCTGCGCAGCGATCTGCTGGCCGGAGTGGTCGCCCGCCGTCGCGGCCTCCGGCTGCTCCAGGGGCACCTCGGGCACAACGTCCGGGACTCCGAGCTCGGCGCGGAACTGACCGAGATGGTCCTCGGCACCCTGCGCTTCGAGGGCTCGCTGTACGCGGTCTTCGACACCCTGCAGCACCTGCCTCTCGCCGGCCGTGACGACCTCTTCCGGCGGACGGGGGCGCTGGGCATTCCGACGCTGCTGCTGTGGGGCGACGAGGACACCGTCACGCCGCCGGGGCACTTCGACACGGCGCGCGCCCTGCTGAAGCCCCGTCACCATCACCTCATCACCAAGTGCGGGCATATGGCCCCGTTCGAACGGCCTCGCGACGTTGCCGATCAGCTCGTCCCGTTCGTGTCCGCACGCGCTGAAAGGCTCGACCCATGAACAACCCGCAGCCCATCGACGTACTGATCATCGGTGCCGGCCCCTCGGGCTCCGCCCTGGCGATCGACCTCGTACGCCGCGGACTCGACGTCCGGATCGTCGACAGGTCCCCCCACACCTTCGACGGCTCGCGCGCCAAGGGCATCCAGCCCCGCAGCCTCGAAGTCCTCGAAGACCTCGGCGCTCTCGACGACGTGCTGGCCGGCGGCGACCTCTATCCCAAGCTCGGGCTCCATGCCGGACCCCTCAGTGTGCCGTGGAAGATGTTCCCCCACCGAGAGGCAACTCCGGACGTCCCGTACCCGAACACCTGGCTGATCCCGCAGTTCCGCACGGACCGCGCCCTGCACGCCCGGCTCGGTGAGCTCGGCCGCGAGGTCGAGTTCAACAAGGCACTGACCGAGCTGACGCAGGACGAGGACACGGTGCTCGCCAAGGTGGTGGGCGCGGAGGGGGTCGAGACGATCGTCGCCCGCTATGCCGTGGGGGCCGACGGCGGCTCCAGCGCGGTGCGCAAGCAGCTCGACATCGGTTTCGCCGGGACGACGGACGAGTCCGACCGCGTGCTGATCGTGGATGCCTCCGTCAGCGGCCTGGCCCGCAACCGGTGGCACATGTGGCCCGGCCTCGGCGGCAAGCTCATCGGCGCCTGCCCGCTCCCCGGTAGCGACATGTTCCAGTGGATGATCCGGCTCACGCCAGACGAGACGCCGCCCCAGGAGATCGGCGCCATCATCGACCGGATCCACTCCCACACCCGCAACCGGCACATCCAGCTGCACGAGATCCACTGGAAGTCCGTGTTCCGGCCCAACATCCGTCTTGCGGAGCACTACGGCCGCGGACGCGTCTTCCTCGTCGGCGACGCCGCGCACGTCCACACCCCCGCCGGTGCCCAGGGCTTGAACACCGGTATGCAGGACGGCTACAACCTCGGCTGGAAGCTCGGCCAGGTCCTCGCCGGCGCCGACCCGGCCCTGCTGGACACCTACGAGGCCGAGCGGCAGCCGATCGCCGTCGGGGTCCTGGGACTGTCTACGGAGAAATGGGGCGGCATCGCCAAGCTCGACCCCTCCAGCATGAAGCGCGGCAAGGACGAGCAGCAGCTCGCCCTGACCTACTACGGCGGCCCGCTCGCCCCCGCCAACGGCACCGACACCGCCACGCTGCGCGTGGGCGACCGCGCCCCGGACGCCCAACTGCTCGGCGCCGACGGCACCGAGGCCCGTCTGTTCGACCTCCTCCAGGGACCGCACTTCACCGCCATCGCCTACGGCCCCGGCGCAGCCCGGGACCTCGAACTCCTCGAATGGCCGACGACGGGCGCCCAGCTCAAGCGGCTGACCGTCGGACCGGCCGCGGGCGACGGCCGCGCCTTCACCGACCCCAGGAACACGCTGTGCAGTGCCTACGGCCTGACCGGCGACACGCTCCTGCTGATCCGCCCCGACGGCTACCTCGCGCACATCGCCACCCGGGACTTCCACACCACCGCGCAGGCCGCCGTGCGGGCGATGACGCCGCAAGCAAGGAGCCGCACCATCTCCCAGCCGAGCCACACCTACCGCCCTGCCTGAGCCACACCGTGACGCCACCCCGACGCCGACACCCTGGAATCACCTCATGATCCTCACAGTCACCCTCGCCTGCCTCATCGCCCTGATCTTCGGAGCAAGCGGAGTGCTCAACACACTCGCACTGCCGAAGGCACGCCAGCTGGCCGCCGAGACCGGCTTCTCCGTCGCCGCCTACCGCCGCATCGGCGTGCTGCAACTGGCAGGAGTCGCCGGCGTGGCGCTGGGCCTCGCCGTGCCGCTGCTCGGCGGCCTCGCGGGCGCCGGGCTTCTCCTGCTGCTCGCCGGAGCCGTGGTCGTGCACCTGCGCAAGGGCGACCCGGTTGCCAAACTCGTGCCCGCCGCCGTGTGCGCGGTGCTTGTCGCCTCATACCTCGTGGCCTTGTTCGCCTGAGGCGCTGCCGATCGTGTCCACGCCTCCACGGATGGGCAGCGCCGGGAGTCGCCCGGAACGCAGATAAACGGCTACACTGTAGCCATTATTAGAGTGGCAGGAACCGCAGCCACCTGGGCCTGATGGCGCTCAAGCCGCGACCGCACGGTCCGCCTGTCACCAGGGCCCTTTCGTCCACAGTGCCGACCCCCGAGGGGTAGACGATGCCCATCCTGATCGCGATAGCGATCTACGCCGTCCGGATCGCGCGCGCCCCCTTGGACGCGCGCCTGAAAAAGCGCCACGTCGGACCCCTGTCGGTCACGACCGGAGCGGTCATGCTCTACCTGGCCTGGGACTGGCTCAGGCCCGAGGGCCTCAGCGCCGTCTATTTCATCGGCGAGTTCACCGGCGTCCTGTCCGCCTACCTGATGTCCTGCACCCTGGTGCTGGCCACCCGCCTGAAGTGGTTGGAGCAGTGGTTCGGCGGCCTGGACCGCATGTACCGCCAGCACAAGCGGTACGCCGTATGGTCCATCCTCCTGCTCGCCCCCCACCTGCTCCTCCACTTCCTCTCCGGCTTCGACGGGAGTTGGTACGGCTACGCCCACCAGACCGCGTCGGTAGGAATGGGCCATCTCCTCGGTGCCGTCTCCGCCATCGGCCTGCTGCTGCTCGTCCTCATCTCACTCGGCCAGGTCGGCCGCATCCTCCGACTGCCCTACGAGCGCTGGCTGTTCCTGCACCGCCTCACCGGCCTGCTGCTCCTGTCCGCGCTGCTGCACGGCTGGTTCCTCGATCTCGTCATCAACAGATCCACGCCCCTCCTGGCGATCTACGTCACCATGGCCACCATCGGCATGACCGCCTACGCCTACGACGAACTGGTGCTACGGCGCAGGGAACCCCGGGCGGACTACACCATCCACCGGGTCGAGCGGCCGACACCCGACATCCTCGACCTCACCCTCACGCCCACCGGCAGGACGGCGCTTCCCGTGACCGGAGGCCAGTTCGTCTACCTCCGGGTCGGCGGCTGGCACGAACATCCCTTCAGCGTCGCAGGAACGCAGGCCGACGGCTCGGTACGCCTCACCATCCGTGCCCTGGGCCGCGGCACACGCGGCCTCTACACGGACGTGAGCGAAGGACACCCCGCAACCCTCAAGGGCCCCTACGGCATGTTCGACCACACCCTCGGCGGACCCCGGCAGATCTGGATCGCGGGCGGCATCGGTATCGCGCCCTTCCTCGGCTGGCTCACCCACCCCGGTGCGGCGCCGGCCCGCACCGACCTCTTCTACTGCGTCCCCAGCGCCGAAGACGCACCGTTCCTCCCGGAACTCACCGCAGCGGCAGCACACCGCCCCGAGTTCCGGCTCCACCCGACGTTCAGCCGCAGCCACGGCCGTCTGACCGCCGAAAGAATCCAGGCCGAGGCCGGACCGATCACCCCCGACACGCACGTCTTCCTCTGCGGCCCCGCCTCAATGATCGAAAACCTCACCCGCGCCCTCCACCGCCAGGGCGTCCCCCGCGAGCAACTCCACGCCGAGCACTTCGCCTTCCGCTGACGAACCGCGCCGGCCACGCGGATCACGACAGCTGTAGGCCTGACCATCCGGCGACCGGTTGCCCCCGGACGCCTGGGCGCCGGCCGAGACGACCCCGTAGGCGGGCGGCTCGGGTTCGCGTCGTCCTGGCTGGTCAGGCGCCGTCGCGCAGGTGGGCAAGCCCGCTGAGAAGGAGTTCGAGCCCGAAGGAGAACTCGTCCTCGATCGGAACGGGCATCGACCCGGCGACGGTGCTCGTTGCCGGGAACAAGGCTGGATCGACGTTCTGGAAGACGGCGGACAGTTGTGCGTCCGCGAGTTGCCCGCCGCCGCCATGACCGTTGACCTGTATGGCGAATCCGAGGACGTAGCGGGCGAGGGTGGCAAAAGCGTTCGCAGCCAGTCGCGGCGGGAAGCCGCTGTCGAGCAGTGCCGCGACACAGTGCTCCCGCAGCGCCATGGCGTTCGGCCCCAGGGGTATCTCCTCGACCAGCAGGCGCGCCGCGTTCCGGTGCCGGGCCAGGGCCCCGAACATGGTGTGCGCGACCGTCCGCAGCGCTTGCTGCCAGCCCATCGCGAGGAGTTCGTCGCCCTTCAGCTCCACGGCGCCGAACACGCGGTCCACGACATGGGCGACCAGCGCTGTCCGGTTGTCGAAATGCCGGTACAGCGTCGCCGTGCCCGAGCCCAGGCGCTGGGCCAGCGTCCGCATCGAGAGAGCGTCGGCCCCTTCCTCGTCCACGATCTGCAACGCGGTGGAGACGATCCGCTCCAGCGGCACGGGCGGACGCCCCGGGCCCCGACCTGATACCGGGGTTGCTCGCGTAGGACCAACTGCTGCCACTGAAACGTCCACCTCCTCGGCCAACACCATAACAGCAACACCGTATCCACTATGGAGTCGCCGGTTGGACACCGAGTGGCGGCCGCCCCTTCGATCCGCCCGGTGTCGTCGCAGGTGCCCAGTTGCTCGCCTGGGATGTAGCGGGCCGCGCGCAGCACGCGGCTGCGGACCTCCTGGGTGGATTGCAGTGCCTCCGGCGTGTCCTCTCGGTGGGGTACGCATCCTGCCAATGGTCAGCTTCTGACGCCCCATCGGATAGTGCCAGTGAACTCGCACAAGTAGGCAGTCGGGCGCTCCCGGGAAGCACGGACCAGCGGTCACAGGCTCCCACCAGCGTGCAGGGGGCATGTGCCGCCCGGTCACGCTGTCCTGATGGCTCCCGAGGCCGAAAGCGTCCCGTAAGGAAGCCCTCCCTACCGTCCGGAGTGAGCCAGGCAGCGTCCGCAGTCGCTGCCGGTCACAAGGAGGGAATCATGGAGAAGCTGAGCGGGTGGGTGATCCGCCATCGGCTGCTGGTGGGCCTGAGCTGGCTGGTGGTCACCATCGTCGGGGTGCTGCTGGCGCCGTCGCTGTCGAGCCGGCTCCAGCCGGGCACGCATGTCAGCGGCCCCGGCTACACCGCCAACGTGCAGATCGCCCAGAAGTACGGCGGCGCCACCCAGGACCCGGGTGTCGTGATCCTGGACGCCCCGGGAGGTCGGACCGTGACCTCGCCGCAGGTGCAGGCGGAGCTGAAGGCGGTGGACGCGGGCATCGCCAAGGCCGTGCCGGAGCTGCGGGTGGTCTCCTACGCCTCGACCGGCAGTCGGACGCTGGTCGGGACCGGTGGTGCGAGCACGATCGTGCTCGCCTATCCGCCGAAGCCGGGTGACGACATGGCCACCGAGCAGGTCGACGCCCTGACGCAGGCCGCGAAGGCGGCGGCGCCGGGTCTGACCGTGCACGGCACCAGCCTGCGGGCCCTGGAGGCCGGCAACACCAGCGGCAGCGGGAACTCCAGCGTCACCGGCGAGCTGATCATCGGCGCGCTCGGCGCCCTGGTGGTGCTGGCCTGGGTGTTCGGGTCGCTGCTGGCGCTCCTGCCGCTCCTGATGGCCCTGATCTCGGTGCTGACGATGCAGTTGCTCGTCTATGGCCTGACGTACCTGATGCCGTCCTCCTCGCCGATCCACCCGTCCGTTCAGTACATCGTGGCGCTGCTGGGCCTGGGCCTGTCGATCGACTACTCGTTGCTGGTGGTCACCCGCTGGCGCGAGGAGCGGGCGGCCGGCCGGAGCAACGACGAAGCGGTGCGGGCGGCCGTGAAGCGGGCCGGGCACAGTGTCTGGTTCAGCGGCCTGGTGGCCTCGCTCGGCCTGTTCGCGCTCATCGTGGTCCCCAACTCGATGGTCCGCGGGATCGGCGTGTCCGGCCTGTTCATCCCCTCCACCGCGACCCTGGTCGCGCTGACGCTGCTGCCCGCGGTGCTGTCGAAGATCGGCCCGCGCGTGGACTGGCCGAGGCGGGCGTCGCGGCGGCAGGCCGCCAGCCGGTTCTGGACCGGCTGGTCGAAGTTGGTGATCCGGCACCGCGTGGCCTCGGCCGTCGCGGGCCTGGGCATCCTGGCCGCGCTGACCGGCACCGCCGCGACGATCAACATCAGTACGCCGAGCAGCCACGCGCTGGCCACCGCCGGCGCGTACACCGACGGCCTGCACACGCTGGAAGCCGACGGATTCCCGTCCGGGACGCTGACGGCGGTGCCGCTGTACGTCCCGAACGCCGCCGACGCGGGGACCGTCGTGAACACCCTGGAGACCGTCTCCGGCCTGCGCGGCGCCGTCGCCCCGGCCGGCGCGACCTGGCATGCCGGGGGCGGCACGGTGGTCATCGCGATCCCGCAGTACGAGGTCGGCAGCGCGAACGGCGGCACCTCGCTGGACCGGATCCGCCACAGCGTCCCGCACGGTGTGCAGGCCGGCGGCGAGGGCGCGCAGAAGATCGACGAGACCAACGCCACCTACGGCTCGTTCCCGCTGCTGTTCGCGGTGGTCGCGGTGGTCACCTTCCTGCTGCTGGCCCGCGGGATGCGGTCGATCCTGCTGCCCGCGAAGGCCGTGCTGCTCAACATGCTGTCGGTGGCAGCCTCCTACGGCCTGCTGGTCATCGTCTTCCAGCACGGCGTCGGAATGCAGGCGCTGTGGGGCGCGTCCAGCTACGGCGCGATCGACACCCTCGCCCCGGTGCTGATCTTCGGGTTCCTGTTCGGCGTGTCGATGGACTACGAGGTGTTCATCCTGGCCAGGGTCCGGGAAGGGTACGAGCGCACCAGGTCCACGAGGGAGGCCGTCATCGAGGGCGTGTCGCGCACCGGCCGCCTGGTGACCTCCGCCGCGCTGATCCTGTTCTTCGCGCTCGCCTCGCTGGCCACTGCCAACGACGTCACCGTGCGCGAGATCGCCATGGGCCTGGCGTTCGGGGTGGTGCTGGACGCGATCGTGGTCCGGATGCTGCTGCTGCCCGCGCTGGTCTCGCTGTTCGGGGACTGGAACTGGTGGCTGCCGGCTCGGGCCGCGCGACTGGTGCGCATCCCGGCGGCGCCATTGGCCCCCGTTCGCGTCGAGCAGCCGGAGCCCGTTTCGGCTCGGGTCGGGGATGCTTAGACCATGCGGGTGCTGGTGGTAGAGGACGAGCCGGACGTTGCCCAGGCCCTGGTCTGGGGCCTGGAGGCCGAGGGCTACGTGGTCGACGCGACGGGCAACGGCACGGACGGGCTGTGGATGGCGACTACGAGCGCCTACGACGTCATCGTGCTGGACGTGATGCTGCCCGGCCTGGACGGGTACCAGGTGGCCAAGCGCCTGCGCCAGCGCGAGCGCTGGACACCGATCCTGATGCTCACCGCCATGGACGACGACCTCGACCACGCCGAGGGGCTGGACTCCGGGGCGGACGACTACCTGTCCAAACCGTTCTCCTACCCCGTCCTCCTCGCGCACTTGCGCTCCCTGACCCGACGCACCCTCAGCGCCAGGCCGACGGTGCTCACCGCCGCCGGCCTGGCACTGGACCCCGCCGGACGCACCGTCACCCGCGACGGCGCGCCCTTGGACGTGACCGGCCGGGAGGCCGCCGTGCTGGAGTACCTGCTCCGGCACAAGGGCGCCGTCATCTCCAAGACCGAACTGCTGGAGCACTGCTGGGACGCCCACTTCGACGGCGACCCGGCGGTCGTCGAGGTCGTCGTGCACCGACTGCGCCGCAAGATCGAGAGACCGCAGGGGCCGGCCGTCATCTCGACCGTGCGCGGCAAGGGATACGTGATCAGGAGCGAGGAGCGATGATCGGGCTTGCGCACATCTGGCGAGGCCTGCTGCACCGGGCGAGCCCCCGCAGCCTGCGGACCCGGGTCACGGTCCTCGCGGGGCTCGCACTCACCGCGGCCGTCATGATCGGTCTCCTGGTGATGTACCTGCTCCAGGTCGACCAGGCCAAGCGCACCGTCGCCGGGCAACTGCGCACCTACGCCGTCCAGATCGAGCAGTCGGCGACCGGCTCGGTGCTCCCACAGCCGCTGCCCCCGTCGCTCCTCGACACCCAGGCCCAGGCCCAGGTTCTCGCGCCGGACGGGACCGTCATCGCCGCGACGCAGAATCTCGTCGGCAGGCCCGCGCTCTTCGCGCTCCCGGCCGACTCCGCCACCCCGGTCCGGCAGAAGGCCGCCGACGGCGTCCTGCCCAGCGAGGTCTCCGTCATCGGCGAGTACAGCGCGGTCGGCGGCCGACCGGTGTCCGTCATCACCGTGACCACCACCAACCAACGCGACCAGGTCAACGAGACCTTCGCCCGACTCCTCGTCATCGGCGTGCCGACCACGCTCCTGCTGGCGTGCGGCACCGTCTGGTGGGTGGTCGGCCGCGCGCTCCGGCCGGTGGAGCAGATCCGGCGCACCGCCACCGCCATCACCGCCGCCGACCTCTCCCAGCGCGTCCCGGAGCCCGGCACCGACGACGAGATCGGCAACCTGGCCCGCACCATGAACGACATGCTCACCCGCCTCGACGACTCCGCCGCCCGCCAGCGCCGCTTCGCCGCCGACGCCAGCCACGAGCTCCGCAGCCCCCTGACGGCCATCCGCACCGGCCTTGAGGTCGGCCTTGCGCACCCCGACCGCGCACCGTGGCCGGACATCGCCTCACGCGCCGCACGCCAGACCGAACGGCTCGAAGCCCTGATCTCCCAGCTGCTCGCCCTGGCCAAGGCCGACGCCGGACAACTGGCCGCACGTCAGCAAATCGTCGACCTGGGCGCGTTGCTCACCGAAATCCGGGCGACGACCGTGGTACCCAACCGGAAGTTCGAGATCGCCGTCCCGGCGCAAACCACGGCGACCGGCAATCCGCAGGACCTGTCACGACTGTTCCGCAACCTCATCGACAACGCCGCCCGCTACGCCCGAACGCGGGTGTCCGTTACCGCGAGGGTCGAACCGGACAGCGTCCGGGTCGAGATCAGCGACGACGGACCGGGAATCCCGGCCGAGGATCGCGAGCGCGTCTTCGACCGATTCGTCCGCCTCGACGCCAGCCGAGGGCGCAACAGCGGGTCCACCGGACTTGGGCTGGCCATCGCCAGGGAGATCGCCACGGCGCACGGAGCGACGATCGTGCTCACCGAGGCCGACGGCGGCGGCGCGTGCGCCGTCGTGACCCTGCCGCGCTGACGCGGTGCGCCACACCGCGGTCAGCGCGGCGTCATCGACCCGGGCGAGGGTCGGTCGTTGAGGGCCCCAGCCACGGCGCGACCGCAGGCCCCCACCCCTCTGACGCTATGACTGTGGTCTCGACATCCTTCGTTACCAGGCCGGGCCGTTCTTCTTGAAGAAGTCGATCAGCCCCTGCGTGTCGGACTGGTAGACGTCCACCTTGCTGATCGCGTGGCCCCTCACCTCGTACCGCTCGAATTGCTGATAGCGGATGGTCTCACCGCTGGCGTGTGCGGTGAAGACCGCGCTCCAGAGGCCGGCGAGCCGCTCGCCGTCCCCGAAGATCTCTCCCTCGACGAACTGCCACGTTGAGAACTGGTTCAGCCAGCCCGGAACCTTCTGGAAGAACTCGTCGCGGCTCGTGGTCGTCCCGCCGTACGGCAGTGCCGAGGGCTCGGTGATGACGACGTCGTCGGCGAGTGACGCGGCCAGCGCGGCCGGGTCCTGCGACTTCATCGCTTCGTAAAAGAATTGGATTACCGAGGCACTCATGGTCATCCCTTCGTTGAAGTTGACGCTGTGCATGGGGCGGCATCGCGTCTCGCGAAGGCCGCTGTGCGGGCTGCGGGGTCGCCCGAGCGCGTCGCCGCCTCCGGCGGGTTGCGTCTCGATGCTGCGGCTCCGGATCGAGCCGACGCTATGCGACCCGCAGTAGTTTTGCGGTCAGTGGGTTGAGCTCGACCGGCCCGTCCTCGCCGACGAGGACCGTTCCGCCGAGGGTGACCATGTGGTCGCCGATTCCGCAGCTCGACTCGAAGGCGAAGGACATTCCGGGTTCGAGGGTCAGGTCGGCCAACATCGCAGGCCGTGGGGGCGCTATCGGGTACCGGTCGCCGCCTTCGGCCTGGATGAGTCCCCCGGGGATGCGGCTGAAGGCGCCGTAGGGGTTCAGTCCGTGGATCTGAGGGCCCCGGAACCAGGCGCCGACTGCCTCGGCGGGCGCCAGCATGGCCTCGGAGACCTCCCCGAACGTCGCGCCCGCGCGGAGCACCGCCAGACCGGCGGCGTAGCACTCGCTCGCGATCCGGGCGGCGCGCTCGATCGTCCGGTGTACCTCGCCGATGGCGATTGCGGCCTGGTGCTGCGTCTGACGGCCGCCGAAGTTGCTGAAGATCTCCGTGGCGATCAGGTCGCCTTCCCGCAGGATGCGCGGTGGCTGCGGCCGGTAGCCCCACGCGGGCTGTCCGGATGCCGACGGTGCAGGGCCAGAGCAGAAGTGCATGTCGGGCGCGAGTGCGCCGTGCCGGTACGCGGTGGCCATGGCGGCGGCGTACACGTCAGCTTCGGAGACGCCCGGTGCGGCCGTGGCCACCATGGCCTCCGCCATCGCGTCGCCGATGCGGGCGGCATGACGCACCACGGCGATCTCCTCGTCGCTCAGCGGCATCATGAGGCGGGCGAACGCGTGCCCGACGTTACGGAAGTCGGCGCCGGGCAGCTGCTTCAGCACGGTGTCCCAGAACGGGTACGGGATGCGCCCTTCGGGATGCGCGGGAAGATACGGGTCGAGGCCCATGACCCCGATGGAGCCGTTGCCGAGCCCCAGGTCCTTCAATGCCCGGACGAGCTGGTGGGACTGCCGGCCGAGCCGCAGGTCGTGCGCGTCGAGCCACAGTTCGCCGCCTCTGTGCACTGCTTCTCGGTGGTCGAAGAGAAACGTCGGGATCGGCACGAGCGCCGTGGGTGTCCGGTCGCGGGGGAAGACGAGAAGGACGCCCGGCCGGTCATTGGTGAACCAGCTGTCGAAGGCGAAGGGTGCGGGTCCTGCGTCGCCTTCGCCGAACACGACCAGACCGTCGAGACCCTCTCCTGCCATGAAACTGCGAGCCAGGCTCCAGCGCCTGTCCCGCTCGGCCAGTGAGTAGACGGGAACGGAAGTGCGTTGCATCGGCGGGAGCTTCATGCTGCTACCCCTGTCGTGATTCGGCGATGAGCGCGATGGCGGTGTCGATGATCGTCTGTTCGGCGGGGCGGGGATGCCAGCCGAGCTGCGTGCGGGCCTTGCCGCTGTCGACGAGCCTGGTGCGGCCGAGCTCGGAACGCACCATCGCCAGCTGCGGGTTGCGCAGCGCGAGCAGCTTGACGACGAGGTCGGGCATGGCGCGCGTGGGCACCTTCGCGGCTTCGTCCGGGAGCTTCTCGCGCAGAATGCGGGAGATCTCCCGGTACCAAAGGAAGGTGCCCGAGCCGAGGTAGCGCTGGCCTGCGGCGGCCGGGCTGGTCATGGCGAGGATGTGGAGTTCGGCGATGTCGCGCACGTCGACGACGTTCCAGCCAATGTTCGGCACGGCGGGGATCTCCCGGGCGAGCAGGCGGCGGATGACCTCGACCGTTCCCGGCCTGTTCGCTGTGCCCAGCATCGGGCCCTGCATGAACGTCGGGAGGACGGCGGTCAGTTCGAGCCCGGTCGCGTCGGCGAGCTCCCACGCGTCGCGCTCGGCGAGGATCTTGGAATCGGGGTACGCGCGAAGCGGGGTGCCGGACGGCGCGGTCCATGCCGTCTCGGTCGCGGGCGTGTCCGGGGCGCCGGTGTCGGCCGTGACGCCGGACGAGGTGAACACGGCACGCCTGACCCCGGCACGCGCGGCGGCGCCCAACACGCGGCGGGTGCCCTCACGGGCGGTCGTGATCAGGTCCACGCCCGGACCGAACGGCATCGGCGAGGCCGTGTGCAGCACGTAGTCGACACCCGCGACCGCCTCGTCCCACCCGTCGTCGCCGAGGAGGTCGGCAGCCGCGAACTCGATGGTCCCGGCGGCCTGCCCGCCGGTCTGCTCACTCACCGCGTGGCGCACCTGCTGCGCCTTGTCGAGGCTGCGCACGGTGGTGCGCACCCGGTAGCCGCGCTGGAGCAGGCCCGCGATCACCCAGCCGGCCAGGTAGCCGGTTCCGCCCGTGACGAGCACCGTCCCGTTGAACAGGTCGTCAGCCATCTACTTCTCCAATATCATTGAGTTTCTCATTGATATTGGGAGCGTATCATGGCCGCATGACTGTGGGTAGTGACGAGGAGGTACCGGTGGCTCAGCGCGCGGACGTCGAGCGGAAGGCCGAGATCGTCCGCGTTCTCGTCGAGGTGGCGAACGCCGCGGACGGGGTTGTGGCCCAGGTGCTCGGCGAGTTCGGGGTCCCGACCTCCGTCACTGGCACGCTGTGGGCGCTCGCCCCGGGAACCGAGCCGCCGACGATGCGCGAGGTGGCGGCCCGCCTGCACTGCGACCCGTCCACGGTGAGTCTGGCCGCCGACAAGCTCCAGAGCATGGGACTCGTCGCCCGTCAGCCTCACCCCGCCGACGGCCGCAAGCGCACCCTGGTCCTCACCGAACAAGGGCACGAACTGTGGGAGGCGCTCAGGACGCGGCTGCACGCCTCCGGGCTGTTCGCCGGTCTCGACGCGCAGGAGCAGGACACCCTGCTCGCGCTGCTGACGAAAATGCGAAACCCGCACCGCCCATAGCCGAAGATCGCCCGCCCTGGGCCGGACGGCCCGGAGCGGGCGACGATGCCGGTATGACCGACTGCGGACCTGGCCCGCCCGCGCCTTCTGATCCGGAGGCACCGCGGGCTGTGCCCACTATCGGCGATCCGGCGGGCGGACGCGACGGGGCCGGGAATCAATGGCGTCGCGAAGGGCCGGCGGGTCGGTGAGGGTGACCTGTTCGGCGAAGCGGGTCAGCAGCCTGCGCAGGCTGCGTTGGTCCCGGTCGCGGACGGCTTCGGTGAGGGCGGCCACCAGCCACGCCCGCCCGTGCGGGTCGGGTGCGCCCGCCCCGCACGTGGCCTGTGGCTCTTCCGCCGCCCACCTCCGTCCGTGGTGCCTCTCGTTGCCCCGGGCTGGACCCTGAGGACCTCCCGTTTCACGGGGCGCAGACTACCTTCCTCTCGAACACCGAAAAATCTATGCTGGCTGGAGTAGACATTGCTCGTGGCTGTGGTTAGTGTTTCTCTCGTAGGCGCAGTCAAGGGATACCCGCCAGACACGAACTGGCGGGCGGAGGTACAGAAGTTCGCAGGTGGGCACGGCTGTGGGGTCCTGAAGCCGGGTTTGGTGCAGTAAGGCGACAGGATCGGCGGCCGGGCCGGGTGGCCCGCAGTGATCAGGGGCGACCGGTGAGCGGTACCGCGGTAGGTGCATTACCAGTAGGTGAAGTTGAGTCGAGCGGTACCAGCAGTCGCAGGATGCGGTATCCCGGTAAATGGCGCCAGGCTGCGGGCGCGCGTACTGGGAGTCCGGCAGTGGGGTTCCAAGCCAGGGAAAGTGCAGGACGGGCGACGGGGCTGGCTGTTGGACCAGGGGCCCGTCAGGGCCTTGGCACCATGTAGTTGAAGTTCAGCATTGCCGAGCAGTACCCGTGTGAGCAGTACCTAGCAGGTCGCAGAACCAGTAATTCAGTCCGTACAGAGGATGAACGGAGGGACAGAGCGCCATCAGGATCGCCCGGCCCGTGAAGACGTCACCCGGGCGGACACCGCAGACCCCCTTTTGAGTACGAGGACGGTGGTTTCCGGTCACGCATACGCGATCCCCGCACACCCCCACCGATGGGGAGTTGCGGAACAAGGAACCCGGCCCAGGCCGGTAGATGGTGTTGTTTCCCCTTCGGGGCCCCGGAGCCGCCTTGGCGCCGGGGCCCCTCGACGCGTTCCCCAGGAACCCAGAGAGGTGCAGTGACTACGACGACCGACAGGCCCCACACCCCCGACACGCTCGACGACGACGACTACCCCGCCTACACCATGGGCCGCGCCGCCGAGATGACCGGCACCACCGCCGGCTTCCTGCGCTCGCTCGGCGAGCAAGGCGTCATCACCCCGCTGCGCTCGGAGGGCGGCCACCGCCGCTACTCCCGCTACCAGCTGCGCATCGCGATGCGCGCCCGCGACCTCGTCGACCAGGGCACCTCCATCGACGCCGCCTGCCGCATCATCATCCTCGAAGACCAACTCGAAGAAGCCCTGCGCATCAACGACCAACTCCGCCGCTCCCAGCCCGGCCAGGAACCCGCCGCCGACACCTGACCCCGTTGCCCGCGCCCCGACGAGAGCGGCCCGCGGTGAGTGCCGGGCACTCACCGCACCCCGCCCGCGGCCTGCGGCGGACGACACCTGCCACCCTTGATCGCGGACCTGCCCGACGGGCGGGCACCGCGCCGCGGTCGGCCGGCCTCCGCGGCAGCGGGCACCGGCCGGAGCCCGGCGGCGTAGAGCTGCGACACTGCCCGCAGGCGTCACGGTCACTACCGTGGGGGGACTCCCGCACACCGACCGCCGTGTCTTAATCTGGGAGTCATGTCGAACCCTGACGGGCTGCTCGTCGACATCGCCGCGATGGTCGAGTCCGAGCACAGTAACCAGATGTCCTTGACCGTGGTGGTCCCCGGAGCGGTGATCACCGGCAGGCTCGCCCCGGTGTCCCTGTGGTGGGAGCGGGTGGCGGAGGTCCTCCAGGCCTCGGAGCACCTCAAGCCGTTCGCCGCCCTCTTCGCCCCGCCTGCCGACGGCCCGCCCGCGCGTCCCACCCACCTCCACCTGCACCGCGCGAAAATCCTGCAGGGTGACTTCGCGCTGCCCCACACCGGTGGCATGTACCGCATCTCCATCGAGGACATCAGCAGCTGGACCATCGGCGACCTCGGCTACTCCGACACCTGAGACGGTGAACAGGAAGCCGGTTCTGTTCACGAGAGCCGCACCTCGGTGGGTGGTTGTTCGATCTGGGTGAACGTGTGAAAGCCCAGCGCCCTGGTGCCGGCTGCGGACTCACGGGGTTGCCGGCTCCGGGCGGCTCCCGTGTGCTTCGCGGATGCAGGTGTCCAGGATGTCGATGGCCTGTTCGACGTCCTGCTGGGGGGCCGGCCATGGCCTGGAGGTGGAATCCGCGTCCCGGTGATCGCCCAGCTGGTGCAGGCCGACGAGGACACCGTCCGCGACGTGATTCACCGCGGTGGAGCCCTCGCCGAGCCCTGCCCTTACCACTCAAAGATCAGTTACGGGAGGACCCGTAGCCTCCTGGCGGCTCAGCGATCGAAGTAGAAGCCTGCGTCGAGGTCGGCGAACAAGGTGGGGTGCTCCGGCTCCCAGCTGAGCAGTTCGCGGGTCGCCTCGTTCGGCATCTTGACGTCGATGCCGATGAAGGGGAAGGCCTTGAAGTGCTCGGCTGCCTGCTCCGCCGACATGCTGACGGCCTTGACACCCAGGTGGCGGGCGACGGACTCGGCGATGGTACGGACCGGGACGCCGGCCTCGGTCGCGCCGGTGACCTGTGAGCCGGCCGGGGCCTTGTCCACTGCGAGCGCCCAGACACGGGCGACGTCGAGGGTGTGGCCCGCGGCCCAGGTGTTGGCGCCGTCACCGACGTAGCCGGCGACGCCGGTCTGGCGGGCGATCCGGAGGTACTGCGGGATGAACCCGTTCCGGTCGCGCTTGCTGTGCGTGACGTTCGGGACCGCGACCAGGACGGTGCGCACGCCGCGCTCGGTGTATCCGTGGATGGCGAGCGCGACCTTGGCACGGGGATTCCGGTGGTTCGTGAGGTCCTCGACGCTGCCCATGCCGATGCCGAGGAATGCCTTGCCGGTGCCGACGAGTTCGCCGCAGATCGCGTGGACAACCTCCTCGTCCTGCGCGGCGACCTCGGCGAAGCGGCCGGAGGCGATGCCCTCGTGCTGGAAGCCGAGGTGAACGACCGCGTCGGCGTGGCGGGTGGCCTCGCGCAGGCCGTCGAGGTCGGTCAGGTTTCCGCGGCGGGCCTCGGCGCCCATCGCCCTGACGGTCGCGGCCGCCTCGTCGGATCGGGCGAGGCCGATGACGTCGTGACCTGCGTGGATGAGCTCGGGAACGACGGCGGAGCCGATGTGGCCGCTGGCGCCGGTGACGAAGACACGCACGAGGATCTCCTCGGGAGGTGATGTGACTTGGTAACATCACGTTAGCACGGTGACGTTACCAAGTCACATCACCTAGGATTGCCTCCATGGCTAGATGGGAACCGAATGCACGGGAGCGGCTGGTCCGCGCTGCGGTCGAACTGTTCGCGGAGCAGGGATACGAGGCGACGACGATCAACGAGATCGCCGAGCGGGCCGGAGGGCTGACCAAGACCACGTTCTTCCGGCACTTCACCGACAAGCGCGAGGTGCTGTTCGCCGGGCAGGAGATCCACAATCGGATCACGGCCGAGGCGATCGCGGAGGCGCCCGAATCGGCCACGCCTCTGGAGATGGTCGGCCTGGCGCTGGACGGACTCGCGTCCTCGTTCACGGAGGACCGGCGCGACATCGGGCGGCGGCTTCGGGCGGTCATCGCGAACAGCGCGGAGCTGCAGGAGCGTTCCGCCTCCAAGCGGGCGGCGCTCTCCGAGGCGACGGCGCAGGCGCTTCGCACCCGCGGCGTCTCGGAACTCGTCGCCGATCTCGCGGCCGAACTGGGCACACGCGCGTTCTACGGCGCGTTCGACCGGTGGACGTCGTCGGCGGATCAGCGGACTCTGGTCGCGTACGCGCGAGAGGTGTTCGGCGAGTTGAGGACGGCTGTGTCCGTGCTCGAATAGCTTTCTAGTGCGGGAAGGTTCGCCGGTTGGGTGACGCGTTCGTCAGGCGGGTGGACGTGGGCCGGCGCTGGTGACTGTGCCGGCCCATCAGTCCGGTTGATCCGATTCGCGCCACTGGACTTCCGGGAGTCCGTGCGTGAGTTCATCGGCCTTCAGGCGGCATGCCGTCTGCGCGGTACCGGGCTCGGACGCGGGCGCGAGATCGTTGAGAGCGCCGTCGGCGATGCCCGAGGGGTCGGTGAAGTAGATCGCGTACCGCCACCTGTCGAGGCTCGGTGGAGCACGAGGGTCATCGGGATTCCGAAGCTGCGCCAGTACGGCTGCCGCTTGCTTGCCAGGTCCGCACGGTACTGGCTCTGGCGGGTTCACCACCGCGGTCGAGCAGCTGGGGACAGTGGACGTCCGCCCCACGTCGCGGACGGTGTCCTCGTCGGCCTGCACCAGCTGGGTGATCACCGGGACGCGGTTCCTGCGGGCCGAGGCCAGCAGCATCATCCAACCGCGGGAGCGACCAACCCGGCGAAGGTTGCCCGACGCGGCACTAGGCGGCGGCGGTGAGGTCGGCGCGGCCGTAGAGGAGTGCGTAGCCGTGGGGGAGTTGGGTCAGGACGCTGCTGGTCAGGGGTTCGCCGGTGAGGTCGGTGAGGGCGGTGAGGACGGCGCCGGTGTGCCGGCGGGCGGCGTCGGTGGTGGTGTCCAGGGTGGTGGCGATGGTGTCGACGAAGGTGTGGGCGTCCAGGGGCTGGGTGAGGGGGATCTGTGCGGCGAAGGTGGTGCGGCCGGGTTCGGGCAGGGCGGCGGCCAGGTCGCAGCGTTCCTCGCCGATGAGCTGGCTGCCGAGTGCGGCCAGGACGGCGCGCAGGACGCGTTCGGCTTCCTGGTCGGTGTCGTAGCGGCCGAGGTCGCGGACCTGCTGCAGGAGGTGGTGCCAGGTCATGGCGGGAGCCTTTCGGGTCTGTGGGGCCGCGCGGTGGCGGGGTGGCGTGGGTGGTCAGGGCCGGTGGCCGGGAGCTGGCCGACCGAACAGGAGGTCGTAGCCGGGGGGCAGTTGGAGCAGGATGCGTTCGGTGAGGTCGGTGCCGGCGGCGTCGGCGGCGGTGGACAGAACGGCGCCGATGTCCCACAGGGCGGTGGCTTCGGTGGCGCCTTCGATCCAGGCGGCGGTGGCGCGCACGAAGCGCTCAGGGTTGAGTGGTTCGGCGGCCTGCAGGGGGTTGAGCAGGATCAGGGCGAGGGTTTCGGGCAGGCGGGCCGCGAGCCCGGCGCGCACCTCGCCGACCAGGTGGGCGCCGAGCAGGGCCAGCACGACGCGGGCCGCTTGTTCGGCTTCCCGGGGTGTGTCGTATTCACCGCGTTCCTGGACCTCGGCCAGGAACGTCTCCCATCGAAGAGTCACCGCGGGTCTCCCTTCGCGTCTGGGGCTGTCGCGACCGGCCTGCGGCCCGAAGTGCCCGGTGCGGTCCGCCGGGGCCGTCCCGCACGGTCCGAGGGGGGATGGCAGTGCGGGACGGCGGTCCGGGAGCGGGTCAGGCGCGGATCTGCTTGCGGTCGCCGCCGTGGCTGATGGCGACCTTGCGGGGCTTGGCCTTCTCGGCGACCGGGATCTTCAGGGTCAGTACGCCGGCGTCGTAGTCGGCGCTGATGCCCTCGGGGTCGAGGGTGTCGGAGAGCATGACCTGGCGGGAGAAGATCCCCAGGGGGCGCTCGGACAGCTCCCACTTCACGTCCTCGCCCTCGTGGCGGGGACGGCGCTCGGCCTTGACGGTCAGCATGTTCCGCTCGACGTCGATGTCGATCGCCTGCGGGTCCACCCCGGGCAGGTCGAAGCAGATCATGTACTCGTCGCCGGCGCGGTAGGCGTCCAGCGGCATCGGGGTCGGACGCGACCAGGTGCCGGTGGCGGTGAGGAACTGCTGGGTGAGCCGGTCCAGCTCACGGAAGGGATCGGTGCGCATCAACATCGGGAACACCTCCGGTGGTTCGGGCAACAGGGCCAATGCGCTTCACCTGAAACCGTTCTAACATGTCATCCATCCGATGACAACAGCCCAGGTCGTCAGGAGAGTGACAATGACGCGTGACAGGCCCAAGCCGCCCCCGCCCGACGCCGCCCCGCCCGTCGGGCCCGCATCCCTCCTCGCGGCCGCCGAGGCACTGGCCGCCATCGGCGACGCCGTCCGCACCGCCCAGACCCAGGCCCCGCAGGACGGCGCCGCACCGGGCCCCGATCCGCAGGTCAGCCCCGAGCAGGCACTGGCCGCCTTGGTCATGCTGCGCGAACTGCGCACCGAGCTCGCCGGTTGGGAGGCGGGCCTCGTGGAGAGCGCCCGCGCCACCGGCGCCACCTGGGCCGACCTCGCCCGCCCCATGGGCGTCGCCAGCCGTCAGGCCGCCGAAACCCGCTACCTGCGCCTCAAGCCCCCCATCACGCCGCCCGAGGTGACCGGGGCGACCGAGACCGGAGCCGAGCGCGTCAAAGCCGTCCGCGACCACCGCGCCGCCGAGCGCACCGTCACCACCTGGGCCCGCGACAACGCCGCCGACCTGCGCGTCCTCGCCGCCCAGATCACCGCCCTCACCGACCTCCCCCCGCAGGCCCGCCGCGCGCAGGCCAACCTGCGCACCGCCCTCGCCACCCCGGACGCCGCCGACCTCATGACACCCCTCGCCGACGTGCGACCCCACCTCGATCCCGGCCACCCCGACCTCGCCACCCGCCTGGGCGCCCTCACAGCCCACACCGACCGGCTCCGCCATGACAGCAACCGCCGCCGCAGCTGATGCCGCCGCCGACGAACGCTGGCGGCAACTCCAAGACCAACTCGACACGGTCCGCGAACGCCTCCAAGCCGAGACGGGCGCCGCCATTGCCGCCATCGACACCTGCCTGGCCAGACTCACCGCCCTGCGCCAGGACCTCGCCGACCACCCCTGGACCCCGACGGTGGGATCCCCTGCCGCCGACGCTCCCGCCCACCCCGCAGGCGGCCCTGGCGGCCGGGACGACCCCCGCCTCCAGCCGCTCCCGCCATGAACGGGCACCGCGCGATCCGTCGTCCCCAACGACGACCCCGCCAAGGATCTCCGACCACCCCTGACCTGAGTCCTTACCGGGCCGCACGCACCCGGCCCGCCAAAGTTGAGCCCTGGCTTGTCAGGAAACATCTCGTGGCGCTATAACTTTTCCGTCGAGGTGCCCGGCAGAAACGAAGCCGGGAAGGCCCGGCCTGCGGGCACCCGTGACCGTTCACGACTGTGAGGAGCTGATCCCCTTGTTGATGCGCACCGACCCCCTTCGCGGCCTGCGCGACCTCGACCGGCTCACCCAGCAGCTGGTCGGCACCGTCTCCCAGCCCGCCGGCATGCCCCTGGTCGCCTACCGCGACGGCGAGGTCTTCGTACTGCGCCTGGACCTGCCGGGCATCGATCCGCAGAGCGTCGACCTGGACGTGGAGCGCAACGTCCTGACCGTTCGCGCCGAGCGCGCCACCCAGCTGCCCCAAGGCGCGGAAGTACTGGCGGACGAACGGGTCCTGGGCCGCTTCTCCCGCCAGGTGTTCCTGGGCGACGCACTGGACACCGACCGGATCGAGGCCGACTACGACCAGGGCGTCCTGAGCGTGCGCGTGCCGATCAGCGAGAAGGCCCGCCCCCGCAAGATCACCATCACCGCCAAGGGCGAACGCGAAGCCATCACCGCCTAATACTGCAACGGTGCTTACCGTGACGAGGCTTCAACTCTTGGGTTGTGGCCTCGTCTCTTGTAGTGGCTGGTCCGGGCCTGTTGTTGGCGTTTGCGTCGCCATCGGGACCAGTGCAGGGCGTGGTCGATGCTGCGGCGGACAGGCCGGGTGAGATGCGTGATCAGTCGGCGGATCTCGGGGACGGTGAGCGGGATCAGGTCTGGCGTTCGAGCAGGTCCGGCCCCCTTTCGAGGTGCTGGGCCCGGATCACGGTGAGGTAGGCGTGGGCGGCCATGGCGAGGGTGATGTGCCGGTACCACCCCGGGTGGCGTCGGACCTGGTAGTCGTCCAGGCCGCACTGGCCCTTCGCGGTCTGGAAGCACTCCTCAATCGCCCATCGGGCACCCGCGACGGCGATCAGCTCGTTGAGTGTGGCCCCGGCGGGCGCGTAGGCGATGTAGTTAGGCGACCTTCGCCGGGTCGGCGATGCTCCGGCGGGCCAGGACCCAATGCCTGCGGTCGTGGCGATGCCATGGCCGGACCTCGACGCGGGCCCAGTCGTAGACCCGCAGGCCGTGGGCACCCTCGCCGCACGAGCGGCGCTTCCACTTCTGGCGGGGCAGGTCGGCAACCAGCTCGTGCAGGCGATGGTCCAAGGCCCACCGGGTGACGACGGTGTCGTGGCTGGTGGTGGCCACGACGTGGAAGACGTCGGCCTGCTCCAGCTCGTAGCGCCAGCCCTTGCTGTAGCCGTAGCCGGCGTCCGCGGTCACCCACCGGAACGGGATCCCGTCGTCGATCGCACGGCGGACCATCGCCCTCGCGAGCTCGACCTTGGTGGCGAACTCCACCTCGTCGCCGATCCCCGCCGCCCTGCACCGATCACGGTCGTCCGTCCAGGACTTCGGCAGATAGAGCGCCCGGTCTATCAAGGTCCGGCCCAGCTCGCCGGAGTAGGCGAGAAAGAGTTGGGTAGCTCCGGCGCATTACTGCGCCGGAGCCCCCTCAGAACCGGGCATGCCCGTTTTCCGGGCACCACGGCTCAAGCAAGCCCTGGAGGCGTGCGGGCGTGCAGAGTTGATGTTGCGGGCTTGCTGCCAGCGGTGTTGAGCTGCTGACAGGTGGCGTGGACAAGGCGGAGTTGTGTTCCATCCGGCGTGCCGATCCCGTGGTGGGTGATCATCCGTGCGGTGATCGCCTGGCGGGTCGCCCGCAGCCATGTCTCCCACTGGGTGGGGTCCGCTGGCGGGCGTTCGGTGGGCAGCAGCGGCCTGCGGCAGATCTGGCAGCGGCCGTCCTGCGCGTTGAGCATGCGCAAGGTGGCGCGGTTGACCAGCGAAGGTGCGCTTCTGCGCCGTCGATCGGCCCAGTACTCGGTCAGGGCGGGGTCGTCCGGGGACGCCCCGTTCTGAACCATCTGGTGTCGGAGAATGCTCGTCCAGGCGAATTTCAGCAGGTAGGCGCCGCTGTGGCGGTCGCCGAACACCCACTGGTCCTGCCGGGACTTGTTGAACCGGCCGAAGTAGCGGGCGGTGACCCAGTGCCTCGACTTGTTCGGGTGGGCGCGAGTGGCCCACTTGTAGGCGAGCTTCCACATGTAGTCGTCCAGGGAGGCGAAGACCTCGCTGGAGACCACGTTCCGGTAGTAGGCCGCCCAACCCCGGATGATCGGGTTGAGCCGGTGCAGCACCGCCGCCGCGTTGGCCCCGTTCAGGGCGCGCACTTCGGTGCCGAGCCTGTCCCGGATCCGTCTGACGGCCTCGCGGCTGGGTTTGATCAGCAGCTTGCCGTGATAGCGGCGGACGGTGAACCCGAGAAAGTCAAAGCCCTGTTCGAGGTGGACGACACGCGTCTTCTCCTCGTTGAAGGCCAGACCCCGGGGCGCCAGCCACTGGGCGAGCCGTTCCTTGACCTGTTCGGCCTGTTCCCGCGAGTGGCACAGGGCGACAAGATCGTCGGCGTATCGAACCAGCAGTGGGGAGCCCGGCATCGTGTCGCCAGCGCGGCGGCCCGTCTGCCGGTACTGCACTCCCGCGGCCGTCTCCATTCCGTGGAGGGCGATGTTCAAGAGGACAGGGCTGATCACGCCGCCTTGAGGAGTTCCCTCCCCGGTCGGGGTGAGCCGGCCGTCCTCGACCACGCCGGCCTTCAGCCACCGCTCGACCGTTCCCCGGGCGGGGAAGGAGCCGAGCTGGGCGAGAAGGTGGGCGTGGTCGATCCGGTCGAACGCCGCCACCAGGTCCGCGTCCAGCGCCCACCGACGCAGGGCACTCTTACCCTTGGCCGTCCAGTAGATCGCCGCGATCGCATCCTGGCAGCTGCGGCCCGGCCGAAAGCCGTACGACTTCGGCTCGAACCGCGCTTCCCACTCGGGCTCCAGTGCTTGTGAGACACGGGCTTGCTGCACCCGGTCCACGACCACGGGAATGCCGAGCGGGCGCCTCTTGCCGCCTGCTTTGGGGATGTACACGCGCTTGACGGGTCGGGTCTGCCATGAGCCGGTGCGGTGCTGGACCCAGTGGGCCAGCTCCGCCTTGCCCCGGGAGGTCAGGACGACCTGCCCGTCGACGCCCGCCGTCTTGCGCCCCGCGTTGATCTCCGTCACCCGCCGCACGCTCACCAGCGTGTTGGCACGCGAACGGAGCATCAGTTTCTGCAGATTGCGGACCTTCTTGAGGTCCCCTGCCTGCGACGCCGTGAAGATCCGCTGTCGAAGACGCCGTACGTTCTCCTCCTCGGCGCGCCAGTCGATGGCGTCCCAATCGGGGAGAGAGCCCTCCGGTCCGTTCACCGCGCGGACCTGCGGCGTCGCAACAGCAGTCGCCTCGGTCCTCATGGTGTCCAACTTGCCCTTCGGTTCCGGAATCCTTGATCAGTCACGTTCTCCACGGGCTCACCCGGCCCACGTCAGCTCCCTTTCGGGATCGGGCATACGCCCATATCCGGTCAGTTATGCGGGGCTCGGCGGAGGAGCCGATGGTCTGCCCCGGTTTCCTGCTGCCTTTCGGCGCACTGGCGTTGGCTTCTTGGGCCGTCCTGTTCCCGCTGGGGAGTTGGGCCTTCCTTGCGGTCGGCTGACCAGGCGACAAGCCGCCTGGACCCCAACGGGGTTGTCACGTTCCACACGTGTGAGGTGCGACCGAGGTGGGCGCCCTCATTACCCCGGGACGGTGGTGTCCTCCCGGCCGACTCGGTGTCTGCGACCGGCACCTGCCGCTTCTCAGTGGCCAGTCCTACACCCCGCCACTGCATTCCACCTGCGGGGCTTGCCATCACGAGGCATCGTCGAGGGTTCATTCACATTCACCCGTCCGGTCTTCTCCTTGCCTGTGGCCTCCGAGTGGAGCGGAGGCCCTTGGGCTTCTTCCCGGAGCTTCGCACCCCGCCGTTACCAGCGACGCACGTCCCAGCGGAGACAGGCCATGGACACTGGCCCGGGGCTACGTCCTCGGCATCACGCCGATCCTCCTCTCAACGAGCCCACTCACTACGTGCGACTTCGTGTCGCACCGCCGACCTGGCAGTTCTCGGTCCGCCCGGCGGTGCCGGAGTACTGCCGCTGAACGCCGGCCGACCGCGTGCCCTTCTTCAGGAACCCGGTGTCGTCCACGATCAGCACACCGCCCGGATCCGCCAGGTGCTCAACGACGTACTCGCGCACGTCGTCGAGCACCCCGTCGGCGTCCCAGTCGATCCGGTTCAGCAGCCGCTGGATCCGGTCCGGGCCGCCGTGGCCGGCTTCCTCGGCCACCGTCCACCCGTTCTTGCGCTCCAACGGCGCCAGCAGGCCCCGCATGTAGGCCAGCGCAGACTCCCGCGACTCGCTCCGCGCAAACCGATGAGCAAACCGCTCGTGCAGCTCCACCAACCCGTCCGACCAGCGACGAGCATCTACCTCGGATATGTCCCCACCCATGAACAACCCAACGAGCGAACCCGACAACCGTCACGGTAAGCACCGTTGCAGTACTAGGAGGAGAACCCCGCACTCGTTGCTGGGGAGCCGGTCGATGCCCTCATGGACTGCCGAGAAGTGGAGGCGGTATTGGCTCTATTGGGAGAACCGACATGCGGACCAGGGGGACTCGGCGGCGCAATCTCACGCCATTTGCTGTGCTATGTCTTTGGGCCTGGGTCAGTCAAAGATCGCTTGCAGAGGTCGGAGCTCGCGTTTCTGGCCTTCGGCACGGGGCACACGCCGGTCATGGACCAGTCCCAGGCACCGGTGCTCGAAGCCCTCGCGGCGTTCCATGCCAACCCGCTTACGTGCTTCACGCCGCCAGGTCACAAACAGGGCCGCGGGACCGACCCGCGCGTGCTGGCCACGCTCGGCACCGACGTGTTCCGGGCGGACGTGCTTGCCACCGGAGGCTTGGATGACCGCACGGACTCCCGCCACATCCTTCAGCACGCCCAGACCCTGATGGCGGAGGCCGTCGGGGCAGAGCACACGTTCTTCTCCACCTGCGGCAGCTCCCTCTCGGTGAAAGCCGCGATGCTTTCGGTCGCCGGGCCGCACGAGGAAATCCTGGTGGGCCGTGATGCACACAAGTCCGTGATCGCCGGCCTCGTCCTCGCCGGCATCCGCCCGGTCTGGGTCGAACCGCAGTGGGACGTGCGGCTCCACCTGGCACACCCGCCATCCGCGGAGTCCTTCGCCGTCATGCTCGACCGCCATCCGGACGCACGCGGGGCGCTGGTCACCTCACCCACCCCGTACGGGACGTGCGCCGACCTGCTGGCCATCGCCGAGGTCTGCCACGCAGCCGGGAAGCCGCTGATCGTGGACGAGGCGTGGGGCGCCCACCTGCCTTTCCATCCGAACCTGCCGACCTGGGCGATGGACGCGGGCGCGGACGTCTGCGTCACCTCCGTCCACAAGATGGGCTCCGCCCTCGAACAGAGCTCGGTCTTCCACCTCCAAGGCGACCTGGTGGACCCGGCCGTCCTCAAGCAGCGCGAGGACCTGCTGGGCACCACCAGCCCCTCCGCCCTGATCTACGCGGCCCTGGACGGCTGGCGGCGCCAGATGGTCCAGCACGGCCGCACGCTCTACGACCACGCTCTCGACCTCGCCGCCGGTGTCCGCGAGCGTATCGAGGCGCTGGAGGGCCTGCACGTCCACGGCCGCGCGGACTTCTGCGCACCCGGCCTCGCCGCCGATCTCGACCCGCTCCAGGTCATCGTCGACATCTCCGAACTGGGCACCAGCGGATACCGCGCCGGGGACTGGCTGCGCTCCCACCACCAGATCACGCTCCACGTGTGCGACCACCGGCGCATCAGCGCCCAGCTCACCCACGCCGACGACTCCACGACCGCAGACACCCTGCTGCGGGGGCTGGCCGAACTGGTCCAGGCCGCGCCCGGCTTCCCGGCCGACCCGCCGGTACTGGTGCCCGACCCGCCGCAGCTTCGCCTGGAGCAGGCGATGCTGCCGCGCGACGCGTTCTTCGGCCCCACCGAGCAGGTCCCCATCGACGAGGCCCCGGGCCGCGTCGCGGCCGAGATGCTCACCCCTTACCCGCCCGGCATCCCGGCCGCCCTGCCCGGCGAGCGTCTCAACGAGGACGTCATCGACTACCTGCGCACCGGGCACGACGCCGGAATGCTCATCCCCGACTCCGCCGACCCCGACTTGCGCAGCGTGCGGGTCGTCGCCCGCGACGACGCGGCGTGAGGAGATCAGCCGTCGGCGCGCAGGCGCGCGAGGACCGTGTCGATGTCGAGGTGATCGCCTTCCGATCCTGCGGGTACCAGGGTGAAGGCGTCCGCGAGGAAGCCGGCCACGGCGCCCTGCGGGGCGCTGAGCACAGCGTGGCCGTCCGGTCCGTGGAGGCTGATCAGGACTTCGCCGGCGGGGCCGGGCCGGACTCTGACGTCTCCGCTGCCGGCCGGGGCGTGGCGGCCCTCGTTCAGCAGGTCGCGGCCGAAGTACCAGCACAGCTCAGACATCCCATGGCGTAGGGATGTCAAGCGGCGGTGGTGAGGGTTGCATGGTGTGACCACGCGGTGGCCTCGTCGTAGAGGGTGCGGGTCTTGAGGCATCCGTGGAGGATGCCGACGAGACGGTTGCCGAGCTGGCGCAGGGCGGGGTTGTAGCCGGCGTCGCGGGCGCGCTGTTTGTCGTGGTAGCGGCGGGCGCCGGGCGAGGTGCTGATGGCGGAGAACGCCTGCTTGTGCAGGGCGTCGGCGAGGCGGTGGTTTCGTGCGTGGCGGGAGTGGACGGCGTGGGTCCTGCCGGAGGCTCGGGTGATCGGGCTGGTGCCGGCGTAGTTCTTGCGGGCCTTGGCGGTGTCGTAGCGGGTCGGGTCGTCTCCGAACTCGGCGAGCACCCGGGCGCCGGTGATCTCGCCGATGCCGGGCATCGACAGGTAGATCTCAGCGTCCGGGTGCGCGCGAAAATGCGCGCTCACCTGCTCTTCCAGCATCTGTATCTGCTCGTTCAGGGCGAGCATCAGGTTCGCGTGGGCGGTGGCCGCCGCGGCGTAGGCGGCGGCGACCGGAGCCGCGACACCGAGCTGGGGCTCGCGCAGTGTGGCCTGGATCGCGGCGGCCCGCTGGTCCCGGTTGCGTCGGCGCTGACGGGCCAGCGCGGCGGTGATCTGGGTCTTCGTCAGCTTCGCCGCCTGGTCCGGGGTGGGCGCCTTGAGCAGCAGTTCCAGGGCGTCGCCACTGGTGAGCTCCAGACTCGCGTAGGCGTTCAGTGCGCCGGGGAAGTACTCGCGGAGCGTGTTGCGAAGCCGCTGGAAGGCGCGGGTGCGTTCCCAGATCAGGGTCTGGTGGGCGCGGGCGACGACCTTGATGGCCTCGGCCTGGTCGCTGTCGCCGGCGACGGGCCGCAGCTGAGCTCCGTCGATGCGGACCATGTCCGCCAGCGCGTGCGCGTCGCCCTTGTCGCTCTTGGCCCCCGAGGTGCCGTACCGCTCCTTGAACCGGGCCGCCTGGCGGGGGTTGACCGCATAGACGCGGTAGCCGGCGGCGATCAGGGCCTGCACCCACGGGCCCCGGTCGGTCTCGATGCAGACCGTCACCCGCCCGGGCTCCAGGTCCTCGCCGCCGTGGCGGGCGATGAGGGCGTGCAGCTTCGCGATGCCCTCGGCGCCCTCCGACAGCCGTGCGCTCGCCAGCTTTCGGCCCGTCTCGTTCTGCAGCTCCACGTCGTGGTGGTCTTCGGCCCAGTCGTCGCCGACGAACAGCACTGGTCTTCCCCAGTTCTCTTGGCTTCGGGTGGTACGCAGCCAGCGGAAGGCACGGCTCGCGTTCTAATGGATCAAGTGCTCACGCCCAACCTGCCTGGCGGGCACGCCATCCCATCAGCAGTCAGGCCCCCCGGCCGACCAGCAGGGGCACGGTCTGACCTCAGAGCTCACGATGGCTCCGAACAGAGAAGTGCTCACCTGCTGGCGGCTACGGGCCGTAGTCTCTCCTACTGCCCGACGGCGCCCATTAGAACCGATCGCGCAGCCGAGCGAGGCGGGCGCGAACACCAGGCAGGCCGCGTAGGGGAGTTCGGCGTCGAAGCGCAACTCGGCTTCGACCGGGGTGTCGGGCATCAGGCTGTCGGGGAACGTGACGGGCAGTCGGCGGACGGCGGACTTCAGTAATCCGATCACCTTCCTGAGGTGCGCCGACCCGGGCCGGGCGACGCTGCCAGCACCGCCTACCCCGGCATCTGTCCGCCAGTCACACCCGCGGGACTCTGCACAACTCCGTTGCCTTCGGGGCACGCTGGTCGTCGGATGTCCTCAGGACTGCTGGAAAGCAGCCCACGTGAGCGCTTCTGCGCCCTGCGCCAGGTTGTCGCGCGGACTGACACGGGTAAGTACTCGTCAGGCAGATCCGACAGGAGCCGCGGGCGAGTGGATCGCGCGGACCAGGGAGTGCTGCCATGCTCGGCTGATCACACCTCGCGCAAGGAGGGAGTCTGCTGATGCTTGCACTGTCCGCGCTGGAGCGGCGTCCGACCAGGTCATGGTGAGGGGCTGGGTGATCGGGGTCCTCGGTGAACCGGGCGGCGCGCTGAGGCTCCTGGTGATGCTCGGTGACGGCCGGAGGCTGGTGGCCGGGGAGCTGACGGACCAGGAGCATGCCGTCGGCGCCCAGGTCGCAGGGCGGTTGCGGGAGCCGCATCCGGGCCGCTCCGTGGTGCGTTGGCTGCAACCGGTGCTCGCCGTCCTCGTCGAGCTGGAGGCCGGCCAGGTGCGCCGGACTGCCTTGCCTGCAGCGGACGGCTGAGTATCCGCCCCTGCTTCTTCTGCTCCTCTGCCCGAGGGCGGCGCGCGGGTCACATGGGCGCGGCGATGCGCTCCAAGGCGGGGGAGTCGGGGCCCGGAACGGCAGTCGAAGGTCCGGCGGTGAGCCGGGCGAGGTCGTCGACCACGTCGGTCAGCGACTGGCGGCGGGAGAACACGGCCCGTTGCCGGTCGGCGCCGGTGCCGCCGGTCAGCCGAGCGTGCACAAGCACCCGGGCGGCCTCCAGGTCGCCCGCCGCGGCCAGGGCAGGAGCAGTGAGGTCGAACAGGTCGGCCACCAGGCGGCGCATGGGCAGGCGGTGCCCGGTGAACGGGTGGGTCCCGGTCGCGGCGAGGCCGCCGACCGCGGCTTGGCGATGGGCCTCGCGCAGGACCACCGTCGCCATGCGGGGCGGCGGGCTGCCGGCGCGGTGGTCGGCGAGGAAGGTGCCGGCCAGGGCGCGCAGCAGCATGGCCAGGAGGAGCGGGGTGTCGGGGTCCGCGTTGGTGTCGGCGATCCGCACCTCCAGGGTGGGGAGGTGCTCGGACGGCCGGGCATACCAGTAGAGCATCTTGCGGTCGAGGATCACCTGATCGGCGGTCAGCCGCCGCACGGTCCGCTCGTACCCTTCCGCGTCCAGGACCGGGGCGGGTCCGCAGGTGGGCCACGCCAGGTAGCGGCCGGCCCGGCTGCTCGCGGCACCGCGGTCGTGCCCCTCGCAGAACGGCGAGTTGACGCACAGCGCCTGGAGAACGGGCAGCCACGGGCGCAGGTGGGCGCTGACCGCCAGGGCGTCGGCGCGGCTGAGGTCACCCAGATGGACGTGCAGGCCGCAGATCTCACCGCCCACCTGGTCGGCCGCGCCGTCCACGTGAGCTGCGACCCGCCGGTAGCGATCCGTGGGAGTGAGCGCCAGCGGGTGGTCGCTGGCCACGACCGCGGTGCCGCTGGCCACCAGCAGACACCCGGCGCTCCCGGCCGCCTCGGCCATGACCCGGCGCGCACCCAGCAGCTCCGACCGCAGGCCCGCGGCGGTCGTCACGGGGCGCGTGCACGCCTCGACCTGGGTCGCCAGGAACTCGCGCTGCGCCCGGGGCCCCAAGGCGCGGGCGGCGTACGGCACCACGAGGTGAGCGCGGGGCACGGTCCGCCGCGTCACCGGGTCGACCAACAGGAACTCCTCCTCGACCCCGAACTTGAGGGCCTCCTCACGGCCGGTCATCTCCGGCGCCCCGTGACCGTGGCCGGCGGCTGGTGCCGGGCAGCATTGCGTTGGCAGAAGTCCTGAATCATGAGGCGACGCTCCCTTGTCGCCCTGCGTATGTCCCGCCCGAGCGGGCGGAAACGACGGAGGTGCTGCTCGTCGCTGACCGGGCTACCCGTGTGCAGGGCGACGCCCGGGGCAGACGCGGGCCATGGTGAAAATCGGATACACGATGATGACCGAGCAGCGCGGCCCGAGGGACCTGGTCGCGGACGTGGTGCGGGCGGAGCAGGCCGGGTTCGACTTCTCGGTGATCTCCGACCACTCCTTCCCCTGGCTGGACGAGCAGGGCCACGCCCCGTATGCGTGGGCGGTGCTCGGCGCCGCGGCGCAGGCCACCTCCCGCATCCCGCTCATGACCTATGTGACCTGCCCGACCTTCCGCTACCACCCGGTGGTGGTGGCGCAGAAGGCGGCCACGGTGCAGTTGCTCTCCCAGGGCCGCTTCCGGCTCGGTCTGGGTAGCGGCGAGAACCTCAACGAGCACGTCGTCGGCCGCGGCTGGCCTGCGGTGGCGGTGCGCCAGGCGATGCTCGACGAGGCCGTGCAGATCATCCGTGAGCTGTTCGACGGCGGGTATGTCAGCCGCAAGGGCCGGTACTTCGACGTCGAGGGTGCCCGGCTGTGGGATCTTCCCGACCAGCCACCACCGATCGGCATCGCCGTCTCGGGGCCGGACTCCTGCGAACTGGCGGGCTGGCTGGCGGACCTGGTGATCGCCGTGGAGCCGGACCCGGAGCTGGTCGGGGGCTTCGCGCAGCACGGCGGTGCCAGGAAGCCGGCGGTGGGCCAGCTGCCGGTGTGCTGGGGCACCGACCGGGACGCGGCCGTGCGACGGGCCCACGAGCAGTTCCGCTGGTTCGGCGGAGGCTGGAAGGTCAACGCCGAGCTGCCCGGCACGGCGGGCTTTGCCGCAGCGAGTCGCTTCGTCCGCCTTGAGGACGTGGCCGAGGCCATCCCCTGCGGTGACCGGGTCGAGGATTTCGTCGAAGCGGTCCGGCCGTTCGCCGACGCCGGGTTCGGCGAGGTCGCCCTTGTCCAGATCGGTGGCGACAGCCAGCCCGCGTTCCTCGACTGGGCCGAGACCACCCTGCTGCCCGCGCTGCGAGAAGCTTTGTGAACCCGCCCCACTCCCGTACAAGATGCCCGTTCCGTCCCTCCCCGCTCGCCGACACGGCGACCAGCGACACCCATGCTTGGCTTCCGGTACCGGTTCACCCGGTCGCCGACGTGCCACCGGGCACAGCCCGGCCGGTCCGCCGCTGGGCTGGCCCGTCCAGCGGCGGGCTCCGCTCCGCGGACGTAGGTTGCGGGCATGACCAGTGACGAGACGGCGGTCCCGGCCGTGGGGGTGCGCCGGCTGGACGAGGTGTTCGACGCGGTCGAGGCCGCGAACCGGAGCCCGCAGCCGTGGACCGCTTTCGACCACGGTGTCCTGGGCGCCTACCGGTGGGCCGTCGGGACTCAGGTCGCGGCACCGGTCACCGCCAGTGCCGCACTCGGCGCCGCCGGGCCCTGCCGGGCCCAGCTGCTGGCCGAATGCCAGGCCGCTGCGGTCAGCCTGCGCGAGGCCCTGGCCGCAGGCGCCGACAGTAGGGGCGCCCTGGGCGCCTACCAGGCGCTGGCGTGGCTGTGTGGCCACCACGACGACCGCCCCTGACCGGCCAACGGTGGAGGCTCTGATGGCGAACGACGGCTCCGCAGGCCGGCACGAGACCCCGCAGGAGCGGGCCGACCGCATGTGGGCCGACATGCTCCAGGAGGTGCGCGTGTGCCAGACCGGCGCGCAGATCCTGTTCGGCTTCCTCATCGGTGTCGCCTTCACCCCCCGCTTCGCCGCCCTGCCCGGCTTCGACAAGAACCTCTACACCGCCACCGTGATCCTCGGCGCCCTCGCCACCGGCGCCCTCATAGCCCCCGTGGCCTTCCACCGCCTCCTCGCCGGGCACGGTATGAAACCCGAGCTCATCCACGTCGCCGGCCACCTCATCACCACCGGGCTCATCACCCTCGCCCTGACCATCGCCGCCGCCCTCCTGCTCCTCCTGCGGACGGCGACCGGCAACCCGGCCGCCGCGTGGATCATCAGCGGCGCCGTCCTGCTGTGGTTCACCACCACGTGGCTCGTCCTGCCGCAGGTCGTACTGCGGCGCACCGCCGCGCGCCAGGCAGCCCCACGCGAGAACCCTCGCGCTGGAAGCGACGGCCAGCCGTCGTCCTGACACCCCGGACCGTGCGGACCTGCGCCGGGCCCGAGCGCCTGTGATCTGTGCCCGGTGGTCAATCACCTGCACCGATGTCCTGAGGCTGCCATCGGAGTGGCCGGCGGGTTGACTGCGCCGGGGCTCGCTCGGACCGGGGATACCCGTGCTGAAGTGCGGGCCGGACACGGTCGGTGCGCGAGCGGGGGTCGGGACAGCAGGCAGGCACCGCGCTTCCGGGATCCCGCGAAGCTCCCCGTGACCACGGCCGCTCGCCGCGGCGCGTACGAGGTGGAGGGAGGAAAATCGCGCGACGATGGTGGCAGGACAGGACCGGGACGCGGGGGACGCGGCGGGAGACGAGGGAGATGGATGACCGGATCGGCTTGGCCGAGCTGCTGGCCGCAGCCGAAAGCGCGGCACCGGTGGCTTCGTTGGACATGGTCGCGCAGAACCTGCGGGAGCGGTTCGGCGCCCGGGACGTGACGTTCCTGTTCGTCGACGTGGTGGGGCGGCAGGTGGTGCGGATCAGCGAGGAGGACGGCCCGCAGCAAGGCCGCCATGCCGAGCAGATCCCCCTGGCGGGCAGCATCTACGACAGGGTCCTGCGCAGCCAGCACCTCGTGCAGGCGGAAGACTCCGAGCGCGGGCAGCGCCTGGTGGCACCCGTCACCAACCGCGGCGACACCATCGGCGTCCTGGAGCTGTTCCTCACTGAGGTCACCCCCGACGTGCTGGAACAGATCGAGGAAGCCGCGCACGCGCTGGCGTACATCGTCGTCACCGACCGCCGCTTCACCGACCTCTACCACTGGAGCCAGCGCACGGCCCCGATCAGCCTCGCCGCCGAGATCCAGCGCCAGCTCCTGCCCACCGCCCCCTCCTGCGAGGCAGCGCAGTTCGCCCTGGCCTGCGCCTTGGTGCCGACCAACGCCATCGCCGGGGACACCTACGACTACAGCCTCGACCGCGGCACCCTGCACCTGGCCATCACCGACGCGATGGGCCACGACGTCAGCGCCTCCCTGATGGCCACCCTGCTGGTCAACGCCTCCCGCGGCGCCCGCCGCGCCGGAACCGACCTCGCCGAACAGGCCCGCCGCACCAACCAGGCCCTCCTCGACCACGGCCACCACACCCTGGCCACCGGCCAGCTCCTGCGCATCGCCCTCGACGGAGGTGGCGCCCAGCTTGTCAACGCCGGCCACCCCTGGCCGCTGCGCCTGCGCAAGGGCATGGTCGAGGAGGTCACGCTGGCGGTCGACCTGCCCTTCGGCGTCCACGGGCCCGGCCCCTGGCACGTGCAGGACCTGGACCTGCAACCGGGCGACCGGCTGCTCCTGTACACGGACGGTACGCAGGACCGGCAGGCGCACTCGGTCGACCTTCCCGACGTGATCCGCAACACCGCCGCCGATCACCCCCGCGAAGTGGTCCGCACCACGGTCCAGGCAGTCAACGACGCGTGCGTCGGACACCCTCAGGACGACGCCACGATCGTCTGCCTCGACTGGTACGGGCCCTGAGGCTCGCCCCTGCGACAGGACGCCCGGTGTTTAGCGGCGGGATCGCACTGCCCGGTCCGGCCGAGCCGTCGGTGCCTTAGGGCAGCGGGGTGCCGCCGGTGGCGTTGAGGATCTCGCCGGTGATGTACGACGCCTCTGGCGAGGCGAGGAACACGAAGGCGGGGGCCATCTCGGCGGGTTGGGCGGGGCGGCCGAGCGGCGACTGCTCGCCGAAGTGTGCGACCTTCTCCTCGTCCATGGTCGCGGGGATCAGCGGTGTCCACACCGGCCCTGGCGCTACGGCGTTGACCCGGATCCCGTCGGGGGCGAGCTGCTGGGCCAGGCCCTGGGTGAACGCGACGATCGCCGCCTTCGTCATCGCGTAGTCCAGCAGGTGCGGGCTCGGCTTGTACGCCTGCACCGAGGCGGTGTTGATGATCGACGCCCCGGGACGCAGGCTGGGCAAGGCGGCCTTGGTGAGCCAGAACATGCCGAAGAGGTTGGTGCGCATGACCCGGTCGAACTGGGCGGTGGTGATCGCGGTGAGCCCGTCGGGCTGGGACATCTGGTAGGCGGCGTTGTTGACGAGGATGTCCAGGCCGCCGAGGTCGGTGAGGCATTGGTCGGGGAGCCGGGTGCAGAAGCCCTCGTCCCGCAGGTCCCCGGCGATGGGCAGGGGCCGCTGGCCGGCCTGTGCGATCAGGGCGGCGGTGGTGTCGGCATCGGCCCGTTCCTCGGGCAGGTGGCAGAACGCGATGTCGGCGCCCTCGCGGGCGAACGCGAGGGCAACCGCTCGCCCGATCCCGGAGTCGCCGCCGGTGATCAGCGCGACCTTGCCCGTCAGGCGGCCCGAGCCGCGGTAGGAGGCTTCGCCGTGGTCCGGCCGCGGTTGCATCTGCTCGCCGCTGCCGGGGTGCGGCAGGCTCTGCTCGGGAAGCGGAGGGCGCGGGTACTGCTGGGCTGGATTCTGCTGGGTGTTCTGGTCCGCACGGGTCACCACGTCGTCCTCCTCGCCAGCGGACGCGTGCCACTGTCATGGCCTGGCGCTTCCCGCCGTACCCGCCGAGTCTGCCCGTCCCGCCGCGGCACCGCGTTGTGCACCGCGGGCCCGGGGCGCCCCGCTCACCCGATTGGGGCCGCACGGGATCACCAGTGTGGCGGCGGTGTCGATCGCGGCCCGGCGCGCGGGTCACGCCGCTTCGGCGCCCTCCACGAGCAACCGCTCCAGGAGCCGGCAGCGGTGAAGGGCGGCGACGGGTTCCAGGAAGTCGGGGTGGCGCAGCAGGGCGGTGGCCTGGGCTTGATCCAGACGGTCAGGCGGGGTGGCCCGGTTCGATGCCCCGGGCCTGCCGGTAGGTCATCGGCCGGGCGGCCGGGCCGCGGCCGACCGCCACCGGGGCGAGGAGGAAGCCGACGTGGTCCCCGCCCTCCAGGCGGTGCAGGACCTTGCCGACGAACCAGGCGGGTGCGTCGCGCAGCAGTACCGTGTCGGCGGGGCCGCAAGTCCATTCGGCCAGGGCGAACTTGTCGGTGGTGTCCCCGGTGCGGCCGCCGAAGAGCTCGGCCAGGGCGTGGTCGGGCGGCAGCAGGTGGACGGCCAGGTGCTCGGCCGCCAGAGCGACGCGGTAGGTGCGGTTGGCGGTGGAGAGCCACACGACGAACCGTGGCGGGTCGATCGAGCACTGGCTTGCGAAGCCGACCAGACAGCCGGCCCGCCCGGCAGGGGTCGTGGCCGTCACGATGTAGAGCGGGTAGTCGAGCAGGTCCGTGAAGGCGTCGAACCCGTCGCCCTGCTCCGCCGATGTGGACCGCCTTCCGTCCATGTGCCCACACTCCGATCCGCAGCCGGTCGGGCCGCCACGCCGTCGCGCGGTCAGCGTGCTCCTGCCGCCGCACCCCACTCTGCCACCGAGGAGTGAGCGGCGGGTCTTGCCGCCGCGGTCGTCCGAGCCGGTCCCGATCGGATGGCGCACGGCCCTTACCCCCGGGCCGCGCGCCACCGCGCCGCAGGCGTCCGGTCGCGCCGGTCGGGCCTGGGCGGAGGTGATGACGCCTTGTGTCGGTTCGCGGAAGACGGGTACACGCGGTGTCGCAGCGCCCTGTGGCTGCTTGCCCGGGCACGTCTCCCGGGCACCGGGAATTTGTCGGAAAGGGAGCCTCCCATGCTCGCTCTTGTTCTCGTTCTGTTGCTCGCGCTGGTCCTGGGCGGTCTGGGATTCGCCGTCCACGTGCTGTGGTGGGTGGCGCTGGTGGTCCTGGCGCTGTGGCTGCTCGGCTTCGTCTTCCGCGGGGCGGCGGAGGGCGGGCGCAGCCGCTGGTACCGGTGGTAGCCCGTGCCGGTCACAACCGTGCCGGTCATCCAGGCCGGGGGGCGGAGGTCTGGTTGTGACCGTGTTCCTGGCACTGACGGTGATCGCCATCCTCCTGGGACTGGTAGGCGTCGCCGTCCACGGAGTGCTCTATCTGCTGTTCATCGGCATTGTCGTGTTCGTGGCCGGCCTGGCCCATCTCGGGCTGGCCGCCGCGCGCGGGCGTTCTGCCCGCTGAGGGCACCGCTCCGTCTGGTTACAGCGACCGGCGGAGCGGCCGGCCCGGTCAGGAGTCGTTCCCCACGCGCGGGGTAGACGCTCCGCCACCCCACAGAGGAGGGATCATGCCCGCGGGTTCGAACAAGAAGCGTGAACGCCAGTACGAGCACATCAAGGACAGTGAGCTGAAGAGCGGGAAGAGCCCCGAGCGGGCCAAGGAGATCGCGGCGCGGACCGTGAACAAGGAACGGGCCCGGCACGGCGAGTCGAAGACCGCCAGCCGCTCCTCCACCCACGACATGTCCTCCTCCCGGCGCGGAGGCCAGCGCTCTCACTCCGGCTCCCAGGGACCCACCAAGGAGCAGCTGTACAACGAGGCGAAGCAGCGCAACATCCACGGCCGCTCGACGATGAACAAGCAGGAACTCGCCAGCGCCCTGGGCCACTGACCGCACGGCGCGCCGGTGACCGGCGTGGCGCCTGCGTGCTGCGGGGCTGCCCACAGCCGCCCCCCAAACACGGAAGGACGATGCAATGAGCACGGACGGCACGGCTGCCCACCACGAGCACGACGACCCCCGTGGCGAAGACGACGGCACTGTCCGGGAGCGGTGCGAGCAGGAGCGGAACACCACGACTCCCACTCCCGAGGAAGCCCGAGCCAGGGCCGCGGACGACCACGAGGACGGGGAGGAGGCCGAGCCGCCCGCCGCCGACACCCAGGCCCCCTGACCGGCGGCGCCCGCCGGCCGGACGCGTCGAGACCCACGGATCGAGGTTTGTGATGGACGCGATCGTTCTGCTCAAGGACGACCACAAGACGGTGGAGAAGCTGTTCAAGGAGTTCGAGAAGGCCGATGACGGCGCCCACGCGGACAAGCGCCGCATCGCCGACCAGGTCATCGAAGAGCTGACCGTGCACGCCGTGATCGAGGAGACGGTGTTCTACCCCGCTGCCCGCGAGGCCGCCCCGGACACCACCGACCACGTGCTGGAGAGCGTCGAGGAGCACCACGTCGTGGTGTGGATGCTCTCCGAACTCGCCGCCATGGACCCGGAGGACGAGCGGTTCGACGCCAAGATGACCGTGCTGATCGAGAACGTGCGCCACCACGTCGAGGAGGAGGAGAAGGACTGGTTCCCCCAGGTGCGCAAGGCCATGGGCCGCAACCGCCTCGTGGAACTCGGCGAGCAGCTCGAAGAGGCCAAGAAGACCGCCACCCGCGACCCGCTGAAGGTCCCCAGCGCCGACGAGTAAGAGGGCGTTGCCCCGACCTGGGGGCGACGGAAGGAGTGACGGCCGTGGACCGCATCACCGACCCCTGGGGCGTGAGAACCCCGTACGCACCCGGTGATCCCTGGCCGGCCCGTGTGGACCTACAGCTGGCCGACGGCCTCACCGAGGCGGACGTGCAGCGGTGGGTGCCCTCCGCGTCGCTGCTCCACTCCAACGGCGACGCCATGGACATCGCGGTGCGCGACGGCCGGATCGTCGGCGTCCGAGGCCGCACAGGCGACCGGGTCAACCGCGGGCGGCTCGACATCAAGGACCTGTTCGGCTGGCAGGCCAACGCCTCGCCCGACCGCCTGACGGCGCCGCAGATCCGCCGTGACGGCAGGCTGGTGGACACGGACTGGGACACGGCCCTGGACGCCATCGCCCGTCGGTGCCGGTCCGCCCTGGATGGGGGCGGGCCGGGCGCGGTCGGCTTCTACACCTCCGGGCAGCTGTTCCTGGAGGAGTACTACACGCTCACCGTGCTCGCCCGGGCCGGCATCGGCACCAACCACCTCGACGGCAACACCCGGCTGTGCACCGCCACCGCGGGCGAGGCGCTCAAGGAGTCTTTCGGCTGCGACGGCCAGCCCGGCAGCTACGAGGACATCGACCACGCCGACGTGATCGCGCTGTGGGGCCACAACGTCGCCGAGTGCCAGCCCGTGCTCTGGATGCGCATCCTCGACCGCCTCCACGGCGCCGACCCGCCCGCGCTGCTCGTCCTCGACCCCCGCCCCACAGCGACCGCCCGCGAAGCGGCCCTGCACCTGGCACCGCGCCCGGGCACCAACCTCGCCCTCCTGAACGCCCTGCTGCGCGAGATCATCGTCACCGGCCTCGTCGACACCCGCTACGTCGAGGCGCACGCGGTCGGCTACCGGGACCTGGTGGCGCGCGTAGCGCCCTGCATCCCGGAGTGGGCGGCCGGCATCTGCGGCTTGAGCGTCCGCGAGATCCGCCGTGCCGCCGAGCTGCTCGCGGGCACCGACCGGCTCGTGTCCACCGTGCTGCAAGGCGTCTACCAGTCCCATCAGGCCACCGCCGCGGCGGTGCAGATCAACAACCTGCACCTGCTGCGCGGACAGCTCGGGCGTCCCGGCGCCGGCGTGCTCCAGATGAACGGTCAGCCCACCGCCCAGAACACCCGCGAGTGCGGCGCCAACGGAGACTTGCCGGGCTTCCGGAACTGGGCGAACCCGCGCCACGTCGCCGAACTCGCCGGCCTGTGGAACATCGACCCCGCCGTCCTGGACCACGGCGGGCCGCCCACCCACGCGCTGGAGCTGTTCCGCCTCGCCGAGACCGGCGAGCTGACGTTCCTGTGGATCAGTGCGACCAACCCGGCCGTGTCCCTGCCCGACCTCGCCCGCATCCGCCGCGTCCTCGCCCGTCCTGGCCTGTTCACCGTCGTGCAGGACATCTTCCCGACCGAGACCACCGAGTTCGCCGACGTGGTGCTCCCCGCCGCGACCTGGGGCGAGAAGACCGGAACCTTCACCAACGCCGACCGCACCGTCCACCTCTCCGAACAGGCCGTCGACCCGCCCGGCCAGGCGAGGCCAGACCTCGACATCTTCCTCGACTTCGCCCGCCGCATGGACCTGCGCGACCGCACCGGGCAGCCGCTGATCACCTGGAACGGTCCCGAGCAGGCGTTCGCCGCCTGGCAGCGGTGCAGCGCCGGCCGCCCGTGCGCCTACACCGGCCTCAGCTACCGGCTGCTGCGCGACCACGGCGGAACCCAGTGGCCCGCCACGCCCGAACGACCCGCCGGCACCTCGCGGCTGTACGCCGATGGCGACTTCCCGGCCCACCCGGACGTGTGCGAGACGTACGGCCGCGACCTCAATACGGGCGAGCCCGCCACCGAAGCCCAGTACCGCGCCCTGAACCCGCACGGCAAGGCCGTCCTGCGGGGCGCCGACTACCAGCCGGCGCCCGAACCCCCGGACGAGCGGCACCCGCTGTGGCCGACCACCGGCCGCACCATCTACCACTTCCACACCCGCACCAAGACCGGCCGCGTTCCCGAGCTCCAGCGCGCCGCCCCCGAGGTCTGGGTCGAATGCTCGCGCGCTGACGCCGACCGGTACGGCCTCGCCGACGGGCAGATGGCCGCCGTCGCCACCGCCCGCGGCACCGTCGCCGCGCGGGTCCGGATCACCGGCATCCGCGAGGGCCTGCTCTTCCTGCCGTTTCACTACGGCTACTGGGACCAGGAACCCGATCTCGCAGACGGCCCCGCCCGCCACGACCGGGCGGCGAACGAACTCATCCCCACCCGCCTCGACCCCGCCTCCAAGCAACCGGTCTTCAAGACCGCCACCGCCAGCATCGCCCCCCTCGAACAGCACGACTGAACCTGGCGCGAGCTCCTGCCGGTCAGGGTGCCGGGCACAGAGGGCTCGGGAGGAGGCGCAGGGCCTCGGCCACGCGCTGCCGGCGTCCAGCCGGCAGGCGCAGGGAGACGGCCCGTGCCGGGCGCGAGCCGCTCACAGGACGGTTCCCGTGCCGGAGTCCGGCCGCCGGGTCGCGCGGCGGTGCCCGAGTACGGCGGCGCTGACCGCCTGGTGCCAGCCGTTTAGCGTGCGTGCCTGCTCGGCGGCCCGCTCGGCAAGCCGTTCCAGCTGGACCCGGTCCAGGCGCTCGTCGCTGTCGGCGATGGCGTGCAGTGCCCGCCACAGCGCGGCCTTACCCTCGACGCCGGTGCGCAGCGCCTCCAGTTCGATCAGGTCGCTGAGCGGTGCGCGGCGGACCACGGTCCCGTTGGGCTTAAGCCGGCCCAGCCGTTCACCGGCGAGGCCGAGCCAGGTCCGGTAGCGCCGGACGGGTACGCCGAGCCGGTTCATGATCCGTACGAGGTCGTCGCGGTCCTGCTCGATGTCGCGGGCCAGCTGCCACAGGTCGCTCGCGCGGCGGCTGCCGGGATGGGTGCGGGCCATGCGCTCGGCGAGGGCGGCGCCGCCGAACGCGCCGGTCAGGTGGTCGTTCAGGTAGATGTGCAGGGGCTCGGCCAACGGCTGTGGGGACATCACGAATCCTTCGGTGCGACGACCAACTGGGACGCCGGGTGGATGCGGCGCCCCTCGGCCGGGGGCGGTACGGACACGGTGCTGGTCACTTCATCGTCCTGCGAGCGGCCGCGCCGTGCTCGCGCACGCACCCCGAGGGCGGCAGCGGTCCGTGTCTACGGCTGGAACAGCACCTTCACGGCGCCGTCCTGCTTGGCCTGGAACATCCGGTAGGCGTCCGGGGCCTCGGCGATCGGGACGTGGTGGGTGGCGAACTGCTCGGCTCCGAGCGGGTCGCCGTCGGCGAGCAGCGGCAGCAGGTCGGGCATCCAGCGCAGGACGTTGGCCTGGCCCATCCGGACGGTGAGCTGCTTGTCGAACATGGTCAGCAGCGGCATCGGGTCGGTCATGCCGCCGTAGACGCCGGACAGCGAGATCGTGCCGCCGCGGCGCACCATGTCGACGGCCAGGTGCAGGGCGTGGAGGCGGTCCAGGCCGACGCGGGTCATCAGGCGGGCGGCCAAGGCGTCGGGCAGCAGCGAGGTCATGCGCTGCGCGGCGGTGGCAGCGGGGGAGCCGTGGGCCTCCATGCCGACCGCGTCGATCACCGCGCAGGGGCCCCGGCCGCCGGTCAGCTCACGGGCCGCCGCGACCACCCCGCTGCCGAGCCGGGCCAGGTCGAGCACCTCGACCCCGCGCTGCTCGGCCCGCTCCAGCCGTTCGGGCACCAGGTCCACCCCGATCACGGTGCCGGCGCCCCGGTGGGCGGCGATGCGGGTGCACATGTCGCCGATCGGGCCGAGGCCGAGCACCGCGAGGCTGCCGCCTGGCGGGATGTCGGCGTACTCGACGGCCTGCCAGGCGGTGGGCAGGACGTCGGTGAGCAGCACGAACCGGTCGTCGGGCGGTCCGTGCGGGACGACGACCGGCAGGGTGTTGCCGAACGGCACCCGCAGCAGCTCGGCCTGCCCGCCGGGGACCTGCCCGTAGAGCTTGGTGTAGCCGAACAGGGCCGCGCCGGTGCCGTAGGGGTGGACCTGGGTGGTCTCGCACTGGGACTGGAGCCCTTGGACGCACATGAAGCAGGTGCCGCAGGAGATGTTGAACGGGACGATGACCCGGTCGCCAGGGGTGAGGGCGTGGACGCCGGGCCCGGTCTCGCGGACGATGCCCATGGCCTCGTGGCCGAGGATGTCGCCTTCGTCCAGGAATGCGCCGAGGACCTCGTACAGGTGCAGGTCGGAGCCGCACAGGCCGGTGGTGGTGACCTCGACCAGGATGTCGGTGGGTTGCTCGATCCGCGGGTCGGGCACGCTGCGGACCTCGACGGTGCGGCGCCCCTGCCAGGTGACTGCCTTCATCGGTTCCTCCTCGGAGACTGGGGCGGTGGACGGACGTTCAACGCCACTGGGCGGACGGTTCGTTGTTTCGGTGCCCGGCGCGCTCGCCGAGCACGGTCAAGCGGTGGAGGAAGCCGCCGCGCCGGTGGCTGCGGGCCGCCTCTGCCCCGGAGCGGCGGGGTTCGGGGGTGTCGCCGGCCGGGGGCAGCAGCCGGGAAGCCATGGCGAGGGCCCGGCCGGTGGTGGCAGGCGCCAAGCCGTGGACCAGCATTGCGGCCTTCGCCAGTGGCGTGAGCACCAGTTCGCGGCGGCCCTGTTCGACGGCGTCGGCGATCCGCCGGGCGGCCCGCCGCGCGTCGATCGAGACCAGCGGCAGCGAGGCGCCGGTGGCGAACCAGGCGTACTCCCGGCCCGGCCGCCCGGCGAACTCGGCGCCGTTCTGCGAGCCGGTCCGCATCAGGCCGGGCACCACGGTGGTGACCCGGACGCCGGTGGTCGCCAGTTCGGCGGCCAAGCCCTCCGAGAGGCCGACGGCCGCGAACTTGGCCGTGGAGTAGGGCAGGAGGTGGGGGACAGCGATCCGCCCGCCGACCGAGCCGATGGTGGCGATCGACCCGGACCCCCGGGCGAGCATCCCGGGCAGGACGGCCTGGACCAGCCGCAATGGTGCGAGGGCCATCAGCTCGTAGGCGTCCCGGAAGTCCTCCTCACCGAGCGCGGACAGCGGGCCGACCTGGATCGAGCCGGCGTTGTTGACCAGCAGGTCGACATCGGCCCCGAAGTGGAGGCGCACCCCGTCAAGTAGCTTGGCGGGGGCGTCGGCGGAGGTCAGGTCGCAGCTGGTGGCCGCGACCGCCCCGGGCAGTCCGCGCAGCTTGGCCAGGGCCCGTGCGAGGGCGAGTTCGTCGCGTCCGCAGAGCATTACGCGGCAGCCGCGCGAGGCGAGTTCGCCGGCGATCAGGAGGCCGAGACCTCGTGAGGAGCCGGTCACCAGGGCGATCCGTCCGGCGGTCGGGGTTCGCTTCGACATTGCCCTCATCTCGCTCTCCAATCATCCCGGGCGGGATCCGGCGCGTTACCGGCCCGGCTGACGACGGCGCGCACTCTCAGGTGTCCGCCGACGGGTGTTCCGCGTGGTCACGGTTGCGGTGGCTGGTGTCGCAGAAGGGGTAGCGGCGGCTGCGGCGGCAGGTGCACAGCTCGGTCACCGGGCGGTCGGCCCGGATGCTCCGCCCGTCGGGGAGCACGATCTCCACCGGTCCGTCGACCAGCACCGGACCGCTGCCGGTCAGCCGCAGCCGGGGAACGGCCTGTTCGTCACGGCCGGACACCGCGCACCACCACCAAGGTCTCCTCGTGCTGACCGCGCGCGATCAGACCACGGTCCTCGAACCAGTGGGTCCGCTCGGACATGACCGGCCCGAACGGCTGGGTCCGAGTCGCCGTCACACCGGCCCGCAGCCCGGTTCGGTGCAGCGCGGCGACGGTGGCCGCCGGGTCCGCCAGGGAGGACTGCACCACCAGCAGCACGCCGCCGGCGGTCAACAGCCGGGGCGCCTGCGAGCAGATCCGGTCCAGCAGCAGCCGCCCCGTGGGCCCGGCGTCCCAGGCCCGGGCGATGCCGCGCCGAGGGAGCCGGCTGCGGGCCGAGGGGACGTAGGGCGGGTTGGAGACGATGAAATCGAAGCGGCGACGCGTGACCGGCGAGGTCAGATCCCCCCGCCGGAGCGTGACGCGCAGGTGACGCAGCCGGGCGTTCGCCCAGGCGGTGGCCAGCGCCAGCCGGGACAGGTCCACGGCGGTCACCGCGGCGCCCAGTTCGGCGCCGGCCAGCGCGACCGCCCCGCTGCCGGTGCCGAGGTCCAGAAGCGTTGATCCCGGTGGTGGTTGCTCGTCGCGCAGTGCCTCGATCAGGAGCGAGGTGTCGCCCTGAGCGGGATAGACGCCGGGAGGTTGTAGGAGAAGCATGGTGGGCGCCTGCCCAGTTCATCCGTCTTGACCCATGAGCCTCAGATCCGCGCTACCCGCACGGGCAGTTCGGCCAGGGGCGCCCTCAGGGAGCTGCGGCCGCGCTGCCAGCAAGTGAGCAGGTGAGTTCCGAACCGGCCCTCCACGGCGCCGGTGGCGGCGATTCCGAAGGCGATGTCGGGGCCGAGCGAGGGGTCGTCCCTGACCAGCGGCGTGATGACGGTGCGCCGGACGAGCTGTTCGTGGACGGCGTCGGCCAGCACGTGCTCGCGGTAGAACAGGGTGCCCGCAGGGGAGGCGCCCAGGCGTTCGAGCGCGGCGGCGAGGCGGGCGGCGCCGGGCGGGGAGGTGATCTCCACCGTCGCGAACTGGCCGACGAGCGCGCCGCGCAGCGAGCGGTGCAGACCGAACAGCGACATCAGGTTGACCACTGCCAGCGTGGGCGCGGGGACGGCGTCGAGGTAGTGCCCGTAGCCCGGGTCCAAGCCGAGGTCGGCCATCATCTCGGCGAACAGCTGGGCGTGGGCCCGCTCGGGGCGGCCGGCGCCGTACTCGTCGTACTGCACCGTGACCAGAGCGGCCTTGGCAGGGTGGGGCAGCCGCGGCACCACCCACATCTGCGGGTCCGCCTCCTTCAGGTGGTAGAGCGAGCGGTGCACCAAATACTCGCGCGCCTGCCAGCGCTCCCCGCGGTCGAGCAGGTGGTGGGACGGGCCGGTTCCGCCCGTGTCGTCGGCCAGCAGACCGGCCAGGGCCCGGGCCAGCGGCCGCGGATCGCCGGTCTCCCGCCGGACAGCGGTGAGAAAGGTGCGCTCCAGCGCGGACCGCAGGGCCAACTGCGCCGGGTGCCACTCCCACTCGGGGTCGACCTCGGCGAAGCCCTGGTAGTGCAATTCGTAGCAGACGTAGAGCGCCAGCTGGACGTCTTCGCCCCACGGGTCGCCGACCGGCGGGCGCCCGATCCGGGCCGTCGGGCTGGGGGTGGTACGCAGGGCGGGGAAGAGCTCGGCGCAGACCGGGCCACGAGGGTGCGGCAGAACTGGCGCCAGGCCGTCGGGCGCGTTCACGCCGACCTCCGGGGCGCCGGGTGGAGCTCCAGGGCGCAGCACTTCGGTCCGCCGCCGGCCTTCAGCAGCTCGGGCAGGTGCACGCCGACGGGCGCGAAGCCGTCCGCGCGGAGCTGGGCGGCGAGATCGTGGGCGGCGTCCGTCAGCAGGACATGGCGGCCGTCACTGATCGCGTTCAGCCCGAGGACGGACGCGTCGTGGTCGGAGGCCAGGATCGCCCTGGGGAAGAGCGCGCGCAGAGTGCGGTCGCTCTCGTGGGTGAAGGCCGCGGGGTAGTACATGATCTGGTCCTCGCTCAGCACGGCCAGTGCGGTGTCGAGGTGGTAGTAGCGCGGATCGGTCAGCCGCAGGCTGACGACGCGCCAGCCGAACGCCAGCTCGGCCTCACGGTGGGCGGCCGCACTGGTCCGCAGACCCGAGCCCGCCAGGACCCTGCCGCCGACCGGCAGGAAGTCGCCTTGGCCCTCGTTCGGCAGCTGAGCGACCAGAGGCCGGAACCCCGCCCGGCGAAACCAGACGCGGTGCGCCGCCGCCTCCGGCGCCCGTTCGGGGTGCCGGAACCGGGCGACCAGGACACGGCCGTCCACCACCGAGGCGCCGTTGGCGGCGAACACCATGTCGGGAAGCCGTGGCCGTGGAGCGATGGTCTCGACCCGGTGGCCCAGCTCCCGAAGTGTGGCCTGGAGCGTCTGCCACTGCCGTAGAGCGGCACCGGTGTCGACCGGGCGACTCGGGTCCATCCACGGATTGATCGCATACTCGACGGTGAAGTAGGTCGGCGGGCAGAGCAGGTAGCGTCGGCGGGTTGCGGTCCGCGTCGGGGCGGTGGTGGTCATCAGCTGCTCCTGAGCGGTTCGGGGAGCCACGGGTTGGTGGGGCGGCCGGGCGGCAGGGCTTCGGTCACCGTGTCGGCCCGGTACCCCTGCCCGTGAGGGCCGGCCGCACGGCTCCGCGGCACGGATGCCACCGGACCTCGAAATCCCCGCCTGCTCCGCACTCGCGCCTACCCAGCGCGCCGGTCCCCAGACGCGTCCGGGCCGGGGCTTCTCAGGGCACGCTGCGCGGCGGTTGCCCGCGGCAGCAGCAGCGGCGCCGTGCGCGGTGCCACGCCCGCCGGTCACTCTCGCAGGGGTTTCCCGGAGGGGAGGCCGGGTAGCCGAGAGCACCTACCAGGAAGTCCGGTTCGGGCTTTCGAGAACCTCCGGAGGTGGCCCCCATGGACGCGCGCGAAGGCGGCGGCCCGGGCCGAGCCGTCCGCATACCCGAGCAGGCCGAGCACCGCGAGGCCGAACCCCGCCCGGCGCCCGTTGAGCCGGTCGAGAAGCGCTGGGAGCAGGACGATGCGGAACGCTACGCCGTCCTCGGCGAAGACTGACCACGCCGGACAGATGCCGGGCCGGCTCGCCCGGCGCCCGGCGCACCATCGCCCAGGCCGCCGGCGCCCAGCCGCAGGCCACAGCGCCCAGTACCCCGGCCAGTGCTGGCGGCCCGCCCGGACGTGATCGGGCCCGATTGGAACTGGACCCCGCCTGTGTCGACGGCAGGGGGGAAACCGGCAGGCCACCGGCCGTGCCGGCGCTGTACCCCCGGCCCTGCGCCACGGGCGGGAACGGCGAGGAGAGAGTGATGGATGACGTACCCCAGGGCGGCGCCGGCGGTGTGCCCCTGCACCACGAGACGGACGCCACGAAAGACAGGCCGGCGGAGGACCAGCCGGCACCTGCCAAGACTGTCCGGGCCGGCAAGCCGGTGGCCGAGCAACGCACGGAGAACCCCGACCCGCCCCAGCAGGAGAAGGACTGACCGGGCACCGGGTTTGCGCCGGTACCGGCGGGCCATGCGGACAAACCTGGCGGTTCACGCTTTGCCGGACTCGGGCTCGCGGGCCCTGAGGTCCGGTCAGTGGCCCCCGGGCACCCGGGCCTTCAAGCGATGGCCACGGACTTCGAGCAGGGGGAGGAGGGAAGGCGTCGGCCATGACGGGCAGCTGTGTTCCTCCGGGTGGCGAACGGCCCTCGGCCGGGGACTTCGAACCGTACGACATCTGCGATCTGTGCGGTCAGGTAGCCGGTGACGACGAACTGCTGGCAGCGATCGTTCCCGACTCCTCGGCCGTGCACGACACCAACCCGTCCCTGGACGGCAAACGCGGGTTGACCGCGTGCACCGTGGACCACCTGGCCGCTCTGGTGGAGGAGTACCGGGACCGGCCGTTCATGCCGGAAGAGCAATGGGCAGCCAAGATCCGCCGCGCGCTGGCCACCCTGGACACACCGGTGGGGCTGAGCGTCGTGGCGGAGCTGAGCGGATTGTCGGAGGCCGAGGCCATGCGCGGCATCGACTGGCACACCGCGCGAGTCCGCGAGTGGCAAGCCGGCAACGGCGCAGTCGGCAGCGGCTGACCCTGTCTGGTCGAGCAGCCCTCCGCGGCAGGAAGCGGCGGCACCGGCGTGGCCGGCACCACCGCTTCGGCAAGCTGCCGAGGTCGGTTGTCAGCCTCCCGGGGTGATGCGGCCGACGCCAGCCGCCTTCCTCGACGCCGTGATCCTCGATGAAGGACTTGAAGCGCTTGAGGTCGCCCTTGACCCGGCGGTCGACCATCCCCATGGCGTCGGCTGCCTTCTCCGCGACGCCGTCGGGCTCGAAGTCGATGGCCAGGCGGACCGTGGTGTGCTGGTCGTCGAGCCGCTCGAAGGTGACCACGCCCATCTGCTGGACCTCGCCGCCGGTGGTGCGCCAGGCGATCTTGTGGTCGGGCAGCTGGTCCACGATCTCGGTGTCGAACTCGGCTCTCCCCAATACCGGCGAGACACTTAGGTCTACTCTCCAGCGGATAGACGCCTTTTCGAAAAAGGTCCACCCGTTCGAGTGCAGCCTCTTCGAGGGTGTCCGCTGGTCTGGGCGGTAGGGGGCCTCCCGTGGGCATCATGACAGCTTCGGCGCCGGTTCGAGCAGTGGTGGGTTCGCGTGTCTCGGACACGCATGGGGACGAGGGCAAGGTCTCGCACCTGGTCCAGGCGGAGTCGGCGACCCGGCACGCCCTCTCGAAGGAGTGGGAGATCATCGGGTCCTTCGAGGATCTGGACGTCTCCGCCGAGATCACTCCCTGGAAGCGTCCGGACCTCGGGCCGTGGCTCACCGACCGCCAGAGCGAGTGGGACGCGATGGTGTGGGCCAAGGTCGACCGGGCGTTCCGCTCGGCCAAGGACTGCGCCGATGTCGCCCACTGGGCAGAGGAGAACCGCAAGGTCCTGGTGTTCACGGACGACGGCATCACGCTGGACTGTCGGGAGGGCCGCAAGTCGTCGTTCGGGAACGAGCTGGCGAAGGTGTTCCTGATGCTGGCGTCGATCTTCGCCGAGATGGAGCTCAAGCGGATCAAGGCGAGGGTCACCGCCGCGCACAAGCACCTGCGGAAGACGGACCGCTGGGCCGGCGGGCAGCCGCCCTACGGGTACCGGATCGTCGACCGTCCCGGCGGCGGGCGCACCCTCGAACCGGACCCGGTCACGTCCGAGGCCGTCCGGTACATGGGCAAGCTTCTCCTGGAGGGGCAGAGCCAGTGGATGATCGCCACAGCCCTGGAAGCCGCGGGTTTCGACACCCCGGCCACCCACGCGTACAAGAACCAGGGCGAGTCGTACTCGAGCAAGCGCAAGACGCCGCCGTCGAACCACTGGAACCCCACCAGCGTGGGGAAGATCCTCCGCTCGCCGGCGTCGATGGGCCTGAAGCTGACCGGCCGCTCCGTCAAGGCGCGCAAGATCGCCCGTGACGCGAAGGGCCTGCCGATCCGGATGGCCAAGCCGTTGTTCACGGAGGAGGAGTGGGCCGCGGTCCAGGCGGCGATGGACGAGTGGTCGGTCACCAAGGAACGCTCCAACGGGGCTTGGCCCTGGCTCGGTGTGGTCCATTGTGACCGCTGCGGCGACCGGTTCTACCGGCAGGTGAACCTCGCCATGAACGGCCGGGTGTATGAGTACTACCGGTGCGCGAAGACGGCGGGCAAACCGGCTTGCAAGGGGCAGTCCGTGAAGGGGGAACGGGTCACCGCCGCGATCACCGCTCTGGTGGAGCGCCTGGCGGGGCTGGCGATGACGGTGCGCGGGTTCATCCCCGGCGAGGACCACACCGAGCAGCTCTACCACGTCACCCAGGCCATGCGCGACCTTCGCGAGGAGAAACGCCGCAACCTGTTCGACTACCCCGGCGGCGACGACGAGTACTCCGAGGCCCTCGAAGTCCTCGTCGACGAACGCCGCCGCCTCGCAGCCCTCCCACAACGCCCCTCCGCCTGGGTCGACGTCGATACCGGTCAGACCTTCGCCGACGCCTGGACCCAAGCCGACCAGGAACACCGCCGCCAGCTCCTCCTCGGCCTCAAAGCCCGCCTCTACATGACACCCACGATCGAAGGCTGGTACCTACCCGCTGGACTCGAAACACGCGTAGGGCAGCTGGAGTGCGCCGGAAGTCCGGCGTAGGGCGTGAGGCCGGCTGCGGCACGTGGCGTGTCAGGCGGCGACCTGCGGGAGCTTAACGGCCCGTGATACGAGCTGCCGAGGCGCGGGTGAGCTGCCTACTCGGCGCTCGCCTGTGTCCGGCTGACGCCATCGACAGGACCCGAGTCCGGGTCGCGTCCGCGGCCTCAACACCACTGCCGCGCCGTGGTGTTCGGCCGCCGCTAGGTTCTGGCAACGTACTGCTGCCGTACGCCTCCACCACCATTGAGGGGGCGGAGCCCAGACGGGCTTTGCCCTCTCAACCGTTCGCGGCGTTAGGGCAGCCTCTAGGGGACTCCGGCATCTGTCGGCGGCAGGTGCCAGTGGCGGGCGGCCAGTTGGGCGGTCCACATCCGGGCGTAGCGGCCGTCGGCGTCGGTGAGCAGCTCGGCGTGGGTGCCTCGCTGGGTGATGCGGCCGTCGTCGACCACCACGATCTGGTCGGCGCCCACCACGGTGGAGAGCCGGTGGGCGATGACGACGACGGTCCGGCCGGCCACCAGGCGGTCCACGGCCTGCTGCACCACCACCTCGGACTCGGTGTCCAGGGCGGCCGTGGGCTCGTCGAGCAGCACGATCGGCGCGTCCTTGAGGATGGCCCGGGCGATGGAGATCCGCTGCCGCTCGCCGCCGGAGAGCGCGGAGCCGATCTCGCCGACCCGGGTGTCGTAGCCCAGGGGCAGCCGGGCGACGAACTCGTGCACGTTGGCCGCGCGGGCCGCGGCCTCGATCTGGGCGTCGGTGGCGTCGGGGCGGCCGAGCGCGATGTTGGCGCGGATGGTGTCGTCGAAGAGGTAGACGTCCTGGAACACGACGGCGATGTGGCGAAGCACCTCGTCCGGTTCGAGGGTGCGCAGGTCGACCCTGCCGATCCGTACGGTGCCGTGCTGGGGATCGGCGAAGCGGCTGATCAGCCTGGTCACGGTGGTCTTGCCGGAGCCCGAGGGCCCGACCAGAGCGGTCAGGCTGCGCTCGGGGACGGTGAGGTCGAAGGCGCGCAGCGTGGGCTCGTCGCGGCCGTCGTAGGCGAAGGTGACGTGCTCGAAGCGGATCTCGAAGTCCTTCGGCTCCGTCCCGCCGGGGGCGACGGGCAGCGGTTCCACCCGCAGGACCTCGTCGATCCTGGTCAGGGCGGCCTCGGACATCTCGAAGAGCTTGGTCATCACGGCGGCCATGCTCAGCGGCTCGGCGAACCGGGCGGCCGTCACGACGATGGCGACCAGCAGGCCGAGCGACAACTTTGCGTCGAGGACCAGCGCCGAGCCGAGCGCGACCAGCGCCACCAGGGCCAGCCGGACCAGGAGTTGGGCGGCGGCGAGCGGCGCGGCGGCCGAGCGGTTCGCCGCCGACTGGGCGTGGTGCTGGTGGGCGAGGACGGCGGCCAGCCGGGGCGAGTCGGCTCCCGCCTGGCCGGTCGCCTTGAACACCGGCAGGCCCTGCACGTACTCGACGATCCGGTTCGCGGACGCCGCGTCCGCCTCGTCCACGGCGTGGAAGCCCGTGTTGGAGGAGCGCTGTACCCGGCGGACGAACGGCAGTGCCGCGCCGGCCGACACGGCGAGCACCAGCCCGAGCCGCCAGTCCACGGCCAGCACGACGGCCCCCAGCACCACGGGTACCGTCACCAGCTGCACGAACAGCGTGGACAGGGCCGACACGGCGGTGGCCGCGGCCGTGGCGTTGGCGCCGACCACCGAGGTCAGGTCGCCTGCCGCCCGCCGGGCGAGCTCCTGCTGCGGCATCGCGCGCAGCCGCTCCCCGAGGCGCAGCCTGGTCGCCTGGGTGACCAGGTGCCAGTAGCCATAGGTGAAGCCCGACTCCCGGACGCGCAGGGCGCCCTCGGTGACGACCAGGGCGGCGAGCACCCCGACCCACAGCCAGGCGTGCCCGGTGCGAACCGGGTCGCGGGAGAGTTCGGCCAGCAGCGGTACGAAGCTCGCGTACGCCGCCGCCTGGACGGCGCTGGCGGTGAGCGACACCCGCAGGGTGGCGCGGAACTGCGGTGCGTACGGGCCCGCCGCCGTGAACATCAGGCGCAGGATCCGCCTCATTGGGAGACCTCCCTCTCGCGGCCGCTGGCCAGCCCCCAGGCCGCAGCCACCTCGTGGCGCGCCCAGAGCCGGGCGTAGCGGCCACCGGCGGCGACCAGCTCGGGGTGGCGGCCGCGTTCGACGATCCGCCCGCGGTCGAGGACGGCGATCTGGTCGACGTCGACGATGGTGGAGAGCCGGTGGGCGATGATCAGGACGGTTCGGCCGTGGGTCAGCCGGGCGATGGCGTCCTGGATGGCGGCCTCGCTCTCCGGGTCGGCGAAGGCCGTGGCCTCGTCCAGGATCACGATCGGGGCCCGGGACAGGACGGCACGGGCGATGGTGATCCGCTGGCGCTGCCCGCCGGAGAGCCGGGCGCCGCGCTCGCCGACCTGGGTGTCGTAGCCGTCGGGCAGTTCACGGGTGATGAACTCGTGCGCGGCGGCGGCCTCGGCGGCCGTCCGGACCTCCTCGTCGGTGGCCTCGGGCCGGGCCAGGCGGATGTTCTCGGCGACGGTGCCGGAGACCAGGAACGGGTCCTGGAAGACCAGCGTGACGTGCCGCAGCAGCGTCTCGGTGCGGATCTCGCGCACGTCGACGCCGCCGACCCGGACGGTGCCCGCCTCGACGTCGAAGAAGCGCGGGATCAGCCTGGCCACCGTCGACTTGCCGGAGCCGGACGGCCCGACCAGGGCGCAGACCGTGCCGGTCGGGACGTCCAGGTCGACGCCGTCCAGGACGGGTTCGCCCCGCTCGGCGGCGTAGCGGAAGCGGACGCCCTCCAGACTGATCGCGGAGCCCTGCGGTTCGCGCGGATTCGCGGGCTCGGGCAGCGGCGGGGTGTGCAGCAATCCTGCGATCCGGACGGCGCCGGCCTTGGAGTCGTTGAGGAAGTTGGTCAGGTGCATCAGCGGGGCGATCGCCTCGACCGGCATCGCGCCGATCATCAGGGCGAGGACCAGGTCCGGGACGGAGATCCAGTCGGCCGCCAGCATCGGGACGGCGGAGGCCGCGACGATCAGCAGCGTCGGCAGCGGGACGATGAACAGCTGGTTGAGGACGCCGGAGGTGCGCGAGGTGGCGATCCAGGAGGCCACCGCCTCCGTGAACTCGCGTACGGCGGCGGAGAACCGGCCGAAGGAGCCCTTGCCGTCGTCGAAGGTCCGTACCACCGGCATGCCCTGGACGAACTCGACGACGGCCGCGTTCACGTTCTCGTTCGCGCGGTTGTAGCGGGCCCGCTGCTCGGCGTGGTCCCGGGTCAACAGGGACAGGCAGAGTACGGCGATCGGCACGATCAGGAGGACGGCGATCAGCAGCCGCCACTGCACCACTCCGAGGGTGAGCAGCGCCGCGAGCGGCTGGGCGAGGCCGGAGCCGACGAACGGCAGCGCGTCGGCCACCGCGTTGTGCAGCGCCTTGACGTCGTCCTGGACGATCTTCTTGACGCGGCCGGAGCCGAGCCGTTGGACCTCGCCCAGCGGCATCCGGGCGAGTGCGTCGGCGAGCTCGCGCCGGAGTACCACCTCAAGGTCGTAACTGGCCTCGTGCGCCAGGTGTTCGGCCAGCCACCGGCTCGCGAACGAGACCAGCAGGCCGGCCAGTGCTCCGGCCAGCCAGCCCACCGGAACCGACCCGTCGTCGGTGAACAACCGGCCCACGGCGAAGGCCGCGCAGGCGAACCCGGCCACCGTGGCGGCACCGCCGAGCACGCCCAGCAGGGCGGCTCGGACGAGCCGGGCGCGTACCGCCGGTGCCAGCGCCACCAGCCCGGCCAGCACGCGCAGGCCACCGCGCTCAGCCATGCGTCAACTCCTTCAGTATCGTGGCGAGTTCGGACTTGTTGACCTTGCCGAGCGCGGTCCGGGGGAAGTCCTCCAGCACCACCACCCGGTCCGGCAGCTTGAAGGCCGCCAGCCCGAGTGCGGTGAGGTGGGCGTTCAGCTCGGCGCGGCCGGGCGGGGTGCCGTGCGCGATCACGCAGGCGCAGGAGCGCTCGCCGAGCGCCTCGTCCGGCACGCCCACCAGTGCGACGTCGTGCACGGCCGGGTGGGCCAGCAGGTGGTTCTCCACCTCCTCGACCGGGATCTTGTCGCCGCCGCGGTTGATGACGTCCTTCACCCGCCCCTCGACCACCAGGTGGCCGCTGGGCAGTCGACGCACCAGGTCGCCGCTGCGGTAGAAGCCGTCGGTGGTGAAGGCCGAGCGGTTGTGGTCGTCCGCCCGGTAGTAGCCGCGCAGCGTGTACGGGCCGCGCGTCAGCAGCTCGCCCACCTCCCCCGGGGCCACCTCCCGGTCGTCGGCGCCGACGATCCGCAGCTCGTCGTGCTCGGCCAGCGGCCGGCCCTGGGTGGACAGCGCGAGGCGCTCGGGGTCCTCCGGCCGGGTGAAGTTGAGCAGCCCCTCGGCCATCCCGAACACCTGCTGGAGGCGGCAGCCGAGCGCCGGGCCGATCCGCTTCGCCGCCTCCTCCTTCAGTCGGGCCCCGCCGACCTGGAGCAGTTCCAGGCTGCTCAGGTCGCCGCTGGACCAGGTGGCGGCCTCCAGCCAGAGCAGTGCGAGCGGCGGAACCAGTGCGGTGACGGTGACCCGCTCCCGCTCGATGAGCCGGAACGCGTCCTCGGGGCTGGGGGTCGGGGACAGGACGACCGTGCCCCCGACCGCCAGCGTGCCGAGCACCCCGGGGCAGGCCAGCGGGAAGTTGTGCGCGACGGGAAGCGCTGCGAGGTAGCGGGTCGAGGCGTCCATGCCGGTCACGGCCGCGCTCGCGGTGGCGTTGTAGAGGTAGTCGTCGTGCGTACGGGGGATCAGTTTGGGCACGCCGGTCGTGCCGCCGGAGAGCAGCAGCAGGGCGACGTCCGAGGACGCCGGGCCGGCCAGGGGCGGCGGGGTGGCGTCGACTTCCTCCAGCGCGGTGAACTCCTCGGGCTCGCCGACCACCAGCACCTCGCGCAGCCCTGGCCGTCGGGCCCGGACGGCTCGGGCGAGCTCCCGGTGGTCGAAACCGAGATGGCGGTCCGGGATGACGTACGCGACGGCCCCGGAGAGTCGGGCCAGGTGGGTGATCTCGGTCTCCCGGTGGGCGGGCAGCGCGAGGACCGGGACGGCACCGAGCCGGAACAGCGCGAAGCAGAGCGACACGAACTCGGCGACGTTGGGCAGGTGCACCAGCACCCGGTCGCCGGGGGCGATGCCGCGCCGGTGCAGGCCGGCGGCCAACCGGTCGGCCCGCAGGTCGAGTTCGCGGTACGTCCAGCGGCGAGCGCCGTCCACGACGGCGGTGCTCTCCGGGGCGCTCAGGGCCCGCTCGCGCAGCACCGAGCCGAGCGTGCGGCCCTGCCAGTAGCCGAGCTCGCGGTAGCGCGCCGCGAAATCCTCGGGCCAGGGGGTGAATCCGTCGAGCATGTCAGCCCTCCTCATGGCCGTGACGAGCGGCGGGGACGAGGTAGGGGGCGACGCTCGCCAGCTTCTCGCAGGTCTCCTCGTACTCTCGGGCCGGCCGGGAGGTGCCCACCACGCCGGCCCCGGCGCGTAGCCAGGCCCGGCCGTCCCGCTGGTAGACGGCGCGCAGGACGAGCGCGGCGTCCAGCGAGCCGTCGGCGGCGGCCATCAGGACCGTCCCCGAGTACAGCCCGCGCGGCTGCTCCTCCAACTCCTCGATCAGCCGGTACGCGGCGGCCTTCGGGATGCCCGAGGCCGTGACGGGCGGGAACACCGCGCCCAGTGCGTCCCAGGCGGTGCGGCCGTCAGCGAGCGTGGTGGTCACCCGGGAGGCGAGGTGCTGGACGCTGCCGCGCCGTCTGACGGCCATGAACTCGCTGACCCGGCAGGCGCCGGGCTCGCCGACCGACTCCAGCTCCGTGACGGCGAGCCGGACCGATGAGGCATGCTCGAAGACCTCCTTCGGGTCCCGGAACAGCTCCGCGCGCAGCGCCTCGTCGGTGTCCGGGTCGCCGGTGAGCGCCCGGGTGCCGGCCAGCGGCTGGGTGCTGGCCGTCCCGACCGCGTCGACCTCGACCACCGTCTCCGGGCTGAACCCGGCCGCCTGCCAGCCACCGAGGTCGAGCAGGAACGAGCGGGCCGGGGTGTTGTGCCGACGGCCCGCCAGGTAGCTCGCGGTCAGGTCCACCGGGAAGGGGACGGGGACCGGCCGCGAGAGGATCACCTTCTCCAGTCGGCCGCGCCCGATCTCCGCCACCGCGTGGGCGACCCCGGCCTGGTAGGCGGTGTCGGCCTGCCGGACGTCGAGGGGCACGCAGGTCGGGTCGGGGCCCTGGGCGGGCTCGGTCAGGAGCTTGCGGGCCGCGTCGAGGTCGCTCCCCTCCAGTGCCCTGACCCGGACCCGGTCCGCCCGCACCTCGAATTCGACTCCGGGGACGAAGAGATGGGCGAGCGGCTCGGCGGTACCGGAGCCGGGACGGCTCGCCAGTTCGAAGCAGGCCCAGCCGTACGCGTGCCAGTCCGCCACCGGTATCCGGCCCAGCGCCCGTTCCACCTGCCGCCACGGTCTGCCGGACCAGTCCTCGGCCGAGCCGCCTCCGGCGAGGAGGGTGTGCACCCGTCGGTCGTCCACCCGGATCTCCGCCACCGGGTTCCCGGCGACGTGCCAGCACGACTGGCGCTCGTACACCACGTACTCGCCGAGCAGGCCGGAGCCGACCAGCTGGGCGGTGATCGCGAGCGGGTCGAACTCGCCCTCGAAGAGGGCCTCTTGATAGTGCTGAAGCACGGTGTTTCTCCTGTCGGAAGCGGGTCAGCGGGCGGCGGCGCGCAACGGGGCGGCGATCAGGTCGGCGACGGCGCGGGCGTTCCGCTCCTCGATGCAGCTGAAGTGGTTGCCCTCGATGTCGGTCACGGCGAACTCGCCGAGGCAGACGTCGCGCCAGAAGGCGAGCGTGGTCTCGTCCATGCCGGGGGCGAAGCCCGAGGCGCCGCGCGGGCGCAGGAAGCGGATGTCGCCCGCGTACGGCGGCGGCGTGAAACGCGCGGAGCGGAAGCTCTGCCGGAAGACCCGGAACATTCCCTCGGCCATCTCGGGCATCAGCTCCTGGCCGGTGACCTCGGTCGCGGCCTTCGCGTACCGGGCGAAGCGCTCCTCGCGGGTGTGCTCCGACAGCCGGCGGAAGTAGGCGGCGACGGAGTCCGACGCGGGGTCGCCGCCGACCTCGACCAGCGAGCCGGCCGGCACCCGGCCGCCGTTGCGCTCGATCACCTGCATGAAGGCGTGGACGGCCGCGTCCGGGTCGATCCCGTCGAAGCCCGCCTGGGTGAGCTCGATGTGCAGGTTGGGGATGAACAGGGTCTCGATCATCAGGTCGTCCTCGACGTCGAAGACCACCGGGTGGCTGCTGGCCAGCACCAGGTCCTCCACCTGGACGCCGCGCTCGTCGAGCCGCCGGGCCACCTCGGTGGCGTACAGGCCGCCCAGGCAGTAGCCGACCAGCTGGACGCGCTGGTGCCCCTCGGTCAGCAGGCGTTCGGCGTAGTCGTCGGCGGCCCGCTCGATCACCTCGGCGGGGTCGAGCGCGCAGTACCGTTCGGGGTCGTCGACGACGATGCCGAGCACCGGGCCCAGGTTCTGGGCGACCAGCTCCTTGGCGAGCGGCCGGTAGCAGTCCATGGTGCCGAGGCCGGCGTGGAACAGGACGCGCAGCGGGCCGTCGCCGCCGGTGCCGAACGGCACCAGCAGGGCGTTGCCGGTCGTGCCGCGCCGGCCCTCGGGGGTGGTGTCCGGGGTGGCGCGCCCGCGCAGGAAGCGGGCGAGGGCCTCGACGGTCGGCTGGTTGAGCATCTGCCGCAGCAGGGTGTCGAAGGGGACGTCGTGGGCCTCCGGCAGCTCCTCGCGGAGCCGTCCGGCCATCCGTGCGGTGATCAGGGAGTCCGCGCCGCGCTCGTGGAAGCTCTCGGTCCGACCGATCGCGTCGACGGCGAGCGTTGCGGCCCACAACTCGGCCAGGCGGGACTCGAGTTCGTCGGCCGGCCGGTCCGTGGCCGCCGTCCGCGCGGAGGCGTCGGCCGCCGGGCGCCAGGTGCGCAGGGTACGGCGGTCGACCTTGCCGTTGCCGGTCAGCGGAAGGGCGTCCACGACCTGGAGGTGCGAGGGCAGCATGTGCGCGGGCAGTCGGGCCGCCAGGTGGCCGCGCAGCTCGGCCTCGGTCACCGGCATGCGGTCGGTCTTCAGCCGGGCGGCGAACAGGTGGACGTGCTGGGGGGCCAGGGCGTGGTCGTCCGCGGGCAGGCTGTGCACCAGCGGGGCCCCGGCGTCGGCGAGGAGGCCGAGCCACTGGTCACGGTCCAGGTAGGACGGGCCGTGGCGGCGCGTGTCGTCCTCCGGCGGGGTCATCAGGAAGGCCTGGGAAGCGAGGATCCACGGGTGCTCCCGGGTCGGCTCGGTGAGCATCAGCCAGCCGCCGGGCGCGACCAGGTCCACCAGTCGGTCGAGCGCGGCCCGCACGTCCCGGGCGTTCTCCAGCACGCCGGCGGCCAGCACCACGTCGAAGGAGTTCGGGGCCAGGCCCTGGGCGCGGTGGTCGCCGTCCACGTCGAACAGGCCGAACCGGACGCCCGGGCGGTCACCGAACCGGGCCCGCGCCTCGGGCAGGAAGAACGGCGAGACGTCGGTGAACAGGTAGTCGCAGTCGACACTGGAGAGGGCCTCCAGCACGTTCTCGGTGGTGCCCCCGGTCCCGGCCCCGGCCTCCAGGACGCGCAGCGGCCGGTCGCGGTCGGTGGCGGCATCAGCGGCGATGCGGCGGAACAGGCCGCTCACCGCGCTGTTCAGGTACCGGGCCATCGCGTTCTCGCGGTACAGGGCGCGGGTGGTGTCCAGGCCGCCTTCGGGGAAGAGCAGCTCCACCGGGTCCTGACGGCCGGTGAGCAGGTCGGGGAGCCGGTCGGCGTTGCGCCGCAGATAGGAGAGGAACTCGGGCGAGCCGAGTTCGGCCGTCCAGGTCGCTCCGGCATCCGTCCAGAGGTCGGCGACGACGGCCTCGTCCACGGTGGCCGCATCCACGTCGGTCTCGGCCAGGACGGCCCGCCAGCGCTCGGCCAGCCACCGGTGCTGCTCGGCGACCTCGCCGGCCACCTCCCGCAGGGCCAGCGCCATCGAGGCGAGCACGGCCCGGTCGAGACGATCGGCGAAGGCTGTGACCGTGTCCCGGTCGAGGCCGCCGAGGGTGGACTCGGCGGCCTTCCGGGCGTCCTCGATCAGCGCCCGGTCATCCGGGCGGACCGCCTCGGCCACCCGGGCGCTCTCCACCACGCCGAGCAGCCCGCGCTCCGCACCCGAGCCGTCCAGCACCACCCCGGCCGCCGCGACGGCGGGGTGCTCCAGCAGCGCGGACTCGATCTCGCCGAGCTCGATCCGGTGGCCGCGCACCTTGACCTGGGTGTCCTCACGGCCGAGGAACTCGATCTCCCCGCCCGGCAGGTACCGGCCGAAGTCGCCGGTGCGGTACAGGCGCTGCCCGTCTCCGGGCGTCAGCACGAACCGCTGCGCCGTGGTCTCCTCGTCCCCGAGGTAGCCCTGGGCCAGGCCCGCGCCGGAGATGTACAGCTCGCCGGCCGTCCACACCGGGCAGTCGCGCAGCGATGCGTCCAGCACCCGGAAGCCCTGGTTGGCGAGCGGCCGCCCGTACGGGATGCTGCGCCAGCCCGGCTCCAGGCCGCGGTACGGGTGGGCGATCGACCAGATGGCCGCCTCGGTGGCGCCGCCGAGGGAGACGACCTCCAGGCCGGGCAGGCGGGTGGTGACGGCGTCGGGCAGGGTGAGCGGGATCCAGTCGCCGGAGAGCAGGGCCAGGCGCAGCGCGGGCAGGTCCAGGCCGGGCTCGGTCTCCAGGTAGGTGGAGAGCATCTGCAGCTGCGCGGGCACCGAGTTCCACAGGGTGACGCCGTGCTCGGCGGCCAGCTCGGCCCAGTGCGAGGGGTCGGCGCGGCGTTCGGGGTCGGGCAGGACGAGGGCGCCGCCGACCGCGAGCGGCCCGAAGACGTCGTACACCGAGAGGTCGAAGCCCAGGTGGGCGAGGGCCAGGACGCGGTCCTCGGCGGTGACACCGAAGCGGCGGTTGATGTCCGCGATGGTGTTGCCGGCGGCCCGGTGGCTGATCACCACGCCCTTGGGGCGGCCGGTGGAGCCGGAGGTGTAGATCACGTACGCGGGCGCGCCGGGGTCGCCCCCGGGCAGGGTGGTCGGGGGTGCGGCGGGTGCCAGCCGGTCGACGGCGATGGCATCGGGACCGGTGTCCACCCAGGACTGGGAGAGCACGTGCCGGACCCCGGCGTCGGCCAGGATGGCGGCCCGGCGCAGCGGCGGCTGGACGGTGTCGACCGGCAGGTAGACGGCCCCGGCGAGCAGGGTGCCGAGCACGGCGGCGACCTGCTCGGGCCCCTTGTCCATGACGATCGCGACGTGTTCGCCCGCAGTGCAGCCGGCCTGCTTCAGCGCCTCGGCCACGGCGGCGGCCCGGCCCGCGAGTTCGCCCTGGCTGACGGTGCCGCGCGGGCCGAGCAGCGCGGGCCGGTCCGGCGTGCGGGCGGCCTGGGCGAACACGCCGTGGTGCAGCAGGGTGTTCGGCAGCGGGGCCCGGGTGTCATTGGCGCGGCGGCGCTCCTCGGCCTGCCAGGCGGGCAGGGGGACGGCCTGGTCGGCGTCCCAGGGTGCGTCGGCGGTGGCCAGGGAGCGCAGCAGGGCTTCGAAGGCGGCGAACATGTCGTCCGCGAGGCCGTCCGGGAAGATCCCCTCGCGGACGTCCCAGTTGACCTGGAGGCCCTCGGCGTCGTCCATCGCCTGGCAGTCGATGAACACCTGCGGGGTCTGGGTGATGCCGAAGCCGTCGAGCCGGCCGACGGCCCGTGCGTCGGTGCCGATGCCCGCCTCGCCGAGGCCGATCGCACTGGTGAAGACGATCGGCATGAGCGCCGCCTCGCGGCCCCGGCGGCGGGCGAGTTCGCGCAGCACCTCGACGCCGGAGCAGAGCCGGTGGTCGAGGTCGTCGAAGAGCTGTCCGCTCACGCTCTTTGCTCGCTCGGCGAAGGTGCTGCCGTCGGCCCAGTCGACGGCCAGCAGGTTGACCGAGGTGAAGTCGCCCACCACGCGGTCGACTTCGGGGTGCAGCGGAAGGCGGTTCAGCACGGTGAGGTTGAGCGCGAAGCGCGGGCTGCGGCTCCAGCGCTCGATCGCGGCCGCGTAGGCGGCGAGCACCACGGAGGACGGGGTGAGGCCGCGCTCCTGCGCCCGGCGCTTGAGGTCCGCCCATGCGGTGGCGTCCAGTTTGAGGAAGCGCCGCCGGAAGCGGGCCTCGGCCGGACGCTCAGCCGGGTGCTCGGCGGGCGTGCGGTCCGCGAGCGGAAGGTCGGGCGCGGGCGGAAGTTCGTCCAGCCGGGCCCACCAGTAGTCGCGGTCGCGCTGGAAGCGGTCGGACTCCCGCAGGCCGCGCTCGGCGAGCAGGTAGTCGCGGAACCGCAGCTCCAGCGGCGGGAGTTCGGCGTCCGGGGTAGCGTGCAGCGTCTCGAACTCGGCGAGCAGCAGCCAGATGGACGCCCAGTCGGCGATCAGGAAGTCCATCGACAGGTGCAGCACGGCCCGCCCCTCGGCCCTGGTGATCCGCAGGTCGAACAGCGGCCAGCTGCTGGTCTCGTACACCCGGTGGCCGAAGTCCTCGCGGACGGCGGCGAGTTCGGCCTCGACGGCGTCGGTGCCGCCGGCGCCGCGCAGATCGGTGGCGGGGACGGCGAGGTGCGGCACCTCCGGCAGCACCCGCTGGTGGCCGTCGGCTGCGATGACGGCCCGGAGCATGTCGTGGCGCCGGATCAGCCGGTTCCAGGCGGCCTCGGCGGCCGCCGGGTCGAGATCGGGGTATCCGACCTCCAGGTAGACGTGGCAGGCGACGCCGCCGTGTTCGAAGGCCCCGCCCCGGCCGAGCAGGTAGGCGGCCTGGACGTCGGTCAGCGGGAAGGGCTCGTGACAGGACTGCGGATCGGGGACGACGAGCGGCCGCTCGCCCTCGGACCGCAGCTGCGCCAGGACGGCCTCCTTGGCCTGCCGCAGCGCGGCGAGCCGCTCGGGGCCGAGCGCGCCCTTGGGCGCGCGGTAGCGCAGCTGGCCCGCCTCCTCCCACAACTGGACGCCCGCGCCGCGGAGTTCGGTGATCAGTTCGGTGACGCTCATGCTTCTCGGGTGTCCTCTTCGAGTCGCGGGGGGATGGTGGCGTTGAACCGGAACACGTTGTCCGGATCCCAGGTCGTCTTGAGCCGGACCAGCCGCTCGTAGGTGGCTGGGCCGTATGCGGCGCGCACCCACTCGGGCTCGGGGTCGGGCAGGAGGTTCAGGTACGGTCCGCGGGACACGGGCTGCAGGGCGCGCCAGCCGTCGAGGGCCGGCCGCAGGTGGACGGCGCTCTCCGGCGCGCCGTACCACTGGGCGCAGATCTCCACGAACCAGCGGGCGTCGCGGTGGGTGAAGGCGGTGGGCCCGGCCGGGGCACGGCCGATGGCCCCGCCGAGGGCGCCGAGGACCACGGAGAAGTTCGGCCCGGCGGCGGCCCAGCGGGTGAGCAGGTCGTCGATGACGGCGTCGGACAGTTCGGGCAGCAACTCGCCGCGGTTGTAGACGTTCTGCTCCCGGAAGCCGGGCGGGGAGGGCAGCAGCCGCTGGTAGTCCGCGTACCGCATCCGTCGTACGCCGTCCGAGACCGGCCGCGGTCCCACGTTCCGGAGCGACGCGAGTACCTCGTCGCCCTGTTCGGGCGCGCCGAACCAGGTGGGGATCAGCACGACCGAGCGCTCGAAGTGCAGCTGCTCTGGGACGAACGGCACTGGCGGGGCCGTCCAGGCGAGCGCGACCAGCGACGCCTCGTCGGGCGCCGTGGCGAGCCAGTCCCGGGCGGTCCGCAGGACGGCCGGTGCATGGCGGGCCGGGTGGACGAGCGGGCCGGCCAGCACGTGGGTGACCGGGTGCAGCCGGAAGCCGAACCGGACCACCACGCCGAAGTTGCCGCCCCCGCCGCGCAGGCCCCAGAACAGTTCCGGGTGCTCGTCCGCACTGGCCCGCACCCGGCGGCCGTCTGCGGTCATCAGGTCGAAGAAGACCACGTTGTCGCTGGTCAGCCCGAACTGGCGGGACAGGTCGCCGACCCCGCCGCCGAGGGTGTGGCCGGCGATGCCGACGTCGGTGTTGCGCGGCCCGGGCAGGGCGAGGCCGTGCTGCTGCGTGGCGGCGTCGAACTCGCCCCAGGTGAGGCCCGGTTCGGCGATCGCCAGGCGGGCGTCCGGGTCGATCTCGAGGCGCTTCATGCCGCTGAGGTCGAGCACCATCCCGTCGTCGCAGGTGCCCCAGCCGGCCACGTGGGCGCCGCCGCCGCGCACCGCCACCGGCAGGCCGCGCCGACGGGCGAGCGCGAGGGCGGCTGTGACGTCATCGGCGTCGGCGCACCGGGCGATCAGCGCCGGGCGGCGGTCGATCCGGGCGTTGCGGACCCGGCGGGCGCGGTCGTAGCCCGGGCTCGCGGGGGTCAGGAGTTCCATCGTGCGCTCCGCTCCGACGCGGCCGGGCCGAGCTCGGCGCCGTGCAGAGCGGCGGCGTCGAGTGGGTGCGTCAGCCCGGTCAGGTCCACGTGTAGGACACCGGTGCGGTCGGCGGGCTCGGGCGTCAGCCACGGGTCCGCGCCGACGAGCGTGTCGAAGGCGGCGCGGTCGCTCGCGGCCACGCCCAGCCGCACCCGGGAGACGCCGAGCGCGCCGTTGGGGTGGGCCACATGAGCGGGCCGCTGCGGCGGGTGGTAGGCGGAGACGACGAACGGGAGCCCGGCCGGGGCGGGGGTGAGGAACCGGTAGCGGACCGGCTGTCCGTCGGGCCTGGTCCGGCGGCCGGTCATGACGCGGGAGGCCGGGAGACCCCGGGCGCGCAGGTCGCGGCGGGTCCCGGACAGCTCGAAGCCGGTGGTCTCCAGCGCGACATCGCGCCACCCCTCGCCCGCTCGGGCCCACTTGGCGAGCCGGGTGCTCGCTGCCGAGCCGTACGCGAGGCCGAACGGTCCGCGCAACAGGGCGAACCGGGAGGGGAGTTCGAAGAGCTCGATGAACGGGCCCTGCTCGAACCAGATCAGCGCGTTGTGGGCCTTCGCCGGTGCGCTGCCCCACTCCACGGTGAAGCCGAGGTCGGTGAAGTCCCGTACGGCCGCCCGGATGTCGTCGACCTTGCACAGGACGTGACTGCACGTCAGTTCCATGGTTCTCATTTCTCGGCCTTGCGGGCGACGAAGAGCCGCTGCCCGAGCGGAGCCAGGACATGGGACTCGGCCGGCAGCGTCCGCACCTGCCGCAGGCCCGCCCCGGCGAACACGTCCAGCCACTGGCCGGGGGAGAGGAAGGTGCGGCCTGTCTTCGCCCTGGCGTCCTCGGGGGCGGTCATCATGAACGCCTGCGAGGTGAGGATCTCCAGGTGCTCGCGGGTCGGCTCGGTGACCAGCAACCAGCCGCAGGGAGCGAGGAGTTCGACCAGGGCGCGGACGGTGGCGTCGGTGTCGCGGGCGTTGTTCAGCACGCCGGCGGCGATGACCACGTCGAAGGAGCCGGGGGAGTGTCCCTGTTCGCGTGGGGCCCGGTCGACGTCGTACACGCCGAGCCGCAGCCAGCGGTGGCGGGCGAACCGCTCCCTGGCGGGGCCGAGGAAGAAGCGGGACACGTCGGTGAACAGGTAGTCGACGTTCGGCGCGGCCGTGCCCGTCACCGTCAGGGCCCGGACGACCGCCTCGGTCGTCGCGGCGGTGCCGCCCCCGACCTCCAGCACCCGCAGCGGTCGCCCGTCGGCCGGGACGAGGCGGCGGACGGCGGTCGCCACGGCCGTGTTGAGGTAGCGGGCGGTGATCGTCTCCCGGTAGACGGTGTCCGCGAGCTCCGTGCGCCCCTCGGGGAAGAGCAGCAGGGCGGCCTGCTGCTCACCGCTCAGCAGGGCGGGCAGCCGTTCGGCGTTGAGCCGCAGGTAGTCGACGAACTCGGGCGCGCCGAGCCCGTCCGCCCACAGGGCCGCCGCGCGGTCCCAGGCCTCGGCCGCCTCGGCGTGCCGGACCGTCCGGGTCGCGACGAATCGCTCGCCATCTCGGACGACCCGACCACGCTCGGCCAGAACGGCCAGCCAGCGTTCGACCAGGCCGTGATGGGCCGGTGCTACCCGGGCGGTGGCGAGGATCTCCTCCAGGGTGCCGAGGGCCCCCGGTAGTGCCAGCAGCATGCCGGCGAGCACGGCCTCGTCCAACTGCTCGACGAAGGCGCGGACCTGCACGGCTCCGACGCCGCGCACCTGGAGCTCGGCGGCTCCTGCCGCCGCCTCGACCAGGCCGTCCAGGGCGGGCGGTACGACGGCCGCATCGTCCACCGTCGCCAGCAACTCGCCGACGGGGAAGGGCTGGTGAGCCTGCCCCGGCCGCAGCGTGGGGTAGCCGAGCCGGGAGGTGAGGTCCTGCCACAGTCGGGTGAGGGTCAGATGGTACTGGTCGGGCCGTTCGGCCTCCGGCTCGCCGAGGATGCCCGCGTGCAGTGCCAGCAGGTCGGCGCCGATCGCCTCGGGCCAGGTCCGGCTCAGCGCCTCCCGGTAGGGCGGCGGTCCGGCGGGGCCGAGCACGGTCGTGGCCGGTTCGGCGAGGTGGCCGGTGTCCGGGCCGTCGAAGTCGAAGCGCTCCTTCACCGCGTCGGGGATGTGCAGCCGGGGGTGCCACAACACCGGTCCGTGCGGGTCGGTCAGGCTGAGCGTGCCGCCCGCCGTGGCGATCGTCACCCGGTGCAGCAGCTGGATGTGGTTGTCCGGGTCCGCCGGGTCGACCTCGTTCTGCACCCGCAGCGTCAGCGGCACGGCGCCGAGTACTCCCGTCAGCACCGTGAACGGGCCGTCCGCCGGGCCCGACGGGGGATCGATCCGCCAGGGACGCAGGCTGCCGAGCGCGTCGCCGAGCAGGTGCACCAGCGGGAAGGCGACCTGCATCGAGCAGGCCGCGTCCACCGACAGGGCCGGCTGTTCACCGAGCAGCCGGCGTGCCGCCGTCGTGAAGCGGCGCACCGCCGGGAGCCGGACGTACAGGTCGCCGAGCCGGTACCGCACGCCGTTCCGGCGCGCCTCGCGCAGACAGCGGGCCAGGTCGTCGTGGTGGACGGGCTGCTCCTGGAGGACGTGGACGCCACGGCCGAGCAGCCGCAGCGCGAGCTCGGTGCCGGGCCCGCCCATTACCCCCGACCGCACCACGACGCAGGCCAGGTCGATGTCCTCCGGCAGTTGGTCGACCTCGGTGAACAGCGGCACCCCGAACCGGCGGGCGCATTCGACGGAGCGGGGCCCGCCCCTCGCGAGCACGCCCGCGATCTCGAACTCCTCGGGCAGCCGGGCCAGTGCGGCGAGGTAGAACTGCCCGAACGTCGTCCCGCACACCACGGTTCGCAGTCGGCGGCCGGTCACAGCACTCCCTCCTCGACGAGATCGACGAGATCGCCGATCGGCCCGTCGGTCACGGTCAACTCCATGGCGCCCGGGAGCCGTTCGACGGTCGCGGCCGGATCGAGCACCGCGTCCGCCCAGTGCACCCCGGCCGGCACCTCGCCCAGCAGCACCGCCAGCGCGGCCGCCGCCGTGACGGCTCCGGTCAGCTCGGCGATGCCGGGCGCGCGCAGCACGGCCGTCCGGCTCAGGGGGCGCCCGTCGGCCGTGCCGTCGAGCTGGACGAACAGCGCCGCGTACGGGGTGCGCCCGGCGGTGTCCAGGGCGGTCGCCCGGCACAGGCCCGCGACGGCCTCGGCCCGGTCGAGCCCACGGGCGGCGTCGAGCGCGGCCGGCAGGTGCTCGCCGTCGAGCACGGTGTACCAGCGGCCGTGGTCGAGGGCGAGGTCGTGCGCCAGCCGCTCGCCTTCGGCATCGAGGTACGGGTAGGCGGCGACGGAGCGCGGCAGGAGCGGCAGCCGCAGCCCGGACTGCCGCGCCAGCGCCCCTGCCCGGCGCCCACCGCCCTGCCAGGCGGCGAGTGGCTCGTTGCCGCCGCCGAGGACGCCGTGCAGGTAATCCTCCGCGCCCGTGGCGGTGAAGCGGTCGAGCACCGCCGCGTAGCAGGTCAGCCCGTGCACGGTGGCGAAGCCCTGCCCGGCGAGCCAGCGGGGGAGCAGCCCGGAGAGCCCCGGCAGCGCGCCCGCCGCGAACACCGTGCTGAACGTACCGTCGCTGTCGGCGAGTTGATCCGGCGCGCCCGCGTCCACGTGGTGCGCACCCGCCGCCAGCGCCGCCCGGGCCACCCGGGCGGCCGAGGTGTGCGAGGGCCCCGCGCAGTGCACGACGACCCGGCAGCCGGCGACGAACTCGGCCAGCGAGGCGTCGTCCGCCACGTCGACCCGTACGGCCTCGGCCGGGCCGGGCAGGGCGGCGGCCAGCTCGGCCGCACGCTCCAGGCGTCGACCACCGATCCGCAGCGGGCCCGCGCCCCGGGCGGCGAGCAGCCGGGCGGCCTGGGCGCCGACCGCGCCGTAGCCGCCGATGATGCCGATCACAGAGTGCCTTCCTCAAGGTCGTCGTGCTGTGCGAGCTCCTCGGCCACGGCCGCCGCCACCTGGGCGAGGCCGGGCCCGTTGAACATCCGGCGCAGTGGCAGCTCCACACCGAAACGCTGCTGCAGCTGGGCGAGGAAACGGGTGGCCAGCAGACTGTCGCCGCCCTGCTCGAAGAAGCTCCGCCGTCGGCCGACGACCGCCAGCCCCAGCAACTCCACCCACATGGCCGCGAGTTGCTCCTCCAGCTCGCCCTGCGGCGGCTCATCGGCGTCCTCGTCACCGCCCTCGGCCAGCGCCGCGGTGACTGCTGCCCGGTCGACCTTCCCGTTGGCGCTCAGCGGCAGCCAGGGCAGCACCTCGATCCGCTCCGGCACCATGTGCGCCGGCAGCAAGGCCGCCACGTGATCGCGCAGGTCGGCCGGGTCGGGGTCGAGCGAGGCCTCCGGCCGCCGGGCCCAGAGCCGCTCCATGAAGGAGTCGCCGACCGCCAGGTGGCCGGCCTCGTGCAGACCGACCCGGGCGAACAGCTCCGCCCAGCGCGACGCCGGCAGCATCGGCGTGCCGGCCAGCCGACGCGCCCGGTCGAAGGTGACGTAGCCGCGGTCGAGCAGGCCCGCCGTCAGCAGCGCCACCGGGGTCAGCTCGGCCCGCTCGACGGCCAGCAGTCGCCCGCCGGGCCGCAGCAGCAGGGCGGCCAGGGCCGGCCCCTGCTCGGGCTCGGGGTAGCGGTGGAGCACGTTGTCCGCCACCACCACGTCGAAGCGGTGCCGCAGTTCCTCGGGTATCCGCTGGTCCGGCAGCTGGTGGCAGACGGCGTGCGGCTGCTCCGCCAGGCGCCGGGACGCGGCGGTGACCATCGCGGCCGAGGGGTCGAGCAGGGTGTAGCGCACCTGCGCCGGGGAGAGCAGGCCGAGCAGCTGCTCGGCGGTGCGGCCCGCGCGCCCGTCCAGCTCGGCCACCTCGATGGGGCGGCCGGCGGCCTCGGCCAGGTCGGCCAACTCCCGCGCGATCCCGGCCAGGGCCGCCGCACCGCCGGGATCGGCGGCCGCGAGGTTCGCCGGGGCGAGTACGTCGTCGTCCAGCAGGACGGACGGGTCGAGCCGCCCGGCCAGGATCGCCCGGTAGTCCGCCACCCGGTCGAGCAGCTGCCGCCGGGCGCGGACGATCAGGGCGCCGTACGCGTCGGAACCCGTGTCGGGCTCGCCGCGGGTCAGGGCGACGGCGAGCTCCGGCCCGGCGCTGTACCCGTTGCCCTCCTCGACCAGCACCTTCCGCTCGACCAGCCACCGCAGCCACAGCCGCAGGACCGGCCGGTGCTCCTCCGTCACCTCCAGCCGGGCGGCCAGCGCGTCCAGGTGCTGCGGGCCGTCGAGCCCGTCCGGACCGAGCAGTCGGATCAGCACCTCCTCCGCCGCCTCGGCCTCCACCTGCCGGGCCCGCGCCGCCGCCACGGTCGTCCGGACGGTTCCGGTCGGCGACACCTCCTGCGGTGCGACCGCCGGAACGACCGCTGCCGCCAGCCGCCGCCCGGACCGTTCCCCGACCACCGCCACGACCGCGCGGCCCACCGCCGGATGCGACCGCAGCGCCGCCTCGATCTCACCGAGCTCGATCCGGTGGCCCCGGAGCTTCACCTGCTGGTCCGCCCGGCCGAGGAACTCCAGCGTGCCGTCCGGCCGGTAGCGGCCGAGGTCCCCCGTGCGGTACCAGCGCCCGCCCGCCCACTCGACGAACCGGCGCCCCGTCAGCTCGGGCGCTCCCCGGTAGCCGCGGGCCACGCCCGCGCCACCGATCCACAGCTCGCCCGGCACCCAGTCCGGGCAGTCCCGGCCGAAGCCGTCCACCACCCGGAACCGCTGGGCGCGCAGCGGCCGGCCGTACGGGATCGAAGGCCAGGCCGGGTCGACCTCGCGCACCTCGAAGGAGTTGGACCAGATGGCCGCCTCGGTCGCGCCGCCGAGCGCGACGAACCGGCAGTGCGGCAGCAGTGCCGTGCAGCGGCCCGGCAGGTCGAGGCCGACCCAGTCGCCGGAGACCAGCGCCAGCCGCAGCGGCTCGGGCGCCGGACCGGTCTCCGCCACGGTGAGCAGCATGTCGAGCAGCGCGGGCACGGAGTTCCACACCGTCACCCGGTGGCGGCGCGCCAGCTCCAGCCACCGCCGGGCGTCCCGCCGGGCCTCCTCCTCGACCAGCACCACCGCGCCGCCCGCCGACAGCGGGCCGAACACGTCGTACACCGAGAGGTCGAAGTCCAGCGCGGACACCGCGAGAACGCGGTCCTCCGGCCCGACGGCAAAGCGCTCGTTGACGTCGTCCACGGTGTTGGCCGCCGAGCGGTGGGCGATCTCGACGCCCTTCGGCTCGCCGGTCGACCCCGAGGTGAAGATCACGTAGGCGAGGTCCTTCGGACCGGTCGCGACCGGCGCGGGCAGCGCCTCCCTGCCCTCGGAGATCCCGATCCTACGGATACCGTCGTCCCCCGTCCCCGCCTCGTCGGTGACCGCGAACCGGGCCCCCGCCAGGCGGTGGATCCGCTCGCGCCGCGCCGTCGGCTGATCGACCCCGACCGGCAGGTACGCCGCCCCGGCCGCCAGCACCCCGAGAACGGCCACGACCTGCTCCGGCCCCTTCGGCAGCGTCACCGCCACCACCTCGCCGGGCTCCACCCCGCGCCGGCGCAGCACCGCCGCCAGCCGCAGCGCCCGCTGCGCCAGCTCGCCGTACGTCCACGCCTCGCCGTCACCCCACACCAGGGCGGTCCGGTCCGGCTGTTCGGCCGCCCGACGGAAGAACCCGCCGTGCAGCAGCCCGGCCGGCGCCTCCGTGCCGGTGGCGTTGACCTGCCGACGCACCAGCCGCTGCGCCTCCGGCAGCAGCTCGGGCGCGGGCTGGTGCCAGTCGGCGGCGCCGAGGTGGTCGAGCAGCCGCAGGTAGCCGGCGAGCATCGCGTCCAGCACGCCGTCGGGGAAGAGCTCCTCGACCGCGTCCCAGTTCAGCCGGATCCCGCCGTCGGCGGTCTCGGTGACCTGGTGGTCCAGCCAGACCTGCGGTGTCTGGGACACCCCCCACACGTGCTCGGCGAAGGGGCCGTCCGGCGCGCCGGCGCCGACCCCGAGGGCGCTGGTGAACACCACGGGCATCGTGGTCTCCGGTTCACCGGTACGGCGCGCGAGGTCGCGCAGGACCTGGACGGCCGACAGCTCCCGGTGGTCCAGCGCCCGCCACAGTTCCTCCTGCACCCGCCGGGCCGTGGCCAGCCAGCCCTCGTCGCGCTCGGGGCGCACGGGGACGAGGACCAGCGAGGTGAAGTCGCCCAGCACCCGCTCGATGTCCGGGTGCACCTCCCGGCGGTCGAACAGGGTGAGGTTGAGCGTCAGGTCCGGCCGCGCGCTCCAGCGGCCCAGCACCTCGCCGAAGGCGGCGAGCAGCACCGCCGACGGGGTCAGGCCGTGCTCGCGCGCCTGGTCGGCGATCGGCCGCCACCGCTCGGCGGACATCCGCGCCTCGCGCCGGGTGAAGTACGGGCGCGCCACCTCCGACGGATCGACGGCGAGCGGCAGCTGCGGCGCGGGCGGGAGCTCGGCGAGCCGCTCGGACCAGTACTCCCGGGCAGCGGTCAGTGCCTCGGGGGCGGGCGCCGCGCCGAGCACGTAGTCGCGGAACGAGACGTCCAGCGGCGGGAGTTCGGCGTCCAGGTCCTGGTACACGGCGCCGAGTTCGGCGTAGAAGCGCAGGATGCTCAGCGCGTCCAGCACCAGGTTGTCCATCCCGATGCCGAGCCTGGTCCGACGGCCCGAGCGCACCGCGCGGATCGAGAACAGGGGCCAGACGCCCGGGTCGAAGACCTGGTGGGAGGCGCTCTCCCGCAGCTCGGCGAACGCGGCCTCGGGGTCGGGGCCGGCCTCGGCCAGCGGGATCGTGAAGCGGGGCACCTCGGGCAGGACGCGCTGCTCGCCCCGCTCGTCGACGACCGCCCGCAGCATCTCGTGCCGTGCGACCAGCCGGTTGACCGCCTCCTCCAGACGGTCCGGGTCGAGGTCGTCGAGGTCGTACTCGCGGTAGAAGTGGCAGCCGATCCCGCCGAGGGTGAAGCCCTTGCCCCGGCCCAGCCAGTACGCGCGCTGGACGTCGGTGAGCGGGAACGGCTCGTGGCGGCCCGCCGGGTCCGCTGCGAGGACGGGGGCTGGGGCCGGTGCGGCGTCCGGCCGCAGCGTCGCCGCGAAGTCGGCGAGGACCGGCCGGGCGAACAGCTCGGCGAGCCGGACCTGCCCGTAGCCCGCCGCGCGCAGCCGGCCGACCAGCCGGGTCGCCAACAGGGAGTCGCCGCCGAGGGCGAAGAAGTCGTGCTCCCGGCCGACGGCGGCCGCGCCGAGCACCTCCGTCCAGGCGGCGGCGACGGCCTCCTCGGCCGCGCCGACCGGAGCCGTGACGGGGGTGGTGTCCGGAAGGTCCCCGGCCGCCAGCACCTGGCGCAGGGCTGCCCGGTCCACCTTCCCGTTGGGCGTCAGCGGCAGTCCGGGCAGCACGGCGATCCGCTCGGGCACCATCGCCGAGGGCAGCCGTTCCGCGAGGAAGGCACGCAGCGCCGCCGGGTCGAGAGCGGAAGCGCGGCCGTCCCGCAGCGCGCCCACGGTGGCCAGCGCCTGCCAGTCGGCGGCCGCGCGCTCCCGGTCGGCGGTGAGCGCGGCCCCGAGTCTGCCGTCCGCGCAGACCACGGCGACGCCCTGCGCCACGCCGGGGAAGACGGTCAACGCGGCTTCGATCTCGCCGAGTTCGATCCGGTGGCCGCGCACCTTGACCTGGTGGTCGGCCCGGCCGAGGAACTCCAGGGTGCCGTCCGGCCGGTAGCGGGCCCGGTCGCCGGTGCGGTACCAGCGCCGTCCGTCGGCCTCGACGAAGCGCTCGGCGGTCCGTTCGGCGTCGCCCCGGTAGCCGCGGGCGAGGCCCGCGCCGCCGATCCACAGCTCGCCCGGCACCCAGTCCGGCCGGTCCCGTCCGAGCGGGTCGACCACCCGGCAGACGACGCCCCGCAGCGGTGTGCCGTACGGGATCGATGACCAGTCGGCCGGGACCGGCCGGGGGACCTCGCAGACGGTGGAGTGGATGGCCGTCTCGGTGGTGCCGCCCAGGGCGACGAACCGGCAGCCGGGCGCGAGGGCGGCGAGCCTTCCGGGCAGCTCCAGCGGTACCCAGTCGCCGCCGAGCAGCACCGTGCGCAGCGCGGGTGCGGGGCCGTCGGCTGCCGCGGTGACCAGCATGTCCAGCAGCGCGGGCACGCAGTTGACCACGGTGACGCGGTGGCGATGCATCAGCTCGGCCCAGACGGTGGCGTCCCGGCGGTCCGGCTCCTCGACGCAGACCACCGCCGCGCCGGCCGACAGCGGGCCGAAGACGTCGTACACGGACAGGTCGAAGTCCAGGGCGGACAGCGCCAGGGTGCGGTCCCGGGGCCCGATGGCGAACCGCTCGTCGAGGTCCTCGACGGTGTTCACGGCGGCCGCGTGCGGGATCTTGACGCCCTTGGGCTCGCCCGTCGAGCCGGAGGTGTAGATGACGTAGGCGAGGTCGGTGTCGGCGCCCGGCAGCGGGCCGGCCAGGGGCTCGACGTCGGCGGGGACGGTGACGTCGTCCAGGACGAGCCGGATGCCCGCCGAGGTGTGGATCCGGGCGCGACGGGTCTCGGGCTGGTCGATGCCGAGCGGCAGGTAGGCGGCGCCGGCGGCGAGGACGGCGAGGACGGCGGTGACCTGGTCGGGCCCCTTGGGCAGGGTGACGGCCACCAGGTCACCGGGGCGGACGCCCCGGTCGTGCAGGTGGGCGGCCAGGCGCAGGGCCCGGTGGGCCAGCTCTCCGTATCCCAGTGCTCCGCTCTCGCCCCAGAGCAGGGCCGGGACGTCGGGGTGCGCGGCGGCGCGGGCGAAGAAGGTGTCGTGCAGTCGGGCGCCGGAGCGGGTGTGCGCGGTGTCGTTCGCCCGTTCCCGGACGGCCAGTTGGGCAGCGGGGAGCAGTGGCGGAACGGGTGCGCCCCAGGCGTCCGGGCCGTCGAGCAGTCGGTCGAGCAGGGTGCCGTAGGCGGCGAACATGGCGTCCAGGATGCCGGGGGCGAAGGCGTCCTCGCGGGCGTCCCAGTTGACCAGCAGCCCGCCGTCGACCTCGGTGACCTGGGCGTCCAACCAGACCTGCGGGCCCTGGGAGATGATCCAGGAGGCCTCGCCGAACGCCTCGCGGACCGCGGGGGCGAACAGTTCGCCCAGCCCGAGGGCGCTGGTGTAGACGACCGGTGCGAGCACGCGCTCGCCGTGCAGACGGGAGAGGTCGCGCAGGACCTCGACGCCGGAGTGGCCGGCGTGTGCGGCGTCCGCGTGGAACCGGCTCTGGAGGCGGGTGGCGCGCTCGGCGAAGGTGCCGGGGGCGGAGCCCTCCCAAGCGAGTAGGACCGAGGAGGTGAAGTCGCCGACCAGTTCGCCCACTTCGGGGTGGAGCGGGGCACGGTCGAAGAGTGGCAGGTTGAGCAGGACGTCAGGCTCGGCGCTGAAGGCCGTCAGCGTCTCGGCGAAGACGGCGGCGAGCGCCATGGCCGGGGTGAGTCCGTGTCGGCGGGCCAGGCGGTCGAAGGCGTGCACGGCCTCGGCGTCGAGCCTGCGGTGTCTACGGACGACCGTGGTGGCGGCGGAGGCGAACGCATCAGGCGCGAGGGCCAGTTGGGGCGCCGACGGAAGGTCGGGCAGTCGGGCCTGCCAGTACGCCCGGTCCGCGTGTTCGGCGTCGGGGTCGGCGGCCGCGGCCCGGTCGGCGCGGTACCGCGGGTAGCTGTAGTCCAGGGGCGGCAGCGGCCGGTCGGGCTCGGTGTAGGCGCGGGCCAGGTCGGCCAGCAGGACCCGCAGGCTCAGCGCGTCGGCGGCGACCATGTCCAGGTTGATGTGCAGCCGGGTTCCGTCAGGCCTCAACTCATCGGGGAGCAGTGAGAGTTGGACGTCGAAGACCTCGCCGCTCGCGATGTCCAGGGAACGGTGCGAAAGACATCGGCGTAGCTCCGCCAGCCGGTCCTCGGCCTCGGCGGAGGGGAGTTCGCGCAGGTCGTGCGCGCGCAGGCCCGGCCAGGTGGTGTCCGGCGCGATCCGCTGACGGCCGTCGTCGAGGACGTGCACCCGCAGCATTCCGTGGCGGGCCAGCACGGCCCGGACGGCGTCTTCGAGCCGGGCCGGATCGACGCCGGCGCCGTCGAACTCATGGTAGAAGTGCGCTGCCACACCGCCGAGTTGCTGACCCTCCTCGCGCCCGACCCAGTACGCGTGCTGCATCAGGGCCAGCTCGAACGGCGCCGACTCGTCGACGGCGGCCGGCGCCGGACGGGCCGTCGCTGTGCCCGGCTGTCTGTCGAGCAGCGAGTGCCAGGCGGAGAGCCGGGGTTCGGCGGCCAGGTCGGCGAAGCCGACGTCGAGGCCGTGCTGCCGAAGCCGGCCCGCGAGGCGCATCAAGGTCAGTGAGTCCAGCCCGAGTTCGATCAGGTTGGCATGCTCGGCCACCTCCTCGGCGGGCAGGCCCAGCAGCTCGCCGACGGCCTTCGGCAGATCGATGGGCGGCGGCCCGGATACCTGAGACAACAGGGGCTCCTCTCCTTCGGTGCGGTGTGCTCGTATCTTAATAGCATTGAAAACCATTTCCATCTACTGCTAGCGTCCAGGGCATTCGAGAACACCGGCCACGAAGGGGCGGGGATGACCAACTCCACGACAGGACCCGTAGAAGATAAGGAAGTTGACCAGGCGGACACGTCAGCCGACGTGCTCTCCGGGCGGCGCTGGACGACCGCGCTGACCTCACTGGCGGCCGCGATGATGACCCTGGACATCACGGTCGTCAACGTGGCCCTGCCGAAGATCGGGGAGGACCTCGACGCCTCGCTCGACTCCCTCCAGTGGATCGTCAACGCCTACACGCTCAGCTTCGCCGCGCTGCTGCTCACGGCCGGCTCGGTGTCCGACCGGATCGGCCGCCGCCGGATCTTCCTCGCCGGGGTCGCGCTCTTCACCGCCGCCTCGGCCGCCTGCGCGCTCGCGCCGAACGCGGCCGTGCTGATCGCGGCCCGCGCCGTCCAGGGCGCGGGCGGCGCGATGGTGCTGGGCACATCGCTGGCGCTGATCGCCGGGGCGTACGAGGGCGCTCCCGCCCGGTCCCGGACCAGCGCCATCGGCCTGTTCACGGCCGGCGGCGCGGTCTCGGCGGCGCTCGGCCCGCTGGTCGGCGGCGTGGTCGTCGAGTGGCTCAGCTGGCCCTTCCTGTTCGCGGTCAATGTCCCCATCGGGCTGGTCATCCTCTACGGCACCGCGCGCCGGGTGCCCGAGAGCGCCGCCCCCGGCGCGGCGCAGCCGGTCGACCGGGTCGGCGCGGTGCTGGCGGTGCTCGCCCTTTTTGCCCTCAACTACGGCATGCTGACCGGCGCGGAGCAGGGCTGGTCCGCGCCGCGGGTGCTCGCCCTGCTCGGCGCCGGGGCGGTGCTGGCGGTGGCGTTCGCCGTCGTGCAGTGGCGCCTCGGCGAGCGGGCGATGCTCGACCTGCGACTGTTCGCGATCCCCACCTTCAGCGGTGCGGTGCTGCTGAGTTTCGCGGCCCGGGTCTTCAGCTTCGGCCTGCTGCCCTTCCTCACCCTGTGGCTGGGCGGCATGCTCGGGCTCTCGCCGTTGCGGATCGGGTTCGTCCTGCTCGCCCAGTCCCTCGCCCTGGTGGCCGGCGCCGCGGTCAGCTCGCTGCTGACCAAGGTGATGTCGATCGGCCGGGTCCTGGCGCTCGGGATGGTGCTGGTGGCCGTAGGCCTGTTCACCGCCGTGGGCATCGGCCCCGGGGACGGCTGGACGGTCGTGCTGCCGATGCTGGTGCTGGTGGGCGCGGGCGCCGGTCTGACCCTGCCGCACCTGCTCGCCCTCGCCGTCGGCGTCGTCCCGGCCGCGCGGGCCGGCACCGCTTCCGGCGCGGCCAACAGCTTCTTCCCGCTGGGTACGGCGACCGGCGTGGCCGTGTTCGGCGCGGTCCTGACCGCCAAGGTCGGAAACGTTCTGTCGCCGGAGGCCCTGGACCGCCTGGGCGGGCAGTCGGGCGGTGCCGGGCAGGTCCACCGGCTCGTCACGGCGGGCCAGTTCGATGCGGCGGCCGCCCCGTTCCCCGCGGCCGCTCGTGGCGAGTTGCTCGACCTGGCCCACTCCGGCTACACCGGCGCCCTGTCCACCATCTTCCTGATCGCCGGCATCGCCGCCCTGGTCGCTGCCGGGGCGAGTCTGGTGCTGATCCGCGAGCAGGACGCCGACCGGAGCAGCTGATGCAAGGCGAGCCACGGGCCCGGTCACCCCTTCCGGTGACCGGGCCCGCCGCTCGCCCCAGCCGAGGACAGCAGCCGCTCCAGGAGGGCGTCCAGCACCGCCCGGGGCTGCTCGGAGAGGTAGAAGTGCCCGCCGGGGAAGGCCAGCGACTCGAACGGGCCGCTGGTCCACTCACACCAGCCGGCCGCCTCCTCGGGAGTGAGCTCGGTGTCCTGGACACCGGTCAGGGCGGTCACCGGGCAGGGGAGCAGGCCCTCGGCGGCGGCCGGGTACGTCTCGATCAGCCGGTAGTCGCCCCGTACGGCCGGCAGGACCAGACGCAGCAGCTCGGGCAGCTCCAGTACCGCCGGGTCCGTGCCGCCCAGCCGGGCCAGTTCGGCGCACAGCGCGGCGTCGTCGAGCAGGTGGACGGTGCCGCCGCGGTGGTGCTGAGGCGCCTCGCGCGCCGAGACGAACACGTGGGCGGGCGCCCGGTGGCCCCGGCGCAGCAGGTGCAGGGCCAGCTCGTGTCCGACCGTCGCACCCATGCTGTGTCCGAACACCGCCCACGGCCGGTCCAGCAACGGGCCCACCGCATCGGCCAGTTCGGCCACCATGGCCGCCAGGTCGGGCGGTATCGGCTCGTCGAGGCGCTCCGCCCGGCCCGGCGGGCAGACGAGGACGAGGTCCACCTGGGGTGGGAGCAGCTCGGCCCACGTCCGGTAGAGCGCGGCCGAACCGCCCGCGTGCGGCAGGCAGATCAGACGCAGCGAGGCGTACGGGCGTGGGCGCGGGCGGCGCAGCCATCGGGAGTCGGGCATTGGTCCGGGTCCTCGTGGTCGTCACGGATTCGGTCAGCGCTGGGCGGGGTCGGGGATCGCGAGGCCGGCCGGGTCCGGCAGGTCCGGTACGGCGGCGACGAGCCGGGCGGTCACCGGGTCGGCGGGCGCGGACAGCACCCGCTGCACCGGCCCGCTCTCGCGGACCGTGCCGTCGGCGAGCACCGCGAGCGTGCCGCCGATCCGGGCGGGCACCGAGAGGTCGTGCGTGACGACGACCAGCGCGACGCCCAGGTCCCGGCGCAGCTCGTCCAGCAGGGCGACGACGGTGGCGGCCGTCGGCGGATCCAGTGCGCTGGTGACTTCGTCGCAGAGCAGCACCTCGGGTTGCGCGGCGAGGGCGCGGGCGAGGGCGACCCGCTGGCGTTGCCCGCCGGACAGCTCTCCGGGCCGCCGTCCGGCGTGCTCCGCGGTCAGGCCGACTCGCCCCAGCAGCCGGTGCACCTCGGCGCGTACGGCCTCGGCGTCCAGCTCCGGCCGGAACAGACCCAGCGGGCGCGCGATGATGCGGCCCACCGGGTGGCGCGGGTTCAGCGAGTCCTGGGGGTCCTGCGGTACGAGCTGGACGCGGCGGAGCTGGTCGCGGCCGCGCATTCGCAGCCCTGCCGGGAGTGCGTCGCCAGCGAGCCGGACGGTGCCCGTCCATTCGGGGTGCAGCCCGGCGAGGCAGCGCAGCAGGGTGGTCTTCCCGCTGCCCGACGGGCCGACCACGCTCAGGCAACCACCGGGTGCGACGGCGAGGGCGATGCCGGAGAGCACCGCACGGCCACCGCGGTGGGCGGAGAGCGCGTCGACGTCCAGCACCCGTGTCGAATCGGCGGCCCCGGTCGCAGGCCGCGCGGCCGGGAGCGTGCTTGCCCGGGCGGCCGCCACCAGCCGTCGCCCGGCCTCGCTCTCCGGTCGGGCGAGCACCTCGGCGACCGGTCCCCATTCGACCAGCTGCCCGGCGTCGAGGACGGCCACCTCGTCGGCCACCGAGGTCACCTGGGCCAGGTCGTGGGCGACCAACAGCACCGCCGGCCCGCCGTCCTCGCGCAGCCGCCGGACGTCCGCCAGCAGGGCGGCGGCCGTGGCCGGGTCGAGCGCGCTGGTCGGCTCGTCGAGCACCAGCAGGTCGGGCCGGTGCGCGAGCGCGCAGGCCAGGGCGACGCGCTGCCGCTGCCCGCCGGAGAGCTCGTACGGCCGTCGGCGCAGAAAGGCGGGGTCGTCCGGCAGCCGGGCCAGCCGCAGCGCCGCGCGGATCCGCTCGGGCCGTTCGGCGCGGGGAACGGCCCGGGCGCGCAGGAACTCGCCGATCTGGTCGGCCACGCGCAGCGTCGGGGCGAGCGAGGTGCGCGGGTCCTGGGGGACGTACCCGGAGTGCCGGGCGCGCAGTCGCCGCAGCGGCCGGGGCGCCAGGTCGAGCACCGGGTGCCCGGCCAGTCCGACCTGCCCGGACCGCAGCGCGAGCCCGGGGCGGATCTCGCCGAGCGCGGCGAGGGCGAGGGTGGTCTTCCCGCTGCCGGACGCGCCGACCAGCGCCAGGATCCGGCCCGGCGGCAGGTTCAGGTCGACGTGGTCGAGCACCGGCGCACCGTCCGGCCCGGCCAGGCAGAGCCCGCGGACGCGCAGCACGGAGCCGTTGTCCGGGGCGCCGTTCGGGGCATCGTTGGGCGTGGCAACTCGGCGACGAGGTCGGGGGGTTGCCCGAGCGGCAGCCGGAGAGGCGGTGTCGACCAGCAGGTTCGCGGACAGCAGCAGGACCAGGATCGCGGCCGCGGGCACGGCGACCGCGAGCGGCTGCAGGGCGAGCCCGTCCCGGTTCTCCAGGATCATCAACCCCCAGTCCGCCGACGGTGGTTGGGTGCCGTACCCGAGGAACGACGCGGTGGAGACGATGAACACCGCTCCGACGAACCGCACCCCGGCGTCGGCCGCCAGCACCGGCGCGAGGTTGGGCAGCACCTCGCGCAGCAGGACGTACCCGGTGCGCTCGCCGCGCGCCAACGCCGCCTCGACGTAGTCGTGTTGCAGCGCCTGGAGGGTCGCCGCGCGCACCACCCGGACGACCTCCGGCAGTAGCACCACGGCGGCCGCCGCGCCGACCCCGAACCCGCCGTGCCCCAGCGCCACCACGGTCACGCTCAGGAGTAGGAAGCCGGGCAGGCTCAGCAGCACGTCCGTCGCACGCAGCACCCAGGTGTCGAGGCGCCCACCGCGCAGCGCCGCGAGCATCCCGGCGGCCGCGCCCAGCCCGTACGCGGCGGCGAGTGCGGCCGTCGACTGCACCAGCAGCGCCCGTCCGCCGGCCAGGAGCCGGCTGAGCACGTCCGAGCCGAGGTGGTCGGTGCCCAGCGGGGCCGCGCCGCCGGCGGGTGCGTACGGCATGTCCAGGACCTCGCCGCTCCCGTGTGGGGCGAACAGCGGGCCGAGCATGGCGAGCAAGACGACGGCGATGAGCACGCCACCCGCGGCGACTGTCTGGACCCGCCTCTTTCGTATCATCAACTCGTTGTCCTAGCAGCGGGATTGAGTGCTCGGGCGAGCAGGTCGGCCAGCAGGTTGAGCACGATGGTCAGGCACGCGACCAGCAGGGCGCAGCCCAGCACGACCGGGGTGTCCCGGGAGGCGGTGGCGTTCACCAGCGCGGCCGCCAGCCCGGGGTAGCCGAACAGCGTCTCGGCGACCAGCGTCCCGCCCAGCAGATAGGCGAGGTAGCGGGCGAACGCCGGGACGGCGGGCACGACGGCGGCGGGCATTACCCAGCGCAGCACGACCCGGTGTTCGGGCACTCCGCCGAGTCGCGCGGCGAGGACGGCGTCCGAGCCGGTGGCCGTGAGCACACCCGAGCGCACCAGCCGCACGTTCTGGGCCAGGCTGACCGAGAGCAGCGTGACCACCGGCAGGACCAGCAGCTGGGGTTGGGTGAGCACGCCCTCCCCGGCGGGCGGCACCGAGACCGCAGGCAGCCAGCCGAGACCCACCGCGAACACCAGCACGAGCAGCGTGCCGGTCACGAACTCGGGCAGGCTGACCAGCGTGAGGGTGGCCGCCGACACCGTGCGGTCCGCGGCCTGACCGGCCCGCAGCCCTGCCCAGAGGCCGAGGCCGAGCGCCAGGGGCACCAGCAGGACGGCGGTCACCGCACCCAGCAGCAGCGAATTGCCGGCCCGCTCGGCGATCAGCCGGGCGACCGGCTCGCCATTGGCGTAGGAGGTGCCGAGGTCGCCCTGGACGGCATGCCACAGCCAGTGCGCGTAGCGGGTCCACAGCGGCTCGTCCAGGCCCAGCTGGTGCCGGAGTTCGGCGATCCGCTCCGGTCCGCCGTGACCGGCCAGCCGGGCGGTGGCCGCGTCCCCGGGGGCCAGGGCGGTGGCGGCGAACACCAGGACGGAGACGGCCAGGAGCGTTCCTGCCGCGCCGCCGAGTGCGCGGAGCGGCCTCAGCACGTTCCTCATGCGCCGAGGAACGCGTCGCGCAGGGACGGGTAGTCGAAGAACCCGAGGGCCTTGACGCCCTGGACGCTCGGCTTGGCCGCCGCGACCGGCGGGATCCGCGCGAAGACCACGTCGCCGCCGTGCTCGTAGAGGTGGTGCTGGACGTCGTGCACCGCGCGGGTGCGCTTGGCGTCGTCCCCGACCGCCGCGTGCATGGCCGTCAGCAGCCCGTCCAAGGTCGGACCGGCGGGCCCGGTGAAGGGGTACGACGCCTTCGAGCCGTAGTACATCGACAGTTGCAGCGGCAGCGGCATCGCGTGGTAGAGGTTGGTCTGCAGCGGGGTGCTGAGCAGGGTCTTGATGTCGGTGTAGTAGTCGGCGGCGGGGATCTTGTCGACGTTCACCGACAGCCCGGCGTCCTTGGCCTGCTGGACGAAGGCGGTGGCGCTCTCCAGCGTGCCGTACTCGTAGTCGCTGGTGCGGACCGAGAGGGTGAGGCCGCCGAGTCCGGCGGCGGCGAGCACCGTGTGGGCCTGCGCGGGATCGTGGGCCGGGCGCGGCAGCGAGGTGTCGTACCAGGACTGGTGACGGCCGAGCGCGTCGTCGGCGACCTCCCCGTAGCCGAGGGTGACGGTGCGCACCATCGCGTCCCGGTCGACGGCGAGGCGCAGCGCCTGGAGGGCCTCGGGCTTGTCGAAGGGGTGGGCGCCGAGGTTCATGGTGAGCGCCAGGTCGCTCCAGAGTTCCTGCGGCGCGGTCAGCACCCTGAGCGCGGGGTTCTTCGCCTCGGCGCGGGCGGCGGCCAGCGAGATGGCGCCGGCGTAGTCGAACTGGCCGGCCTTCAGGCCGTTCAGGCGGGCCCCGGCGTCGGCGACGGAGACCAGCTCGATCTCGTCCAGGTACGGCCCGCCGCCGGCCGCCGCGCCCCAGTAGTCGGTGCGCGCGGTCAGCAGACTGCTCGCGCCCCGGGACCAGCTCTTGAGGACGAACGGGCCCGAGCCGACGGAGTGTTCGAAGTCCGTGGTGCCCGCCGGGAAGACGAACATCGACTGGGCGAGGACGAGGTCGAAGAAGCCGTCCGGCGACTTGAGCGCCAGAACGACGGTGCGCGGGTCCGGGGCGCTGGAGGCGGCCGGGTCGAGGGCGCTGAGCAGGCCGCTCTGCGTGGTCGGGTTGGTGGCCAGCGTGCGCAGGCTGAACAGCACGTCCTCGGCGGTCAGCTTGCGGCCGTCGCTGAAGGTCGCGCCGTCGCGGACGCGGACGGTCCAGCGGGTCGCGTCCGGGCTCGGCTCGACGGATTCGGCCAGCCGCCAGACCGGCTTGCTGTCCTCGATCTCGCCGAGGGTGTCCCAGACCAGCCGGGCCCGGACGTAGTCGACCGCGCTGCCGGTGGCCTGGAGCACGCTGGTCGACTCGGCGGCCGAGCCGGCGAACGTGGCCCGCAGCCGCCCGCCCTTGCGGGGTGCGACCGAGGAACCGGTGGCGGCTGTGAGCGGCGGCCGCGTGCCGTCGCTCCCGCACGCGGCCAGCAGGCCGCTCACGGTGGCAGCCCCGAGGCCGGCGCCGACGCCTCTGAGCATGGAGCGGCGGGATATCTGATCAGGAGTCACGTGACCTCATTCGAACGGGCGGAGGGCGGGCCCTCACTCTAGAATGAAACGATAATGCTTTTCAATAAGGTTCCTGGGGGTCTCATGTCCGACCGCTCGCCCGCCCGTACCCGTCGCGCCGGGGTTCTCGACCGATCGACCGCAGCCGCCTGGATCGCGCGCTGGGAGATCCAGCAGGAGAGGTACGCGGTCGACCGCGAGGAGCGCTTTGAGGCGATCGACGACGTGGTGGAGCTGGCGACCGCGAGGAACCCGCGGCCGCTGGTGGCCGACCTCGGCTGCGGTCCCGGCTCGCTCGCGGTCCGGCTTGCCGGCCGCCTGCCGGGCGCGCGTGTGGTCGCTGCCGACGCCGACCCGTTGCTGCTCGCGCTGGGGCGTGCATACGGCTTGAACGCGGTCGAGTACGTGGACGCCGTCATCGGAGAGCCCGGTTGGGTGACCGCGCTCGGGCTGGACCGTCCGCTGGACGCCGTGGTGTCCAGCGCGGCGTTGCACTATCCGCAGGCCGAGGCGTTGGGCGCGATCTACCGCGACCTGTCCGATGCGCTCAGGCCGGGTGGGGTGCTCGTCAACGGTGACCACATGGAGCCCGGCGACCCCGCGATGGCAGCGTTCGCTCGCGCCGTCGGCCGCCGCCGGGCCGAGCGGCGAGCCGAGGTCGAGGGGGAGGACTGGCAGTCGTGGTGGGACGCCGCCGCGCGGGAGCCCGCGTTCGCCGAGCTGCTGGCGGAGCGGGCCGAGCGCCCGGCCTTGGCCGATGGGGGCGACAACCTGTTGTCGGCTGCCGACCATGAACGGTTGCTCCGCGCGGCCGGATTCCGGTCCGTGGGGGTGGTCTGGCGGTGCGGCCCGAGCTGCGTCCAGGTGGCCGTTCGCTGATTCCGTATCGGGCCCGGCAGGCGGCATGACTGCCTCGACTGATGGTCGAGGGCGGTCGAACCCGGGTTGGCCGGGTCTGGTGATCGCTGGAGGTCAGTGCGACGGCGAGTCGGTCCCGAGGGCTTCGGTGAAGGGGGCGTCGGACAGCCGCCAGTGTTCCATTCGGAGGGCGAGCTCGGAGTCGGTGAGCAGGCACTTGTTCAGCCGCTCGTGGAGCGACGGGACGTCGAGGTCGATGCCGGTGAAGGTCAGTTCGCAGCGGCGCTCGCCCTAGTGAGCGCGGCGACCACACCCAGCGCGAGTACGGCGACCGCACGGCGGCGGTTTCTCATATGTCCTTCGGTCATGGCTGACGGGTGCTCACTCATACGGGTCGCCCGGTTCGGCGATCCGATGGACCTGGTCCGCCGCCAGGACCGGGACGGCGCTGTCCTGGCCGGCCGGCCCGTCCGGCTGCCAGCGGCCGGTGACCTGGACCCAGGCGCCCTTGGGCGGTGCGTCGGCGCCATGGATCTCGACCTTGCTGGTCTGCGCGTCGGCGGCGCAGCAGGTGATCGTCAGCCGGGCGAGGTACCAGCCGCCTGCGTCGGGTGCGGGCGTGGCGAAGCCGGTGAGCCGGACCTGCCGTCCCTTGAGCGAACCGCTGGTGTCCCAGACGGCGCGGGCGTCGAAGTCGGCGAGCCGCATGGCGATCGGGTCGGTTGTGGGCAGCGGGGCGAGGCCGCCCGCGGCCTGCGCGGGTTTGACGGTGGTGCTGTCCGAGCGCTGTGCGGTGTAGGCGCCGAGCGCTCGGGGTTGAAGCAGATAGATTGCCAGGACGGGCAGGAGGAGGAGCCACGCGGTGCGGGGTGTGCCGTGACCGTGCCCGTGGTGGGCGTCGGGTGTGTCGGCGTCGTGCTTGGGGCGCAGCAACTCCCGGGCGGCGACGGCCGCGCCGATCAGGCCCACCGCGACGAGCAGTGTGCCGCTCGCGATCAGGTACGGTCGCAGGCCCTTGCGGACGTACCGCAGGTACAGCTCACTGAAGAGCGCGATGTGCAGCACTGCCGCACCGAGCAGGATGTGCAGCAGCGCCCGGACTTCGCGCCTCACAGAAGCCACCAGCCGGTCACGGTCGACGCGGTCACGGCGACGGCGAACGTGGCGGCGCAGAAGCGCCAGGCGAAGGCCCGTCCGAAGGTGCCGGCCTGGAGGGCGATCAGTTTGGCGTCCACCATCGGGCCGACGACCATGAACGCCAGCCGGGCGGTGGGGGAGAAGCGGCTCAGTCCGGCGGCGACGAAGGCGTCCGCCTCCGAGCAGACCGCGAGCAGGACCGCCAGCAGGGCCAGGACCAGGACCTCGACGCCCGACAGGCCGGCCGCGCCCCTGAGCAGGTCGCGCGGCACGGCGACGTTCAGGGTGGCCGCCGTCATCCCGCCGATCACCAGGAAGCCGCCGGCGTGCAGGAAGTCGTGTTCCAGCGAGGCGCGGAAGGCCGTCCAGCCGGTCGGACCGTTCGACGGCACCCGGGGCCGCAGCCACTCCGGGCGGCCGAACCGGGCCCAGAGCAGCCCCATGACCACGGCGGTGGCGAGGGAGGCGAGGAAGCGCGCCGCCATCAGCTCGGGCTGCCCCCGGAAGGCGACGGCGGTGGCCACCAGGACCACCGGGTTGACGGCCGGTGAGGAGAGCAGGAACGCCAGCGCGGCGGCTGGCGCCCCCCCCGCGCGCGATCAGCCGCTCGGCCCCCGGCACGGAGGCGCACTCGCAGCCGGGCAGCACCACCCCGGCCGCGCCGGCGATCGGCACGGCGAGCAACGGGTTCCGCGGCAGCGCCCGTTCCAGCAGCCGCGCGGGAACGAACGCGGCGATCGTGGCCGACAGCACCACGCCGAGCAGCAGGAACGGCAGCGCCTGCACGCAGACGGCGACGAAGACCGCCCCCCAGGCCTCCAGCCACGCCGGTCCCGTCCAGCCGCCCAGGAACTGACGGCCGACCAGCACGGCCACTATCTCGGCGACCAGCGCTTCGAGCGAACCGGGCGAGCGGACCCGGCGGCGGGTGCGGTCGGTGCCCGCAACCGGGTGCGGCCTGGCCTCGACGGCGGTCTTGTCAGCCATGGCGGCCGGACGCTCCTTCACCGCAGGAATCTGAGGTACGGCCGCACCCGAACGCGCGGCCGGGGGCGAGTCTAGGCGGTGCCTGCGGAGGAACGCCCGAGACCCCGGACAGAGCCCCAGCCGCGTCCCGGGGCTTGCTCTCCGATCCGAGACGTCGCCGATGGGTCGGGGCACAGCTGCCCGCCACACGTCCTGGGCGGTGGCGGCCCCGCGCGCCCTCACCACCGGCACCCGGCCGGCAGGTCAACTGCCTGCCAAGCGCTGAGCAAGGTCTCGGCAACGCCGTCATTTCGGACCGATGCTTCTGGTTGGCTGGGAAGCCGGGGCCGGACGAGGGTTCGGAGGGTCGCGCGGGACCGGGGGTTTCGGTGCCGGCGGCCTGAATGCTCGCGAACTCGTCCGTGTCCGGCCCCGAGGCCGGCTGCGCACGCTGTGTGGGGCACAGCGAGCGGACTCTGCGCAGCCGGCACCGCCTGCTCCCGAGCACGGAGTTCAGGGCTGCGGAGTGTCCCGGGAAGGGTGGTCGGGCCGGGCACCGCGGATTTCAGTCGACGTGCAAGGTGAGTTCGGCGGTGTGCAGTTGTCCGGCGGTCTGGAACTGCAGGAAGACCCGCCAGTTGCCGGGCTCGGCGAGCAGGGCCTGGAAGGTCAGGGTGGGCCCGCCGTGGTCGCCGTTGACGGTGTTCGCCGGGTGGAGGTGGGCCAGTGCCTGGTCACCCTCGTGGAAGGCGGTGAGGTGGGCGTAGCTGTCCAGGTAGGGCTGGAGGTCGGTGACGGGGCGGCCGGCCTGGCTGACGGTGGCGGTCAACTGGTGTGCACCGGCCATCGGTTGGGCGTGCAGGGTGACGGTGTAGCCGTCGACGACGGTGCTGCCGGTCGGGGCGGGCAGGGGTGTCGGGACAACCTCGCCCGGCACCGTCACGGTGCGGCTGAGGACGAGCTCTGTGGCGTGGGGGCCGGTGTTCGGGATGAAGTCGGCGTACAGCCGCCAGGTGCCCGGAGCGAGGGCGGCGAGATCGGCGGTCCAGGTGCCGTCGTCGGAGATGTCCGGGTGCAGGTGCTGGAAGCCGGTGAGATCGGTGCGGATCGCGTAGAAGTGCAGCTTCCTGGTCTGATGGACGGTGAAGTCGGTGACGGGGGTGCCGTCAGGGCCGGTGACGGCGAATTGGAAGGCCGTCGGCAGGCCGGCCGGCACGCCGCAGGTCGCGGCGTTCAGGCGGTAGCCGTCCTGCTCGGTGGCGAGGCCGCGGGCGAGGCCCTGGGCGGTGCCCGCCGCGTGCGCCATCCCGGGCATTCCCGGCATGCGCGCCGTCGCGTCCCGGGGTGAGCCGGAGGAGACGGGCGGGACGGATGCGGCCATCCCGAGCACGAGCAGCACGGGCACGCAGGACGCGAGCAGCCAACCTCGGGAGAATGAACGAGGCGGAGAAGCGGTCATCGGCAGGTTCCCGAGCCGGCGCGGCGAAGCCGGCGCCGTCCGGGGTCGAGGAGATTCGGCCTCGCTACAACAGGAGACCGGTGACGGGAACCGCGATAACGGAAAGTCCAGGCCGAGCGGAACGCCCTCGGCGGCGCCGACGGCGGTCGGGCCATGGAGGGCACACAGCGGGTGGCCAGGTTGTCGGCCGGCTCGGCGTCGGCTGGGAGGGAGGCAAAGGGGGTGGCGAGGTCGGGACGAGTTCCACGGACGTCACGGATTCGCGAGGTCGGCCCCCGCCTTGAGGACCGGTCATGCCGCCTCGATGCCGAGGGCTGCAGCGAAGGGGTCGTCGGGCAGGCGCCAGTGGTCCGTTCCGAGGGCGAGTTCGGAGTCGGTGAGCAGGCAGCTGTTCAGTCGCTCGTGGAGGGAGGGGACGTCGAGGTCGATGCCGGTGAAGGTCAGTTCGCAGCGGCGCTCGCCGTAGTAGGGGTGCCAGAGCAGTGCGGCGAACGTGCGCCGCTCGGCCGAGGCCGTCTGCCATGCCTTGCCGTCGTGCTCGGGTAGCCAGGTGCCCGCGGTGTGGATGGCCAGGTGCTCGCCGGCGGACTCCCAGCGGTGGATGGACCGGGGCCGGTTGGCGAGCCACAGGTGCCCGTGTCCGCGTATGACATCCGGGCAGATTTGCGCCAGTGCGTCGTGCAGGCGTTGTGGGTGCATCGGCCGGCGGGAGGACCAGTACGTGGTGCGGACGCCGAACTCCGGCGCGCGCGGCTGTCGGGGGACGGGCAGTGGGCCGTGCCGGTCCCGGACGTCGTCGGGGTCGAAGTGGTTCCGGCCGATCAGTGCCGGGAGGTCGGGCGTCCAGAGGGCGCCGGTCAGCGGGTCGTGGCAGATGTGGGCCATGGAGCGGTACGCGGAGAGGTGGCGCACCAGGGCGACGGCGCGTGCGGAGGCGGCGGGATCCGGGTCGTGTGCGTTCGAGGTCACCACGGTCCTGGCGCTCGCGAGGTGGCGGGCGGCGGTCTCGGCGACGGTGCGCCGGTCTGCGGGGCCGATGGCCAGTCCCCGGTCCAGGAGCCGGTCGCCGGAGCCCAGATCGTCCTCGAGTCGCGACAGGTCGACGCAGGCGGCGACCGTGTCGATGCGCAGGTGGTCGGCGAGTGCCTGCCCGCGGACGTGGCCCTCCGCCACATCCAGGGCGACCAGGTCCGGCGCCATGCCCGGTGGCAGGGCGAGCAGCAGGTGCCGGTAGCGGGCGGTGCGCGTCAGCTGCAGCAGGACGGCGAGCAGGGCCGGCGGCAGCGCGTCGGAGGAGCAGGGGCGCGCCGGGGTCAGCGTGCCGCCGCCGACCGGTCCGCGACGCTCGTGCACCTGCCAGGAGGCCGTACGGGCGTCGGCGGCGACCTGCACGGTGAGCACCGCGAGGCCCGGGACCTCGATGCGCGCCAGGTCGGCGACGCAGTCCCGGACGCCGGTGGCGAGGCCGCCGAGCACTGTGATCGGCAGCGGGCGGGGCTCGCCCTGCGGGGTCAACTGATTCCTCCTCGGTGCACCGGACGAGTCGGTGTGTGTCAGCTCGCCGTGCCGGGCTTCGAGCCGGTGAGGCCGTAGCGGCGCTGGAAGCGCTCGACGCGGCCGGCGGTGTCCAGGACGCGGGCGTTGCCGGTGTAGAACGGGTGGCTGGCGGAGGAGATCTCGACGTCGATGACGGGGTAGGTGTTGCCGTCCGTCCACTCGATCGTCTTGTCGCTGGAGGCGGTCGAGCGGGTGAGGAAGGCGAGGTCGCCGGCCTTGTCGCGGAAGACGACGGGGCGGTACTCGGGGTGGATGCCGGACTGCATGGGGTTCTCCTGGTGGCAGGCGGGGTGGGTGGTCAGCGCTCTTCGCGGAAGTCGACGTGCTGCCGGACTACCGGGTCGTACTTGCGCAGCACCAGGCGGTCGGGGTCGTTGCGGCGGTTCTTGCGGGTGACGTAGGTGTAGCCGGTTCCTGCGGTGGAGCGGAGTTTGATGATCGGGCGCAGTTCGTTGCGGGCCATTGGGGGTCCTTCCTGGTGTGTCGGACTGGCGTGGACTTCACCATAGCGTAATGGTTTTCGTTTTCATCTAGTGTAGTGTCGGCTCAACGTTCGCGGCAGCGGCGGCATTCCCATGGGCTGCCGGCCCCGTCTGCCGCCGCTGTCCTCACCGGCACGGAGTCGCCATGTCCGCCCACTGCCAACTCACCGGCCGCAAGCCCGGTTTCGGCAACGCCATCTCCCACTCGCACCGCCGCACCCGGCGCCGCTTCGACCCCAACGCCCAGACCAAGCGCTACTGGCTGCCGAGCGAGGGCCGGTTCGTCCGCCTGACGCTGAGCGCCAAGGGCATCAAGACCGTCGACAAGCTCGGCATCGAGAGGGCCGTCGCCGTCGTGCGTGCCCGGGGAGAGAAGGTCTGATGGCCAAGCGCAGCAAGATCGCCAAGAACGAGCAGCGCCGAGCCGTTGTCGCCCGGTACGCCGAGCGCAGGGCCGAGCTCAAGCGCCTGATCGCCTCCCCGGCGACCGCACCCGAGGACCGCCTGGCCGCGCAGGCCGAGTTGCAGCGCCAGCCGCGCGACGCCAGCGCCACCCGGGTCCGCAACCGCGACGCGGTCGACGGCCGCCCGCGCGGCTACCTGCGGGCCTTCGGGCTCTCCCGCATCGGTGTACGTCAGCAGGCCCACGCCGGATTCCTGCCCGGTGTGCGCAAGGCCAGCTGGTAGCGCACCGCGTGAACTGGTCGCGCCCCGTGCCGCGCGGACTCTCCCGGGTCGCGCCGTCCGGGGCGCGACCCCCAACCTGCTCCGCCGGCCAACGCCGGTGCAGTGACTGAGAAAGGAAGACCCGTGTCCCAACAGAGCCTGCTGCCCGTGGTGGTGGTCGCCGGCCTGCACGAGGCCGAGCGGCGTCAGGCCGTCCTGGAGCTGCTCGCCGGCTGCGAGGGGGCGGTGGTCCTGCACCACGACCTGACCGCAGCCGGCAAGGGCAGGGTGAGCCGAAGGGCCTGGGACGCATCCGGTCCGCTGGGCGAGGCCCACGTGCCGCTCACCAACGACTGCCCGTGCTGCGCGCTGCGGGAGGACCTGCTGCCCGAACTGCTGAAGATCGCCGATGCCGGGAGGCATCGCCTCGCGGTGGTGGAGCTGTGGGGCGGCAGCGACCCGCACCCGCTGGTCGAGGTGATAGCGGGCGGTGAGGCCGACGACCGGTGCATGCACGAGGTGGTGGACGTGGTCGGCGTGGTCACGGCCGTCGACCCGCTCCGGGTCGTCCCGGAACTGTCGGTCTCGGACCAGCTCTTCGAGCATCATCTGCACACCTGTGGCGACGATGACCGCACGGTGGCGGAGGCGCTCGCCCACCAGATCGAGTACGCCGACGCGCTGGCCGTCTCCCGCGCCGAGCAGGCCGCCGGGACGGCGGAGTTGCATGCGGGCATCGCGATGCTGCGGCAGCTCCACCCGACCGCCCGTGCGGTGCGTCTGGGAACCGGAGCTCTGGTTCGTGCGGCGCTCGGGGGATTCGACGTGGCGGCCGCCCGCGACCGGGTGAACCCGGCACTGGCCCTGCTGCCGCAGGAAGCCGACGAAGCGGGGGTGGCCACGCTGGTCTGGGAGCGGCGTCGGCCGCTGCATCCCGAGCGCCTGTATGACGCACTCGACCAGCTGGTCCCGGCCGCGCAGCGCAGCCGGGGGCGGTTCTGGCTCGCCAACCGCCCCGACCTGATGCTCGCCTGGGACGCGGCGGGGGCCAACCTGGCGGTGGAGGAGTGCGGTCCGTGGCTGGCCACGCTGCCGGACGCGGCCTGGGAGCTCTACCCGCCCGCCCGACGGGCCGCCGCGGCGCTCGACTGGGACGCCGTCCACGGCGACCGGGTGCAGCAACTGTGCTTCACCGCCGAAGGCTTGGACGTGGACGGGATCACCGAGCTTCTCGACTCCTGCCTGCTCACCGACGCCGAACTCGCGGCCGGCGAACCGGGCTGGAAAGCCCTGCCAGACGCCTTTAATGAACTGCTCGAGCCGGTCTCCTGACCTGCCGTCAACTTCAGCCGGAAGCAAGGAAAGACGTGATCAAGATCGCTCCCGCGCGCAGGGACCGCAAGCCGCTGCACGAAGCCCGCATCACCTACATCGACTACAAGGACACCGACCTCCTGCGGAAGTTCATCTCCGACCGCGGCAAGATCCGCAGCCGTCGGGTCACCGGCCTCACCGTCCAGCAGCAGAAGGCGATGGCGCGGGCCGTCAAGAACGCCCGCGAGACGGCGCTGCTGCCGCACGTCTCCGGTGGCCCGACCGCCGCGAAGGCGGGCCGGTGAGCGGCCGCCTCCCGGTCACCGTGCTGTCCGGATTCCTCGGTGCGGGCAAGACCACGCTGCTCAACCACCTGCTGAACAACCGGGAAGGCCTGCGGGTCGCGGTCATCGTCAACGACATGAGCGAGATCAACATCGACGCCGCCCTGGTCCGCGAGGGCGGCGGCGCCCTCTCCCGGACCGAGGAACGCCTGGTCGAGATGACCAACGGCTGCATCTGCTGCACCCTGCGCGACGACCTGCTGGAGGAGGTCGACCGCCTGGCCCGGGCCGGGCGCTTCGACTACCTGCTGATCGAGTCCAGCGGCATCTCCGAGCCGATGCCCGTCGCGGCCACCTTCGCCTTCGCCCGCGACGACGGCGCGACCCTGGGCGACGTGGCCCGCCTGGACACCATGGTCACCGTGGTCGATGCCGCGAACTTCCTGCCCGAACTGCGCGGCGGCGACGAGCTGACGGCCCGCGGCCTCGACCAGTACGAGGACGACGAACGCACCGTCAGTGACCTGTTGATGGACCAGGTCGAGTTCGCCGACGTCCTGGTCCTGAACAAGACCGACCTGGTCACGGCCGAGGAGGCCGACCGGCTCGCCGCCGCACTCAGCCGCCTCAACCCCGCGGCCAGGATCGTCCGCGCGACCGGCGGCAAGGTCCCGCCCGCCGAACTCCTAGGCACCGGCCTATTCGATCTGACCAAGGCCCAGGAGGCCCCCGGCTGGGTCGCCGAGCTCAACGGCGACCACGTGCCGGAGACCGAGGAGTACGGCATCACCAGCCTGGTCTTCCGCGCCGAACGGCCCTTCCACCCCGGCCGGCTCTGGGAGTTGGTGAGCCGCCGGCTCGATGCGGGGGAGTTCGGCACCGTCCTGCGCTCGAAGGGCTACTTCTGGCTCGCCTCCCGGCCGGCCGTCACCGGCCTGTGGTCGCAGGCGGGCTCGGTTGCCCGCTTCGAACCCTCCGGCATGCGCCCGACCACGAGCCCGGCGACGGACCTGGTCACGCTGACCGATGCCACGGCGCTGACCGGCCTCGGCGACGAGCAGGTGCACAGCGGCCAGGAGCTGGTCTTCATCGGCACCGGCCTACGCAAGGACGAGCTGCGCGCCGCACTCGCCCACTGCCTGCTGGACGACGCCGAACACACGGCCGGGCCACGCGCCTGGACGGCGTTCGAGGACCCGTTCCCGGCGTGGGACGAGTACGAGCTCCAGCAAGACCACGACCACACCCACGCATAGCAGGAGGAACCCGGCATGGCCGTCCCCAAGCGCAAGACGTCCCGCAGCAACACCCGGCACCGCCGCGCCAACTGGAAGGCGACCACGCCGCAGCTGGTGCCGATCACCATCGACGGCCGCGAGCACCTCGTGCCACGCAACCTGGTCCGCGCCTACGAGCGTGGCCTGCTGACTCCCGGGGCCTGAGACGCCATGCCCAGGCCGGCATCCCCGCGCCAGGCTGCCCAGCTGACCGTGCTCAAGAACCACGCCCGCCAACTCCTCGCCCTGACGGACGAGGACATCGTCCTGATCCGGCAGCTCGACTGCACCGAACCCGGCTGCCCGCCCGTGGAGACCGTCGCCGCCGTGCTCCCACCCGCCGGCGGCACCCGGCGCTGGACACTCCACCACCCCGTCGACGAGATCACGCCCGACCTGCTCGCAGCCGCCCTCGCCGAGCCCCCGACGACCTCCGAAGGAGAACGACCGTGAGCAACCCAGCCACGACGATCGACGAGCCCACGGACCAGGTCGACACCCGTGTCCCCGTCACCGTCCTGACCGGCTTCCTGGGCTCCGGCAAGACCACCCTGCTCAACCGCATCCTCACCGAGCAGCACGGCCTGCGCATCGCCGTCATCGAGAACGAGTTCGGCGAGGTCGGTGTCGACGACGCCCTCGTGCTCGACGCCGAAGAAGAGATCTTCGAGATGAACAACGGCTGCATCTGCTGCACCGTCCGAGGAGACCTGATCCGTATCCTCGGTGCGCTGATGCGCCGCCGCGACACGTTCGACCGCATCATCATCGAGACCACCGGCCTGGCCGACCCGGCCCCCGTCGCCCAGACCTTCTTCATGGACGACGAGATCTCCTCCCAGCTGCGCCTGGACGCGATCGTCACCCTGGTCGACGCCGCGCACGTCCTCGACCACCTCGACGAGGTCAAGCCCGAGGGCGTCGAGAACGAGGCGGTCGAGCAGGTCGCCTTCGCGGACAAGATCGTCCTCAACAAGACCGACCTGGTCAGCGAAGAACACCTCACCGAGGTCACCGCACGGATCCGCGCGATCAACACCCCGGTCGAGATCATCCGCGCCCAGCACGCCAAGGTCGAGCTGGACAAGGTCCTGGACGTCCACGCCTTCGACCTCGACCGGGTACTGGAAGGCGAGCCGGCCTTCCTCACCGAGACCGAGCACCAGCACGACACCACCGTCACCTCCGTCGGCATCGACCTTTCCGGCGACCTAGACCAGGACCGCCTCAACCGCTGGCTCGGCCACCTGCTGCGCACCAAGGGCGCCGACATCTTCCGCTCCAAGGGCATCCTCGCCATCGCCGGCTCGGAGCGGCAGTACGTCTTCCAGGGCGTCCACATGCTGCTGGAGGGCGAGAACGGGCGCCCGTGGCGGGACGGCGAGACTCGCCGCAACCGCCTGGTCTTCATCGGCCGCAACCTCGACCGCGAGCAGCTCAACGAGGACTTCGCCAACTGCCTCGCGGCCAACTCCCGTGCAGGAGACCGCGCATGACGAGCGCCACCACCGCCCCCGCCTGGACCACCGCCGTCGACGACGCGCCGATCGCCGTCGCCACCGCCGCCGGCCTGGTCGCGATCGCGGGCGCGGGCGGCACCGCGTGGATCCTGGAGGCCGCAACCGGCACCCCGGTGGGCACCGTCACGCTGCCCGGCGGACTGCTCGCCGCGGCCTTCTCCCCGGACGCCGCCCACCTCGCACTGTCCGGCCCCACTGGCCACGCGCTCTGGCGCCGCGCCGACGGGCGCGTCCTGGCCGAGCAGACCGGATCCTGGTCCAGCGCCGTACGGTGGCCCGCTCCCGACCGGGTCGCCGTCGCCTCCGGGCGCCGCGCCCTGGTCCTGGACCCGGACGGCACCCAGCAGTGGACCACCGACCCGGCCCCCAGCACCGTCACCGACCTCGCCTGGCTACGCGAGGGCCGACGCCTCGCCAGCTCCGCCTACGGCGGCGTGCGCTGCCACGAACGGCACACCGACAAGCCGGTCACCGAGTACAGGTACCTCGGCTCGCACCTCGCCATCGCGCTCAACCCCAACGGCCGATGGATCTGCACCGGCAACCAGGACTCCAGCATCCACATCTGGCGCACCCTCCCCCAGCCTTCGGCCGGGGGTGCCCCCATCGGCGACGACCTCACCATGCAGGGCTACCCCGAGAAGATCGCCCGCCTCGCCTTCGACGACACCGGCCGCTGGCTGGCCTCCGACGGCGCCCCCGACATCACCGTCTGGGACTTCTCCGGCAAGGGACCCGCCGGCACCAGCCCGCGCTCGCTGCGCGCCCACGAGACCATCACCGCCCTGGCCTGGCGCCCCGGCGGCTCGGCCGTCCTCGCCAGCGCGGGCGCCGAGGGCATCGTCGCCTTCTGGCGCGCCGACTCCGGCCGCCCCGGCGCCCGAGTCAAGCCCGCATGGCTGCGGGAACTGCCCGAGCCGGTCACCGCGCTGGCCTGGGCCGACCCGCGCACCCTGGTGATCGCCGACTACGAGGGGCGGGTCGAGGCGTGGCCGCTGCAGGACGTCCTGGCCCGGTGACGATGCGACCCGGCGGACGGCCCTGCACACTGGTCGTCTGCCGGGGCTGCTGCTGCGGCAGTGCCGCCAAGCACCCCGACACCGACCACTCCGGTCAACTCGCCCGCCTGCACGCGGTCGCCGCCGCAGCCACGCACGGCGGGTTGCTCGTGCGCACCACGGACTGCCTGGACGCCTGCGCACAGTCGAACGTCATCGTCGTCCAGCCCTCCGCCCGAGGCCGTGCCCAAGGCGGCCGACCGGTCTGGTTCGGCTGGGCACTCGACGACGACAGCCTCGACCTGATCACCTGGTACGCACTCGCCGGCGGCCCCGGCATCGCCGAACTCCCCGCCACCCTGGACCTTCAGCGCATCGCGCCGCCCCACAGCGGCGACCAGGCACGCACCCGCCGGTGACGGCTCCCGGTTGCCCACCACCCGCGTCCGACCAGGCGGGCAACCCACCACTGCGCACGGAAGGACCGGCCATGGGGCACGCACCCGACACCGCGGTCACCACCCCGGCCCTCCTGGACCTGCGAACCGCCGAGCAACTCGCGGCCACCCTGCAAGCCCTCGCCGCCCCCTCACGGCTGCTGATCCTCGCCCGCCTGCGACAAGGTGCTTGCCCGTCAACCGAACTGGCCGCCGCCGTCGGCATGGAGCAGTCCGCCTGCTCCCACCAACTGCGCCTGCTGTGGACCCTCGGCCTGGTCACCCGCCAGCGCCAGGGTCGCACCGTTGTCTACGACCTCTACGACCACCATGTGGCGGCCCTCCTCGACCAAGCCTTCGCCCACATCGAACACCTGCGACTTGCTTGACGCGATGGCACGTGCTGAGTGCCGGTGGTGCCGATCACCATGGATCGCCGACGACCACATCGCGCCGCGGGTTCACGGCTGGAGAGTTGGGAAGCGCGTCGCGGTAGGCGTGGGCCGGCTGGGGATGATCGCCAGCTGGTTGTGTCGAGCGCGGGCAGTTTCGCTCGGGTGGCGGTCGGGGCGAGTCGATCGCACATCAGCAGGCACAAGCACTGGTGCAGTCGCAGGTGCAGTCGCCCGGGTCGGCCTCGGCGGCAGGGGGAGGGCAGCAGGCTTCGCCGCGCCAAGCCTGCCGACCCTCCTTGACCGCGATCGCGGCGATCGCCAGGGCGGCGACCGGGTCGGCCCAGGACCAGCCGAGGGTGGCGTTGGCGAGCAGGCCGGCAAGCAGGACCGCCGAGAGGTAGGTGCAGAGCAGCGTCTGTTTGGAGTCGGCGACCGCCGAGGCCGAGCCGAGTTCACGTCCGGCGCGGCGCTGGGCGGCGGAGAGGACCGGCATGACGGCCAAGGACACGGCGGCCAGCACGACCCCCGGCAGCGAGTGCTGCGGGTGACTGCCGCCGTAGAGCGTGAGGACGGCGTCAATGCTCACATAGGCGGCCAGCGCGAAGAACGACAGCGAGATCATCCGCAACGTGATGTGCTCCCGTGCTTCGCGCACGGCGTGCTCACGGGCGGAGAACTGCCAGGCCAGGGCGGCAGCGGAGGACACCTCGACCAGGGAGTCCAGGCCGAAGCCGACCAGTGCGGCAGAGGAGGCCAGGCTGCCTGCGGTGATGGCGGCGACGGCCCCGACGACGTTGTAGGCGATGGTGGCGGCGGCCAGCAGTCGTATCCGGCGGGCCAGGGCGTTGCTCCGAGCTGCGGGTGGCATCAGCAGCATTCCTGGTCGTCGGCGTCCGGGCAGCTGCGGGCTTGGTCGACGGTGACGACGGCGGTGCGAAGGTCGTCCAGGGCGTGGCCGAGCCGGGGGTCGGCGAGCTCGTACCGGATGCGGCGTCCTAGCGGGACGGCTACCACCAGGCCGCAGTCGCGTAGGCAGGCCAGGTGGTTCGAGAGTCGTGTCCGGGAGATCCCCAGCGCCTCGGCCAGGTCGGCGGGGTGTGCCGGGGCATCGCGCAGGGTGAGCAGGAGGCGGCAGCGGATCGGGTCGGCGAGCGCGCGGCCGAACCGCACCAGCACGTCGACGTCGGCGGCGAGAGTCAGCATGCGCCCCACGGTAGTTCATGTATCTCTGAATTCATAGATCTATGAACTATGCGTGAGGGCCAGTCAAAGTTCGGCAATGATTTTCATCTCAAAGTAAAACGGCCTGGTTCTGAAAATCGTTTCCGACTAGCGTGGGAGGCGTCCAGCCGAGACGGGAGACGGGCCCTTCCCCAGGGGGTCCGCACGCTCGTGATGAGTAACAGCCTCAAGGAGTACCCACGCCATGCGCGTCGTCCTGCGCCGCTCCGTCCGCAGACACCCCGCCCGCCTCCTCCTGAGCGCCGCCGCCGTCGCCGCCCTCGCGACCACCAGCGCCTGCTCGACCTCCTCGCCGGCGAAGACGAGTCTGTCCAGCACGGCCGGCTCCAAGACCATCCAGGTGGTGGCGGCGGAGAACTTCTGGGGCAGCATCGCCACCCAGCTCGGCGGTGACCACGTCGAGGTGACCAGCATCATCACCAACCCGGACACCGACCCGCACTCCTACGAGCCGACCGCCGCCGACGGGCGGACCATCGCGGGCGCGGACTACGTGATCACCAACGGGATCGGCTACGACGCGTGGTCGGACAAGCTCCTCGCCGCGAACCCGGGACCGAACCGGACGGCGCTGAAGGTCGGTGACCTGGTGGGGAAGAAGGAGGGCGACAACCCGCACCAGTGGTACTCGCACGACAGCGTCTACAAGGTGATCGACCAGATCACCGCCGACTACAAGAAGATGGATCCGGCCGACGCGGCCTACTTCGACAGCCAGAAGCAGACCTTCGAAAGCCAGACTCTGGCCAAGTACAACCAGCTGGAGACCGACATCAAGGCGAAGTACGCGGACACCCCGATCGGCGCCTCCGAGTCGATCGTCACCCCGCTCGCCGATAGCGTGGGCCTGAAGATGCTCACCCCGGAGACCTTCCTCGACGCGGAGAGTGAGGGCACCGACCCGACCGCCGCCGACAAGGCGACCATCGACCAGCAGATCTCCGGCAAGCAGATCAAGATCTATGTGTACAACAGCCAGAACTCCAACCCCGACGTGGTGGCCCAGGTCGACGCGGCCAAGAAGCAGGGCATCCCGGTGGCCCAGGTCACGGAGACCCTCGCCCCCGCGAACGCCACCTTCCAGGACTGGCAGACCCAGCAGCTGCAGGGCATCGCTGACGCGCTGAAGCAGGCGACGGGCAAGTGAGCATCCACCCGATCGAGAAGGTCCGTACGGACATGGAGCGCACCGACCCGCTCTCCGAGCCCCGGCAGCCGACCGGTGAGCCGGTACTGTCGCTGAGCGGTGCGGCGGTGCGGGTGGGCGGGCGGACCCTGTGGTCGGGTGTCGATCTGACCGTGGGGGCCGGGGAGTTCACCGCCGTCCTCGGCCCCAACGGGGTGGGCAAGTCCACCCTGGTCAAGGTCCTGCTGGGGATCCTTCCGGCGGCGGCCGGCGAGGTACGGGTGCTCGGCGGCACGCCCGGCGCGCGCAGCTCGGCCGTGGGGTACCTGCCGCAGCGGCGGAGCTTCGACGCGAGCGTGCGCATCCGCGGGGTGGACGTGGTGCGGATGGGTCTGGACGGGGATCAGTGGGGGATCCCCGTCCCGGGCCTGGGCCGGGCCAAGCGCAGGGCTGCCCGCGACCGCGTCGCAGAGGTCGTCGAGCTGGTCGGCGCGAGCGCGTACGCGCACCGGCCGATCGGGCAGTGCTCGGGTGGCGAGCAGCAGCGGCTGCTGATCGCCCAGGCGCTGATACGGCGCCCGCGACTGCTGCTCCTGGACGAGCCGCTGGACAGCCTCGACCTGCCCAACCAGAGTGCCATCGCCGCGCTCCTCGGCCGGATCTGCCACCAGGAGGGCGTGTCCGTGGTGATGGTCGCCCACGACGTCAACCCGATCCTCCACCACCTGGACCGGGTCGTGTACATCGCGGAGGGTGGCGCCGTCGCCGGCACGCCCGCCGAGGTGATCACCTCCGAGACGTTGACCCGCCTCTACCGCACGCCCATCGAGGTGTTGCGCACCTCGGACGGGCGGTTGGTGGTCGTCGGCCAGCCCGAGGCGCCGGCGCTGCACAGCGACCGGCACTCCGGGCCCGGCACGGGAGGCGGCCATGTTTCTGGCTGACTCCTCATCGCCCGCCTTCTCCTGGAACCTCCTCGCCGACTTCCAGGAGATGTGGGCGTACCCGTTCATGGTCAACGCCTTCCGTGCCGGCGCGATCGTCTCCGTGGTCTGCGCGGTGGTGGGCTGGTTCATGGTGCTGCGGCGGCAGACCTTCGCCGGACACACCCTGTCCGTCGCCGCCTTCCCCGGCGCCTCACTGGCGATCCTGCTCGGCGTGAGCACCAGCCTGGGCTATTTCGGCTTCTGCGTCGCCGCCGCCCTGGTGATCGCCGCACTCGGGCGCACGGGCCGCGACACGGGCGCGGAGGAGTCCGCCGTCACCGGGACCGTGCAGGCCTTCGCACTCGCCTGCGGCTACCTGTTCATCAGCCTGTACAAGGGACTCCTGGAAGGGCCCACCGCACTGCTCTTCGGCAGCTTCCTCGGCATCACCACCGGCCAGGTGACGCTGCTGGCGATCGTCGGCGCGATCGTCCTCGCCGTCCTGGCGGTGATCGGGCGCCCGCTGCTCTTCGCCACCGTCGACCCCGAAGTCGCCGCCGGACGCGGGGTACCCGTACGCCTGCTGTCCACCCTGTTCCTGGTCCTCCTCGGGGCGGCGACCGCCGAAGCCAGCCAGATCACCGGCACGCTTCTGGTCTTCGCGCTGATGGTGATACCCGCCGCCACCGCCCAGCAGCTCACCTCCCGACCAGGCCGCAGCCTGGCGCTCGCCGTGCTGATCGGATTCGCCTCCTGCTGGCTCGGGTTGATCGCCGCCTACTACCAGCCCTACCCGCTCGGCTTCTTCGTGACCACCATCGCCTTCACCGGCTACGTCCTGGCCCACCTCGGCCGCGCCCTGCACGAGGCGCTCGGCCGGTCCCGGCCCCGCGGCCGGACACCGCTCTCGATCGGAGGTACGGCATGAACGTGCTCACCCAGCCCTTCTTCCAGCACGCGCTGCTCGCCGGTACCGCGATCGCGCTCGCGGCCGGTCTGGTCGGCTACTTCCTCGTCCTGCGCGCCCAGATCTTCACCGGCGACGCACTGAGCCACGTCGCGTTCACCGGCGCGATGGCCGCCATGGCCGGCGGCTACGACCTGCGGCTCGGGCTCTTCACCGCCACCGTCGGCGTCGGCCTGCTCATGGCCGGCATCGGCCGCCGGGGCCGTCCGGACGACGTGGCGATCGGCAGCGTCTTCGCCTGGATCCTGGGCCTCGGCGCCTTCTTCCTCACCATCTACACCACCTCCCGCAGCGGAGCGCAGGGCGGCGCCGGAACGACCGTCCTGTTCGGCTCGATCTTCGGCCTGAGTACAAGCCAGACCCAGCTCGCCGTCCTGATCGCCGCCGCGATCAGCGTCGTGCTGCTGCTGATCGCCCGCCCGCTGCTCTTCGCCACCCTGGACGAGGCCGTCGCAGCCGCCCGCGGCGTGCCCGTACGGCTGCTCGGCTTCGGCTTCGTCGCCCTGGTCGGCGCCACCGCCGCCGAAGCCACCCAGGCGGTCGGCTCCCTGCTGCTGCTCGGCCTCCTCGCCGCCCCGGCCGGCGCGGCGATCCGCCTCACCGACCGCCCCTTCCACGCCCTCGCACTGTCAGCCGGGCTCGCGGTCGCCGAGATGTGGGGCGGCTTGCTGCTCAGCGCCGAAGCCCCCAAACTCCCGCCGAGCTTCGCCATCATGGCCACAGCCGGCGCGGTCTACGCCGCGACCTTCCTGATCCGACCCCGTCGCACGGCCCGCCCAGCAGCGGCCTGACCACCATGCCGCAACGGGGGAACAACAGGAACGACGCACGGCTCTCCGCCCTGGCGGCGGTGTTCGACCGCAGGGCGGTCAACGCCGCCGCCAGTCCCGGCGGCCGCACCGCCGACGCCGCTCGGCCGCCGGCGCCAACGGGTGAGGTCGGACTGATCGGGAGGCCGACTGCGCAGCGCACCGAAGTCCTGCAAGCCCTGGCCGATTGCCAGGAGTTCATCAGCGCCCAGCTGCTCCACGTCGGGCTGCTCGCGGCCGGTTCGCGCGTGGGTCTGAGCACCGTCTACCGCACCCTCACGGCACTCGCCGCGGTCGGCCGCGCCGACGTGGTCCGCGACGCCAATGGCGAGCGCCTCTTCCGCTACCGTCACGACGACGATCACCGCCACTACCTGCTCTGCCGCCAGTGCGGGATCAGCATCCCGGTGGACGCCGGCCCGGTCGAGACCTGGGCCGACCACATCGCCCGAACCTCCGGCTTCGCCGACGTCCAGCACACCGTGGAGCTCGTTGGGACCTGCACCGGCTGCACTGCGGAGCGGGCCGACAACTGAACTCCCTGGACCGAGCGGAGCCGCTTGGGCCGTTCTCACCTCAGCCGCGCCGGTGTTGTGGTCTACCTTGAGCAGGCAGCGGGATGCGATGTCGAGCACGGGGATGCTGGGGTCGCGGGCGATCTGGACGAGGAGCCTTGGAGTAGGTCGCGAGGTCGGGGACGACCCCGAACGGGGTCTGCGCGCCCGCGAGCGCGGTGCAGAGCTGGTGCAGATCTCATCGAAGATCTGCAACTTCGCATTCGGACCGGCACTGAACCGATAAGGGACCAGCCCCACACGGTGAGCCTCGCGATACACCCACGCAACGGACACGTTCGGATACGCGGCAGTCTGCATGACGTTCATGAACTGCTCGGACACGGCTTCTCCTCGGTGGCCAGGTGGATTCAGCGGAGGGTCTGTACAAAGAACGGCTCTGGCCCGTATTCGGTGGTAACGAAGGGTGACGGTTGTCGTTGGCATGGTGTGCATGAGGTCAACGAGCTTGTGAGTGTGGTGTTTTCGGGGCTGTCGGCGCTCGTCGTCGAGGGTGTGACGGACGAGGGCGAGGTCATCCGCGTGTCGGCGCGGACCCGGGACGATCCGGTGCTGTGCCCGGTGTGCGGGCACTCGACTGGGCAGGTGCACGGGTTCCACGAGCGGCTGGTCGCGGACGTGCCGGTGGACGGGCGCCGGGTCGTGGCGTCGGTGCGGGTCCGACGCATGGCGTGTCCGGTGCTGGGGTGCCCGCGGCAGACGTTCCGTGAGCAGGTCCCCGGCCTGATCGAGCGCTACCAGCGGCGCACACGCCGTCTCGCCGATCAACTCGGTCAGATCGTGAAGGAGTTACTGAGGTTTTCAAGGTGGGGTCGGTGAGGTGAGTGACAGGCCGGTGCCCGTCAGACATCCCTCGATGAGGGTGGACCGGAGCTGGATATGTCG
>NZ_JBHVOL010000022.1:0-53369 GCF_042887925.1 Kitasatospora sp. NPDC057904
ACGCGAACACGCTCCCCGCCGGGATCAGCTCCCGGCACGTCTCCCACACGTCCGGCCCGACCGTCTCCCCGGCCCATTCCCCCATCGCCACAGAAACGAGTCTGGCCCCACCGCTTGCGCGGTGGGGCCAGAACCCAAGATCTTCATCAGCCTTCTAGAGGATGTCGCCGTGGGTGGCGACCATGCGGGCCTGGCCGTCGGTCAGGCGGTAGGACAGGCCCACCACGCCCACGCTGCCCTCGGCGACCTTCGCCGCCAGCACCTGCGAGCGCTCCAGCAGCAGGTCCACGCTCTGACGGATGTGCTCGTCGACGATCGCGTCCGGGTCCTCGATGCCCGCCGCCCTGGCCGACACCACGCTCGACGTCACCCGCTCCACCACGTCGCGCACGAAACCGCCCGGCAGCCGGCCCTCGTCCACCGCGTCCAGGGCCGCCGCCACCGCGCCGCACGAGTCGTGGCCCAGCACGATCACCAGCGGGCAGTCCAGCACGCTCACCCCGTACTCGATGCTGCCCAGCACCTCGGGACCCGCCACGTGCCCCGCCGTGCGCACCACGAACAGGTCGCCCAGACCCTGGTCGAAGATGATCTCGGCCGCCAGGCGGGAGTCCGAGCAGCCGAACAGCACCGCGAACGGGCGCTGCGCCGGGGCGAGCGCGGCCCGGCGCCCGGCGTCCTGGTTGGGGTGCTCGGGGGAGCCGGCGACGAACCGGGCGTTGCCCTCCAGCAGCGTCTGCAGGGCGTGGCGGGGGCCGGATATCGGGGAGGAGATCATGCCAGCACCCTAGATCGCCCCCGCCCGCACCCGCAGGGCGGGGGCTGCGGCGCAGGTCGGCCCCCCGGCGGGCTCGCGGGTCGGCCCCGGTCAGCCCGCCGGCGGGCCCGTGGAGACGAGCAGGCGCACCGTCGAGCCGGCCGGGAGCGCGGCGCCGGCGGACGGCCCGGTGGACACGACCCTCCCGGCGGGCACGCTCGCGTCCGCCACCTCCTGGACCTCCCCGGGCAGGTCGGCCTCCCGCAGCACCTCCATGGCCGCCTCCCGGGTGAAGCCTGCGAGGGAGGGGACCGTCACCGGCGGGCCCTGCCTGGTGGGCATGGACTCGGGCGGCCTGGCGAGCGGCGAGACGAGATAGGGGATGCCGTCGGACGGGGCGGCGGGGCCCGGAAGGTAGGGGCCCGGAAGGTAGGGGCCCGGAAACAGCGGCCTCGGTGCCGCCGGAGCGGTCGCGGGCGGGGACGAGGGCGTGGGCGTGGGCGATGTGGCGGGGGAGGCGGCCGGGGCCTGAGCCGCCGGGCGCCCCCCGGCGCCCGGCGCAGACGGGGAGGCGAGCAGCAGCCCGCCCGCCACGACACCGGCCGCCACCGCGACGGCCACCGCCCCGCCCACGGCGGTGCGCCGGCGCGCGGTGCGCCGCACGATGGCGGCGGCGTCGACGGCGGGGACGGGCACGCGGTCGGCGAAATCGGTCATGGCGGCGAGCAGCTCCGTCTCGAACTCGGGATCGGGGGGCGGCAGTCGGGTCATGGGGCACCTTCACGCGAAGTCGAGGCAACGGGCTGCGAGGAGAGGGGCGGGTCCTCCTGGCGGGGCAGGACCTCGCGCAGCCGGGCCAGCCCGCGCGAGAGCTGGGAGCGCACCGAACCCGGCGAGATGTCCAGCGCCTGCGCGATCTCCCGGTCGCCCAGGTCGTGCAGGTAGTACAGGACCACCACCGTGCGCATCCCCATCGGCAGCGTGTGCAGCGCCGCGACGAGCTCCTCGCGCAGCTCCACCGACCGGTAGGCGTCGCGCGGATCGGCCGGCTCCCCGTACCCGGACGGCGCCAGCGGCGCGGTGCGCTGGCCCGGGCGGTTCAGGCGCCGGTGGCGGTCGTTGGCCAGGTTGACCAGGATCCGCCGCACGTACGCCTCCGGCGCGTCCGAGGCGGCCACCTTCCGCCAGTGCCGGCACGCCCGCTCCAGCGTCTCCTGCACCAGGTCCTCCGCCGCGTGCGCGTCGCCCGTCAGCACGTACGCCGTGCGGAACAGCGCCCCCGACCGCTGCTCCACGAAAGCGGCGAAGCCGATCCCGGGAGCGGCCCTGCGCAGCCTCACCCGTCGCCCCCGTTCTCCGTTGGCCGTTGGCCGTTGGCCGTTGTCCTGGCATTGCGTCATGACTGCGCCGGGGCGTCTTCTGCTGCACGGCATAGGGCGAATGTGGCGCAGCTCACATCCCGTCGGCTGTGCCGGGGACGGGGGCAACCGGTGGGCCCCGTGCGGTGTCTTCGTCCCCGACGACGGTCGGGCGGTGACGGCCCGTCGCCCGTCCCGACGATCCGGGGGATCCGATGCGCCCGCGCTTGCTGCCGATGGTGGCCGTGTCCGCGCTGCTGACGTCCTGCGGCGCCGGCACGACGGCCGCCGTGTCCGCCGCCGGGACGGCGAACTGCCGTGCCGCGGACCTGACGTGGACGCTCACCCTGCTCACCGCCGAGGGCGCGACCGCGCCGGATCCGGCCGACGCCGAGCTCGCCGCCGTCAACTCCGGCACCCGGCCCTGCACCCTGGCCGGCTACCCGAAGCTGGAGTTCCACCGGGGCAAGGGCCCGCAGGCCCGGGGGAGCGGCGAGGGCGGCCCGGCCGCGGTGACGCTCGGCGCGGGCGGGAAGGCGGTGTTCGCGCTGCGCTGGCCCGGGCCCGACGGCAAGGGCCCCGGCGGCGCCTGCACCCCGCAGGTCACCACCGCCACCGCCACGGTTGCCGCCCCGGGCGAGGCGACCGCCGTCCGGGTCCCGGTGACGGACCGCAGCGGCAGGCCGGCCGAGGCCACCGTCTGCGGCCAGGAGGTCCGCATGAGCCCGCCCGTCACCCGGTAGGTCAGGTGGCGGCGGGCAGATGACGGCCCGCGGCGAGGGCGGCCACCGTGCGCAGCCGCCGGTAATAGGCGGCGCAGTACTCCTCGTTGAGCCGGGGCACGATCGCGTCGAGGTCGGCGATGCACGCCCACAGCACGGCGGTGCCGTCGCCGTCGAGGCCGCCGTTCAGCTCCCGAAGGACGAGCCCGGCGACGTTCGCGTCGAGGAGGACCAGGTCCACGCCGTCGACGTCCACGCCGCGGAAGCTCTCGGGAAACGGCGTCTCCAGGTGCGCCTCCCACAGCCGGTCGAGCCGCTGCACGGGCGGCGGCGGTGCGGGGCGCTGGAGCAGGCGGACGGCGTCGAAGACGGCGCGCACCAGGGCGACGGCCCGCTCGGGGCCGATGGCGCCGCTTGTCACGGCGCCCTGCGCGAGTTGCTCGCGCAGCCGTACGGCGCACCGGAGTTCGGCGGCGAGCGGGGCGGGCAAAAGCTCCGCGGCGACGGCCCGTTGGACCCGGACCCGCAACGGCTCGTCGGCCCCCGGGTGTTCGGCGAGGACGTGGTCCAGGGCGAGCAGGCCGTGCGTGACGGCGACGGTGGCGAACTCGTAGCGGTGGTAGGAGTGCCGGATCAGCTCGCGGGCGGTCTCCAGCGCGCTCGCGACGTGCATCGGCGCGCCGTCGGGCACCACCAGGTCGCAGATCAGGGCCTGTATGCCCGCGTAGTCCGGGGCGACGCCCCACGAGCGCGGGTCGGGGGCGGGGGAGGGGGCGGTCATCGCGGCAGTCTCGCCCCCCGGCGGCCTGAGGTGCCACCGGATTCGCCGGGCCAAGGGAGGATGGGGACATGACGACTCGTCCGCCCGTGCCCGTGGCCGCCCGTGACGCGCTGGAGGGGCTCGCCCTCGGGGATGCGTTCGGGGAGCGCTGGTTCCCGCTGTTCCGCACCGCCCCCGAGGCCTACCGGGACATCCGCGCGCGCCGCACGCCCGAGGAGTCGCCCTGGCACTGGACGGACGACACCGCGATGGCCCTGTCCGTCCACCGGGTCCTGACCGTGCACGGCACCGTCGACCAGGACGCCCTCGCCGCCGCCTTCGGCGCCACCTACCTCGCCGACGCCTACCGCGGCTACGGCGCCGGCATGCACCGCCTGCTGCCCGCCCTCGCCGGCGACCCGTCCTCCTGGCGCACCCGCACGCGCGAACTCTTCGACGGCCAGGGCAGCTTCGGCAACGGCGCCGCGATGCGGGTCGCGCCGCTGGGCGCGTGGTTCGCCGGCGACGCCGAGGAGGCCGCCCGGCAGGCGGCGCTGTCGGCCGAGGTCACCCACGCCCACCCCGAGGGCGTGGCCGGGGCGGTCGCGGTGGCCGTCGCCGCCTCGCTGGCCGCCGCCTCGCGCGGCGGCCCGGCCCCGGACGGCGAGGAGTTCCTCAAGCAGGTCCTGCGGCACACCCCCGCGGGCGAGGTCCGCAACACCCTGGCCCTGGCCTGCGCGGTGCGCCCCGACGCCCGGCCGTGGCGCGCCGCCGACCTGCTCGGCAACGGGCAGCGCGTCAGCGCCGCCGACACCGTCCCCTTCGCCCTGTGGTCGGCCGCCATGAACCTCGACAGCCTCACCGACGCCCTGTGGAGCACGGCCGAGGGTCTCGGCGACGTCGACACGACCTGCGCCATCACCGCCGGCACGGTCGCCGCCCGCACCGGCCTCTCCGGCGCCGACCCGCTGTGGCTCCAGCGGCGCGAGGCGCTGCCGGAGTGGACGGCGCAGGGCTGACGCCCGGTTCTGATGCCCGGGCGGGATGGTCGGGTCCCCGGCTCCCCTGTGGCCGGGGCGGGCGGCCGTCCCGCCCGGGGTCAGTTCCCGGGCCCGTCGGAGCGGCCCAGGCGTATGTAGGTGACCAGGGCCTGGACGACCAGGGCCAGCGCCACCGCGGGGACCACCGGCCAGGGCACCACGTGGGCCATCGCCAGGATGGTCAGGAGCAGCAGTGCCGGGAACAGCACCGGCAGCACGGAGATCACGGCGACGCGCACCCGCACGCGCCTGGGCATGGCGCTCATGCGTCACCCCGGCGGGCGAGGTCGAGGAAGTCGGCGAGGTCGCGCCACTGGTCGGCGGGGGCGTCGCTCTGGCCGGAGACGGCGGCCGGGTCCTCGCGCCAGGCGCCGCGCACGGCGCCGGACAGGGCGCGGTCGCCGCCGGAGAACAGGGCGCCCAGTTCGTCGATGCGCCGCACGACGCGCTGGACCTCCTGGCCGGCCGGGTCGGCGCCGGCCCGGCGCAGGGCCTCGGCGCGCCGGTAGAGCTGGGGCCACTCGATGTCGAGGTAGTAGTGGGCGGCGGGGCCGAGCGCGGCGGCGTGGTCGCGCAGGGCGTCGATCTGGTCGTCGTCGAGGTGGCGGCGCAGCGCGGGTTCGGTGCCGGGGGTGCCGACGCCGCGCATGGCCTGCAGGACGCGGATGAGGGCGGCGGTGTCGGGGGTGCGTTCGGCGGCGAGTTCGCCGTGGATGTGGGCCAGGCGCTCGCGCAGCGCGGTCAGGGAGGCGAGGGCGGCGTCGATGCCGACGAGGTGTTCGCCGACCAGGCGCAGCGGGTCGATGCCGGCGTCCAGGCAGGTGGCGATGGTCTCCAGGCCGAGGCCGAGGCGGCGCAGCGCCAGGACGAGGTAGAGGCGCACCACGTCCTGTTCGGTGTACTCGCGGTGTCCGGAGGGGGTGCGGCGGGAGGGGCTGAGGAGGCCGATGTGGTCCCAGTGGTGCAGGGTGCGCACGGTCAGCCCGCTCGCTTCGGCGAGTGGGCCGACCTTCCACGTCTGTTCGGAGGTCATGGCGTAACGATGCCTCCTGACGTCGGGTGAGGTTCAAGCCCGCGGTGCCGACAGGATTGCGCGCAGGACGGTGAGCAGGTGGGTGTCGTCGGCGGGGGTCCTCGGTGCCTGCCAGGCGATGTGGCCGTCGGGGCGCACGAGGACGGTGTGGTCGAGGGGTGCGGTGCGGACGGTGACGGGCAGGCCGGCGGCGGTGGCGGCCGCGGCCTGGCGCCGGCGGGCGCCGTCCGGGTGCGGGGTGAGGAGGGTGAAGCCGGGGCCGACGAGGTCGAGGGTGGAGCGGCCGTCGGGCAGGGGGCGGTGGGGCAGGCGGGCGCCGGGGCCGCCGTCGGGGTGGGCGCGCTCGGGGTCCACGGGCGGGCGCGTCCGGCTCCCGGCGACGGCGGTGGAGCGGTAGGCGGCGGTGAGGAGCAGTTCGTCGTCGATGCGGTAGCTGGTGCGGGCGCGGGAGTTGGCGAGCGACAGCTCGGTGACGGCGAGGGCGACGGGGCGGCGCTCGTCCTGGTAGGTGTCCAGCAGCGCCCGGCCGGCCGTGCCGTCCAGGACGGCGGCGAGCTTCCAGGCGAGGTTGTCCGCGTCGCCGATGCCGGTGTTCATGCCGTGCCCGCCGGTGGGCGGCATCACGTGGGCGGCGTCGCCCGCCAGCAGGACGCGCGAGCGGCGGTAGGCGGTGGCGGTGCGGGCGTCGCAGCGCCAGGTCGTGGTGTCGCGGACGGTGACCGGCAGGTCCGCCAACCCGGCCGCGTCGCGCACCAGTCGGGCCAGGCGGTGGTGGTCCGCGCGCAGGGCGGCAACGTCGTCCTCGGCGGGGTCGTACGGGTGCTGGTAGATCCACTGCCGGTCGTTGTCGACGGCCAGGAAGCCGCCGCGGCCGGGGGCGGTGAGGAAGTAGGAGGCGCTGGCCCGGTCGGCGACCACCGGCCCCAGCGGCGCCTCGAAGCGCACGCTCAGGAAGTGGCCCAGGCCCGTGAGCCCCTCCATGGCGATCCCGGCCCCGGTGCGCACCGGGCTGGAGGCGCCGTCGCAGCCGATCAGCCACTGCGCCCGCACGGTGCGGCGTTCCCCGCTGTCGCGGTCCTCCAGGAGTGCGTCCACGCCGTCGCCGTCCTGGGTGAACGACACCAGGCGGGTGGCGAAGTGGACGGAGCCGGGGGCGAGTTGGCGGGCGCGGCGGGCCAGGATCGTCTCCAGCACGTCCTGCGGGCACAGCAGCCCGGGGGAGGGGGTGCGCTCGGCGCCCTCGCCGGCGGCGGGGGCGAGGCCGGTGCGCACGAAGTCCGGGTCGACGAGGTCGCGGCCGCGGTAGAAGTACACGTGCGAGGACGGCAGCCCGGCCCGGCGCACCTCCTCCTCCAGACCCAGACGCCGCAGGACCTCCATCGAACGGGCCGACACGCCACGGGCCTTGGGGTGCAGCGAGGTGCCCGGGTGGGCCTCGACGAGCAGGTGCTCCACGCCGTACCCGGACAGCAGCAGCGACAGGGCCAGCCCGACCGGGCCCCCGCCGACCACCAGGACGGGCGTCGTCTCGGGGATGCGCATGCGGGGCCCTCCATCTTTCGTAACGCTTAACCTGTTGTTTTGACGTTACCATCGTGACGTGGAGAACGATCAAGCGAATAACCCCGAGGCCCCCGGTGACCCCCGGGACGACCGCCCCCGCGGCCTGTACTTCCTCACCGACCTCGCCAACGCCGTCCGCGACGACCCCGACCTGCCCGCCGCCGACCTCCGGGCCCTGCTCGCCCGCCACGCCGGCCCCGAGCTCATCCGCACCGACGCCGACGCCGACGCCGACGCCCGCGGCCTGCGCACCGCCACCGCCCACCTGACCCGCATCCTCGACCTCGACGACCAGGACGCCGCCGCCGACGCCATCAACGCCCTCCTCGACCGCCACCCGCCCCGCCCCCGCCTCGTGCGCCTGCCCGGCCGCCCCTGGGCCCTGCACACCCAGGCACCCCCCGACGCCGGCCCCACCCACTGGCTGCTGTCCACCGGCGCCCTCGCCCTCGGCCTGTGGCTCACCGAACGCGGCCGCTGCGCCTGGGGCCGCTGCGCCGCCGACGGCTGCGGCCGCTACTTCATCGACACCGGCCGCCGCACCCCCCGCCGCTTCTGCAGCCCGCGCTGCGCGACCCGGGTGCGCGTGGCCGCCCACCGCACGCGGCGCTCGGACGGCTGACGGCTGACGGCGGGCGGCTGACGGCGGGCGGCGGGCGCCCTTCGGGGGCCGGGGACGGTGGGCGGCCGGCGGACCGTGCGTCCAACCGGCCGGTTGGACGCTTCGTATGCTGGCCCCATGGGATGGGACACCGCGAAGACCAAGAGGCTGCTGCTCGACGCCGCCGTGGACGAGTTCGCCGCACACGGCCCCGAGGGCGCGCGCATCGACCGCATCGCCGCCGCGGCCGGCGTCAACAAGGAGCGCATCTACCCCTACTTCGGCGGCAAGCGGCAGCTCTTCGACGCCGCGGTCCAGCGCGAACTGGAGCAGCTCGCCGCCGCCGTGCCGATGGCGGAGGACGACGGACACCCGGTCGACCTCCCCGAGTACGCGGGCCGCGTCTTCGACTACCACCTCGCCCACCCGCACCTGCTGCGCCTGCTGCAGTGGGAGGCCCTGTGCGGCGAGCCCGGCGCGGAGGTCGCGGGGCAGGAGCGGCGGGCCGCGTACTACGCGCAGAAGGTCGCCGCGCTCGGCGGCGCCGGCGGGTCCGGGGCGCAGCCCCGCCCCGAGGACCTGCTGTACGCCGTCGTGGCGCTGGCCGGCTGGCAGTTCGCGGCGCCGCAGCTGGCCCGGATGATCCTCGGCGGGACGGCGCAGGAGGATCCGGCGGCCCGTCGCGCCGCCGTCGTCGACCTGGTGCGCAGGCTCGTGCGCTGACCTCCGGGTCTCCCTGCCCTCGGGGGTTCTCGCCCTCGGGCGCTGTCACCCTCGGGGGTTCTCGCCCTCGGGTGTCGTCGCCTTCGGGGGTGGTCGGCGGGCCGCATTTCCAACTGGCCGGTTGGAGGTGCGGCCCTTTCGCGCTAGTCTCCAACTCGTCAGTTGGAGTTTCTTCCGGCAAGGAGCCGACCGTGACCGTCATGCCCGCGCGCCCGCACGCCGCCCTCGTCCTGATCGAGTTCCAGCGCGAGTGGCTCGACCCCGAACACGGCGCCCTCCACCGCCTCGTGGCGGACCGCGACCTGCTCGACACCGCCGTGCGCGGCGCGGCCACCGCCCTGGCCGCCGCCCGTGCGCACGGTGTCCCCGTCGTGCACGTCCCGCTCGTCCTCACGCCCGGCGCGCCGGAGCTGGCGGGCTGGACCCCGGCCCGCCTGGGGCTGCGCGCGGCGATCCCGGCGGCGGGCACCTGGATCGAGGGCGGTGCGGGCACCGGGTTCGCCGAAGGTTTCCGCCCCGGGCCCGGCGAGCCGGTCGTGCGCGGCCGTGCCGGGGCCAGCGCCTTCGCCGGCTTCTCCGATCTCGACCTGATCCTGCGCCGGCTCGGCGTCACCGACCTGTACCTGGCCGGTTTCGCCACCCACGTGTGCGTCGAGTCCACCCTGCGCGAGGCCCACGACCGCGGCTACACCGCGCACGTCGTCCACGACGCCTGCGCGGCCTTCACCCGTGCCCAGCAGGACCACGTCCGCGAGCACGTGATCCACCACTTCGGCGCCGAGACCGACGCCGCCGCCTTCGCGGACGCGTGCGCGGGCACGGGCGGCTGGTGACCGCGGGGCCCTATCCTCGGGCCGTATCCTCGACCGGAGGCCGTACGACGGGGTGGGAGCGGTAGTTGGGCAGGCAGGAGATGCGGCGCACGGTCGACGCGCCGCTGCGGCGGGCGGGCCTGGAGGTGCTGGAGGGCGGGGTGCCGCAGCCGGTCCTGCCGGTGTCCGTGGTGGGTTTCGCGCTCCACCGCGACCCCGGGCCGCAAGACCTGGGCCTGGTCTGCTTCGAGAGCGACGAACCGGACCTCGTCGCGCGGGCCAACCAGGGCTGGTACGAACTGGCCCTCTCCTGCGGCCTGTTCGGCGCCGACCGCGAGTTCCTGCTCGCCCTGCCCGTCCACCGCTTCAGCGCGCGGGCCGCGTCCCGGCACCGGCGCGAGCAGTGGCGCCGCGTGCGCCTGCTGGAGCGCTGGGACCTGATGGGCGCCGGCTGCTCGGTCACCGTCGGAACGCACGAACTCGGCCACCCCCAGCGCCTGCTCGGCTTCGGGCCCGGCCTGCCGGGGTTCGCGATGCTCGCCCTCGACGGCTCGGTGACCGTGCTCGGTACGACCGAGCAGAGCGGTATCGCCTTCCACGCGGTGTCCGACCCCGGGGACACGGAGTCCGTGCGCGGCAGGCTCCGAGCGGCGGCGAACCGGGTGTGGGACCCGAGGGAGGAATGGTTTATGGGGGCGGTGCGGGCGGAGCGCGAGGAGGCCCGGGCCTGGCTGCTTCGTCAGCAGGGCTGAGCGCGCGGGCTGTTCGCCGGAGCCGCAGCGCCGCCGCACCCCCGTGGCGGCGGCGCTCCGCTGCTCCCGTCCCTCCCCGGCCGGTGCGGCATCAGGCGGCGGTGGCGGTGGCGAGGGCGTAGTCGGGCAGGTCGATGTCGCCGGCCTTGGCGAACTGGGCGGCCAGGATGGCGCGCATCGGCCAGCGGCCCATCATCCGCATCGAGGCGGCGCGCAGGCGGATCATCGTGGCGCTGTTGGGGGCGTAGCCGTTCATGCCGCCGGGCGGCAGTTCCTGGGAGCGGGTGACGTAGGGGCGCATCAGCTCCTCGTAGCGGGCGAACGCGGCGCGGTGGCCGGTGCCGGCGGCGCGGGCGGCGGCGAGTTCGCCGGCCAGCAGGTAGGCGCCGACCAGGGCGAGGCTGGTGCCCAGGCCGGTGAGCGGGCTGGGGCAGTAGCCGGCGTCGCCGACGAGGGCGACGCGCCCGCGGGTGTAGTGGTCGAGGTGGATCTGGCCGTAGGAGTCGAAGAAGAAGTCCTCGGCGCGGGCCATGCCCGCCAGCAGCCGGTCCACCTCCCAGCCGGCTCCCGCGAAGCGCTCGGCGAGCAGGCGCTGCTGGGCGGCGGTGTCGCGCCGGTCCAGGCCCAGCGGCGCGGAACGGAAGCCGAGCGAGGCCTTGATCTCGCCGGGCAGCCGTCCGGGGCGGGCGCCGGCGACCAGGCCGCCGGGCGCGTTGTACATGAGGAACCAGCCGCCGAGGTCGATCCCGTCGCGGACGGTGAACCAGGCGTTGTAGCCGCCGAGCGGCCTGAAGTGGCCGTCGTCGCCCCCGAAGGCCAGGCGGCGCACCGTCGAGTGCAGCCCGTCGGCGCCGATGACCAGCGCGAAGCGGCGCGGCGCGGCCTTCTCGAAGGTGACGGTGACGCCGTCCGCGTCCTCCGCGAGGGCGGTGACGGTGTCGTCGAAGAGGTACTCCACCTCGTGGGCGGTGGAGCGGTACAGCAGGTCGGCGAGGTCGCCGCGCAGGATCTCGATCTCGGCGACGATGCCCTCGCCCTCGAACAGCTCGACCGGCATCCGGGCCGTCAGCCGCCCCCTGCGGTCGACGAGTCCGAGCCCGCGCTGGTCGACGTTGAGCGCGCGGGCCTGCTCCATGAGCCCCATCCGCTCGATGACGGTGCGCCCCGCGCCGCGCAGGTCCACGTTCTGCCCGCCGGGGCGCGGGGCGGGCGCGCGCTCGACGATGACCGGGTTGAAGCCGCCCCGGCGCAGCCAGTGGGCGAGGACGGGCCCGGCGATGCCGCCGCCGGAGATGAGGACGTCGTTGGTGCTGCTGCCGTCGGTGTCCGCGGGGTGCGCGGTGGTGTTCTCCATGCCTCGAATGTACGGCGTACGCAGTGCACTCAACAATCCCTATCTGCAAGGTTCATGGCGGCACCGCACTAGTGCACTAGAGCGCTCGGGCGGGCCTTCGGGGCGGCTGCGCAGGCCGCGCGGGGTGGGTGGTGCACTAGTGCACGCGGCGGGCGGCGCAGAAATTTCTTCCCGCCGCCGGCCGGGGGCGGTGCCGAGCCGGTGCCGCCGCCCGTGGCCCGCCTCACGGCCCCGGGTGGCCGACCAGTTCCAGGCTGCGGCGCCACAGTTCGGCGCGGGCCGCCGGGTCGTAGGCCTGCGCGTCGGCCCGGGTCTCGCGGGTGCGGTCGAAGTAGCGGCCGGTGACGCCCGCCAGTGCCCGATCGGTCACCAGGCGGTGCACGGCGGCCACGCCCTCCTCCAGGCTGTCGACCGCGTACCCCATCTCCTCCAGCACCATTTTGGTGGGCATGAACGTCGCCGGGGTGCAGGCTGTTGACCGTCACCTCGCCGGCCGGCACGCGCGCCGCGAGCTCGAACCCGCAGGTGATCTGAACTCTTGGGTGCCAACCCCTGCTTTGGCTGGGGGCGGCCCATTTTTGGGCTCGGAGTCGCGAAGCGGCGCAGGTCTCTGCGTTGTCAGTGACGTGCGCTAGGTTGATCGCGGCTGTTGAAGGGGGGTGTTCCTCGTGTTGTCCGGGCGACGGTGCCGTCTTGAACTCGATTCGGGGCAGGCTGAGTTGTGCGAGACATTCGGTGATGTCTGCCGTTCGGTGTGGAACACCGCTTTGGAGCAGCGCAGGGAGTACCGGCGGCGTGGGGCGTGGATGGACTACGTTCCGCAGGCTGCCGAGCTGGCGGAGGCGAAGCGGGAGTTCCCGTGGCTGACGGAGGCGCCTTCGCACGTGTTGCAGCAGACGTTGAGGGATCTGGACCGGGCGTGCCGGGAACACGGCACGTTCCGGGTGCGGTGGCGCTCCAAGGCCCGTTGGCGGCCGTCGTTCCGGTTCCCGGTGGGGAATCGGATCACGGTGGAGCGGATCGGCCGCAAATGGGGTCGGGCGAAGCTGCCGAAGCTCGGATGGGTCCGCTTCCGATGGTCCCGCCCGCTCGGCGGCCAGATCCGCTCGGCGACCGTTACCCGGCAAGGGCGGCACTGGTTCGTGTCGTTCCTGGTGGAGGACGGCAATCAGACCCCTGAGCGGCACGCGATGCCGAACGCCGCCGTGGGCGTGGACCGCGGCGTCAAATTCGCCGTGGCAACCAGCACAGGCGACTTCCACGACCGGCCGTATGTGACGCTGGGCGAGGCGAAGCGGCTGCGCCGCATGCAGCAACAGCTTGCCCGATGCACGCGCGGCAGCAACCGGCGCAAGGCGGTAGTGGCGAAGATCAACGCGATCACCGTCCGCGTCCGCAACCGGCGTGCGGACTTCTGTGCGCAGGCCGCCAACAAGCTGGCCACCCACAACGCGGTCGTGGTGCTGGAAGACCTCCGTGTAAAGAACATGACCGCCTCCGCCGCAGGAACAATTGAGCAGCCCGGCCGAGGCGTCCGTGCCAAGGCTGGACTGAACCGGGCCATCCTCGACAAGGGCTGGCACCTGCTCGAACTCGCGCTGCGCAATGCGGCGCGTACCACTGGCACTGCTGTGGTGCTGGTCAATCCCGCGTACACGTCGCAGACCTGCCACGCCTGCAAGCACGTGGACCCGAAGAACCGCGAGAGCCAAGCGGCCTTCGAGTGCACCGCCTGCGGACACCGGGACCACGCCGACGTGAACGCCGCGAAGAACATCCTCAACGCCGCAGGGCATGCGGTGTCAGGGCGTGGAGACCTCGGCACCAGCCGGTCCGTGAAACGCCAACCACCGGCCGCGCGCACCCGCGCGGAGGCAAAGCCCCCGCGCGGCACACGCGGCCGGAATCCCCGTGCCTTAGGGCGGGGAGGAAGTCAACTGGGCGAGTTTGCTGCGGCAGTACGCCCCCATCCCGTCGTAGTCGCACTCCAGCATCAGGTCGCGAAGTCCACCGGCTGCTTCCCGGGCGAGGCCACATGCACGACCCGCGCCGGCGCGCGGCGGCGGCAGGAGTTCGAGCTCCCTGGCGATGAGTGAGCGACCTTGCGGCCCCTGCCCCGCGACCCCGCGATCCTGGTCGACGTCGGCTGCGCCGGCGAGGACGCCCGGTTGGAGGTCGTCCCAGGGCACGTGGACGCGGCCCGCGCCCTGGGCATGGCCGCCTTCGTCCACACGGGCACCGCGCAGACCCACGCCCGGATCGGGGAGTTCGCTGTCGGTCCCGGTTCGTAGCATGAGCCGCATGTCGGACGCCTTCACCGTGCTGTGGACCCACGACACCTGCGACGAGCTGCGCAAGGCCGGCCTTGAGGGCCGGCGGCCCCCGGTGGCCTTCAGTGGCGTTCATTCCTCCCTGCCCGCCTGGTCGGGCGCCCGCGCCGGGGACGAGGTGTACGCGGTGCACGTGCGGCAGCGCGAGGTGTTCGTGGTCAGCCGCATGCGGATCGTCGACCGCGAACGGCGCGACTGCTGCGGCCCCGCCCCGCAGGCCTGGGGCGAGCGCTCCCACCCCGGCCACCACGACTGGTGGGCGCTCGGCGCCGGCGGCTGCGGCGCCGAGGTGGTCCACGTCGAGGCGACGCCCGTGCGCTTCGACCTCCCCGTCCCCGGCGACCTCCTGCCCCGCCTCACCTGGCGCAACCAGCGCGGCCGCACCCGGGGCCTGAAGTACGTCGTCGACGGCCGCCTCGAACGTGCCGTAAGCCTCCAGGGCTTCTACCGCCTGACGCCCGAATCGGCCGTTGACCTCGCGGAGTTGGCCGAGGGCGCGTGAGCGCCCGCGCGCCCGGCACGGAGGTCCGTGCCGGACACGCGGGCGGTTGCGCGTGGTGCGTGGGGTCAGCTGAAGGACACCTCGTAGACGCCGACGGAGGTGGGGGTGAAGCGGGCGCTGCCCGTGATGCCCTCGTACTTGAGGGTGCCGCCGGTGACGATGGCGTCGAACGGCTGAGGGTCGACCCCCGCCTTCGGGACCGGGATGACCGCTTCGGCGGCGATCTGGGCACCGTCGCTGAACTTGAGGACGCTCGTGCACAGCACCTGGTCCGCGCTCGTGCCGGTGGCGTCCTTGTCGCAGTTGGCGTAGGCGGTGCCGATGTTCTTGCCGTCGACATCCTTCATCGCGGCCCTGCCGCCGAAGGCGTTGCCGACCCCCTGGGGGGCGCCGCCGAGGTCGGCGGTGCCCGTGCTGTCGAGGGTGAAGTCCGGCACCTGCGCCGCCCTGGTCGCGCGGTGGGCGCCGGCCTGGGGCTGGCTGTCCGCCATGGCGGGCATGCTCAGCGCTGCGGTCGTGCCGAGAGCCAGAGCGGCGGCGGCGAGGGTGAGGGAGCGCTTGACGGACATGACGCGGTGCATGGGGTTCCTTTGGTAGTCCGGGGCGGTGCTTTCGGGTTGAGCACCCGGAAGCCGGTGGAAGTCGACCACACACGGTGATCCCCCGGCCGACCGTCGTCCCCGCGTGTCAGGCCGGGCGGCGCGGCCAGCATCCCTTGCGGGGCAAGGGGTGGGGACGTCTACGAACGGTCTGGCTGTGCTGTTCGAGCGGTCACGCCCATCACCCGTACGGGCCGTGAAGTTCACCCGCCTGGCACGCCACGGGCGGTACCGGGCGCCCGGGAGGGGAAGCCGGTAGCGCCCAGGGCCTGACGTACGTCGTCGACGGCCACCTGGAGCGCCCCCGCGCAGGAAGTCGACGGAGCCGACTTCCTGCGCGAGGCCGGTCGGAGACCAGAGAGAGCGCCCGCGTGACCTACTCGACCACGGCCCGGGTGGCGGTGCCGCGCGTGAGCGGTACCGCCACGCGGGTCCACTGGACGAGGTGGTCGAGCACTGCGAGCACGACGTCCTGGCGCCCGGGCGGCAGGAACGGCCAGGTCAGCCAGGCCGGGGCGGACAACAGCACGACCGCCAGGAGCGGCAGTGCGAACAGCGCGACGAGAAAGGGGCGTGACAGCCACGCAGGCATGCGCCGACCTCCAGATGAATCCCACAAAAAGGGGAACCGTGCCGGACGGCGACGCAAACTGGGCACCCCACGCGCTCAAGCGCGTGCAGCCTCCGGCCAGAGCCGACATCCGGTGATGCGGTCCGACCCTACCCGCAACTCGGCCCTCCCAAGGGACGGTTGAGTGCAAAGTTGGCGAGGAGTCCTGGGGCTGTCGATTGCGCCGACTCAGGCGGCGGCGCGGATGGCGGTGCCCCGGGACCAGAGTTCCTCGGTGTGCTCGGCGAAGCGGCCGAACATGCCGTCCCCGTCGCCGCGCCGCAGGTGGATCATCGGCGAGTCGTGGCCGGCGGTGCGGGCGAGGTGGGGCGTGACGAGGGCGTGCTCGTCGAAGCGGAAGACGGAGAGCCCGACGTGATTCGGGCCGTCGTCCAGGGCACTGAAGCGGGCCTCGATGCCTTCGGCGTCGGCGAGTTCGGCGAGGTGGGCCAGGGTGATCCGGATGCGGGCGGAGACGGTGAGGGCCGCGTCCTCGATCCGCTCACGGCGGCTGGTCGTCTCGGAGCCGGGATCCCCGAGGAGGATGCGGACCCGGCAACCGGCCTCGGCCTTGCGCCGGAGAGTCCGGGGGAGGGCCGGCTGCTCCAGCCAGAGGAAGTAGTTGGTGTACCCGGCGAGGAAGATCTCGGACCACGCCTCAGCGATCAGCTGCGCCCAGACTGACTGAGGGCAGGCCGAGCGGTACGGATAGACGGCGAACACCCCTCGCTCGTGCCCGGAGTTGGACGAGATCACTCACAGTGGGGAGCGGGAAGTCGGCGGGGTCGACTTCTCACGTGAGCCGGCGGCCGTCGTGAGAGCGGATGTGGGGCGGTCCGGGGCGGAGGGCGTCGAGGATGCGGACGGCGTAGACCTCGCTCATACGGTCGGCGGCTTCGTCGGGGGTGAGCCAGGCGACGGCGGTTGTTTCGGCGGAGAGACACTCGGCGCCGCTCTCGGGGTGGCAGCGGAAGACGAGGGCGACGATGCCGCGGGCCATGTTCTTGTAGACGCCGGTCAGTTGGCCGACGGTGACGTCGATCCCGGTCTCCTCGCGAATCTCGCGGCGCAGGCCGTCTTCGACGGTCTCGGCGAGTTCCAGAACTCCGCCCGGTGGTTCCCAAGCACCGTTGTCGGCGCGACGGATCGCCAGCACGCGCCCATCCTCGCGGACGACCGCCCCCGCGACGGAGACGGAGTGCAGCGGTGTTGACCGGGAAGTCTCGGTGTCGCTGTTCATGCACGGGAGGGTAGGGCTTTGGCGCGTGGCTACTCGGCGGGCGGCGTGCTGTACCGGGCCAGGACTTCGTCGGCTGTGGACTTGTCGACCAGGCGGAGGTCCCACGGGCCGGTGTTCACGTCGAACTCCTTGCCGAAGCCGACCCACTTGCCGGACATGCGCCGGCCGGTCGGATCGATGAGGAGCTGAACGGCCCCGTGGTACCTGGCGCCCTGGTAGTAGCCGTCCTGCGCCGTCTGTTCGACCCAGGTGCCGGTGACGATGTTCCGGTCGATGGTCAGGTCGAAGGAGATCGGGGAGTCGGGATTGGACGACGCGCCGGGGAGCGATTGTCCGGTGATGCGGTTGCCGTGCTGCGCCAGGACTACGTGGTGAAGGCCGGTGAAGGTGCCGTCGCGGCTGCTGCTGTAGAACTCGTACCGGCTCAGCCATACCCCGGAGTGGTCGTCGGGCATGTCGTGCCCTCCTCGCGTCGCAGCGGCGTGGTTCGGATGCCTTGCCCGCCCCGGAGCTCCGGGGCGGGCAAGGCCTGAAGGGCTGTTACCGGGCGTCGAACTCGTCAGCGCGGATAGCGGTGATGAAGGACTGCCAGGCGTCGGCGGTGAAGACGAGGGCGGGCCCGCTCGGGTCCTTGGAGTCGCGGATGGGCATGACGCCGGTGAAGCCGGGAGCCACCTCGATGCAGTTGCCGCCTTGCTGGCTGAAGCTCGACTTCAACCAGTGGGCCGTGGTCAAGTTGATGTCGTCGAACATTCGAGTTCCTTCCGAGCAGCGCGAATCCATTCGAGAGTCGCCGTCTCGGCCAGCGCTCCCACCTGAAGCCGATCGTAGTGTTTCCTCCAGGTGGCCAGCCTCTCAGTATCCCGCTCAAGATGGCTTCGGCCCTCGGACTCCGAGTAGCCGAGGAGGGAACGATCGGAGAGGGTGAGGAGCACCATTGGCAGGGCGAAGGGTCGTTCCTCTGCCAAGGCGAACGGCGCAACTTGAATGATCATATGGCGTGCGGCGTACAGCGTCTCCAGGTACGCGAGTTGCGCCTTCATCACTTCGCGGCCGCCGATGGGCCGTCGAAGGCAGCTCTCGTCAAGCACGGCATGTACGAGCGGTGGCCGGCTTCGTCGAAGCAGCTGTTGCCGGGTGAGTAGGAAGGTGACTCGCTCGTCTGCTTGACCCTCGGTGATCGTGCCTCTCCGGACGTCGCCGGCCGCCAGCGCTCGGGCGTAGGACTCGGTCTGGAGCAGGCCGGGAACGACACCTGCTTCGTAGATTCTTATCTCAGCGGCGTTCTGCTCCTGGCTTGCGTACTCCGGGAAGCCCTCCAGCAAGGCCGAGTGCTTGGCCTGGAGCCACATGAGCAGTAACGTTCCGCCGGTCTCAAGGACTCGGTCGGCGTCACGGGCGAACTTCTCGCTTGGCGGGGTGCGGCCGGGAGGGGCAAGTTCGGCGTAGGAGACGTAGGAGGGGTCGACTCCCACGAGTCTCGCCAACTGGGCTTGCGTGAGGCCCTTGGCCTTCCGTGACCTGCGCAGTTGCACCCCGAAGGGTGCCCATGGGCCTGACGTTGGATCAAGCTCCTTGAGATTCACCGGGTTTCACCTACTTGCCGATGCCTGGCTTCAAGTTTCAGATCTGCTTCCGATCGTAGAGGCCTCCGCGCCACCATGAGTACAGAACGTGAAATTCCGACTGCGGAGGGTTCTCGAAATCATGGTGTCGTCGTCCAGACTTCACGGGTACGGGGTGCGGTGGGACCCGGAGGGGCGCTGCTACCGGGTGCGGAACGAGGTCACGGGGGAGTGGCTGCGCTGCGGCTCGGCCGGTGAGCTCGCCGCCTTCCACTCCTTCTGCGCTGCGTTCTCGGCGTGGCGGGTGTTCGAGGTGCACCGTAGGACCGGTGTGTGATGGCCTCGATGCTCGACCGGGCGACTGCCGAGCAGCGCCGTGAAGCCGCGCTCGTTGCTGACGACTTGGCCGCCGTCCTCGCCCTCGGTGGGGCCAAACTCCCCTCCCTCGAAGTGGACTGGGAGTACGGCCGCCGCACCGGCTGCTACCTGATCTCCCTCGGGGCGGCCCGCACCTTCGACGTCGTCCGGATCGTCGAACTGCTCCGCAAGGGGCTGCACTTCGAGCGCCTCGCCGCCGATGACGACTGAACTCGCCGCCCGCCTCCTCTGGCTGCTCGGCTTCGCCGCCCTGATCAACTGGTGTTTCTGGAACAGGAAGTAGCACCCCCCCAATGCGCGACCCCCGCCTCCTCGCCAAGCCGCCCGTCTGCCGGCTCGGCTGCCTCGCCCTCGTCCGCAACCCCCGCGGCGATGTCCTGCTCGTCGACCCCGACTACATGGACGGGCTCATCCTCCCCGGCGGCGCCGCCCGCCCCAACGAGCCCCCGCACGAGGCCGCCGGCCGCCACCTCGCCGAGCAGACCGGCATCAGCCTGCGGCTCACCGACGTTCTGGCCGTCGACTACACGCCCGCCGACCGCTACCTGGAGCGCCTCAACCTCGTTTTCGATGGCGGGATCACGGGCGCGCAGCCCGTCGCTGCGCCGCAGAGGCGCAGCGGGCTGCTGGGGGCGCGCTTCGTGCCGGTGAAGCAGCTGTCCGCCGTCATGGCGCCCGCGCAGGCGGCCCGTGTGGCGGAGGCGCTGGCGGGGCGGGCCGTGCCGTTGCTTCTGTGTGGGCAGCGTGCTTAAGCTTCGCGTCGATCATGTGTGCGAACGGCGAGGGAACTGCGAAATGGTGAGGCTCACGGAGCGCCGGCCCTGGGTACTGGGCGTCGGGGCGCTCGTCGTTGCCGGGCTCGGGACCGGCGGTGCCCTGCTGGCGTTCGGCGCCGGGGAGTCCGACCTCACGCAGACCCTGTGCGGGCAGCTGCGCGCCAAGGGCACTCCGCTCGGCGCGCTGCTGCCCAAGGGGCGTCCGGGCGGCGACGAGCGCAAGGCGCAGGCGGCGGGCAACGGGCAGGGCGCGCAGACGTCCTGCACGGTCTCCGTCGACGGGCAGGAGGCGCTGAGCATCGTCCTGTTCCGCCTCGGGCCCGACCAGCCGTCCGGCACCGACGGGCACGACCTGCGGGCCCTCGTGGGGCGCGGGCCGATCACCGGGGGCGGCGGGTCCGGCGTCACCGAGTACTGCGCGGGCAGCAGCACGGACATCGTCAGCGCCACCGTCCTCGCCCAGGGCGCCGTCCGGCCCAAGCCGCACGCCGATTCCACCTCCTTCGATCACGCCCTCGGGCAGCTCGCGCAGGCCGTCGTCACGGGGCAGCAGCAGGACGTGTGCCGTTAGGCGGCGTGGACTCGCCTCGTAGTGCTGCGAGGTGTCGACCGGTGGCGCCGGGGGCGGGTGCGGCTCGCCTTGTCCCAACCTGACTGCCGGCAGCGCGAGTTCAACCCGATGGGTCGATCAGGTGCCGGTTGTCCCGGCTCCAGGCGAGGAGGGCCCGGAGGTTGTCGAGGTGTCCTTCGGCGACCCAGGTGGCCTGGGGTTCGTGGCCCTGTTCGGCCAGGCGCCGGTTGACGTCGATGTTCTGCTCCTGGACGGTGAGCACGGCGTCGACCAGGCCCGTCGTGTCGGTGAGGCCGTAGGCGGTGGCGAACACCTCCAGGCGGTGACGGCGGTCGGGCGGCTTCGGGTAGCGCAGCCACCGGGTGCACGTGTCGTCGTCGCGGAACGGCGCCGCGTATTCGAGGGCGTAGGCGACGTCGTGCAGCCGTGGTGCTGGACGTGCGTGGTCCCAGTCGATGATTCCCACCGGCCGGGTGCCGTGCCAGACGGTGTTCCAGGGGCCGAAGTCGCCGTGGCAGACGACTTCGTCGCCGACCGGACCGGCCGTCCTGGTGGACCAGCACGTCGTGTCCGGGGGCCGGTATCCGGCCACGGCGTCGTGGTAGTCGCGCAGGAGGCGGGCGAAGGTGATCAGGCCCCGGTCGTCGACGACCTTGGCCCAGCCGTCCGGGCCGGATTCGCCGCCGATCCAGCTCAGCACCTCGCGGCCCTGCCCGTCGAAGCCGAGGACGCGGGGCGCGAGTTCGTAGCCGACGGCCTCCAGGTGGCGGAGCAGGCCGTGAACCGCCGGGGTCCACGGTCCGGCCGGCCGGTGGACCGTGTCGCCGATGCGCTCGACCCGGCCGAGATCTGGTGTGCTCACCTGGAAACCGTCGCGAGGAAACGGCCGTGACGCAACCGGTTATCGTGCCGTCGCATCGGCCCTGGCCGGCCCTGGCCGGCCCTGGCCGGATCGGCAGGGTCGTGACGGCGAGACGCCGGGACAACCGGGAGCGAATGTGCCGAACGGCACTGATGGAGCGTCAGGGACGGTTGTTACGGTTCCGCAGGAAGGTGAAGCGAAAGCCGGGAAACCGGGGGAACGGGGGACAACATGACGGCCGACGGGTTCGAACTGCTCGCCCGGGCGCACGACCACCTGATTGCCGCCGTCCGCGACGTGCTGGGGGGCGTCGGGGCGTTCCTCATACCCGTCGTGCGCGACGGCTTCGGCACGTTGGCCGCCGCCGTGCCGGTCGCGGACGGCGCGGGTGCGGCGGACCGGCTGCCGGCTTTCTCCGGCCGGGACCCGCGCTGGACCCCGGCCGCCGGCTGAGCCGGAGCCTTCCCGTCACGGCGCGGTCATCAGCGTCTTCAGCAGGTCGTCGCCCAGGCCCAGGCCCGTGGCGGAGACGTCGGGCAGGTGGTAGCTGCGGTACCAGTCGGCGGGCGCCTCCGGGTGGGGGCCGCTGACGGCGACGCGGCCGGTGCCGTAGGAGGCGACGGCGGCGGCGATGCGGTCGTTGGTGTAGCGGGCCAGGACGTCGGCGCCGGGGCCGTCGACGTCGAAGTAGGGGCCGTCCTGGAAGTACATCGGCTGCCGCTGCCCGCGCCAGGCGACGTCGACGAGGCCGTCCTTGTCGTCGGTGACGGTCGCGCCGGGGGTCTTGATGTACTCGCCGGAGTCGCCCGGCAGGAGGTCGTAGCCCGGGTCGCCGGCGAGGTAGCCGCCCATGCAGATGCCCAGGTAGCGGCCGCCGCCGCGCACGTAGTCGCGGATCAGCTCGGGGCGGAAGCCCGGGGTGCGGCGCAGCAGGCCCCACGCGGTGGTGACCTCCTGGCCGTTGGTGCCGCCCGGCTGGACGTACAGGGCGGCGCCGGCCAGCGCGGCGGGGCCGAAGCGCAGGTCCTCGTCGGGGCCGATGAAGCGGACGGTGAAGCCGTTGCGCTCCAGCAGGTCCTGCGCGGCCTCGGAGCAGCCGTCGCACGCGGCGGGGCCCCGGTAGACGACGGCGAGGGGGTGGGCCGGGTCCGCGCTCGCGGGGGCGGCGGCCGGCGCGGTGGGCGCGGGTGCGGCCTCCTCGGAGCGGTCGTCGGCCCGCGGTGCGGCGCAGCCGGCGCTCGCGGCCAGCAGTACGGCGGCCAGGCCCAGTGCCGCCGCGGCTCGGGCGGGACGGCGCCCACGCGTCATCGGCTGTTCCCCCAACGGTCGTGCCCCCAACGGTCTTGCCTCCAAAGGTCGTTCCCCCGGCGATCGTCCGCCGGGCCCGGTGGGCACGGCGTGCAGCGACGACGCTAAGGGGTGATCGTCGTCAGTGCACAATCGGCCCGGTGGGGGTGCGCGGCCGGGGAGGGAAAGCCGGTTGCGGTGCCGGGCCCGGTGGGCGCTAGGGTCCTCGCGTTCGGATAGCAAGATCGAAAGGGGCGGGCGATGGGCCTGGAGAGCATGCCGGGTGTCGAGTGGAAGATCATGGACGCCAAGGGACGCAACTACTCCTACGACTCCGAGGAGGAGGCGCTGGAGGAACTGCACGAGTACGGGCCGGGCGCTTCGGTCTGGCGGCGCGAGGTCTACCGGGTGACGATCTTCTTCACCCGTTCGGTGAACGGCTGGCAGCAGGTCCACCCCGTGCCTTCGGCCTGACGGTCGGCGGTCGGGCGACAGTCAGGCGACGGGCAGCAGGGCCGGGCGGGGGCCGGTGCCGCGGTGCAGGCGGCGCAGGAACGTGAGCACGCCCGGCGTTCCGGTGGCCCACGCGGGGGACTCGGTCAGCAGGGCCGTGCCGGGGAAGACCGGACGGTGGGGCGGGCCGCCGGCGCGCGACAGGACCAGGGCCGCGATCTGCCCGGCGGCCTCCCGGTGGCGCTCCTCGCCGGTGGCCGACGCCAGGTCGACGAACAGCTCGCCGACCCCGGCCAGGCCGCAGCACTGCACCACCTGGCCCATCCGCGGCGCCAGTGCCCGGCACGCCCCGGCCGCCTCGGCGGCCAGGTCCACGTAGGCGTCCTCGCCCAGGCGCAGACCCGCCTGGAGCAGCACCGTGCCGATCCCGGCCAGGCCGCGGCACCACGAGCCCCAGCGGCGGGTGGCGCCCGGCCGGGCGGCCTCCGCCACCAGACGCGGCAGTGCGGCGGCCAGGTCCTCGACGATGGCGCGCCCGGCCGCCTGCGTCGCCGCATCGGGGGAGGGCAGGGCGAGGAGCAGGTGGGCCAGGCCGGCGCGGCCGTGGGCGAAACCCTCGGCGAGGGCGGCGGTGCCCGGGTTCGGCTCCTCCTTCAGATCCTGCGGCGGACCGTCGGTCAGGCGGCGGGCGCACGCGGCGGCCACGGCGAGGTGGCGCTGCGCACGGGCGCCGTCGCAGAGGCGGGCCATGAGCAGGTGCGCGGTGCCGACACCGGCCGCGCCCGAGATCTGGTCGGTGGGCACCAGGGCGCCCGGGTCCGAGGCGTCGGCGAGGGCGGGCTCCGGGGTGCCCAGCCGGGCGTCGGCGTCGGCGGAGACGGGCTCCGGGGTGCCCAGCCGGGCGGCGGCGTGGGCGAGGAAGAGCTCGACGCCCGCACGCCCGTCGTACAGGCCGGGCCCGAGCAGCCCGAGCGCCGGGTGCGCGGCCGTCCAGCGGGCGAGGGCGGCGGCGGCCTCGCGGGCATCGGGGTGCTCGTCGGCGTGCTGGAGCAGTTCCAGGCCGAGGCCGGCGGCGCCGTCGTAGAGCGAGAGCAGCGTGCGCGGCCGGCGCGCGGCGGGAGGGGAGCCGAGCAGCTCGTGGGCCATTCGCACGCAGGTGCCGACGGTGTGGGCGACGACCTCCCCGAGGCCGTCCGCGGCGGGGCGGGCGACCTTGCGGCCGGCCGGGCGGCGGCCCTCCCGCAGGGCCGCCGCGGCCGCCGTGCGCTCCCCGGCGTCGAAGCTCAGCAGGCCCGCCACCACCGCGAGGGCCGGATGGTCCGGGGCGGGCAGGGCTGCGGCCAGGCAGGCCAGGGTGCGGTCGCGGCAGGCGGCCGGGTCCGGGCCGATCGCCACCGGGTCCAGGCCGGTCAGCGCGAAGTGCAGGGTCGTGCCCAACGCGTAGTAGTCATCCGCGGGCCGGGGACACGCCGAGGCGACGGGCAGACCGTAGCCCGGGGTCGCGCCGGCCGGGCGCTCACCGTCCAGGGCGCTGACCCCGAAGTCCACCAGCGACCACGAACCCGCCTCGCCCCGCACGACGTTCGCGGGCTTCAGATCGCACACCACCACGCCCCGCGCGTGCACCGCGTCCAGCACCCGCAGCAGCGCCCGGGCCGCCTCCCGCCAGCCGCGCCCGCCCGAATCCCCTTCCGTGTAAGGCCCGTGGGCGAGGACGTCGCGGCGCAGGTCGCGCGGCCCGCAGGCGCTCGTCACCAGGTACTCGTCCGCGCCGTGCCGGAAGTAGTCGACCAGCCGCGGTACCCCCGACACGCCCGCCAGTGCCGCCAGCACCCGCCGCTCGTGCCGCAGCCGCCCGCGCGCGTCGACGCCCTCGGTGTCCTCCCCGACGAACGCCCGCGCCTGCTTGACCACCACCCCCAGCCCGCTCGCCAGTTCGACACCCCGGTAGACGTGACCGCCGGGCGCGCGGCTGATCCCCGCGGTGATCCGGTAACGGCCCTCGCCCACGCGCGTGCCCTTCGGCGGCGCGGCGGTGGTGGTGACGGCTTCGGCGGTGAACGGGTCCACAGCCCAAGGCGGTTGGGCGTACGAGGGCTGCGCGAGCCCCGGGAACGTCCGCCCGTCCGGACCGCTCATCAGCGCGACGTCCTGGTCCTGCGGGGCACGGAACGGGCCGTAGCGGTAGTAGACCGGCGAACCCGCGCGCACCTGCCGGTCGCTCACCACCCGCGGACCGTCCCACCCCGCCAGCAGCTGCGCCAACTCCTCACCCAGCGCCACGACTTCACCCTCACGCGGATACACCGTGACGGCCTTGCCGACGGCCGCCGCCCCGTGCACCCCGGAGTTCGTCGCGCCCAGCACGTCCGCGCCCGCCGCGAACTTCGCGTCGCACGTGCGGCGCAGCAGCACCGGCACCACCAGGTCCAGCAGGAGCGGAAGTTGGGCGGCGCGGGCCGAGACGTGCAGCTTCCAGCCGTGGGCGAGCGCGGGCATCGCACGGTCGTGCAGATACAGCCACTGCCCGTCCGCGTGCAGACGCCGCCGTCCCCCGCCCTCCGGTGCCCGCGCGACCAGGCGGGCGAGCTGCGCGAGGTGCCCCGCCGGGTGCTCCCGCACCGAACCCCCTTGGAATGCCGGGCGGGTGAGCGCCCCCGTACCCGGAGTACCGCGCTCACCCGCCGGTCAGAACGGACCGCCCCGGTCCGGTCGGACGGGCTGCCCCCGTCCGGTCAGACGGACCGCTTCGGTCCCGTCGAACGGGCCGTTCGGGTCAGGAGTCGCCGCCGCACGGGAATCGCGTCGGAACCCAGGTCACGAACGGGTCGGCGAGACAGGCCGCCGGGGCGAGATCGGCGTCGAACTCGTCTTCGAACACGATCCCCGCCTCGTCGATCTCCAGCAGGCCCGCGTCGTGGATCTCCAACATGCTTGCAGTCACGGGTAGTTCCTCCCATCTACCGGATTGGTGCCTTGCGGTCCGCACATCGTACTAACCCCCGTGCATCCGTCCTAGTGGTGTGACGCCACCTGCTTCGCGCTCGGAGCGGTACCGTTGGCCACCGACGTGCCGTTGGTCTATGTGGGTGAGGGATAAAACGGATGCAGAAGCGTGAGGTCGTGCGCTACGGAAGCGCGCCCAGCCACTTCGTCGAGCTGTGGGACGCGGACCCGCAGGGCCCGCCCGCCCGGGGCCTGGCGGTGACGGTGCACGGCGGCTGGTGGCGCGACCGGCACGACCTCCACCTCATGGACGACCTCGCCGCCGACCTCGCCGGCCGCGGCTGGTGCGTGGCCAACATCGAGTACCGCCGCACCGGCGGCGACGGCGGAGGCTGGCCGGACACCCTCACCGACGCCCTCGACGCGGTCGCCGCCGCCCACGCCGTGCGCCCCGCCCTCGCCGACCTCCCGTCGATCGCCGTCGGCCACTCCGCCGGCGGACAGCTCGCCCTGCTGACGGCCGCCGCCGGCCTCGTCAACGCCGCGGTCGCGCTCGCACCGATCACCGACCTGCCGCGCTGCGCCGCCGAGGGCCTGGGCGAGGACGCCACCCCGCTGTTCGTCGGCACCCCCTACGACGACGACCCGGCCCCCTACCGCGAGGCCTCCCCGCTCCACCGCCTGCCCCTGGGCCGCCCCCACCTGATCGTCCACGGCGACCAGGACCAGCGCGTGCCCGTCACCCACAGCCGCGCCTACGTCGAGGCCGCGAAGGCGGCGGGGGACCCGGTGACGTACGTGGAGCACGCGGGCACCGACCACTTCCAGGTCGTGGACCCGCGGCACGCGAGCTGGGCGGCGGCGGTGGGCTGGCTGGAGAACCGCGCCGGATAGCCCCCCGACCAGGAGGCGCCTCAGCCCCGGCGGATCGCCTCCACCGCCCGCGACAGGTCCTCGTCCGCGATGTCCGGGTGTGACAGCAGCACCTCGTGCGCCGCCGTCAGCACCCGGCCACCGCCCGCCAGCGCCAGGTCCTTGGCGGCCAGGCGCACCGGGAAGTCCGACTCCCGGCTGCGGGCGCGGGCCACCACCCCCGCGAGCGGCCCGCCCCCCAGCACCTCCAGCGCCAGCTCCTGCGGCAGCCCGAACCCGTCCGCCACCGCCAGCGCCTCGCCGAGCGCCGTCACCCCGGCCACCACCGCGCCCATCACCACGACCTTCAGCGCCGCGCCCGAACCCGGCCCGCCGCAGCGCAGCACGCGCCCGAAGTGCTCCAGCACCGGCTGCGCCCGGTCGAGGTCGGCGCTCTCGCCGCCCGCGTAGATCGTCAGCGTGCCGTTCGCGGCCGGCCCGACGCTGCCCAGCACCGGGGCGTCCACCAGGGACGTCCCGGCGGGCAGCCGTTCGCGCAGGGCGGCCACCGCCTGCGGCCCGACCGAGGACATGTCGATCCACAGCGCCCCCGGCGCCAGGTGCCCGAGGAAGTGCCCGGCCACCTCCTGGACCGCCGCCGGGTCGGTGAGCATCGTGATGACGACGTCCGCGCCCTCGACCGCCTCCGCCGGGCTCGCGGCGCGGGGCAGGTCGCCGGCGCGTTCGGGGCTGCGGTTCCAGACGGTCAACGGCAGTGCGGCGGCGGCCAGTCGACGGGCCATCGGCAGGCCCATGCGGCCCAGGCCGAGGAAGGCGATCTTTCGGAGAGGAGCGTGCTCGGTGTTCATGGCCACCACGCTAGGCAGCCCCGAGCCAGGCGACAAACGAATGTCTCGCATGGTACCCATGCCTCATGGACATGGCTTGGCTCGACGTCTTCCGCACCGCCGCCCGCCTCGGTTCCTTCACCGCCGCCGGCGAGCACCTCGGCTTCACCCAGTCGGCGATCTCCCGTCAGATCTCCACCCTCGAAGCCGAACTCGGCGCCCCGCTGTTCGACCGCCTCGCCCGTGGCGTGCGCCTGACCGAACACGGCCGCGCCCTCCTCCCGCACGCCGAGGCCCTGCTGGAACGCCTCGACTCCACCCGCCGCGAACTCACGGCCCTGACCGAACTCGGCACCGGCCGCCTGCGCCTGGGCGCCTTCGACAGCGCCAACGCCGCCCTGGTGCCCACCGCCCTCGCCGCCTTCCGCGCCGCCCACCCCGAGGTGGCCGTCTCGCTCACCGAAGGACTCTCCGCCACCCTCCTCACCCGCCTCGCGGACGCCGACATCGACCTCGCCGTCGTCGCCTTCTACCCCGAACACCCCTACGACCACGAGCAGTTCGACCTCCAGCCGCTCGTCGAGGACCCGGTCCTGGTCGCCCTGCCCCGCGGCCACCGCCTCGCCCGGCGCCGGCGCCTGCGCCTGGCCGAACTCGCCGACGAGCCCTGGATCGCCGCCCGCCGCACCATCGAGACGACCCTGCTGGCCGCCTTCGTGCGCCAGGGCCTGCGCCCGCGCGTCGAGTACGCCGTCGCCGGCTGGACCGCCAAGCTCGGCCTCGTCGCCGCCGGACTCGGCCCCGCCCTCATCCCCTCCCTGGCCGCCCGCGCCGCCCGCCCCGACATCGCCCTCGTCGCCCTGCACCCCGACGACACCCCGGTGCGGCAGGTCTTCACCGCCGTGCGCCGCGGCCACCACCCGCCCCCGGCCACCGCCGCCTTCCTCGTCCACCTGCGCGAGGCGGCGGCACGCCCCTGACATCGACGTGACGCAGGTCACATCGAAGCGGCCGGTCGGGGATGTCACATCCGTGGCGCGGGCGGGGTCGAGGTAGTGAGAGCAACCGCGAACGGCGCACGCGGACAGCGAGCGCACCGACCAGAGGAGCCCGTCATGGAAGCCCGTTTCAACTACTACGCCACCGCCACCGGCGCGAAGTTCGTCAAGCACTTGAACTCGGCCGGCGCGGCCCTCAAGGACGCGGGCGTGCCCTACGCCACCACCCAGCTGGTGCTGCTGCGGGCCAGCCAGATCAACGGCTGCGGCATGTGCACCGACATGCACTACAAGGACGCCGTGCACGCCGGCGACCAGCCCGAGCGCCTCAACCTGGTGGCCGCCTGGCGCGAGGCGACGGTGTTCACCGACGCCGAGCGCGCCGCCCTGGAGCTGACCGAGGAGGCCACCCGCATCGCCGACGCCGCCGGCGGGGTCGGCGACGCGGTGTGGGAGAACGCCGTCAAGCACTACGACGAGGAGCAGCTCGCCTCGCTGGTGTCGACGATCGCCCTGATCAACGCCTACAACCGGTTGAACGTGATCTGCCGCGTCCCGGCGGGCGACTACCAGCCCGGCCAGTGGTGAGCCGCCCCCGCCTCCCCGCCCGCCCGTTTTCGCGAACGGGTGGGCGGGAGGCGGGGCGGGTCCCGGGCTTGTCCGGGTGAACCGCGCGGACGAAGCCGCAGCCGGGCGGCGACGCGGACACCCGGCCCGCCGCCTTCCGGTGCCCGCCGCCGTCCGGTGTCCGCCGCCTCCGTCGCCCTCCCCGGGCGCTCGACAGGCCCGTTCCGGGCCGGTGTGGAACGGTGGGACGCAGGGGGCGGTCCTGGAGAGAGGAGCGGTGTCATGTCATCGAAGAGGCGGCGCAAGAAGAAGGCACGGGCCAGGCGCGGAGCCAACCACGGCCGTCGGCCGCAGTGCTGAGAACCGGCGACCACCGTCCCGCCGCGGCCGAGGAGGCCGCGGCGGGACTTCGCGCGCTCCCGGGGCGGTAAGCCTCGCCCGTCGCCCGTCGCCCGTCGCCCGTCGCCCGTCGCCCGATCGGCCCCCGGCGCCCGCTCGGGCCGCCCCGAAGCGCCACACCGCGTGCTCCAGGGCGCCCGGGTCGTGCCCGAGCAGGGCGGCGGCCTCCTCGTAGGCGGCGCGCAGCGGCCCGTAGCGCAGGTCGGTGAGGCCGGCGCCGGTGGCGAAGGTGCGCAGGTGGACGTCCACGGCGACCCCGGGGCGGCCGACGAGGCCCCCGAGGTAGTCCGCGGTCTTGGGGCCGACGCCGCGCACGGTGCGCAGGGCGGCCCGGTGGGCGGGCTCGCCGAGCCAGGCGTGCAGGTCCTCGCGGGTGTCGACGCCGTGGGCGGCCAGCAGGTGGGCGAGGGCGTGGGCGGTGGCGACGCGGGCGGGGCTGGCGAAGTCCATCGCCGCGGCGAGGTCCTCGCGCTCCAGCCGGGCCCGGAACCCGGTCACGGTGGCGGCGTCCGGCCACCTCTCCTGCAGCCGTACGATCCTCGGCCGGACCACCGCCTCGTAGCGCCGCCGCGCCTGGAAGGCCGCGTCGCAGATCACCGCCCCCATGTGGGACCAGCCGCCGGGTGCGGCGAACGGACCGTCACCGAGCACCTCCCGTATCCGGTCGGCGAGTTGACGGGCGGGCGCGGCGCACTCGGGTTCGCCCATGGCCACGAATCCCCGATCCCCAACGTCCCTGCTGCGGCGCGGCGTTCGTCCGTACCGGCACCGATCGGGAGCGGGCTCCCGCTCTTGAGCGGGTGCGGCGGCGGTGCTTCACTGTGCGGATGATCGGCGAGGCGGAGATGACGGACCTGTTCGGCGAGGTGCTCAGCCGGCACCGGGTGGACACCCGGGCGCGGTGGCACAACGCCGTGTGGGCGCTGGTGGTGGCCGTGCCCACCGGCTGGCTCGGGCTGTGGGCGCTGCTGCTCACCGTGGACGACGGCCGCTCGCGCGGCGGCCGGGTGATCGGCCTGGTGATCGGCCTGTCCCTGGGTGCGCTGTACGTCGCCGTGACGCAGGCCTGGCGCGCGCTGCGGGGCGGGGCGGGGGAGTACTTCGAGGTCCGCGAGCGCGGCCTCGTCCACGGCTCGCGGCGCGGCGCGGTGGGCTGGGAGTGGGACCAGGTCGTGTCGATCACGATCCCCGGCACCCCGAGGATCCACGGCCTCGCCCGCCGGCTGGGCAACGACTACCGCTGCCGCCTCGCCCTCGACGGCGGCGCCCGCCTGCACATCGACGGGCACGCCGCCGGGGCCTCCGGCCTGGGCCGCGCCGTGCTGCAGCACAGCCCGGACGCGCGGCGGCTGGCCGGGGACGAGTGGCAGGAGAAGGCGGGCGGCTGGTTCCTGGGCGGGGCGCTGGCGTTCCTGGCGGTGGGCGTCGCGATGGTCACCTACCTCGCGAGCCACGCGGACACCACCCGCCGGGTCACCGACGCGAACGGGATGGTCAGCGAGGAGACCGTGCAGGGCGTCAGTGACGGCGTGATCATGGCGGTCGGGCTGAGCCTGCCGGTGTGCGCGGTCGGCGCGATCACGTGCATCGTGCTGTACGTCCGGTACCGGAGGTACCGCCCGCGCTGACCCCCCACCCGGGCTTCCCCCGGCCGCCTGCCGGACCACGGACAACGGACCACGGACAACGCACAGAGACCGCTCGCCCCTGTCGGGGCCGGGCGGTCTCTGCTGCTCGGGCGGGCCCATGCGCCAACACGGCCCGCTGCCGGTGTTCCCGAAATGTGTTGGAGTGAACAGCGCCCCCGGGCTCCGGACCCGCGGGTCCGGACGACGCCGCTGCAAATCGTCACATCCGGCCAGGGTGGCCTACAAGGGGATGTTGCACGAAAGCGCATCAATTATCGGTTTCGACACTTCGGCCTGCGCGTTCGTGACCGAGATCGTCCGGGACTGCGGGCAGGGGGCGGGACGCGGTCGCATCAATCTGCGCGACGTTCACCGAACCGATTGGGAATCACCCATACGCCTGACAGAGTGTTACCTCGCACGGGCCCTTCCGGTGACGCCAACCACGGGAAGACGTCCGGCTGTTGGAGTGACAGTGCTATAGGAGGTCTCGTCGATGACGAGGAAACGGAAGAAGCGCACCCCGGCCCGATGCGTCGCCGACGCCGCCACCCCGCCGCGCCCGCGGCAGACCGTGCGGCGGTCCGTGCGGCAGCCCGTACGGCAGTCCGTACGGCGCCCCTGGCGGCCCCGGTGGCCGTGGGGGCCCGGACCCGTCGAGACGGTCGTGATCGTGGTGGTCGTGACCGTGGTCGTCGCCGCGGCGGCCGTCCTGGTGGAGGCCGGCCTGTCGGCCCAGGCCGCGCTCGAACTGGCCACCGGCGGGCTGCTGCTGGGACTCAGGCTCCGGCGGGAGCGGGCCTAGAGAAACGCCCGCGAGAAACGTCTGCGAGAGACCCCCGCGATGGGACGCAGAGAGAAACCGGTCGCGGCGAGTGACCCGGCACTGGGCCGGCTGGCCGCGTGGCTGCGCGAGCAGCGCGAACGGGCCGGGCTGACGTACCGACAGCTCGCCGCCCGCACCAACTACCATCCCACCACCCTGCAACGGGCCGCCGGCGGGCGGACCGTGCCCAACTGGACGGTCGTCGAGGCCTTCACCCGCGAATGCGGCGGGGACCCCAAGGCCGCCCGCCGCAAATGGGCGCAGGCCAACTACTGGGCGCACGTGCCGCGCCCGTCGGGCCCCCAGCGCCGCAGGGCGCCCAGACCCCTGCACCCCGAACAGGTCGACTCCTTCGCCGACCTGCGCCGCGCGATGCACGAGATGCGGCGCAAGGCCGACTGGCCGCCCCTGGAGGAACTGGACCGCCGGGCCCGGGCCAGGGGCGCGCGCCTGCCCTCCAGCACCCTGGCCCTGGTCCTCAAGGGCGAGGCGCCGCTGCACAAGTCGGTGTTCCGCACCTACATGGAGGTCTGCGGGGTCCGCGAGACCCGCCGGGAACTGTGGGCGACGGCCTGGGACCGGGCGGCCATCGCCCGCACCCCGGTCTCCGTCAACCCCCGCACCTACCAGCGGGAGTTCACCCGCGCCATGCGCAACTCCAGCGGCGGCATCTCCACCGAGAACCTGCTCAAGCTGTGGGTCACGCTGCGCAACAGCCACGCCGCGGACCGGGCCGAGGACACCGGGGACAGCCCGCCGGTGCTCGTGTGACCGGGGCCCGCGGCCGGGACACCCACCAGGAAACCCCCGGCCGCGGGCCCGACCCGCCCGCGCCACCACGGGAACACTCATGCCAATACGACGCACTCCCGCCGCCGTCACCGCCCCCGCGCCCGCCCTGGGCCTGTGGGCGCTGCACGACCTCCACCGCCGGCACTACCTCGCCTACGCCGCCCTGCTGCTCTCCCCGGCCGAGGCCCAACTCGCCGTCCAGGGCGCCTTCGAGGACCTCGCCGGGCGCTGGCTGGAGGCCCTCGCCACCGCGAGCCCGGCCGCCTGCGCCTGGCAGGCGGTCCGCGACCGCGTCTGCACCCTGGCCGGCCCCCGCACGCTCGGCCCCGTCGCCCACCTCACCGCACCCCAGCAGGACGTCCTGCTGCTCCACCTCGCCCTCGACCTGCCCGCCGACCGGATCGCCGCCCTCACGGGCACCGAACCGGCCGCCGTGCACGTCCGGTTGCGTTCGCTGGCGTCGGCGCGGAGGCCGGGGTGAGGTGGGTGGGGTCGGGGTCGGGGGTACCGAACTGGCTGCCGTCCATGTCCGGTTGCGTTCGCTGGCGTCGGCGCGGAGGCCGGGGTGAGGGGCGGGTGCCCGACAACTCCGCCGCAGGCACGGCGCGTTGGTCCGGTCCGTGGCGGTCAGTGGCGGTCCGTTCCGGTGGCGACGGCGAAACAGGTGCCACACCCCCCGGCCGCCGCCGTGATCGGCGCGACGGCTACGGCAGCGGGGCGTTCGGCCGCGCCGTGCGGGCGTACGTGCGCACGGCCGCGACGGCCGGGGAGGTGGTGTAGACGCGGGCGAGGTCGACGAGGCGGTCGGCCTCCGACTCCAGGGCGGCGCACGGCGGTTCGGCGGGCGGGACGGCCTGCGGGGCGACCGGGGTGGGCAGGGCGCCGGCGGCCGCCCGTTCCAGGGCGGCGGCCAGCGCGGCCGCCTCCGCGGTCGCCGCGACGAGGGCGGCGGGCGGCGGGAAGCGGCGGGCGGCGGCGGTGAGCCACTGCGGGGTGCGCGGGTCGAGGTGGTGGCGCAGGATCAGGCGCGCGTCGTGGATCTCGATGATCCGCCGGTACAGGGCGAACTGGGGGTCGCGCGGCGGCAGCAGCCGCCGGGGCAGCAGCCGGTGGGCGGGCACGAGCGCGATCTGCGGCAGCACGGTGTGCAGTTCGGTCCACAGCGGGGTCAGCGCCCGGTAGCGCCGGTGGGCCCGCAGCCACCCGCGGACGGGCGTCAGCACGGCCGGCCACAGCGTGGTCGACAGGCCCGCGGCCAGCAGCGCCGCGCACAGCAGCCCGAGGACGGCGGAGGCGCTGTCCTCGCCCGCGCTCTGGGCGCCGCTGGTGGCCGCGTCCACGACGTCGTCGATGCCCCAGGCGTCCCAGGCCAGGCCCACGGCCAGCCCGAGGGTGAGCAGGCGCAGCCCGGTGCGCCGGTGCCCGCGGGCGGTGGCGCGCGCCCGGCGGGCGACCTGGCGCAGCAGCGCGGTGAGGCAGTACGCGATGTACAGGGTGCGCAGCCCGTTGTACGCGGCCAGGTAGGGCCGTCCGGCGGGGGCGACGGTGAGGTCGCCGGTGGTCACGTCCGGGCCTGCGGCTGTGATGAGCACCGCGCACAGCGCCAGGACCGTTCCCAGGACGCCGAGTTGGCGCCGCACGGCGGTCCGGGCGGGCTCGCCGGAGGCCAGCGCGACGGTGAGCAGGGCGATCGCGCCGGTCGCGCACAGGTGCAGGGCGTCGCCGAGCAGGACGGGCAGCAGCGCGGGGGAGGCGAGCAGGCCCGCCAGGCTCAGCAGCCGCGCCGCGCCGGTGACGGTGGGCGGCGCGAGCAGCAGCAGGGCCGCGCCGAGGAAGGCGGTGCAGTAGCAGGTGTAGCGGGTGGAGGCGCCCAGCCCGGTCCACCCGCCGCGGGCGCCGTCGCGCGGGCTGCGCGCGTTGCGGGCGGCGCGGGTGCTGCGCGCCAGGTGGTAGGCGTTGAGGGCGAAGAACGCGGCGACGGGGTAGAGCGCGAGCTCGCTCACGGCCGCCCGCCCCCGTCCCTGCCCCCGCCCGTGCCCCCGTCCCTGCCCCCGCCCCCGGAACCGCCCTCGGAACCGGCGTCGAAGCCAGTACGGAAGCCAGCGCGTAAGCCGGGGCCGGCGCCGGAGGGCGGCGGCGCCGACAGCAGCGTGTCCAGCCCCGGCGTCGAGCCCGGGCGGGCCGCCGCCGCGTCGGCCTTCGCCGCCCGGCTGAGGATCAGCGACGCCAGCAGCTCCGCCTCGCGCTCCTGCGGCTCGTCGTACCCGGTGCGCCCCAGCACCCGCTGGACCAGCGCGGGGGACAGGTGCGGCAGCAGCGCCTGCGAGGACACCGGCGTGATCGGCGCCGAACCGGCGTGGTCGAACAGCAGGTGCGCGATCTCGTGCACCAGGATGTGCCGGCGGTGCAGAGGGCTGGTGTCCGCCGCGTACAGGATGTAGTCCGCCTCCGCCGTGGACACCAGCAGCCCGCACGGCAGGTTCGGGCGCGCGGCGACCGGCACCAGCTCGATGGGCCGCCCGCGCCGGCCGGCGAGCCGGTCCAGGAGCACGGCGGGGTCGAACGGCGCCGACAGGTCCAGCTCCTGCGCCATCCGCCGGCACCGCCGCAGTACCGACCGGTAACCCCACGCACCCCGCACGGTGTGTCCTCCTCGCCCTCCGGCCCCCGGCCGGTCGTTGCCCGCGGCCCGCCGTCGGCGGCCGCGCCCCGCGCCCCCGGGTGCGGCCCCGGTCCGTCGCCGTGACTCGTCCCCGCATGAGTCGAGTCGCCCGGACGTCTCCCGGGGTTCCGCGGACTTCGTCACGGACTCGTCCCGAAGACGCCCGACTCCCGACGCCCGCTGCCCGGGGCCCGCCGCGGCGAGACCTTCAGGGACGCGTCACGACGAGGCCGGGCGGCGGGCGGAGTCCCGGCGGGCGATGACGTCGATCAGCTCGCTGACCGTGTCCAGCCCCTCCGGCGAGAGGTTGACCGCCCGCAGCGCGAGGCTGCGCACGCCCGCGTCGCGCAGCGCGCCGAGCAGGGCGAGCTCCTTGGCGATCTCGGCGCCCTGGCGCTCGTCGAAGAAGTATGCGGGCGGGACCTGGAAGAAGTGGGCGAGCGCCTCCAGGTGACGCTTGGTCGGGTTGTCCCGGCGCCCGGTGCGCAGCTGCCACAGGTAGGTGGTGGAGAAGGACTCCCCGGTCGCCTCGCGGCAGGCCCGGGCGACCTCCTCGTTGGTGTACTGCTCGCGGTCCGGCCGGCGGACCGTCTGGAACAGCGCCTCGATCCTGGCCGCGAGCCCCGACGTCTCGACCGGCCCGTCCTCGCGGGGCGATTCCGCCATGGCAACCCCTCTCCCGCCCGTGACCTCCGCGCCGCAGCCTGGGTGAACGGAGGAGACCCTGCGCGATCACCATAGCTCAAGGGGATGAGCCCGGGTGGATGCGGTGCGCCAACTCTTCCATGCCAGTTGACCGGTGGAGCGGCGGGTGCCATCCTGGCCGACTGACCGCCGGCCCCGGGAGGTTCGTGAACAACGCCGCGCACAACACCGCCGACAACACCGCCGACGACCCCGCGGGCACCGGCCCGCGCACCGGCCGCCCGCACGCGGCCGCCACCGACGCCACCGACGGCCCGATCGGCCCGAACGGTACGGCGACCGTCCGCCTCGGCTTCCTGTGGCGCGGAGCGGGCTGGGCCCTCGGCACCCTCACCGGCCTGCTGCTGGCCATCGTCCTCGCCGAGAGCGGCACCGTCGACCGCCTCGGCGTACCCCCGTCCCTGCTGCTCGTCACCGCCGCCGCCCTCGCCGTCGCGCTGGCCGCCCCCCGCACCTTCCGGCTGCGCGCCGACGAGCAGGGACTCACCCTCACCCGCATCCTGCTGAGCCGCCGCTACCGCTGGCAGGACGTCACCGGCCTCGAAATGGACTTCGGCGAGGACTCCGAGAGCGCCGCCCCCCGCCTCGCGCTGCGCCTGCGCCTGGCCACCACCCGCCGCACAGGCTGCGGACCGGCCCTCGGCACCCTCCCCACCACCTGCGACCGCCGCCCGCGCGGCACCGAACCGCCCGAACTCGCCGACCTGTTCACCCTCCTCGACCGCCACGGCGTACGCCTCGACGCCCCCCACTACGCCGCCCTCGTCCTCTCCGCCCACGGCCGGCCCCCGCTGGGCCGCCACTGAACGCGACGCCGCTGAACGTGCCACCGGTGAACCTGCCGCCGCTGAACGCGGCGCCCGCCCGCGCCCGTTGACGCAGGCAGGAGCGCGCCGGCCCGCGGCGCGCGAGAGGCCAGGGGGCTGCCGTCATGCTCACCTTCCACGGCGCGTGGCGCATCACCGTCCTCACCCGCGACGCCGACTTCGAACAGCGCGCCGTCGTCCGCGGCCCCCACGGCACCCGCGTCATCCCCGGCCGCCCCGGCGCCACCCTGGAAGTCGACGAGGACACCTGGACGCTCGCCCTGGAACACCTGGCCTGGGGCCGCACCTGGGAACCCAACGCGCGCACCACCCCCGGCCCGCTCACCGACCACGCCGGCCTGCGCGGCCGGCTGCTCACCAGCAGCGACCGCCACTTCCCCGGCAAGCCCCTGGACTACGCCAACTTCGTGCTGCGCCTGGAGCAGCCCACCACGACCCTGCGCACGCCCCGCCTGCACGGCACCCCCATGACCCCCGCCGTCCCCGCCACCCCCGCCGCCCCGCAGGCGATCCGCACCACGTCCTCCGCCCCCACGTACGGGCCCTCCGCCGGCCGCCCGGCCCAGACCCCCGCCAAACCGGCCGCCGCCGCCGACGGACACGGCCGCCCGCAGCCCTGGGGGTAGCCACCCCCGCCCGGCCCCGCGGCACCGGCCGCACCCCCCTCCCGCCGGCAGGACGGCGCCGTCCCCGGAGCACCTCGGGCCGCAGCCGATGGGTGCGTCCGTCGAGTAGCCTCACACCCGAGGGAGAGGAGCCAGCCATGAGTCAGCCCGCACCCAACGGGGGTGAAGTAATCCCGCGCCCGGAGAAGACCCCGGCCGCGCTCAAGGCCGCTCTGGCGGTGGTTGCCGCGGACCGGCTGCAGGAGATGGTCGAGGGGCAGAGCCGGGCGATGGCCGAGGCCATCGACTCCGGCAGCGTCCAGCCGCTTCGCAATTTCGTGGACCACTGGGCCGCCGTCGTCGAGATCGAGCGGTTCCCGGGGGCCTCGCAGGCCTACCACCGGGCGAACTACCTCGCCAACCACGCAGGAACCGTCGCCGAGTGCCGTAGGCACGCCATCGAGGTCGCCGAGATCTACCGGACCGCCTACGCGGCGGTGACCGGATGACCTGGAGCTGGGAGTATCTCCCCAGCGAGGAGCGGGTGATCGGCGGTGCGCCCGCGGACTTCGTCGCTGCCCTGGAGCACCGGGCTGCCGAACTCGTCCGCGCAGCCGAGGCGCTCTACCTGGACGGTGCCGGCTACGAGGGCAGCGGTGAGCCCATGCGCCACCTGGACGTTGCCGGCGGCTTCATGACCTACTACGTGGTTCCCCGTCTGGAACTCGTGGCGATCTGCCAGGTGACCCCACCCATCGCCTGACCAGCCCCGGACCCCTTTGTGCGAGGCCGACAGGGACACCTGGATCCGCCTGCCTTGACGGCACGGCGGAAATGTGACGCAGGCCACCCGGAAAGGGTGACATGCTGTTGTCGCGGACGGTCGCGACCATCGACGCATGACGATCACCGCGATGACCACGACGACTGCCACCACCCCCGCTCTCACCGCTCTCACCGACGAGGACTGCCTCGCCGAGACCCTCGCCTTCAACGCCCAGTTCGAGGTCGCCGCCGCGACCCGCCCCTCCCGCTCCACCACCCCCGACGCCGCCACCCTCGCCCGCCTGCGCGCCAACCGCCTCGGCGGCGACACCCCGCCCGTGCGACTGCCGCAGGCGCAGGAGCGGATCCTCCCCGGCGGGGTCGGCGTGCGGGCGTTCGTCCCCGAGCACGTCGACGGCGTCTACCTCCACATCCACGGCGGCGCCTGGGCGTTCGGCTCCGCCGACGGTCAGGACGAACGGCTGTGGAACCTCGCCCGGCACACCCGCCTCGCCGTCCTCAGCGTCGACTACCGCCTCGCCCCCGAACACCCCTTCCCCGCCGGACCCGACGACTGCGAAACCGCCGCCCGCTGGCTCGTCGACCACGCCGAGACCGAGTTCGGCACCCGGCGCCTGATGATCGGCGGCGAATCCGCCGGCGCCCACCTCAGTGTCCTGACCCTGCTGCGCCTGCGCGACCGCCACGGCGTCACCGGCGCGTTCCGCGCCGCCAACCTCGTCTACGGCCCCTACGACCTGTCGATGACCTCCAGCCAGCGCCTCTTCGGCTCCCGGCAACTGCTCAGCAACACCGAATCCCTCCACGGAAGTTACGAGCTCTTCACCCCCGGCCTGGACGCCGAACGGCGCCGCGACCCGGGCATCTCCCCGCTCTTCGCCGACCTCACCGGCCTGCCGCCCGCCCGCATCGTCGTCGGCACCGAGGACCCCCTCCTCGACGACTCGCTCTTCCTCGCCACCCGCTGGCAGGCCACCGGCGCGGACGTCCACCTCGGCGTCGTGGCCGGCGCGATGCACGGCTTCACCCTCTTCCCCCTCACCATCACCGAACGCGAACAGCAGCGCGAGCGCGACTTCCTGGCCGGTGCGTGACGGCCCCGACGGTAGCGTCGGCGCCGTGAACCGCACCCCGCGCCTGTACGCACTCGTGGAAGATCTGCGCGCCGCAGCGCCGCGACCCCTGACGGTCGCGGCGCTCGCCGCCCGGTTCGAGATCAGCACCCGCACCGTGCAACGCGACCTCCAGGCCCTCATGGACGCCGGCCTCCCCGTGCGCGCCACCACCGGACGCGGCGGCGGCTGGTCGATCGACCGGGCCATGACCCTGCCCCCGATCCGCTTCACCACCGACGAGGCCTCCGCCCTGGTCGCCGCCCTCGCCGCCGCCGACCCCGGCGCCCCCTACGCCGGCGCCGCCCGCACCGCCTCCCAGAAGATCGCCGCCACCATCACCGGCCCCGCCGCGACCGCCGCCCGCGACCTCGCCGCCCGCATCGTGGCCCTGCCCGCCGCCCACACCGGACAACCGGTCCGCACCGCCGTCGAACGGGCCCTCACGGACGCCACCGTGCTGCGCCTGTCCTACGCCGACGCGGCGGGCAGGACCACCGAACGCGAGGTGGAACCCGCCGGACTGCTCACCGCCGGCGGCAACTGGTACCTCATCGCCTGGTGCCGCACCCGCCACGCCGGCCGCGGCTTCCGCCTCGACCGCATCACCGCCGCCACCCCCACCGCCGAACCGGCCCCGCCCCACGCCCTGGCCGACCTCCTGGCCGGCTCCGCCGCCGCCGGCGCACTCCCCCCGGCGGCCCTGGACCCGCTGCGGTCGGGGAAGTGAGGGCCGCCTCCGCCCGGCGGCGGAGCGTGCGACCATCCTCTGATGAGGAACCCCGGTGCTGCGTTTGGCAGGCGACTGCTCGTCGAGTCGCTGACCGTGGTGGCGGCCGACCCCTCGGCGCAGTGTGCCTGGATCGACGGGCACGGTGTCGTGACGGACGAGATCGCCCTGGACTTTGACCACGCCTTCCGCATGGTCGGGGGCCTGACCGAGGACGACGGCGTCAGCCCTGCGGTACTTCCCGACCTGCGGGCGATCGACGCGGTCTTCGCCGGGATGAGCGGTGCGGGGAACACGGACCGGTGGAGCATGGACGCCCTGGAGACCGATCCCGGCTGGGGCGAAGCCCAGGACCTGGCCCGCCGGGTCCTCGCCGACATGCCGGGGGAGTGGCGCCTGCCGATGCCGGAGATCTGCGTCATCCGCTGACGGACGGCCCCGCAGCCCCGGGGCACGGGCGCGGGTCGGCCGGCTCGCCCCGTTGTCGGTGCCCGCGCCTAGGGTGAGCCGCATGAACCACGTCGACCTGCGCCGTCTCCTCGCCGACTGCCCCGATCTGCCGCCGGGCCGCGTCGTCGGCGCCGACGAGGTGCCCGCGATGTGGGTCGGCGACGCCGCGCCGGCGCCCGGGCTGTGGGAGACGCTGCACCGCGCCCACCCGCGCACCGGACTGTGGCCGCTGCTGCTCGCCCCGCTCGACCGCTCGGCGGACTTCCGCCCCTGGCTGTCGGGCGAACTGAGCCCGCCCGCCGTGACCGACCCCGCCCGGCACGACCCGCACGAGCTCCTGCCCACCTGGTGGGACGGCCTGGGCCCGGAAGAGGAAGAGGGAGAGGACGAGGAAGAGGAACTCGGCGCGGTCCTGGCCCCGTTCGGCCGTACCTGGCCCGGTGCGGCGCCCTCGACCCCGGTCCCGGCCACCGACGCCGACGAGTGCGCCCGCATCCGCGCCTCGGTCCTGGAGAGCGCGCCGAACCTGCGGATCGGCCTGGTCGCGGCCCCCGGCGGTGCGGCGGCCCTGGCCGCCTGCGGCTGGACGGGCCCGGCCAACCACGCCGGCACCGGCCGGATCGCGGCCGTCCTCGCCGACTGGGAACACCGCTTCGGCATACGCGTCGTCCGCGCGGGCTTCGACACCCTGGAACTGAGCGTCCCCAACCCGCCCACGACACGGGAGGCGGCCCTGCGGGTGGCCGCCGAACACGTGGCACTCTGCCCCGACCAGGTCTTCCAGGGCACCGGCAGCCTCACCGCCTACGCCGACCTGCTCGTGGGCTCGCACGAGTGGATGTTCTGGTGGGACTGAGCATCGCGTAGGAAGTCGGCATGCCCGACTTCCTACGCCGGGGGCGGCGCCTGACGACCAATGGCGGGGCGCCACCGGAACCAGTAGTCGGGCCCGTCGACCCGGTAGCGGGCACCGGCAACGAACCGCAGCTCACCCACGAGCCGCCGTGCGCCCGCCGGCACCTGACGGTGCGACGCCAGCAGCAGGGTCAGTTCGTCGTAGCGGACGTCGACCCCGCCATGGCCGGGATGACTCTGCACCCCGGCCGTCCCGGCCAGGTGACGCTCGCTCCACCCTGCATCGGAGCTTGGTCCCGCCGGGGGCGCGTACGCTCGGCTGCGTGCCCCGTCATCCGAGGAATCCCCGCCGCCTGGTCGCCGACGGGCGTGCGTACCTGTGGACCCTGCGCCACAGTCACCGCGCGCCCGGCGACGGCCGGCGGGCGGACTGCTGTGCGACCGTCACCCTGCATCCCCAGCCGGCCGGCACCGGCGGCCCGCTGCGGATCGTCTTCACGGAAGGCCCGGGCCGGTACGTGGGCGGGGCCCCGCTGGGGTCCGGGGACGTGGGGTTCGTGCGGGGCGGCTCGCTGAACCTGCACGAACCGGGCGCCGTCCGGGCCCTGCTCGACGAGGCCGCGGCCCGGGGGTGGCACCCCGGTGAGCGGGCGGCGGAGCTCGACGGCTGGTCGCTGCTGGAGGCGGCAGCCGCCGCACAAGCCGGGCCCGCCGGGACCGCCGGACCCGCAGGACGGTAGGAGTCGGTGGCATGGCCTAGGGTCCCGTTCATGATCACGCGTCCCACTGGGCAGGCGGAGGGGCCGTACGACGCCGCCTTCCTGCCGCGCCGGCAGATGACCCTCAGAGCCGCCGAGCAGCCGATCCGCGAGCCGGTGGCCAAGCTCGGCGGGCAGCCCGTGTGGCTGGCCGAGCCCGCCTGGCCGGTGGACCCGTCCAGCGGGCGGCCCCTGGTGTTCATCGGGCAGTTCCCGATCCCCGGGGACGAACTCCGCCTGGCCTACCTCTTCCTCGACGAGGAAGGCGTCATCGTGACTCCTCCCCCGGCTGAAGCCGGGGGCTTCTCGCTAGCCCTGGCGGAGGTTGCGACGGACAAGCCCTGCCCGTAGAACGTTGGTGGCTCCCACCGTGTCGGCGTGCGCCGTGTGGCCGCAGCCAACGCAGTGGAAAGTCTCCTGGTTGGGCCGGTTCTGCGCCGCAACGTGCCCGCATTCGGGGCAGGTGCGGGAGGTGTTGCGGGGGTCCACGGCGATCACTTCCCGGCCGGCGCTTTCAGCCTTGCCGGTGAGGATCGTGAGGAACACCCCCCAACCGGCATCGTTGATCGACTTGTTCAGCCCGGCCTTGGCCGCCGCACCGTTCGGCAGGAACACACCCGGCCGGCCGGGGTCGGGCTTCGGCGCGGGAGCCTTGACCATGCTGCGGATCCTGAGGTCTTCGTGCGCGATGAAGTCATGCCGACGCACGAGGTCAAGAGCGGTCTTGTGCGCGTGGTCGAGGCGTTGACGGCGCACCTTGCCGTGCAGCCCGGAAACCTTCTCGACCGCCCGCCGGTGATTCGCCGTGCGGTCCTTGGCCTTGCAGCGCGGGAACCGGGACAGAGTCCGCTGTGCGGCTTCGAGCTTCGCGGCGGCCTTCCGCCCGTGGCGCGGGTTGGGCACGAACCCGCCGCCCGAGTCGGCGAGGAAGTTGGCTATGCCCATGTCGATGCCGACCACGGAGCCGGTTGCGGGCAGCGGCTGGGGCTCGCCCTGTTCGGCGGTCAGCACGACGAACCACTTGCGGCCCTCGCGCTTGACGGACACGGTCTTGACCCTGCCGGCCACCGGGCGGTGCCGGTTGACCTTGACGTGCCCGACGCCCTGGAACCGGACACGGGTCACCCGGTCGTGCGGCGTGGAATCCCAGCGGCAGCCGTCCCCGTCCTTCGGGAAGTCCACCGTGTCGAACCAGTTCACCCCCCGAAAGCGCGGGTAGCCGGGCGTCTCGCCGGACTTGACCCGGCGGAAGAACCCGGCGAACGCCTTGTCCAGGCGACGGAGCGTCGCCTGCTGCGAGGAGAACGACCAGCGGCCCTGGCGCTCCGGGTCGAACGCCCGGATCTCCTTGAGCTGCGCCGACTGCATCCCGTACGTGATGCCGGTCTTCGAGACGTGCCGGTAGGCGTCGCGGCGTTCCTGCAACGCCCCGTTGTAGAGCGAGCAGTGATCCCGAAGCATCTCCGACAGTGCCTGCGCCTGGCCCACGGTGGGCCGCATGAGGAACTTGTACGCACGGATCATCCAGCCCACCCCCCTTTCGGTCGATGTGGTCAAGCTAGTGCACCCCACTGACAACGCAGCGTTCTCCGCCGCTTCGCGGCTCCGGGCCAAGGATGCATTCCCTCCCCGGCTGAAGCCGGGGATACCCTGCAAGATCAGGGATGGGAGGGATCGACCCGGAGGCCGGCGACGCCGTCCTGCTGGTGCAGCCCGGCGGCCGCATCCCGTCCTTCGCCGTCATCGGGCCGCCGGGCACGCGGGGCCGGACGCTCTGGCGCTGGGGCCCGGACGAATCCGAGATCCCGGTCGAGTGGCACGTCGACCTGCAGCCGGTCGCCCCCGCGATCGATCGCTCGATCGACGACCAGGCGGCGTTCGAGCGGAGCCTGCGGGGCGAGGGGCCCGATGTCGAGATGCCCGGCGGCGAGGACCTGCACGACTACGTCGGCGGCACCGCCTGCTACCCCAACCTCTACGCGCGCGTCGACTCCCCCTGGCAGTTCCTCTTCAAGATCAGCGATGCCGGCGAGGGCGAGGACGATCCGTACTTCCTCAACTTCGGCTACGGCTACGGCTTCGGCTTCGTCAGCCCCGACCACCGCGAAGGCCGCTTCTTCTGGGAGTGCTCCTGAGCGCCCCTCCAGCCGCGCGGGAAGCCGGCCCCGCCGACCTCCCGCGCGGCTGCGGTCAGTACTCGCTGCTCGGGGCCTGGGCGGTGGGGCCGAGGTCGGGGTGGTCGCGGACTTCGAGGGCTTCGCCGTGGCGGTCGAGTTCGAGGACGAGGAGTTCGTTGCGGCCCGGGCGCCACAGGGGGGCCGGGGCGTAGAGGGTGCGCTGGGGGCCCTCGGCGGTGTGGCGGCCCAGCAGGAAGCCGTTGAGCCACAGCAGGCCGCGGCCCCAGCCGGGCAGGGCGACGAAGGCGTCGGCGGGGGCGTCGACGTCGGTCTCGAAGCGGTGGAACGCGGGGTCGCCGTCGGTGAGCGCCACCGCCCCCGGCTCCTCCAGCCGGAGGGCGGCGAGGTCGTCCAGCGGCAGTGGCCGGATCTCCCACTCGAAGAGCAGCTGGCCGTCGTGCGCGACGCCCCGCGTGATGCCCTTGCGGTCGTCCATGTTGGGGCCGTAGTTCACCCGCCCCAGGGCCTCGACCAGGATGTCGAGGACGGCGCCGCCGGGCCCGGTGGCCAGGGGCAGCGTCGCCCGGGGGCTGTTGCGGTCCAGGACGCCGAGCGGGCGCCCGTCGGCGAAGACGTGGGCGCGGTCGGCGAGTCCGTCGATGCGCAGCGGCAGTTCGGGGCGCGGTCCGGGCACGCGGGTGCGGTAGTGGACGAGGCCGCGGGCCTGGCCGAGGCGTTCCATCGGTTCGGGGCAGGCCCGCCGTACCGGCGCCGACAGCGAGTCCAGGGCCGCGAGGAGCCGGGCCCGGCCCGTGGCCCGTTCCAGGCGGCGCGGGGCCAGGCGCGGTGGCGGGGCGGGCAGTTCGCCCTCCGGCAGGGGCACGTAGCGGCCGATGACCTCCCGCAGCGCGTGGAACTTCTCGGTGAGCTCGCCCGCCTCGCCGATCGGCGCGTCGTAGTCGTAGCTGGTGGAGGTGGGCTCGAACCCGGCGTCGCAGGGGTGGGCGCCGCTGTGGTTGGCGCCCGCCCACAGGCCGAAGTTGGTGCCGCCGTGGGCCATGTAGAGGTTGACGGAGGCACCGGTGGCGAGGAGTTCGTCGAGGGAGGCGGCGCTCTCCTTGGGGTCGCGCACGTGGTGCGGCTCGCCGAGGCGGTCGAACCAGCCGATCCAGAACTCCATCGCCGTCAGCGGCCCGGGCAGGGCGGACGCCTGGTGGCGGCGCAGCGCGGCGAGGCGTTCGGGCGCGCGGGAGCCGAAGGTCGCGGTGGCGAGGTGGCCGGGGATGGTGCCGCCCTGCTGCATGGTGTCGTGGGCGCCGTCGGCGGTGAACAGCAGGCAGTCCACGCCGCGGCGCACCAGGCCGTCGCGCAGGTGGCGCAGGTAGGCGCAGTCGCGCCCGTAGCTGCCGTACTCGTTCTCCACCTGCACCGCGACCACCGGCCCGCCCCGGCTCGCCAGCAGCGGCAGGATCTCGGGCACGACGGCGTCGAACCAGCCGTCCACCTCCGCGAGGTAGGCGGGCTCCGAGCAGCGCAGCCGCAGGCCGTCGACGGCGAGCAGGCGGGCGGGCAGGCCGCCGAAGTCCCATTCGGCGCAGATGTACGGGCCGGGGCGCAGGATCACGTCCAGGCCCAGGGCCTGCCCGGCGCGGGCGAACCGGGCGACGTCCCGCCAGCCGGTGAAGTCCACCTCGCCGGTGGGGAGTTCGTGGAAGTTCCAGGGGACGTAGGTGTCGACGGTGTTGACGCCCAGCGCCCGCAGCCGGCGCAGCCGGTCCTCCCACTGGTCGGGGTGGACGCGGAAGTAGTGCAGGGCGCCGGAGACGATGCGGTGCGGCGCGCCGTCGCGCAGGAATCCGGAGGCGTCGAAGTCGAGCATGCGGGGGCCTTTCGCAGGGAACCGGGCGGCCGGGTGCGTACGGACGATGATCGGTATGCCCAGGCCGCGCGCGGGCAATCAGATCTTCATGACGGACACGCACACCGGCACCGCCCGCGACCTCCTCGCCCTCGTCGGCGGGGCCACCAACGTCACCTCCACCGCCCACTGCATCAGCCGCCTGCGCCTGGGCCTGGCCGACCCGGGCCTCGCGCGCACCCAGCGGATCAAGGACCACCCGGCGGTACTCGGGGTCGTCGTGGACGGCACCTACCAGATCGTCCTGGGACCGGCGGCCGTCGACCGCGTCGCGCAGGCGTTCGAGCAGCTCGTGGCCGCCGCCACCGCGGCTGCGGGCACCGCCGCCCCGGCGGCGGACGCCGACGTCCCGGCAGCGGGCACCGCCGCCCCGGCGGCGGACGCCGACGCCCTCGCCGCCAGGGGAGCAGCCCTCAAGGACGACCGCACACGCCGCAACGCCACCCCCGGCAAACTGCTCCTGCGCCGCATCGCCGACATCTTCGTCCCCCTCATCCCCGCCCTCATCGCCTGCGGCGTCATCGCCGGCCTCGGCGCCACCCTCAACTCCCTCGCCCTGTCCACCCACACCGCCGCCCTGACCGGCATCGTCCCCGTCACCACCGCGCTCTCCCAGGGCTTCATGTCCCTGATCGCCGTCTTCGTCGGCTACAACACCGCCAAGGAGTTCGGCGGCACCCCCGTCCTCGGCGGCGCGGTCGCCGGCATCGTCGTCTACCCGGGCGTCGCCGCCATCACCCACACCCCCTTCGGCCACCTCAAGCCCGGCCAGGGCGGCGTCCTCGGGGCCCTCGCCGCCGCCGCCCTGTGCGCCGCGCTCGAACGGTGGGCCCGCCGGTGGGTCCCCGACGCCCTGCAGATGCTGCTCGTGCCCACCACCGCCCTCGCCCTGTCCGGCCTGACCGCCCTGCTCCTCCTGATGCCGCTCGCCGGCCTCCTCGCCGACGGCATCGGCAACGGCGCCACCTGGCTCCTCGCCCACGCCGGCGCCGGCGCCGGGGTCCTCCTCGGCGGCACCTTCGGCACCCTCGTCATGTTCGGCCTCCACCAGGCCCTCATCCCCATCCACACCACCCTCATCGAGCACCAGGGCTACAGCGCGCTCTACCCCATCCTCGCCATGGCCGGCGGCGGCCAGGCCGGCGCCGCCGTCGCCGTCTACCTGCGCGCCCGCCACAACCCCTCGCTGCGCCGGGTCATCAGGTCCGCGCTGCCCACGTGCGTCCTGGGGGTCGCCGAGCCCGTCATCTACGGCGTCACGCTGCCGCTGGTGCGGCCCTTCGTCACCGCCGGGATCGGGGCCGCGGTCGGCGGCGCCGTCGTCGGCACGTTCGCCCAGCTCGGCCTCACCACCGGCTCCACCGCGATCGGCCCCTCCGGCCTCGTCCTGCTGCCCCTGCTCGACGGCAGCCACGGCATCGGCCCCGCCGTCCTCGTCTATACCGGCGGCTGGCTCACCGCCGCGCTCGCCGCCTGCGCCGCCACCTACGCCTTCGGCTTCACCCCGGCGATGCTCACCGCCCTCAACGCCCCGGCGGAGGGGGCAGGCGGGCCAAGCGGGCCGGGCGGGCCAGACAGGGCAGGCGGGGCAGGCGGGGCCCCGGCCGAAGGCGCCCCGGCCGGATAGGGTCCGTGACGACGACCGGACGATCTTCGAGGAGTACCGCCATGAGTGCCGCCGTGCCCACCCCGCCCGCCGGTGCGCCGATCACCAGGTTCGGCCTGGGCACCGCCGCCGTCGGCCGCCCGGGGTACATCAACCTCGGGCGCGACGCCGACCTGCCCGCCGGGCGCAGCGTCGAGGCGCTGCGCCGGCGCACCCACGAGCTGCTGGACGCCGCGTACGCCGCCGGGGTGCGGTACGTCGACACGGCCCGCTCCTACGGGCGCGCCGAGGAGTTCGTCGCGCAGTGGCTGGCCGAGCACCCCCGGGAGGCGGCCGACACGGTGGTGGGCAGCAAGTGGGGCTACACCTACACGGCGGGCTGGCGCACCTCCGGGGTGGCCGCGCACGAGGTCAAGGAGCACTCGACGGCGGTGTTCGACCGTCAGGTCAAGGAGACCAGGGCCCTGCTCGGGCGCCACCCGGACGTCTACCTCGTCCACTCCGTCACTCCCGACAGCCCCGCCCTCACCGACCCCGCCCTGCACGGGCGCCTGGCCGAACTCGCCGCCGACGGCGTGCGGGTGGGCCTGTCCACCAGCGGCCCGGACCAGGCCGACGCGATCCGCGCGGCCCTCGCCGTGACGGTCGACGGGCAGCCGCTGTTCGCCGCCGTCCAGTCCACCTGGAACCTGCTGGAGACCTCCGCCGCCCCCGCCCTGGCCGAGGCCCACGACGCCGGCTGGCTCGTGGTCGTCAAGGAGGCGATGGCCAACGGCCGCCTCGCCGACCGCAACGCCACCGGCCCCGACACCGCCGCCCTGCGCGCCCTCGCCACCCGCACCGGCGCCACCTGCGACGCCCTCGCCCTGGCCGCGGCCGCCGCCCAGCCCTGGGCCGGCCTCGTCCTGTCCGGCGCCGCCACCCCCGCCCAGCTCGCCTCCAACCTCACCGCCGTCGTCCACCCCCTCACCCCGGACGACCTCGCGGCCCTCGCGCCGCTGGCGGGGCCGGCGGGGGAGTACTGGCGGGCGCGTGCGGGGCTGGTGTGGTCGTGAGGAACTGAGGGGTTGGGGGTGTGGGCGGGCTGCGGCCCTCGCGGCCCTCGCGCCGCTGGCGGGGCCGGCGGGGGAGTACTGGCGGGCGCGCGCGGGGCTGGCGTGGTCATGAGGTCCCGAGCGGTCGGGGCCGACCGGCTCCCCCGATGTCCGCACCCGCTATGACGGCGTCAAAAAACAGCCCCTGACCAGGCATTCCGGGCACCGGCCAGATATGGCCGGTGCCCGTCCTGGTTCCCCGCGGCGCCCGGACAACACGATGGCCACAGGTCGCCGCACCCGACGCGGCGCCCCACCCGACCAGAGGGAGCTGACCCCACATGACCATGCGTGCCAGCCTCGCCCGCCGCCTCAAGGCCGTCCTCGCGACGACGGCGCTCGCACTCACCGGCGCCGCCGTCGTGCCCACCGCCGCGCACGCCGACACCGCGCAGCCGCACCACTACTACATCGAGCTCGGCGGCACCGGGACGGCCCTGGCGGCACCCCGTTGCACCTACACCTTCGACCTCGCCAACCAGCACCTGCCGGCCGGCAGCACCGCGATCCCGGTCTGCTACCCGGCCAGCGGCGGCCCGTTCATCGGCGGCCAGAACCAGCTGCCGGCCCCGTTCGAGCCGAGCTTCGGCGACAGCGTCAACGCGGGCTACTGGAACGCCAAGGCGGCCCTGGAGAAGGCCTACAAGGCCGACCCCACCGCCCGCTTCACCATCGCCGGCTACTCGCAGGGCGCCTGGGTCGGCGACCTGCTGCTCCAGACCATCGCCAACAACGGCACCGCCGTGCCCCGCGAGCAGGTCGACGGCATGCTCTACGCCGACCCGATGCAGCCCGGCACCGGCTTCTGGCACCTCGTCCCGCAGGGCACCCTGGTCCCGTTCGTGGCGTACTCCCCGGGCACCGGCCCGGAGAACTTCCCCGGCGGCATGCCGGTCCAGCGCTTCTGCATCAAGACCGACGGCGTCTGCGACGCGACGTCCCTGGACTCCTTCAGCGGCTTCCTCGCGCAGCACCCGCGCTACCCCGGGAGCATCATCGTCGACACCCTCGCCAACACCGGCGGCAACGGCACCAAGTGGTACCCGGCCGGCGCCTGACCGGATAGCGGGGGCGGAGAGCCACGGGGGAACAACGGGGGAGCAACGGGGGAGACGGGGGAGACGGGGGAGCAACGGGGGAAAACCGGCGCCGCGGTCCGTGGGGGGACCGCGGCGCCACACCCGTCCCTCCTCCTCCCCCCGCGGGCGGTGCGTCAGGACAGCTCCAGCCGCGCGTGCGTCGCATCGGCGAAGACCTCCAGCAGCACCCGGCCCACCGGATGCTCCTCCGACAGGAAGGCGCTGCGCCGGGCGCGTACGACCAGGACGTCGTGGGAGTCGAGGAGGTCGGAGAACCCGCGGTTCTCGATGATGTCCCAGAGGGCGTCCAGGCTGCGGCCCTGCCAGTGGTGCAGGGCTTCGTGGTTGACGGCGACGAGGGCCGTGCGGAAGTCCATCAGTGAGTCGACGTCGTGGTCCCGGACGTCGACCAGCAGCTCGCTCTTGTTCATGGCGTCAGCGTAGGGGGCGCCGTGGGACGGGACGGTCGGGTAAATGATTGGTATGGCAATAGCAAAAACCGATCTATGCTGTCGTCGTTCACAAACTCTTCGCACGAATCAGGTTTCGCTGGATGAAGCTGCCCAAGGTGTCCGCCGTGATCGCGGCCGCGGTGCTGGCCCCCGCCGTCCTCTTCCCGTCCTCGGCCGCGGCCGCAGACAGCCCGCAGCCGGCCGGCGTCTCCGGACCCGACACCGCCTCCGACAAGCCCGACATGACCGAGCAGGAGAAGCACGACCGCGCCGAGGTCCAGCGCATCCTCGCGGACAAGGAATCCGGCTGGGGCGTGCGCGACGCGGCCGAGAAGGCCCTCAAGGGCGGCGCCGCCGAGCTGCGCCACTTCCTGGAGGTCGAGCTCGCCGACCAGCGCGCCACCGACAACCGCGTGAGGGTCGCCCAGCTCATCAACAATGCCGGGCCCGTGCTGAAGGAGGCCGCCAAGGCCGTGCTCCGCAACGGCACCCCCGAGGACGTCGTCAAGTTCCTCAAGGAGGGCCAGTTCACAGCCCGCGCCGAGGACGAGGACCGGGCCAAGGTGCAGGCCATCCTCGACGACAAGGAGACCGGCGCCGGCGTGCGCGAGGCCGGCGAGAAGGCCCTCAAGGGCGACGCCGCCGCCGTGCGGCACTTCCTGGATGTCGAGCTCCCCGGGGCTCGGGTGGCGGACAACCGGGTGAAGGTCTACCAGATCCTCTCCGTCGCCACCGGCCGGGCCGTCAAGGACGCCGCCAAGGCCGTGCTCCGCAACGGCACCGACGAGGACGTCGTCAAGTTCCTCAAGGAGGGCCAGTTCACGGCCCGCGCGGAGGACGACCGCGTCGAGACGCTGCGCATCATCGCTGACAAGAGCAACGGCCGGCACGTGCAGGAGGGAGCGCAGAAGGCGCTCAACGGCACGGCCGCCGACGTGCGGCGCTTCCTTGAGGTCGAGCTGCCGCAGCTGCGCGCGAGCGACAACCGGATCAAGGTCTCGCAGATCGTCGAGACCGGCGGGCCGGCCGTGAAGAAGGCCGCGCTCCAGGCGCTCGACGGCAGCAACGACGACATCGCGAACTTCCTCAAGGAGGGCTGGGCCAAGGCCCGCGCCCAGGACGAGGCCGACGCCGCCGGCAAGCCCGCCCAGGACCGGACCCCGGACCAGAAGCCGGCCGCGCAGCCGGAGTCCGGCCAGGGCCAGGGCGTCCAGCCCGCCGCCGTGACCGCGGCCACCGGCACCGCCGCGAGCGCCGCCGGTGCCACCACCGGGGCCGCCTCCGCCCGCCCCGGCCAGCTCGCTGCCACCGGTGCGGACGGCTTCGGCTGGGAGGCCGGCGGCGCCGCCGCGGCCGTCGCCGCAGGTGCTGCGCTCGTCGCCGTCTCGCGCCGCCGCCGCTCCACCGAGAGCTGACGCACCCCGCACCCCCGCACACCCGCGCCCCCGGCCGCCGCACCCCGGCGCCGGGGGCGAGGCGTTCCCGGACGGCGTCGAGTCAGATAAAAACTTGGTATTGAAAACCTTTGAGTTGATCTAAGCTGTGGCCGTTCACAAACTCTCCGCACGAATCAGGTTTCGCTGGATGAAGCTGCCCAAGGTCTCCGCCGTGATCGCGGCTGCCGTGCTGGCCCCCGCCGTTCTCTTCCCGTCCTCGGCCTCGGCCGCCGACAGCCCGCAGCCGGCCGGCGTCTCCGGACCCGACACCGCCTCCGACAAGCCGGACGACGCCGGGCACCAGGACGCGGGCGACCAGGAGAAGCGCGACCGCGCCGAGGTCCAGCGCATCCTCGCCGACAAGGAGTCCGGCTGGGGCGTGCGCGACGCGGCGGGGAAGGCCCTCAAGGGCGGCGCGGCCGAGCTGCGCCACTTCCTGGAGGTCGAGCTGGAGGAGCAGCGTCACAAGGACAACCTGGTGAAGGTCGTTCGGATCGCCGACGGCGCCGGGCCCGCGGTGCGGAAGGCCGCCGATCTCGCGCTCCGGGGCAACGACTACGGCGCCATCCTGAAGTTCCTCAAGGAGGGCCAGTTCACGGCCCGCGCCGAGGACGAGGACCGGGCCAAGGTGCAGGCCATCCTCGCCGACAAGGAGTGCGGCCGCGGCGTGCGCGAGGCCGGCGAGAAGGCCCTCAAGGGCGACGCCGCCGCCGTGCGCCACTTCCTGGAGGTCGAACTCCCCAGGCAGCGCGCGGACGACAACCGGGTGAAGGTCGCCCAGATCCTGTCGGCGGCCACCGGCCGCGGGGTCAAGGAGGCGGCGATCCACGCGATGAACGGCACCGACGCCGACATCGTCACGTTCCTCACCAAGGGCTGGGCCACGGCCCGGGCCGAGGACGACCGCGTCGCGGTGCTGCGCCTCATGGCCGACAAGGACTGCGGCCGCGGTGTGCGCGAGGCCGGCAGCAAGGCGCTCGACGGCACGGCCGCCGACGTGCGGCGCTTCCTGGAGACCGGGTACGCCGAGGCCCGTCAGGACGACGACCGGGTCAAGCTCTCGCAGATCATGGCCGAGGGCGGGCCGGCCGTGAAGGCGGCGGCCGGCAAGGCGCTGAGCGGCACCTACGCGGACGTCGTCAAGTTCCTGAAGGAGGGCCAGTTCACGGCCCGCGCGCAGGACGAGGCCGACGCCGCCCGCAAGCCGGCCCAGGACCGCACCCCGGACGCGAAGCCGGCCGCGCAGCCGGAGTCCGGCCAGGGCCAGGGTGTCCAGCCCGCTGCGGTGACCACGACCACCGGCACCACCGGCACCGCAGGCACCACCGGCACCACCGGTACGGCCACGGGCGCCACCACCGCCGGGACCGCCGCCACGGCCACCTCCGCCCGCCCGGGCCAGCTGGCCGCCACGGGTACGGACGGTCTCGGCTGGGAGGCCGGCGGCGCTGCCGCGGCCGTTGCCGCGGGTGCGGCGCTGGTCGCGGTCTCGCGCCGCCGCCGCTCCGCCGAGAGCTGACACCGCCGAGAGCTGACAGCATCGAGAGCTGACACCGCCGGCAACACCAGGGCGGCGGGGGGGGCCGGGGGGGGGGGCGGCCCGGGGCGGGGGAGTAACCCGGACCAAAACATAGTGAATAACAAAAAAACCCAGAACAAAGGATTTAGAAGAA
>NZ_JBHVOL010000022.1:53379-130219 GCF_042887925.1 Kitasatospora sp. NPDC057904
GCGGCGGCGCCGCGGGGCCGGGGGGGGGCCGGGGGCCCGGCCCCCCCCCCCCCCCCCGCCCCCCCCCCCCCCCCCCGGCCCCCCCCCCCCCCGGGGGCCCCCCGCCGCCCTTCGCCGTTGCGGTGCGCGGGTCAGTACTGGGTGCTGACCGTCACGCCGCTGAAGTCGGTGTTGGCGTAGAGGCTGATGTAGCGGTAGCCGGCCGTCGGGTTGGTGACGGTGAGGCTCTGGGCGGTGCCGGGGCCGGTGGAGGAGGCGGTGAAGGCGCTCGGGGAGGCCCAGGTGTCGGCGTTGTAGTAGAGCGAGGCGTTGCCGGTGCCGCCGGAGGTGGAGACCTTCAGCGTGCTGGTGCCGGCCGGCAGGTAGACGTAGAAGTAGTCGAGGCTGCCGGCGGTGCGGGCCTGGCCGGGCCGCGAGCAGTTCTGGCCGAGCGCGTCGGTGCGCGGGTCGGTGCAGGTCGGCAGGGTGGTGCCGGCGCCGGTGGCGACGGTGACGGAGGACGGGGTGCTGGCGCTCTTGCCGGCGCTGTCGGTGACGGTCAGGGCGACCGTGTAGGTGCCGGGGTTGGCGTAGGTGTGCACCGGGTTCTGCTGGTCGGAGGAGGTGCCGTCGCCGAAGGTCCAGTGCCAGGAGGCCAGCTTCGCCTGGGAGTTGGTCTCCACGGACTTGTCGTTCAGGGTGACGGTGGCGCCGTTGACGGACTGGCCGAACAGGGCGGTGGGGCCGTCGGCGTAGCAGGCGCCGGCGGCGCAGGCGTTCAGCCAGGCGTCGAAGTCGGCGTCGTAGGAGGTGCCGAGGCCGTTGTAGACCGCGTAGCCGCCCTGGTAGTCACCGGTGCGGAAGTGGCCGAGCATGCTGTACACGTCGGAGGGGTGCTTCTCCAGCATGTAGCGCACCGCCAGGTAGCCCCACGGGTAGGTGCGCACCGAGTCCGAGTTGTCGTACGTGTTCTGGAAGACGGTGCTCAGCTTGTAGCGGTGCGCGGCGGCCTCGGTCATCGCCTGGGTGTCGGTGGTGCCGCGGTAGCTGTAGGACTCGTACTCGGCGACGCCCTCGATCCACCAGATGTCCGGGACGGAGATCTCGGTGCCGAAGTTGCCCTTCATGTCGTAGATGTTGTCGAGGTAGTGCGTGTACTCGTGGTTGAGGTTCCACACGTTGGCGGGGAAGCCGTCGTTCCACGACTTCTGGTACATGACCGACACCGGCTGGTTGTTGGGGTCGGTGACGTCCATGACGGTCTGGCCGCCGTTGTTGGTGGAGTTGTTGTAGATGGCCCAGGAGTAGGTGAGGTAGTCGGCCTGGTTCTTGAAGACGGCGAGGGTGATGGTCTTGCCGTACTGGTTCGGGACGGGGCCGTTGTCCTTGACCATGGTGTGGAAGAAGCCGTCCTCGCCGCGCAGGCTGGCGCAGACGGTGGCCAGGTCCGCGGCGGACAGGGCCTCGCCGCGGATGGTGCGGTTGTCGCACACCAGCGTATTGGGCAGGACGGCGGCGGTGAGCTTGCCGGGCAGGTCGCAGGTGCCGTAGGACGAGCACTGCGCGCCGTCGTACTGGTTGGCGTTGTACGCGGTGTACACGTACAGCGGGCCGGTGCTGCCGGTGACCGGGGTGGTGTCGAGGACCTGCTTGACCAGGGGCCGGGTGAACGCGGCGACGGAGCCGCCGTCGCCGGCGGTGCGGGCGAGGTCGTTGCCGGCGTTGACGTCGAGGAACTGGTTGGCGGTGCCGAGCAGGTCCTTGTGGTTCTGCGCGAAGTTCGCGAGGGCCGTGATCACGCTCGGGTCGGCGGCGACCGCGCTGACGTAGTCGGGGTTCCAGTTGGCCCGCCACAGCGGTGCGAACAGGACGGCGTTGACGGCCTTCACCATCTTCGGGAAGGCGTTGTAGCCGTTGTCGTAGCCGTTCAGGACCTGCTTGTAGACGTTCAGGTAGCGGGCCTGGATGTTGGCGCTGTCGGTGAGGACCAGCACGTCGTAGAGCACGAGGCCGTTGGCGTCGGTGACGTCGTGCCAGCGCGCGCCGGCGAAGAACGCGTCGAGGCCGGCCTTGACGGCGGCGGTGAGCGAGGCGTCGTAGGGGCCGACGGCGGAGGCGTTGTTGGACTGGACGTAGAAGCCGGCCCGCAGGAACAGCACGAGCTGCAGGATGCCGGTGGAGTTGTCGCCGGTGTAGTGCGCGGCCTGGGCCTGGAAGGCGGCGGCGACGGTGAGCATCTGGGACTGCTTGAAGACGTTCCCGGCGTCGGTCCCGGTGACGTTGAACAGCGTGTTGACGCAGTCCGTGGTCGAGCCCTGGACGAAGGAGACCAGGTCGGCGCCACTGCGGGAGCCGAAGTCGGCCGGCGTGCAACCAGCCGCGTCCGCACCGGACTTGGCGGCGGCGAACGCGTGCTTCACGGGGGCGGGAGCGGGCTGCTTGGCACCCGCGGACGGGCCGCTCTGCACGGCCGTCCCGGCCGGCTGCAGGGCCTGCCCGAGCCGGTCGGCCGCCAGCGGGGCGGCCGTGCGTCCTATCGCCTCGGACGCCGGGGAGGCTATCTCGGCCCCGAACGGCGCGGGCGCGGCCGGCGCGGCGGCCTTCACGGGAGCCGCCGCGGGCGAGGCGAGGGCGGGGGTCGGCAGCATGAACGCGGAGCCGGCGAGGGCACCGGCCACCAGAAGGGGAAGGGATTGGCGCAGACGCACTGCGGTGTCCTTGTCCTGAGTGGGGGAGATGAGTAACGGAGCGTCAGCCACGAGGCGTGAGGGAGGGGGACCTTGACGACAACCTGTCACCGGATTCAGGGTCAGAACAATGTCACAGGTTATATGCCACCGCAAGGGTGTGACATGGCACTGTTGCGCGGGGCTCCCGGCCCGGTTCGACCGCCCCCGGGGTGGCGCCGGACGGCCGGAGGCCCCGCCGGAGTTCACTCCGACGGGGCCTCCGTCATCCACCGGGAACGTCCCGGAGTGGTCGGTTCAACCGGGATCCACCCGGCTCCGCGGCCAGCTTACGAATTCTTCTCCATGGTCGCCCGGACGCATTCCATCCAGTCCGTCCATGCCGCCGGATCGGTGGGCTTCCCGTCCGCTTCCAGCGAGATGTCCCCCAGCAGCGTCAGCAGATCGTCTCCTGCGCGGTTGGCGAATTGCCAAATGAACTTCGACATCGCCTCGAACGCCTCGTGCTCGTTCATCGAATAGCTGCTCATGAAGACCTTACTATCGGGGGGTCGGATTCAATCCTCCGTTCGTGATGGTAGTTCCGTTCCGCACCTCCGCCCACGCCTGGGTGCCGTCCGGCAGCGTCAGGAAGTACTTGTCGAGCGTGCCGCCATCGTTGGGAAGCGTGATCGTCGTACGGAGGTTGTCCGGGTGGATCGCGCGCATGATCAGCGCACGGTTCTCCGGGGTGTCGGTCGTGAGGTGTCCGGGATGACCGGTGCGGAAAATGTGCGAGGTGTCCGTGCGGAACTGCGGTTCACACGTGCTGTTGTGTACCAGGACCGGCGCATTGCCGGCGAATACGTAATACGTGTGAACACTGCCGACGGTGAGGTTGTAGGCGGGCTGGAGCGTGGTCCAGTGCCGGGTGGCGGTGATCCGGGCGGTCTGGCCGTCGGAGGTGCGCAGGGTGTCACCGACGGTCAGGCCGGCGGCGTCGCGCCAGTCGTGGGCGCTCTCCGACCAGTACGGGTGGTGGTCGGTGGAGGTGACGGGCGAGGTGGTGCCGTCGGGCGCGGTGATCGTGAGTTCGGTGAAGTCACGGTCGTCGGGGGTGTAGATGGTGTTCTCGACGCGCTGCGCGGTCGTGGCGCCGGTGGCCGGGTCGGTGGCCGTGACCGTGTCCCCGACGCGGATCTGCTCGATGGGACGGCGGGTGCCGTCGGCCATCAGTACGAGGGTGCCGGCCGGGAAGCTGTTGCGCGTCACGAGGCAGCCCTTGCGCAGGTCGGCCCCGAGCGAGGCCTCGTCCGCGAGCTCGTCGACCAACGTGCGGTCGACGTTCTGGTCCTGCCTCAGGGCCTTGAGCGCCTCTTCGGTTCCGACGCCGTCCTTCAGGGTGAGGCGGAACTTCGCGACCGCGTCCGCCGTCGACGTCAGCTTGTTGATGGCCGCCTGGCTGTAGCCGTTGAGCGTCGCCTGGACGGCGATCTTGGCGTCCTCGATGCCGACGCCCGTCTCCAGCGCGAAGCGGAACGCCACCACGGCCTTGGCGCCCTTGGCGAGGGTGCCGTACGGGATGAGGTTGGACGCCGCCCACGCGCACGAGCTGTTGAAGCCGAAGTCGTGGTAGCACTTGACGAAGTCGTCGGTCAGCGCGTGCCACAGGATCTGGCCGCGGACCGCCTCCGGCGAGTAGTGCGCCTTGTAGTCGAAGTAGGTGATCTGGACGTTCTGGTCACGCTGGTCGTCGACCTTGGTGCTGCTGACGACGACGGTGTTCCAGACGCTGTACTTGCCGGTGCAGGCCGCGATCGACAGGCCCGGCTCCGGGCAGGTCTTCATCACGTAGTTGACCGTGCCGGTGACGTGGACGGTCACCGTGAGGTCACAGACGTCCTGGCCCTTGTCGTTCTGGTGCCAGACCTTGGGGTCGACGTTCTTCAGCAGGACGTCGCCGCGGCCCATGACGAAGTCACCGGCGGTGCAGTGACCCATGTTGTCCTTGACCGGGTCGGCCTTCATGTCGCTCTGCGGGTCGGCCACGACGTAGGAGACCCGGCCCTGGGCGTCGACCGTGGCGGTCTGGTCCTCCAGCGCGCCCTCGATGGTGTCGGTGCACTGCTTCGTGAAGTAGGCGTCCCGGGCGGCGTTGGCGGCCTGCTGCGCCTCGTCGCGGCTCTTGGCAGCCGCGGCGGCGGAGGCCTGGGCCTGGTCGGAGGCGGTCTTCGCGGCGGAGGCGTACTGCTGCGCCTGGTTGGCGTAGCTGGTGGCCGCCGCGGCCGAGAAGTCGGCGCTGCGGGCGGCCGCGTTGGCGTTGGCGGCGGAGGCCTGGGCCTGCTTGGCGGACTGGGCCGCCTGGGCGGCGGACGCCTGCGCGGCCTGGGCGGACTGCGCGGCCTGGGCCGCGAAGTTCTGGGCCTGCTGGGCGGACTGGCCGGCCTGGTTGGCGTAGCCGGCGGCCTCGTTGGCCGCGCCGCGCGCGGTGGCGTACGACTGGGCGGCCTGCGCCGCGTACTGGCGCGCCTGGGCGACCGATCCGTCGATGGTGGCCAGGTAGGCCGCGACGGTGGCCACGTGTGAGGCGGTCATCGCGTCGCGCTGCTGGGCCTTGGCCAGACCGCTCTGCAGGAACGGCACGAGCCGGTCGGCGGGGCCGGACAGGACGGCCTGCGCGGCCGCCTTGACCTCGGGGCCGCCACTGGCCAGGGCCTGCGTCACCTGGACGCGGTTGTCGTCGTCGCGGGCCTTGAACTGGCCGGTGGTCAGGAAGGCGCGGACGTCGTCGATCGTGCCGTCCAGGGCCTTGCCGGCCGCGGCCTTCACGCCCGGGCCACCCGTGGCCATGATCTGCGAGAGGGCGACGCGGTCGTCGTCGTCCTTGCCCGGGTACTGGCCGGTGGCCAGGAACGCGCGCACCTGGTCGGCGGTGCCGACCGAGGCGGTCTCCGCGGCGAGGCGGCGTTCCAGCTTGCCCGGCGCCTGGGAGATCGCCATCACGCTGGTGCGGTCGTCGTAGTCGCGCGCGGTCGGCAGACCGCTGCCCAGGAACGTCTGGACGGCGCTGTCGTCGCCCTCCAGCGCGGTCTGGGCGGCGGCCTTGGTCCACGGACCGCCGGCGTCCAGCAGCCGGAAGGCGGCCTGACGGCCCTTCAGCACGGCGGTCTTCGCATCGACGCCGGACGCGGTCGCGTCCTTGACCAGCTGGTCGGTGTCGGCCGCGAACTGGGTGGCCTTGCCGGCCTCCCACGCCGCGGTCTTCGCCTTCAGGTCCGCGTCGCGCGAGGCCTCGTCGGCCGCTGCCATCTCGGCGGCCTGCTGGCCGGCGAGGCGCTCGGCGTCGGAGGCGCGGGCGATGTCGGCGACCTTGTGGGCCTGGGCCGCGGAGTTCGCCGCGGAGTTGGCGTCGGCGTCGGCCGCGGTGGCGGCGGCCTGCGCGACGTTGGCCGCGGTGTTCGCGTCACCGGCGTGCTGGGCTGCCTGCTCGGCCGCGGTGGCCGCGGCTTCCGCGTGGGCGGCCGCGTCGTTGGCGGCGCGCTGCGCGTCGCCGGCCGCGGCGGCCGCCTGGTTGGCGATCGCGACGGTGGCGTTGGCGGCGCGGGTGGCCTCGGCGGCGGCGCTCCGGGCGTGGGCGGCCGCGTTGCGGGCGCGGGCGGCGTCCTCGGCGGACACGCCGGAGTAGTCGGCGGCCTCGGCGGCGGCCTGGGCGGCCGCGGCGGCGTTCGTGCCGGAGGAGGCGGCGGCCTGCGCGGCGGCGCCTGCCTGGGCGGCCGCGAAGCCGGCCCACTGGCTGGCCTCGCCCGCGGTGCGGGCCTGGACGGCGGCGTCGCGGGCGGTGACGGCAGCGTTGCGGGCCGCGTCGGCCTGCCCGGCGTCACCGGCGGCGCCGGCCGCGGCGGAGAGCGCCCTGGAGGCGGCGTTGCCCGCCTTCGTCGCGGCGGACGCGGCGTCGGCGGCGGCGTTGGCGGCCTGGCGGGACGCCTCGTTGGCGGCCCTCGCGGCCGCGGAGGCGGTCTTGGCCGCGGCGGCGGCGCGGGTGGCGGCGTCGGCGGCGCGGTTGGCCGCGTTCGACGCCTGCCCGGCCGAACCCTGGGCGGCCTTGGTCTCGTTGGCGGCGCGCTCGGAGGCCTCCTTGGCCAGACGGGTGGCGTCCAGTGCCTTGCCCGCCGCGTCCTTGGCGGCCATCGCCTGCTGCCCGGCCTGGGCGGTGGCGTTCTTCGTCAGGTCGGCCAGCTGGGCGACCGTCAGGGTCTCCTGGTCGTGGGCGGCGGCGGTCTGGTAGCCGTACTGCAGGAACAGCTGGACGTCGTCCATCGAGCCGTCCAGCGCTGCGCCGGCGGCCTTCTTCACCTCCGGCCCGCCGGAGGCCATCAGCTGGGAGAGGTGGACGCGGTCGTCGTCGTCCTTGGCCTTGAACTGGCCTTCGTTGAGGAACTGGTTGACGTCCGTCATGGTGCCGTCGAGCGCCTTGGCGGCCGCGGCCTTCACACCGGGGCCGCCGGCGGCCATGATCTGCGACAGCCGGACCCGCTGGTCGTCCTCGTAGGCCTTCTGGGCGCCGGTGGCGAGGAACTTCTTCAGGTCGTCGGCCGAGCCCTTGAGCGCGGCCTGTCCGGCATCGCGCACGCCGGGGCCGGAGTTCGCGACCAGGTTCTCGATCTTGGTGCGCAGGTCCTGGTCGGTCGCTGCGGCCTGGCCGCTCGCCAGGAACGCCGTCAGGTCGTCGCCGCTGCCGGTCAGCGCGGTCTCGGCGGCGTGCCGCACGGCCGGTCCGCCGGCCTGCCAGGCGGCGACCGCCTTGACCCGGTCGGGGTTCGCCGCGGTCGCCGTCGGCGGCGCGTCGGCCGCGAGGGCCGGGGTCGAGAGCAGCCCGGTCAGCAGGCTGCCGGCCACGAACCCGGCTGCCAGCCGTGATCGGGCCCGTGATGTCAGTGACATCCGCATGGAAGTTCGCAATCCATCCTGATCTGGGCACCGGAGTGCCGTGAAGAACCGCCGACGGGGGCGCCGGCGGTGCGGGAAAAAGTTCTTCGGGGTGCGCGCGGAGAGGCGGCAAGCGCCGTGGCACGTGCGCGGGGTGGCCCTGCGTCCGTCCGGCGGGCCAGGGGGCCGACGGGGTGGCCGCGCCCGGGAGCCGGGGTGCGTGCCGCCCCGCGGCACGGCGTCGGAAGCGACGTCCGTGGGCTCCTGCTGCCGGCAGCCGGTGAGCAGGGTGGTGGAATCGCGCGCGTCGAAGCGTGCGGGGAGTCTTCCGGTGGGCCGCTGACGAGCGGTCACGTCCCGTGCTGGAAAGAGCAACCTGGAAAGAGCAACCAGGCATGCCTGGCCAAGAGCGGGAGAAAGGGACGCGCAGGTGGGCGGATCCGTGGATCCGGCGGCCTCGGCAGCCGGGAATTCCGGTTCGGCTGAACGGAGTTCCCGGGTGGATCGCATCGGGCGCCCGGCCCCCGCCGGGCGCCCGATGGGTGCGCGGGTGTCAGCCGGCCGGGGTGGCGGCGATGCCCTGGATGCCGCTGCTGGCGACGGCGTAGAAGGTGGTCCAGCTGTTGTCGGCCTTCTGGTCGGCGGTCCAGATGCGGTCGTCGGCGCCGATGGCGAACAGGCGGGCGGTGTCGCCGATGGTGGTGGCGGCGACCTGCTTGACGCCGGCGGCGTTGGGCACGGCGTTGAACGTGGTCCAGGTGCCGGCCGTGTAGTCGCCGGTGGTGGTCCAGATGCGGTCGTCGCCGCCGACGGCGAACAGGTGCACGGTGTTGCCGATGGTGGCGGCGGTGATGTTCTTGATGGCGCTGCTGGGGATGGCCTGGAAGGTGCTCCAGGTGCCGGCCGTGTAGTCGCCCGTGGTGGTCCAGATCTGGCCGTCGCCGCCGACGGCGAACAGGCGGACCTTGTCGCCCATGGCGACGGCGGTGATGTTCTTGATGGCGCTGCTGGGGATGGCCTGGAAGGTGCTCCAGGTGCCGGCCGTGTAGTCGCCGGTGGAGGTCCAGATCTGGCCGTCGCCGCCGATCGCGAACAGGCGGACCTTGTCGCCCATGGCGACGGCGGTGACCTGCTGGATGGCGCTGTTGCCCGGCACCATCTGGAACGCGCTCCAGGTGCCGTTCGCGCCGTCCTTGCTCGCGCTCCAGATGCGCTGGTCGCTGCCGATGGCGAACAGGCGCACGGTGGTACCCATGGTCACGGCGCTGACCTGGCGGATGCCGCTGTTCTGGGGGACGGCCTCGAAGGTGCCCCACACGTTCGTGGAGTAGGAGCCCTCGTTGGCCCATATCCGGTTGTCGCTGCCGATGGCGAACAGCCGGCTGCCCGGACGGGAGGCCTTCACCTGCTGGATCCAGGCGTTGAGGTCGTCGACGCGGGAGGAGGTGGCGCCGGTGCGGGTCTCGGTGGCGGGGGTGCCGAGGCACCCGCCCTGCCAGGAGAGGGAGGCGACGGAGGCGATCTCGGGGGTGCCGTTGCGGTCGCGCAGCAGCGGCGCGCCCGTGTCGCCCTGGCAGACGGGGGCCTGGCCGGCGGCCGGGGCGGTGTCGATGCTGGTGGGGTTCACCGCGCCGGTGGTGTGGGCGCTGGTGTGGAGCTTGAGCGGCGCCCAGTCGGTGGTGGTGCGGCCGTAGCCGGGGATGCGCAGGCCGTCCCCGGCCGCCGGGGCGGTGCCGGTGACGGCGATGGGGGCGACGCCGTCCAGCGGGGAGGTCAGGCGGGCCATCACCAGGTCGCGCTCGGCGCGCGGGGCCAGCTCGGCGATGGCGATGGTGCGGCCGGCGATGGTGGCGGTGCTCGCGGTCGCGGGCGCGCCGGCGGCCGGGTGGTCGCCGAAGCAGGACGCGGCGGTCAGCACCCAGTAACGGTCCACCAGGGTGGCGGTGCAGGAACGGGCGTCGGCACGGCCGGGCTGCCCGGCCGTGACCGTGCCGACGGCCGGGAAGTCGGTGTTGGCCGGGGCGGCCGGTCCGTCGGTGGCGGTCAGTTCCAGCAGCGTGGTGGAGCCGCTGGTGCCGCCCTCGCCGACCGGGGTCCAGGCGTTCTTGTTGACGTCGATGCTGCTGACCGTGCCCGCCGTGTTCAGCGTGGCCTTGATCGCGTGGTCGTCGCCCTTGATGTTGTAGACCTGCGGGATCTCCAGGGCGAGGTACCCGGTGGGGCCGGTGATCTTGAAGCAGACCTCGCTGGGGCTGGCCGTGCGGCTGAACAGCTGGACCAGGCCCGGGCCCGAGGCGCAGTCGGCGAGGACGATGTGGCCGTCGCCGGTCTTCAGGGTGATGTTCCGGTCGGCGAGGACCTTCGCCGCGTCGGGGTAGGAGAAGCCCTCCACCGCGCTCGGCGGGGCGGCATCGGCGGCCACGGCGGGCATCGGGGCGGCGACGACGGGGATCGCAAGGGCCGCGCCGAGGGGCCAGGCCAGTCTGCGAACGGTACGCACAGGCACTCCAGAAGAGAGATGCGCCCAGGGGAAACCAGCGCCCCCGAGCCGGCAAAGAAAGAATCAATCGGAAGCTATCGTCGCGGAATTGTGCACGTCAAAGCATACGGGCACCCCCGGCGCACCCCTGACCCGGGGTCAAGCCCCGCACGGAAAAACGCGATCGGGCCGTCCGCGGGCCGGGGCGTTCGAATGCGGACATTTCCGGATGAACACGGGGGCGGCGGCCCGTCGCAGGATTATCACGGTTCGGTGACGTTTCCTCCGTAAGTCGGCCCCCCCGGGCGCGGACCCGATGCGGACCCGATGAGGAACCCGGTGCGGACCGGGTGCGGATCCGGTGCGTGAGCGGCGCACGCCCCCCCGCGGGCATGCCCACACAGCACGGCGGCCGGCACCGTGCGGTGCCGGCCGCCGTGTTCCGGGGCTGGTGAACAGTCCTGTCGGCCGGGGCGGGGGAGTGTCCCCGCCCCGGCGATGTCATTCGGACCGCGGGGCTCCGTCGAAGAAGGTGTCCCAGTTCGGCTCCGTGTGGCCCTGGACCACTTCGTCCTCGAACGGCGGGCGGTCGTGCCGCCGGCCGCTGATCTCCCCGCTCACCCAGTCGACGCATTCCGGGCGTTCACCGGTGCCGGACCGGCAGTATTCCTCGACGGCCGCGCGGACCAGGGGCAGCGGAATCGCGCTCGCCCGGTCGTGGAACCTCGGGTGGTACGTCTCCGAGACGAGCCGGGAGTCCGTCCCGGACGGGTCCGGGTTGTCGGAGATCCACGCGTGGTCGTAGATCCCGCCCTTCCGGGGGGCCTGTCCGTCCGTGCACCAGGTGAGGGCGCCGAAGCCGCTCAGCTCGTTGACCGCGACGAAGAGGTAGGTGCTGGGAAACCTCTTCGGCGGCTCGGTGTAGCAGAACGAGGCCTGGCCGCCCGTGACGTACTTCCCGTCACGGACTTCCTTCACGCTGACGGAGTGGAAAGCCTCCGAGATCAGACGGTCGGTTTCCTCGGGGCCGGAAGGATATGCGTCTTCCCCGTCGAACGACATGTGAAGAATCATTACGGGCGCGGCCTCGTCCCTGAGAGCGTTATCTCGTCCAGCTTTCCTGCCGCCTTGTTCCACCAGCGGACCTTCAGGATCTGGTCAGTGTAGAGGATGTCGGGAACGGAGTATCCGCAGGAGAACGCGGGACCGCACAGCCCCTTCTCGTTGTTGATGACGACTTCCGCGTACTTGATGTCGTCCCGTGCCATGACCCACGCGAGTTTCGTCTCGACGTGGTCGGCGGTCGGGTAGATCAGCGTGCTGTCCGGGACCGGGGGAACGGTGGAACCCGGCCGCCGGAGCCAGTTGCTGATGTCCTGGACCATGGCCGCGGTCGCGGGGTCGCCGTTGCTGCCGCTGACCACCGGGCCCTTCCACTCCACCAGGTTGTCGCCGTCGCGCAGGAGCACCTGCCCGGCGGTCGGGCCCTCGTCGCCCGGCCGCCGGCCGAGCTTCTGCAGGATCTGCCAGATCCGCGACGGGCACAGGCTGCTGTTGTGCACCAGCAGCGGGCGGTCGCCCGCGAGGACGAAGTAGGTGTGGAGGCCTTCGACCGTGAGGTTGTAGGCGGGCTCCAGGCCGGTCCAGTGGCGGACCGAGGCGACCTGGACGACGGCGCCGGTGTCCGTGCGCAGCGTGTCGCCGGGGCGGATGTCGCCGGCGTCGGTCCAGGTGCCGGCCGACTCCACCCAGAACGGGTGGTGGTCGGTCGCGGTGACCGCGCCCTGGCCGCCGTCGGGGGCGCGGACCGTGAGCTCGGTGAAGTCGCGGTCGTCGGGGGTGTAGACGGTGGCGCTCACCGGGCGGGGCCCGCTGGTTCCCGTGGCGGGGTCCGCCGCGAGCACCACGTCACCGGCGTGCAGGGTCTCGATGGCCCGGGTGGTGCCGTCGCCCATGAGCACCTTGGTGCCGGCCGGGAAACTGTTGGTCGGGCACCCCGCGCGGGCGCCGTTGGCGATCGTGAGCTCGTCGCCCAGCTGGTCGACCAGGCCCCGCTCGATGTCCGAGTTGTTCTTCAGAGCCTGGAGCGCCGCGTCGGCACCGACGCCGTCCGCCAGGGTCTGGCGGAACTTGGCGACGATGTCGGCCGTGGAGGTCAGCTTGCTGATGGCGGCCTGGCTGTAGCCGTTGAGCGTCGCCTGGACGGCGAGCTTGGCGTCCTCGATCCCGACGCCGGTCTCCAGGGCGAAGCGGAACGCGACGATGGCCTTGGCGCCCTTGGCGAGGGTGCCGTAGGGGATGAAGTTGGACGCGGCCCACGCGCAGGACGCGTTGAGGCCGGGGTCGTGGTAGCACTTGACGAAGTCGTCGGTCAGCGCGTGGTAGAGCAGGTTGCCCAGCTGCGCCTGCGGCGAGTAGTGCAGCTTGTAGTCGGTGTAGCTCAGCTGGACGGTCTCGTCGCGCTGGTCGCTGACCTGGGTGCTGCTGACGACGACGGTGTTCCAGACGCTGTACTTGCCGGCGCAGGCGACGATCGACAGGCCCGGTTCCGGGCAGGTCTTCATCACGTAGTTGACGGTGCCGGTGATCTTGACGTTGACCGTGACGTCACAGACCGTGTCGCCCTTGCCGTTGTCGTGCCAGACCTTGGGGTCGATGTTCTTGATGATGATGCCGCTGCGGCCCTCGGTGTAGTCACCGGCGGTGCAGTGGGACATGTCGTCCTTGACCGGGTCCGTCTTCATGTCGTCCTGGGGGACGGCCTCGACGTAGGAGACCCGGCCCTGGGCGTCGACCGTGGCGGTCTGGTCCTGCAGCACGCCGTCGACGGTGTCGGCGCACTGCTTGGTCCAGACGGCGGCCTGGGCGTCGGCGGCGGCCTTGGCGGCCTGGTCGGCGCTCTGCTTGGCGGCGGCGGCCGAGGCCTGGGCCTGGTCGGAGGCGGTCTTGGCGGCGGCCGCGAACTGCTGGGCCTGGGCGGCGTAGCTGGTGGCCGCCGACGCCGAGAAGCCGGCGCTGCGGGCGGCCGCGTTGGCGGAGGCCGCGGCGGCCTGGGCCTGCTGGGCGGACTGGGCCGCCTGTGCGGCGGAGGCCTGGGCCTGCTGTGCGGACTGGGCGGCCTGGGCGGCGAAGCCCTGGGCCTGCTGGGCGGACTGGCCGGCCTGGTTGGCGTAGCCGGCGGCCTCGTTGGCGGCGTTGCGGGCGGTGGCGTAGGACTGGGCGGCCTGGGCCGCGTACTGCCGTGCCCGGGCGACCGAGCCGTCGATGGTGGCGAGGTAGGACTGGATGGTCGCCACGTGGGCGGCGGTCATCGCGTCGCGCTGCTGGGCCTTGGCCAGGCCGCTCTGCAGGAACGGCACGAGCCGGTCGGCGGGGCCGGACAGGACGGCCTGGGCGGCGGCCTTGACCTCGGGGCCGCCGGTCGTGAGCAGCTGGGTGACCTGGACGCGGTTGTCGTCGTCGCGGGCCTTGAACTGACCGGTGGCCAGGAAGGCGCGGACGTCGTCGATGGTGCCGTCCAGGGCCTTGCCGGCGGCGGCCTTCACGCCCGGGCCGCCGTTGGCCATGATCTGGGAGAGGGTGACGCGGTCGTCGTCGTCCTTGCCCGGGTACTGGCCGGTGGCGAGGAAGGCCTTCACCTGGTCGGGGGTGCCGACGGACGCGGTCTCGGCGGCCAGGCGCTTCTCCAGCTTGCCGGGGGACACGGCGATCGCCATGACGCTGGTGCGGTCGTCGCGGTCGCGGGCGACGGGCAGCGTGCTGCCCAGGAACGTCCGGACGGCGCTGTCGTCTCCCTCCAGCGCGCTCTGGGCGGCTTCCTTGGTCCACGGGCCCGCGGAGTCCAGCAGCCGGAAGGCGGCCTGACGGCCCTTGAGCACGGCGGTCCCGGCGTCGGTGCCGGCGGCGGTGGCGTCCTTGATGAGCTGGTCGGTGTCGGCGGCGAACTGCGTTGCCTTGCCGGACTCCCAGGCCGCGGTCCTGGCCTTCAGGTCCGCGTCGCGCGAGGCCTCGTCGGCGGCGGCCATCTCGGCGGCCTGCTGGGCGTCCAGGCGCTCCTGGTCGGAGGCGCGGGCGATGTCGGTGATCTTGTGGGCCTGGGCGGCGGACTGTGCGGCCGAGTCGGCGGAGCTGGTGGCCGCGGCGGCGGCGGTGCCCGCGATGGTGGCCCAGTTCGCCGACTCGCCGGCGTGCCGGGCGGCCTCCGTCGCTGCGGTCGCCGCGGCTTCGGCGTGGGCCGCGGCGTCGTTGGCGGCGCGCTGGGCGTCCGCCGCTGCCGCGGCGGCCTGGTTGGCGATCGCGACGGTGGCGTTGGCGGCGCGGGTGGCCTCGGCGGCGGCGCTGCGGGCGCGGGCGGCGGCCAGGCGGGCCTGGGCGGCGTCCGCGTCGGAGACGCCCGCGTAGGTGGCGGAGTCGGCGGCGGCCTGGGCGGCGGCCGCGGCGTCGGCACCGGAGGAGGCCGCGGCCTGCGCCGCGATACCCGCCTGGGTCGCCGCGAAGCCGGCCCACTGGCTGGCCTCGCCCGCGGTGCGGGCTTCCACTGCGGCCTTGCGGGCGGTCTCCGCAGCCTGGCTGGCGGCGTCGGCCTGGGTCTTGTCGCCCGCGGCGTTGGCCGCGGCGGACAGTGCCTGGGAGGCGGCGTTGCCGGCCTTGGTGGCCGCAGCGGCCGCGTTGGCGGCGGCGTTGGCGGCCTGGCGGGAGGCCTCGTTGGCGGCCCTCGCGGCCGCGGAGGCGGTCTTGGCCGCGGCGGCGGCCCGGGTGGCCGCGTCGGCGGCGCGTCCGGCGGCGTTCGACGCCTGCCCGGCCGAGCCCTGTGCCGCCTTGGTCTCGGCGGCGGCCCGCTCGGCCGACTCCTTGGCGAGCCTGGTGGCGTCGACGGCCTTGCCGGCCGCGTCCTTGGCGGTCATCGCCTGCTGGCCGGCCTGGTCGGCGGCGGTCTTCGTCAGGTCGGCCAACTGCCCGACGGACAGCGTCTCCTGGTCGTGCGCGGCCGCCGTCTGGTAGCCGTACTGCAGGAACTGCTGGACGTCGTCCATCGAGCCGTCCAGCGCGGCGCCGGCGGCCTTCTTCACCTCCGGCCCGCCCGAGGCCATCAGCTGCGAGAGGTGGACGCGGTCGTCGTCGTCCCTCGCCTTGAACTGGCCGGTGGTCAGGAACTGGTTGACGTCGGCCAGGGAGCCGTCCATGGCCTTGGACGCCGCGGCCTTCACCCCGGGCCCGCCGGTGGCGATCAGCTGGGAGACCTTCACCCGCTGGTCGTCCTCGTAGGCCTTCTGGGCGCCCTTGTCGAGGAACTTCTTCAGGTCATCGGCCGAGCCCTTGAGCGCGGCCGTCCCGGCGTCACGCACCCCGGGGCCGGAGTCCGCGACCAGGTCCTCGATCCTGGCCCGCAGGTCCTGGTCGGCGGCCGTGGCCTGACCGCTCGCCAGGAACGCCTTCAGGTCGTCGGCCGAACCGGTCAGCGCGGTCTCCGCGGCGTGGCGCACGGCCGGCCCGCCGGCCTGCCAGGCGGCGACCGCCTTCACCCGGTCCGGATCCGCCGCGGTCGCCGTCGGCGGCGCGTCGGCCGCGAGGGCCGGGGTCGAGAGCAGCCCGGTCAGCAGGCTGCCCGCCACGAGCCCGGCCGCGAGGCGCGACCGGGCCCGTGAGGTCAGTGACAATCTCATCGAAATTCGCAATCCATCATGAATCGGGCACCGGGGTGCCGTGCGGGCCACCGGAATCCGCAATCCACACCGGTGATCCTGGACATCGCTCCGTGACGGGCGGCGCGGCAGGGGAGCACGCACCGCACACCCGCCGCCGCGCGGAGCGGCCGGGACGGCAGGGGGTCGTGGTCATCGCGCACCGGGGCCGGCGCCCGCCGGGGCCGGTGCGCGGGAGGGGATCAGCCGGCGGGGACGCCGTTGCCCGCGCCGCCGCCGGGCAGGGGCCCAGCAGGAGCCCGGGGGCCGTCCGGCGCGGATGCCGCCGGGGCCGCGCCCAGGGGCCGGGCAAGTCTTCGAACACTACGCACGGGCACTCCGGAAATGAAGAGAGACGCGCCCGGGAGACACCAGCACCCCCGAGCTGGCAAAGAAAAACAAGCGGGACGCTATCGGCCGCCAATCCCGCACGTCAACGCACGAGACCGCCACCGCAAGGCTTCTGACCTGCGGTCAAGCCCCGCACGGAAAAACACGGCCGGCCCGCCCGGCCCCGGGGTGCCCGAATGCGGACATTAAGGATGTATGAGAGAGCGCCGCACCCGCCGCCCGACCATCACGGTTCGGTGACGTTTCCTCCCCAACGTGACGGCGCACCCCCACACCCCGGCATCCGTCGTGAGATGTACACCGGGTGCATCGCGCGGCCCAGCGCGCCCCCCGCAAGATCCTCCCGGTGACCCTCGAACACCCCCCCACCCGGTGCCTAGCGTGGAAGACGACAACCCCGGACCGTCCCCCCTCCGCTAGGACCCGCCATGATCGAAGCCGTCGGCCTGACCAAGCGCTACGGCACACGCACAGCCGTCGAAGACCTGAGTTTCACCGTCCGACCCGGCATCGTCACCGGCTTCCTCGGCCCCAACGGCGCCGGCAAGTCCACCACCATGCGGATGCTGCTCGGCCTCGACACCCCCAGCGCCGGGCACGCCACCGTCAACGGCCGCCGCTACGCCGAGCACGGCGCACCGCTGCACGAGGTCGGCGCCATGCTGGAGGCCCGGGCCGTCCACACCGGACGCAGCGCCTTCAACCACCTGGCCGCCCTCGCCGCCACCCACGGCATCCCCCGGCGCCGGGTGGAGGAGGTCGTCGACCTGGTGGGCCTGCGCGAGGTCGCCCGCAAGCGCGCCGGCGGGTTCTCCCTCGGAATGGGCCAGCGCCTGGGCATCGCCTCCGCGCTGCTCGGCGACCCCGCCACGGTGATCCTCGACGAGCCGGTCAACGGCCTCGACCCCGAGGGCATCCGCTGGATCCGCAACCTCCTCAAGTCGCTCGCCGCCGAGGGCCGCACCGTCCTCGTCTCCTCCCACCTGATGAGCGAGATGGCCCTGACCGCCGAGCACCTCATCGTCATCGGCCGCGGCCGGCTGATCGCCGACACCTCGGTGGCCGAGTTCACCGCCCGCGCCGCCGGCAGCGCCGTCCTCGTGCGCACCCCCGACGCGGACCGGCTGCGCGAACTGCTCGCCGACCAGGACGGCGTCCAGGTCGAGAAGGCGGCCGACGAGAACGAGGAGAGCGACCGCCTGGAAGTCACCGGCACCGACTGCGAGCGCATCGGCCGCCTGGCCGCCGCCCACTCCCTCGTGCTGTTCGAACTCACCCCCAAGCAGGCCTCCCTGGAGGAAGCCTTCATGGAGCTCACCAAGGACGCGGTGGAGTACCAGGCCGTCGTCACCCCCGCCCAGCCGGTCAAGGAGATGGCCGCATGACCACCACCGCCACCCCCGCCGCCCCCGCCGCCGCCACCGCGACCCCGGCGTTCGCCCCCTCCTCCCGGCCCGCCCGCCCCGGCGTCACCCTCGCCCGGGCCGTCCACGCCGAGTGGATCAAGTTCCGCTCGCTGCGCTCCACCTACTGGACGCTCGGCATCACCGTCGCCCTCACCATCGGCTTCGGCGCCCTGCTGTGCTGGGGCACGGTCAGCCGCTGGGACCACCTGCCCGCCGACGAACGCATGCACTTCGGCGCCGCCGAGCACAGCCTCCTGGGCTACCACTTCGCCCAGCTGGCCATCGGCGTCCTCGGCGTGCTGATCATCACCGGCGAGTACTCCACCGGCATGATCCGCGCCTCGCTGTCCGCCGTCCCCAAGCGCCTGCCGGTGCTCTGGGCCAAGGCCGCCGTCTTCGGCGCCGTCGCCTGGGCCGTCTCCACCGTCGCCTGCCTGATCGCCTTCTTCGTCGGCCAGTCGATCCTCGCGAGCAAGCACCTCGACACCACGCTCGGCGCCCCCGGCGTCACCCGCGTCGTGTTCGGCATGGGCCTCTACCTCACCGCCGTCGGCCTGCTCGCCGTCGGCCTGGGCACCCTCATCCGCAACACCGCCGGCGGCATCGCCAGCGTCTTCGGCGTCCTCATGCTGCTCCCGCTGCTCACCGAGGCCCTGCCCAGCTCCTGGCGCGACACCATCTCCCCCTACCTGCCCGGCAACGCCGGCCAGGCCCTCGCCACCCTCCAGCAGGGCCCGCACGACCTCGCCCCCTGGACCGGCTTCGGCGTGATGTGCCTCTACGTCCTCGCCGCCCTGATCGGCGCCGCCGTCGTCCTCAAGCGACGCGACGCATGACAGCCACCCGCCCCGCCCGTGTGAGCATGGTTTCGTGACCACCGCCGAACGGACCCCCGCAGCCCGCGCAGGACGCCTCGGCGTCCCGCGCGGGCTCGCCCGGCTGCGCGCGGCCGTCCTCACCGAGCGCTACCCCGCCCTCGTCGACGCCGCCGCCGCCCTCGGCCTGCTCGTGCTCACCGCCCTGCCCCAGCGCCGCGAGCTGCACGCCACCCCCTGGCTCTGGGCCCTGCAGCTCGCCCTCGTCCTGCCGCTCGCCCTGCGCCGGCGCGCCCCCTTCCCGGTCTTCGCCGCGATCTCCCTGGCCGCCCTCGCCCAGTGGGCCACCGGCCACCCCATGCCCGCCGACGCGGCCGTCCTGCTCGCCCTCTACACCGTCGCCGCCCACTGCCGGCGCCGCCTGACCCTCATCGCCTACGGCGTCGCCGAACTCGGCGTCGTCATGGCCCTGCTGCGCTGGCCCCCGCTGACCGAACACGGCAACGCCGCCCACCTGCCGCTGTGGCTGCGCGTGTTCGTCCTGTTCTCCGGCACCGTCCTGGCCGCCGTCGCCCTCGGACTCAACGTCCGCGCCCGCCGCGCCCAGCTCACCGCCCTCCAAGAGCGCGCCCGCGACCTGGAACACCAGCGCGACCAGCAGGCCGCCCTCGCCGTCGCCGAGGAACGCTCCCGCATCGCCCGCGAGATGCACGACATCGTCACCCACAACCTCTCCGTCATGGTCGCCCTCGCCGACGCCGCCGCCTACGCCAACGCCACCGCCCCCGACAAGGCCACCGACGCCATGCGCCGCTCCGCCGAGACCGGCCGCCAGGCCCTCACCGACATGCGCCGCTTCCTCGGCGTCCTGCGCGCCGACGAACCCGACGCGCTGCGCCACCCCCAGCCCGGCATCGGCCAGCTCACCGTCCTCGCCGAACACGTGCGCGCCGCCGGCCTGCCCACCGACCTCCACGTCACCGGCGACAGCACCGCCGTCTCACCCGGCGCCCAGCTCACCGCCTACCGCCTCGTCCAGGAATCCCTCACCAACACCCTCAAACACGCCGCCCCCGGCGCCCGCGCCCGCGTCACCGTCCACGCCACCCCCGCCGCCGTCACCCTGGAGATCCGCGACGACGGCCGCCCCACCGCCACCGCCCCCGGCCTGGGCCAGGGCCTGGCCGGCATGCGCGAACGCGTCGCCGCCTACGGCGGCAACCTCACCGCCGGACCCGCCCCCGGCGGCGGCTGGCGGGTGGCCGCCACCCTCCACCTGACCGACGACCACCCCGGCGACACCGACGAGGAGCCCAGCCCCGCATGACGATCAAGGTCCTGCTGGTCGACGACCAGCCGCTGCTGCGCCTGGCCTTCTCCATGACCCTCGACTCCCAGCCCGACCTGGAGGTCGCCGGCGAGGCCGGCGACGGCGAGGAGGCCGTCCGCCTGGCCGTCGAGCGGCCCGTCGACGTCGTCCTCATGGACGTCCGCATGCCCGGCACCGACGGCATCGAGGCCACCCGCCGCATCGTCGAGCAGCGCCCCGACACCAAGGTGCTCATCCTCACCACCTTCGACCTCGACGAGTACGCCTTCGCCGGGCTGCGCGCCGGGGCCTCCGGCTTCCTGCTGAAGAACGCCGAACCGGACGAGCTGCTCGCCGCGATCCGCTGCGTGGCGGCGGGCGACGCGGTCGTCTCCCCGCGCGTCACCCGCCGCCTGCTCGACACCTTCGCCTCCCACCTGCCCGCCGACGGCCGCGGCGCCACCCGCGGCGAGGAGGCCGTCGCCGCGCTGACCGCCCGCGAGCGCAGCGTCCTGATCACGGTCGCCCGGGGCCTGTCCAACGCCGAGATCGCCGCCGAGCTCAAACTCGCCGAGGCCACCGTCAAGACCCACGTCAGCCGCATCCTGCTCAAGCTCGGCCTGCGCGACCGGGTCCAGGCCGTCGTGTACGCCTACGAGAACCGGCTCGTCCAGCCCGCCTGAGCACGCACGGCACGCACGCGCCCCGGCCCCTACGCAACCCGCGTGCGCCGGTCCACACTGGACGGACCCGTCCGAGTACGGACACCAGAGTGCCGGGGGACACATGGAGGCGTACTTCTTCCTCAGCTACGCGCGGGCGGACGACAACGGTTCGGCCGTCGCGGGCTTCTACCAGGACCTGCGCGCCGAACTGGCCCGGCGCGACCCGGACGCGGCCGCACTGCCGGGCTTCCGGGACGTCGAGCAGCTGTTCCTCGGGACCGACTGGGAGCTGCGGCTGTCGCGCACCGTCGCCCGCTGCCGCACCATGGTCGCGCTCTACTCGCCCGCCTACTTCGCCAGCGTCTACTGCGGCAAGGAGTGGACCGCCTTCCGCTCCCGCACCATCGCCTACGAACGCGAGACCGGCTGGGACAGCGGCGCCCTGCTGCCCGTCCTGTGGGAGCCCCTGCCCGCCGGGCCCGCCGCCCCCGCCGACGAGGTCCAGTACGTCGAACCCGCCATGGGGGAGCGCTACGCCGAACTCGGACTGCGCCGCCTCATCGAACAGGACCCGGGCGGAGCGGACTACCGACGCGTCGTCGAGGTCCTGGCCGAACGGGTCCGCCTGCCCGCCCAACGCGCCCGCCTGCCCGCACTCGCCGACCTCGACCTGCGGCACTACCCCGGAGCCTTCCCGCCCGGCCCCCGCCCCGACCAGCCCGCGGCCACCGCCGGCCACCACCCGCCCGCCCACCTGTTCGTCAGCTACGCCCCCGCCGAACGGATGTGGGCCGAGTGGGCCGCCACAGAGCTGACCGCCCTCGGCTACCGCACCACCCTGCACAGCGTCGCCGCCGCCGAGGAAGGCCTGCCCGTCGAGGCCGGCTGGGCCCTGACCGGCCAGGGCCGCGTCGTCGTCCTGCTCTCCGCCGCCTACCCCGGCCACCCCCGCGCCGAGCGCCTCTTCCGCGCGCTCGCCGGCCGCGAGGCGGCCCCGGGCGTGCCCGCCCTCGTCCCGGTCCGGGTCGGCGACCCCGACACCGCCCTGCCCCGGCTCTTCGCCGAGCGGCCCAGCGTCGACCTCGCCGGCTCCTCGGCCGCCGACTCCCTGACCCGGCTGGCCACCGCCGTCGGCCACCCCGCCCGGAAGAGCGCCGGCGCCCGCCCGTCCGCCCGCGGCGGCCACCCCGGCGACCTGCCCGCCGTCCTGGACATCCCCGCCCGCAACACCTCCTTCACCGGCCGCGACCGCGAACTCGAGGCCCTGCGCGACGGATTCACCACCGCCCCCGCCGGCGCCGTCCGCGTCCTGACCGGCCTCGGCGGCGTCGGCAAGACCCAGACCGCCGCCGAATACGCCCACCGCTTCCGCGCCGGCTACGACGTCGTGTGGTGGATCGGCGCCGAACAGCCCGAACTCATCGCCACCCGGCTGGCCGCCCTCGCCCCCGGACTCGGCCTCGAACACGGCGAGGACAGCCAGGACACCGCCGCCCGCGTCCTCGCCGCCCTGCGCCACGGCACCCCCTACCGGCGCTGGCTGCTCATCCTCGACAACGCGACCGGCCCCGACCAGCTCGCCCGCTGGCTCGTCGACGGCCCCCTCGGCGGCCACATCCTCATCACCTCCCGCAACCCCGCCTGGAGCGGCCGGGCCGGGGTCGTCGAACTCGGCGTCTTCCGCCGCACCGAGAGCCTCCAGCACCTCCACCGCCTCAACCCCGGCCTCGGCCACGACGCGGCCGACCAGGTCTGCGACCGCCTCGGCGACCTGCCGCTGGCCATCGCCCAGGCCGCCGCCTGGCTGCGCGAGAGCGGCATGCCCGTCACCGACTACCTCGACCTGCTCGCCGCCACCATGACCGAGATCCTCGACCGCACCCGCCTGCCCGCCACCGACTACCCGCGCTCGGTGGCCGCGACCTGGCACCTGTCCCTGGAGGAACTCCACCGCACCAACGCCCGCGCCGCCGAACTCCTCGAAATCTGCGCCCACTTCGGCCCCGAGCCGATCCCCACCGCACTGCTGCTCTCCCCGCTGCTGGCCCACCACCTCGGCCTCGACGGCGACGCCCTGGGCACCCGCCTGGAGATGGGCGAGCTCGTGCGCACCATCCACCGCACCGGCCTGGCCCGCGCCGACGCCGGCCGCCAGTCCCTGACCGTCCACCGCCTCGTCCAGGCCGTCGTCCGCGACCAGCTGCCCGCCCAGCGCGGCGAGGAGATGCGCCGCGTCGTCCAGCTCGCCCTCGCCGCCGCGGCCCCCTCCGACCCCGACCGGGTCGGCACCTGGGAGGCCTTCGCCGAGATCCTCCCGCACCTGTGGCCCAGCGGCGCCGCCGACTCCACCGAGGCCGACGTGCGCCGGCTCATCGTCAACTCCGTACGCTTCCTGTGGAAGCGCGGCCTCTACCCGGAGGCCAGGGAACTCGCCGAACGCACCCTGGAACGCTGGAGCAGGGCCGCCCCGGACGGCGGGCGCCCGGGCACCGACGGCCTCCAGACCGGCATGCTGCGCGTCCAGCTCGCCAACGTGCTCCGCGAACAGGGCGAATTCCGGGCCAGCTACACCATCGACCGCACCGCCCTGGAACGCTTCCGCGGCGAACTGGGCCCCCGCCACCTGCAGACCCTCATCGCCGCCGGCAACCTCGCGGCCGACCTGCGCCTGCTCGGCCGCTACCAGGAGGCCCGCGAACTCGACCGCGACACCCTCGACCACGTCCTCCAGGCGCTCGGCCCCGACCACCCGCGCATCGGCATGACCCTCCACAACCTGGCCGTCTCCGAGGACCTCACCGGCGACTGGCCCCGCGCCCTGGACCTCTACCGCCGCAGCTACCGCCGCCAGCGGCGCCTGCTCGGGCCCGCCGACCTCGACACCCTGCTCTCGGCCGCGGCCTACGGCGGCACGCTGCGCGAGATGGGAAGGTTACGCGAATCGCTGACCGTGCTGGAGGACACCGTCCTCGCCTACCAGCGCACCGTCAGCAGCCGCAACGCCCAGTCCCTGTACGCCAGGGCCGAACTCGCCGCCACCACCTTCCGCCTCGGCGACCTGCCCGCCGCCTGCGAACAGGCCGGCCAGACCTACCAGGACCTCGGCGACGTCCAAGGCCCCCACCACCTGCACTCCCTCGTCGCGGCCACCACCCTGGCCGCGGCCCTCCACGCCCGCGGCGACCACCAGCGCGCCGCCCGCATCGCCGCCCGCGCCCACCGGGCCGGCCAGGACCACTTCGGGGAGGCCCACCCCGTCACCCTCGCCCTGACCGCCGGCCTCGCCGTCCACCTCCGTGCCACCAGCAGCGCCGCGGAGGCCCGCTCCCTGTCCCACACCGCCGTCACCGGCCTCACCCGCGCCATCGGCGCCGACCACCCCTACCTGGGCGCCGTCCTGATCAACCACGCCACCGGCCTCGCGGAGACCGGGGAGAGCGAAGCGGCCGCCGAACTCGGCCGCCGCGCCATGGACCTGCTCACCGCCGTGGTCGGCGACACCCACTACGACGTGCTCACCGCCCGCGCCAACCTCGCCCTCGACCTGGCCGCCCTCGGCCACTACGCCGAGGCCGCGCGCCTGCGCGCCCGCTGCGCCCGCCAGGCCGCCGACGCCCTGGGCCCCGCCCACCCGGTCACCACGGCCACCGAAGCCGCCACCCGCCTGGCCGCCCACGTCGAACTGGTGCGGCTCTGAGACGGCCCGGGCCCCCGGCCGCGGGAGGGCCGGGGGCTGCGGACGGGCCGGTGGCCGCGGGCGCCGTACGGAGTGTCAGGGACGCGTGACGGACGTCGTGTTGGTGGCGGCGTTCCAGTGGACGGTCGCGTTCTGGAACTTCTGGACGCGCCCGCCCGGCTCGTCGGCCTCGTCGGTGACGGGGTAGCCGACGGCCTTCTCGTGGCCGGCGGCGTGGAAGGCGTCGTAGATGGCGCCGTGGACGACGTGCGCACCGGTCGGGGCGGACCACAGGATCACGGCCCGCTCGAAGAACTGGTAGCGCCCGCGGGTGCCGTCGGGGGCCGCGGCCCCGTCCGCCTCGTCCATCGTCGGGAAGCCCCAGGCCCGTTCGGCGTCGGTGGCCCAGAAACGGGTGAGGATCTCGCCGTAGACGGGGTGGGCCTCGTCCGGGTGCCACAGGATGATGCCGTTCTTGAACTGCTGGAAGCGCCCGCCGGCCGCCGAGTCGCGCTCGCCGCGGATCGGCGCGCCCAGCACGCTGTTCAGGCCGCCCATGGCGTCGTACTTGACCCGGATCGAGCCGTAGGGCATCAGGTCGTCCAGGCGGTTGTAGCGGCGCGAGGTGAAGCCGCGCAGCCCGTCGCCCCACGTGCGCTCCTCGGCGACGTGGCCGAAGTCGTACTCCTCGCGCACCACCGGCTGGGTGTGGGCGGCATCGGCCCAGCGCACGAACAGGGCGACGTGGTCGGTGCCGCCGGCGTCCTTGAGCAGCGCGTCGCCGGGCTGGAGGTCACCGGCCGGGATGTCGGCGGTCACGTTCCACAGCGTCCATGTGGTGAGCGAGGTGCCCAGGTGCCAGGCCATCGACACGAAGCCGGAGCAGTCGGGGCGGTAGCAGCCGAACTGGTTGCCGTGGCAGCCCTGCTGGCTGTACGGCACCTGCTCGGCGATCCACGACCACGCGCGGTCCATGACCTCGCCGCGCCCGATCGGGCCGTCGGTGTCGTAGTCGAGCGCGGCGGCTCCCGTGGCGGGGGAGCGGACGGGTGCGGCGGGCGCGGCGGACGCGGCGTTCGCGGCGTTCGTGGCGGCGGGTATCGCGCCCAGCGCGAGCGCGGCCGCCGCCAGGGCGGGGACCACGGCGCGCGCGGCACGGCGCAGGATCGGCGTAGTGCGCAAGGCTGGCTCCTGGGGGTCTGCGGTGGAAGGGTCCTGACGGACCGTCCGCAAGCTAGCCGCGGGCGCGCGGGGCCGGTACCCGGAACGCTCCGGATTGACCGGCCCCGTCAGCCAGTCGAGGATGGTGCCGGGCAGGCCGGCAGCTCCGGGCGGTCCAGGGTCCGCACCGCCGGCAGCCACACCGCCGGCTCCGACGGGCCCCCGGGCAGGCGCACCCGGAACCACCGGGGCGACTGGGTGCCCATCTCGTCGACGATCGGCACCCCGTGCGCCTCCTCGCACTCCGCGTCCAGCACGTCCCCGTGCCACACCCGGGTCGCCACCACGTTCCCCGCCAGGTACGGCTCGCGCGGGTCGATCGCCAGGCCCAGGCTGCACTGCGGATCCCGGCCCGGCCGGGTCTGGCAGCCCGGGTCCGCGTTGTACACCCGCACGTGCCCCGCCGCCGGGGCGCTGCCACCGGCGTCCGTCCAGCCCACCGCCACCGTGCCCGCCACCGCCGCCCCGGACGCCAGCACGGCCGCCGCTGCGAGCGCCGCGGGCCCGTGACGCCGCCGCCCGGGCCCGCCCCCACCCCGGTGGGCGCGGATGCGCGCGAGCAGGCTCTCGGCACTGTGGGCGGCGCGCTCGGCATGGGTGGGCGCCAGGCAGTCGGCGGCCAGCGCCCGCCAGAACGGCGGCACCCCGTCCGCCATCCGCAGCGGCGCCCGCCGCTCCGCGTACTCCTGGGCGGCCGCCGCCCGCGCCGCCGGGGTCGCGCCGGGAAACGGCGAGGCGCCGCGCGCGAACACCTCGTGCACGACGATCCCCAGCGCCCAGATGTCCCCGCTGGGACGCACGGTGACGCCCTGCTCGCCCAGCGGCGCCCGCCAGCGCTCGGGCGGCAGGTAGTCGAACGTGCCCATCGGCGGCGCGTGGCCGTGCGTGCCACCGGTCCCGGTCAGCTCGGTCGCCAGCCCGAAGTCCGCGAGCAGCACCGAACCGTCGGCGGCCAGCAGCACGTTGTCGGGCTTCAGGTCGCCGTGCACCCACCCGGCGGCGTGCAGGTGGGCCAGCCCCTCGCAGATCCCGGCGATCAGCGCGCCGCCCTCGGCCTCGGACACCTCCGCCGAATCCAGCAGGTCCCGCAGGCTGCGCTCCGCGCGCTCCATCACCAGGACGATCGCGCCGTCCAGGAACGCGTCACCCTCCGCGCCGAGCTGCACGGTGTCCAGCAGGCGCACCAGCCGCGGATGGCGGGTGCGGCGGGCGAACTCCACCTCGCGGCGCGCGGTTTCGGCGACCTTGGCGGCCTGGCGCGGCGTCAGCCCCGCGGTCGGCAGGATCTTCAGCGCGACCTCGACGCCGACCCCGGTGCCGCCCCCGTCCCCGTCCCCGTCACCGCCCTCGGCACCGCTTCCGTCACCACTCTCGGCGGAGCGGCCCGCGTACACACTGGCCCAGCCCCCGGCCGCGATCGGCCCGGTGACCTCCCAGCGCCCCACGCGCCGGCCCGGCGGCAGCGGGTGCACGCTCAGGCACCGGCGGGGCCGACCGGGCCGCGCGGCGGCAGCAGCGCCAGGTGCTCCTCGCGCACCAGCCCGAACCGCAGCGCGATCGCCACGATCGCCTCCCGCTTGCCGTTGCGCCGCCCGCCCCGCTCCTCCGCCGGGGCGGCGATGCGCATCTTCTCCTCGGCCAGGTAATCGATGTGCGAACTGACCGCCCGCGCCGTCAGCCGCGCGCACGCCCGATGACCGGCCAGCCGCTCCACGATCCGCGGCGTCGTCGGCACCTCCAGCGGCGACTCGTCACGCAGCCGCGGCTCGCACAGCGCCACCAGCACCAGGAAGTACGTCGCCGTCTCGTCCAGCGAGTACGCCGTGACCGTCCGCGTGCCCCGCAGGGCGTCGCCGCCCAGCCCGTCCGGATCCAGGTAGACGTGATCGGGGGCGAACACCTGGAAGGCCAGCGTCCCGCCGCCGTGCGTCGGCAGCACCACGCGCGAGAACTCGAACGGGATCGGCGCCCCCGCCCGCCGCGGCGGCACCCGCAGGTACTCCCCGGCACCCTCCGGGTTCTCCACCAGGTAACTCTGGCTCGCACTGAGGTTGCTCAGCTGCCAGTGGTCCTCCGTCACCCGGATCTCCCCGGCCAGCCGCGACACCGCCGCGTCCGCCAGCGCCAGCTCCACCGGCACCGCCGCCGAACCCCGCCCGAACCGCGCCACCTGACCGGGCCCCAGCCGCAGCGTCACCGCCCCGGCACTGCCGTCGCCCGCAGGCGGCAGATACACGACGACGCCACTCATGCGCCCGCCTCGCTGCGCTCGCTCACGGTCGCGCCCCCCTTCATCGCACCTCAGGGCGACGGTACACAATGTGCCGGGGCGATTGCGAAGCGTGTGCCGATCCTCACGAACCGCTGCTCCCACCACCGCCGTCACCGAGGCTGGTGAGGTCGGCCCCGTCGTTACGCGAACCGCGCCGCCGCCGCTTGGCCGCCGAGCGCACCACCTCGCCCGCCCCCAGCGTCACCGCCGCCACCGCCCGCACCCACCCCGGCCCGCCGCGCTGCGCCCACACGACGCACGCGCACCCGCCGCCGACGAGCAGCAGGACGAGAACCAGCACCACACCGACCATGCTCCGCACCTCTTCTTCGTGTTCGTATACCGCCGGTGATCTTCCCAGATCCCCCGATAGGTGAACGAAGCACTCGCTACCGGAATCTGATCTCACCGATGAGCCGGTGAAACCCGTTTCAGGGCGGACCTTGACGTTCCGTTCCTACAGTGCCACCCATGCCAACGACGTCAGCCACCCCCCGAAGGTTCACCCGCCGGTTCTCTGCTGCCGGAGTCCTCCTGCTGAGCGCGGCCACGGCGGCCGTCCTGCTGCCGGCCGCCGCCGTCCGCTTCCCCCGAACACGCCGGACCCCGGGGCGACCTGGACGCACGGCGGCGCGGTGAACGGGAGCGTCGGGCGGCTCTTCTTCACTTTCACCTGGGCGACGGCGCCCGCCACCTCTGCGCCTGGGCCCAGGCGCGGCCGGTCTGACCGCCGCGCCCGGTGGGTCAGTGCAGGAGGGCGTGCAGCAGCCGTACGTAGCGGCTCCAGCGGGCCGGGCGGGCCACCGTGCCCGAACAGGCCAGTTCGGCGCGGTCCAGGCTGTCCTCCAGGCAGGCGTCGTGGAGCGGGCGGAAGACGAGCGGCCAGGTGAGGCGCGCCGGGCCGCGGGCGGCCATGGCGAGGGTGTGGCGCAGCAGCGTGTGCTCTTCGTCGACGGCCAGGGCGGTGAATTCGTGGAATCCGTGGAAGCCGCGCGGCCCGCTGAAGGTGAAGCGCACCCATTGCGAGGGGACGTGGGCGGCGACGGTGTAACGGACCGGGCCGTGCCCGCCGACCGCCCCGGCCGCCAGGGGGCGGTCGAACTCCATCGACGGCCAACTGCCCTGCGGCCACAGCCTGTCGTCGCTGCTCGCCAGGGTGTCGATCAGCGCTCCCACCTCGCTTCGCTGCGCGGCCAGCAGGCGCTCGTGCACGTTGTAGACACCCATCGCGGTCTCCTCGGGTTCTTTTTAGAGGGCAATCTCTAATATTGTGGAGGGTACTCTCCAGTTCATGGCGAGACCACCCCGCTTCGATGCGAACCAGCTGCTCGACGCCGCCGTGCGGCTGGCCGCCGCCGGGGGACCGGCCGCGGTGACGATGTCCGCGGTCGCCACGGAGGTGGGCGCCCCGAGCGGCTCGGTGTACCACCGGTTCGCCGGGCGCTCCGCGCTGCTCGCCGAGGCGTGGCTGCGGACGGTGGAGGGCTTCCAGGACGGCTACTTCAAGGTCCTCGAAGCGAGCGGCGGCGACGCACGGCGGGCGGGCTGCGCGGCGGCGCGCCACGTCGTCGCCTGGAGCCGCGCCCACCCCGAGGAGGCCGCTCTCCTCCTCTACGGCGCCGAGGACTTCGGGCGCGCCGACTGGTCGGATGAGCACCGCCGGCGGGCGGACGACGGCAACCGCCGCGTGCGCGCCTCGCTGGCCGAGCTCGCCACCGCCCTGGGCGCCGAGGGCCCGCAGGCCGCCGAGCGGGTGGCCCTCGCCGTGGTCGACCTGCCCCTGTCCCTGGTCCGCCGCCACCTCCGCTCCGGCGACCCCCTCCCCGCCCACGCCGAAGACCTCGCCGAACAGTGCACCGCCGCCCTCCTGGGCCCGGCCGCCTGAGGACCGCCCCCATGGCCGCCCAGCCTGGACGGCAGGGCGGTGAGCGAAAAGTCGGCGGGCCCGACTTCTGGTGCGGGGCCCGGCCGCCCCATGCATGGGGCGGCCGGGCCGGGCGGAGGTCAGGCCACGGGGTTGCCGGGGTCGTCCAGCCAGACGGACTGCGCACCGTCCACGGCGATGGTCACGCCGAACCGGCACAGGTCGGGCTTGCCCTCCTCCAGCCACCACAGGCGGGCTCTCGTGATTTCGTCCCACAGCCGGCGGGGGCCGGACTGGTGGGCGGCGTCCTCGGCGTCCCATGCGGCGTAGCGGACGGATGCCCACGATCGCGCACCGTCCGAGAGCTGCATGCGGTAGGTGCCGCCGGGGTCGGCGCCGTCCCAGACGTGTTCGTACCGGATGCCCGGCACCCGAAGGCCGATGGCGAATGCGGCGTTCACGTCCTCCAGGGCCAGCTCCGGGTCCATCGTGGAAGGCCCTTTGCGGCCCGGCACGTCCGCTGGCTCGATCACGGGGTGCGGGCGCTGTGCCCGCATCCACATGAAGGAGACGTTGCCGACGAACCGGCCGTGCGAGGCCCCGCCCGGCCGGCCGACCACCAGGCGCAGCAGTCCGGCATTGGCGTACGGGGTGCCCCACGGGGTGACGATCACGCCATCGGGCCGGGTCTGTTCGATCCAGGTGGAGGGCACCCGGCGGACGGCCGCCGTCGAGTGGACGCGGTCGTAGGGGGCAGCGTAGGACCATCCCGCCAGCCCGTCGCCGACGACCCGCCGGGGCGCGAATCCGGCGGCGCCGAGTCTCAGCGCCGCCTCGGCTGCGATGGCCGGGTCGACTTCGACCGTGGTCACCCGGTCGTCGCCAAGCAAGCTGCACAGCAAGGCGCTTGTCCAGCCGGTTCCGGTGCCGACGTCGAGCACGTTGTGCCCGTCCCGCGCGTCCAGGTGGCGGAGCATGGTCGCGACCAGGGACGGCATGGACGCCGACGACGTGGCGATGCCCAGCCCGTTCTCGTGTCCGTCGTCGACCTGTGTGACGACCACGCCGTCGGCATTCACCAGCGACCACCAGGCGTCCGGGGCGTCGGCCTTGATGATCCGCCGGTAGCCGGTCGGTGCGTCCTCGTCCGGGGTCCACGCGGCGTCCGGAACGAAGGCAGAGCGCGGGACGCGCTCGAACGCGCCCCGCCACTCCTCGCCCAGCGCGCCGGCCTCGGTCAGCTCGGCCAGCAACTGCGCGTACTTGTCCATCAGTTGGCGCTCACTTCTTCGGTGGAACGGGCTTGCTTCTTGACGTCTCATCAGGTCTGCGGAACGGTGGGCGCAAGATGTGGCAACCGGCTTGGTATGGGAGGCACCGTGGACCTTCAGTTCGTCGGGATCGACCCGAACACGGAGCACGAGGGATCGCCGACCGTGTGGGTGGACCGCGACGCGGGGGAGATCGTCGTCCAGGGCTGGAAGCCGGACGACGCGATGCTCGCCGCGATCGGCACCACCGAGTGGACCGCCGGACACGGTAGCGGAATCCCGGCGACGGAGGCCGTGGTCCGCATCCCCACCCGGATGATCCCGATGCTGAGGAAGGCCTGCGATGACGCCGAACGTGCCGAGCTTCGCTGAACTGCTGCAGGGCGCCCAGCGCTCCGCCGTGCACCTGGAGATGCGCGACACCTACGCCGGCCAGGACAGCGGCGGCTTCGCCGAGTACCTGCGCAGCGGGTACGCGAACACCGACACCACCTCCCCGCACTGGTCGCGCTGGCGCGCCATGGTGACCGAGGCCACCGACCGGGACGTGGCGCTGCGCCGGGCACGCATCGTCTCGGAGCCGGTCACCGACTACATCCGCTACGAGCACGCCCTGACCGTGGCCAACGTGGATCTGGGCGAGGAGGTCCGGTGGCTGTCCCGCAGGCAGGCCTGCGAGATCGCGCTGCCGGGCAGCGACTTCTGGCTGTTCGACCAGGCGCGGGTATTGTTCAACCACTTCACCGGCGACGGTGCATGGGCCGAGCCGCGCCTGACCTACACCGAGGAACCGGCCGTGGTGAGGCTCTGCTCCACCGCCTTCGAGGCGGTCTGGGAGCGCGGCGTCCCACACGAGAAGTACACCGTCTGACCCTCGCTCCGGACCGCCCGCGGATGTACTCCTCCCCGTCCTCCAGTGCCGAAGCCGCCCGGCGGGCCGTCGCCGCGCGGCTGCGCGACCTGATGCTGGACGCCGGCCTCAACGGGCAGCGACTCGCCGCCCGCTGCGGCTGGCACGAGTCCAAGACCTCCCGCATCCTCAACGCCAGAAAAGCCCCCTCCGAGGACGACATCCGCGCCTGGTGCGCCGCGTGCGGCGCCGACGACCAGGTCCCGGACCTGATCGCCACCGCCCGTGCCGTCGACTCGATGTACATGGAATGGCGACGACTGCACCGCAGCGGCCTTGCCCGCACCCAGCAGCAGAGCCTCGACCGGTACGCCAGGACCGCACTGCTGCGCGTCTACGCCTCCAACGTCATCCCGGGCTTCCTCCAGACCCCGGCCTACGCCACCGCGCTGTTGAACGGCATCACCCGGTTCAAGGGCTACGCCGACGACGTCACCGAGGCGGTCGCCGCCAGAGTCGCTCGCAGCCGCTTCCTGTACGAGGGCGGCCACCGCTTCGTGGTCGTCCTGGAGGAAGCCGTCCTGCGCCACCGGATCGGCGATCCTGCCGCGATGGCCGGCCAACTGCGCCACCTGATCACCTTGATGCCATTGCCCTCGCTGAGCCTGGGCATCATTCCGTTCGGAGCCGAGCGTGCAGTGTGGCCGCTTGAGGCCTTCTACCTCTTCGACGCCTCAAGCTGCTCGGTGGAGACGCTCACGGCGGAGATCAGCGTCACTCAGCCCCGCGAACTCGCCGACTACGCGAAGGCGTTCACCGAGCTGTCGCAGATGGCCGCGCACGGGGACGCCGCCCGGCGCCTGATCGCCGATGCCATCGGCGTCCTCGGATGAAGGTGCGCAAGAATCCGCAAGTGCGTTGAGTGATCGCGACGTTACTCCCTAATGTCGTGGGTGCCGCTCTGCGGAAGGAACCGGGGCACTCGCCCTGAGGGCCCGCAGAGCGGCGGCCACCCCTTGGAGAGGAGCCGGTGATGGAGACGGTCGCACTTGATGGCGGAGGGCACGGCGGCGGCGGTGGCGGGGACGGCGGCGACGGGCACCCTGGGACGCCCTGGACGCCGCCGACCGACCCGCCGTCCCCCGACGGCAGCACACCGCCCGGCGACGGAGGACACAAGAAGTGACGCTCGCACCCGAGCAGGAGGGCCGCCCCGCGCCAGGGCGGTCCTTCCCCATCGCCGACGCGTGGGCGACGGCCTTCGACGCCGTCCCGCGCTCGCTGTTCCTGCCGGACCTGATCTGGGCCCACGACATGGCCACCGGGAAGAGCCGGCCCCTCGACCGCACCGAGGACGAACGAGGCTGGTTGGCGGCCGCCGCCGCGGACATTCCGATCGTCACCCAATGGGACGACGGCGCTCACGCCGGCCGGAAACCCGGCACGGTGCCGACCAGCTCCGCCTCGATGCCGTCGCTCGTCGCCTCGATGCTGGACGACCTCCAGGCCGAGCCGGGGATGCGGGTGATGGAGCAGGGCACCGGCACCGGATGGAACAGCGCATTGCTCGCCCACCGGCTCGGCGACGCGAACGTGACCACCGTCGAGATCGACCCGCTCGTGTCCGCCCAGGCCCGTGCCGCCCTGCACGCCGCCGGCTACCAGCCGCAGGTCGTCTGCGGGGACGGCGCGCTCGGCCACCAGGCCGACGTCCCGTACGACCGGATCACCGCCACCTTCGGGCTGCGCGAGATCCCCCAGGCGTGGATCGAGCAGACCCGCCCCGGCGGGCTGATCCTGGCGCCCTTCGGCACCCACTACTCCAACGCCGACGCCTTGGTCCGCCTCACTGTCCACGGCGACGGCACCGCGAGCGGCCCGTTCCTCCAGCCCGTGGAGTTCATGAAGATGCGCTCCCAGCGCCTGCGATGGCCGGACAACCCCGCAGACGGCGGCACCGTCGCCGAACACATCACCGCTGCCGCCCTCCCGTCGCACAGAAAGTTCGACCCGTTTCCGCTGGCCGCCGGGCTGCGCCTGCGCGACGTGACGCACGCGATCCAGCCGCACCAGGACGGTGCCCGCACCCTGTGGCTCTACTCCCTTACGAGCCCGGCCTGGGCCGCAGCGACGTTCCGCGACGGTGAGAGCGTTCACCTGGTCCGCCAGTACGGCGGGCGCCGCCTGTGGGAGGACTTCGAGCGGGCCCTCATCTGGTGGCACGACACGGGCGAGCCCGGAGTCGAGCGTCTCGGACTCACCGTCACCCCGGACGGCTGGCACGCCTGGCTCGACGACCCCGCTCAGACGATCTGACCCTAACTCGGCCCTGCCGCCCCAGGGCTGGGGCGGCAGGGCCGAGAGTGAGAAGTCGGCGGGGCCGACTTTTGGCGCAGGGCCCTGCCGCCCCAGGCGTTGGGCGGCGGGGCGGGGAGCGGTGGTTGTTACTGGGTGTCGAACTCGCCGGTGCGGATGGCGGTGATGAAGGACTGCCAGGCGGCGGTGGGGAAGATGAGGGCGGGGCCGCTCGGGTCCTTGGAGTCGCGGACGGGCATGACGCCGGTGAAGCCGGGGGCCACCTCGATGCACTCACCGCCGCCGCCGCTGTAGGTCGACTTCACCCAGCGGGCCGTGCTCAAGTTGATGCTGTCAAGCATTTGATCCCCTTCCGAGCAACGCAGTGGGCCCCGCCGCCCCATGGGTGGGGCGGCGGGGCCGGGAGCGGTGGTTGTTAGCGGGCGTCGAACTCGCCGGCGCGGATGGCGGTGATGAAGGACTGCCAGGCGGCGGTGGGGAAGACGAGCGCGGGGCCGTTGGGGTCCTTGGAGTCGCGGACGGGCATGACGCCGGTGAAGCCGTCAGCAACCTCCACACACTGGCCGCCCTGTCCACTGCGAGTACTCTTGCGCCAGCGAGCGCCGTTTAGGTCAAGGTGCACTTTCGAATTCCTTCCGTACTGCGCGGATCAGCTCAAGTGACGCGGCCAAGGGCAGCGCCTCAACCTGGAGCCGATCGTAGTCCTTGGCCCACCCTGAGAGGATCTCGGGATTGCGCTCGAGGAAGCCGCGTTGGTGGGTCTCGGAGTAGCCGAGCAGGGAACGGTTGGGCATCGTCAGCAGAGTCACCGGGTGGGCGAACGGGCGATCCTCGCCAAGACTGATGGGTGCCACCTGGATAGTCGTGTTGGCCTGGCCGGCCAGACGCTCAAGGTGCGCCAATTGTCCTGCCATCACGGCTCGACCACCGATCGGCCGGCGCAGGCTCCACTCGTCCAGCACGGCGTGGACGTGGGGAGGAGAGGGCCGGTTGATCCGTTCCTGGCGGATGAACAGAAACCGAATTCGCTCGTTGGCATGCTGCTGCGTGGCTGTGCCTCGCTTGACCGGAGCTTGTTCATAGGCGGCGGCGTACTCGGGTGTCTGCAGGAGGCCCGGGATCACTCCGACTTCGAAGAGCCGAATCGCGACGGCTTCGGCTTCCTTGTCGGCGTACTCGGGGAAGCCCTCTATCAGGATGCTGTGTTCGAGCTGGTCGAGCATCAGAGCGAGGGTGCCGCCGGTGTCCAGGTACGCGTCGGCGACCTCCACGAACTTGCGGCTGGGCGCGCGGACGCCGCGCTCGATGCTGGAGATGTACGCGCCGGAGTAGGAGATCGCGGTCCCGAGCTGGGTCTGGAGCAGCTTGCGTGCCTCACGGAAGCGACGCAGCTGGATCCCGAGCGATGCGTACGGGGACGATGTGGGGTCAAGCCTCTTGCGGTTCACGGTGTTTCCCAACTGAACCAACTTGAACTGGCGACTACAGATGCTTCCCCACGCAAGGGGCGATCCGCAACCCTTTTCTCGACAGAGCGTAAATGCTTGATTGCGAAGGGTGCTCTCATGGTGCTGTCCAGACTCCACGGCTACGGGGTGCGGTGGGACTCCGATGCCCGGTGTTACCGGGTGCGGAACGAGGTCACGGGGGAGTGGCTGCGCTGTGGCTCGACCGGTGAGCTGGCCTCCTTCCGCTCGTTCTGTGCCGCGTTCTCGGCGTGGCGGATGTTCGAGGTGCACCGCAGGACCGGTGTGTGATGACCTCGATGCTCAAGCGGGCGACGGCCGAGCAGCGCCGTGAAGCCGCCCTCGTTGCCGATGACTTGGCGGCGGTCCTTGCTCTCGGTGGGGCCAAGTTGCCCTCTCTGGAGGTGGATTGGTACTTCGGGTCCCGCACTGGCTGTTACCTGATCTCTCTCGGGGCGGCCCGTGTCGATGAAGTCCTCCGGATTGTCGAACTGCTTCGCAAGGGGCTGCACTTCGAGCGCCTCGCCGCCGATGACGACTGAACTCGCCGTCCGCCTGGCCTGGCTGTTCGGCTTCGCTGCCCTGATCAACTGGTGTTTCTGGAATAGGAAGTAGCACCCCCCCAATGCGCGACCCCCGCCTCCTCGCCAAGCCGCCCGTGTGCCGGCTCGGCTGCCTCGCCCTCGTCCGCAACCCCTGCGGCGATGTCCTGCTCGTCGACCCCGACTACATGGACGGGCTCATCCTCCCCGGCGGCGCCGCCCGCCCCAACGAGCCCCCGCACGAGGCCGCCGGCCGCCACCTCGCCGAGCAGACCGGCATCGGCGTGCGGCTCACCCACGTCCTCGCGGTCGACTGCACCCCCGCCGACCGCTACCTGGAGCGCCTCAACCTCGTCTTCGACGGCGGCACCACCGCCCAGGAGCTCACCGTCCCGCCCCAGCACCGCAGCGGACTGCTCGGCGCCCGCTTCGCCCCCGTCCAGCAGCTCGGCCAGGTGATGGCCCCCGCCCAGGCCGCCCGCCTCGCGGAAGCGCTCACCAATCACGCCGTCCCCCTCCTCCTCCACGGCCAGCGCGCCGCCTGATCCCCGCGCGCGCGGGAGGCGGGGTCGGACAGCCGGCGATAGGTAGTTGTTCGACATATAAAGAGCAATGGCTTATGTTCGTGACGTGGACGTGGCGGGCCGTCACCGACGGGCCCGCCACCGCCGATTCCCGTGTTCCCGTTCCGTGAGAGGAGCGCAGTGCACCGTCACGCCCGCACGCCCCGGACGCTCGGCGCCGGCATAGCCGCCGCCCTGAGCCTGGCCGCCCTGGCCGCCTACGCCGCCCCGACCGCCACCGCCGCCCCGACCGCCGCCGCCGACACCGCGCCCGCCCAGGCCCCCGGCGACCCCGTCCCCGGCGTCGTCGCCGGCCAGGACACCGCCGCCCCGCAGCTGGTCACCGGCCTCGCCGACCCCGCCCCCGGCAACCCGGCCGACGCCGCCCGCGCCCACCTGGCCGCCCACCGCGACCGCTACCAGGTCGACCCCGCCCAGCTCGCCGAGGCCGGCACCGAGAGCGCCCCCGACGGCCGCCGCACCGTCCGCTTCCAGCAGAACGAGGGCGGCGTCCCGGTCCTCGGCGCCCAGTACCTCGTCCACCTCGCCGGCGACGGCGCCGCCCAGCACGTCGAGTCGGCGGGCGGCAAGTACTTCACCGGCCTCACCGCCCCCACCACACCCACCGTCCCGGACGACCTGCTGCGCACCGCCGCGCTCGGCGCCCTGCCCGACGCCGCCCGCGCCAAGGCCACCGCCGACGACGCCGGCCTGGTGATCCTGCCCGACGGCGCCGGCCGCCTGACCCGCCACTACACCGTGCGCGGCGCCGGCGCCGACGGCGCCCCGCTCACGCGCGACGTCTACGTCGACGCCACCGCCGGCGTCGTCGCCCTCGCCCACGACGCCCGCACCCCGTCCACGGCCACCGCCGCCGCCCGGCCCGAGGCCGTCGCGCCCAACGCGGCCGCCCCCGACCCGGCCCCGGCCACCGTCACCCCCGCCACCGGCACCGCCCCCGACGTCCACGGCAAGAGCGCGAACGTCAACATCGGCAAACTCCCCGACGGCACCTACCAGTTCACCGACCTCACCCGCCCCGCCGCGATCACCACCTACGACGCGGCCGGCCGCGACGTCGGCGACTTCGGCACCATCCCCGCCGACGCCCGCCCCGCGAGCTCCCCGACCCCCGACTTCCCGGCCGCCACCGGCACCGACGGCGCCACCGACGCGCACCTCAACGCCGGGATCGTCTACGACTTCTACCGCGACCGCCTGGGCCGCCTCGGCCTGGACGGCAAGAACGGCCCGATCGTCTCCGTCGTCGACGTCACCGCCGGCGGCCGTCCCTACCCCAACGCCTACTGGGACGGCAGCAAGATGATCTACGGCAGCGGCAACGACACGTACTACCCGTTCTCCGCCGCCCTCGACGTCTCCGCCCACGAGATGACCCACGGCGTCATCGCCAACAGCGCCAACTTCGCCTACCTCGGCCAGTCCGGCGCCATGGACGAGGGCCTCGCCGACTACTTCGGCAACGCCATCGAGGTCACCACCCGCGGCATCGCGATGAACGACCCCAGGGCCGCGCTGCTCGGCGAGGACCTGTGCCGCACCGGCACCCCGCAGGCCTGCGCCACCCGCCACCTCGACGACCGCCACACCACCGTCGACGACTACGTCGGCGCCTCCCTGGCCTCCGACAACGGCGGCGTGCACCTCAACTCCACCATCTTCAGCGGCGCCCTGTGGGACATCCGCCGCACCCTCGACCCGCTCACCGCCGACCGCGTCGTCTACCGCGCGCTCACCGAGTACATGACCCCGCTCGACGACTTCGTCGCCGGCCGCAACGCCGTCCTGGCCGCCGGCCGCGCCGACGGCCTGACCCGCGCCCAGCTGCGCACCGTCGCCGCCGCGTTCGACGCCCACGGCATCAAGGCCGGCTGGCAGCACCGGCTCGGCCTGGACAGCCGCACCCTGCTGCGCGACATCACCTCCACCATGGCCGCCCCGGTGGCCGCCGACGGCCACTGGGTGATGCTGGGCAACACCGACGCCACCCGCAGGACCACCGCCCTGTACACCGGCACCGTCACCGGCGGCGGCACCCCCGTGCGCCTGAGCCCGGACGACGGCCGCTACCACAGCTGGGCCGCCACCGACGGCACGAGCGCGGCGTGGCTGGCGGTCGGCAAGGACGCCCAGGGCGTCTTCGGTTTCGAGGTGCTGGCCGCGCCGCTGTCCGGCGCAGGACCGGTGCGCAGCGCCTACCGCTCCACCAACCAGCAGCCCGGCAACATCCGGACGGCCGGCGGCGACATCGCCTTCACGCTCCGGGACTTCGCCACCGACACCACCCGGATCCACGTCGTCCACGCCGACGGCTCCCCGGAGACCGTGATCCCGCTGCCCGCCGGCCACCACGCCGCCGGCCTCGACCTGAGCGACGGCGTCCTCGCCTGGACGGAGGGGTGGACGTCCGGCCAGGACTACGTCACCGCGCCGACCGCCTACTCCCTGGCCGAGGGCAAGGTCACCGCCCAGTACGTGCCCGCCGACCCGAAGAACCTGGCCGACTCCGTCCACCTGGCCGGCGGACGCGTGCTGTGGGTCCAGAGCCCCGCCGCCGGGCGCGCCACGATCCGCTCCGGCGCCCTGGACGGCTCCGGCGTCACCGACCTCCTGCCGGCCGCCTCCACGGCCCCCGAGCCGGCCACCCTGACCGTCTCCGACCGTGCGGTCACCTACGTCTCGCGCACCGGACGGGTCACCGACAACTGGACCAACGCGCAGACGGCCAAGCTGTGGCAGCTCCCGCTCACCGGCGGCACCCCCGAGCGCGTCTCCTGCGACCGCGGCTCCCAGGACGCGCCCGCCGCCGACCGCGGCACCCGCGTCGTGTGGCTCGACGCCACCGCCGGGCGCACCGACCTCGTCACCCGCGAGCGCCCCGCCGGCGCTCAGTGCACCAGCGAGTCCGCGCCCCGGTAGCCCTGCGGGACCCCGTCGGCGAAGATGGCGTCGGCGTCCATGTGGCGGGTGCGCAGCGGGAGGATCTCCCGGTAGGCGGGGGAGTCGTACCACGCGCGCACCCGCTCCCGGTCGGGGAACTCGATGACGATGACGTCGGTCCCCCAACTCCCCTCGACCACCTCGACGTTCCCGCCGTGCACCACGAACCGGCCCCCGAACGGCTCCAGGGTGGCGTCGATGCGCTCCAGGTACTCCACGATGTCGGGCCCGAACTCCACCGACCTGACCTGGGCGATCGCGAACGCGCTCATCAAATCCTCCTCGGCCTACCGCTGTTGTCGTCTGCTGTTCCGTGCTGACGTCGACGACGGTAGGCCGTGGCGTGCCGCGCCCGAATCCGTCACGCATAGGTAGGGTGACCGGCCATGGCCCCCGTCGCCGGGACACGCGAGGCCCCGCCGGGACGCCCCGCGGAGCCCGCGCGGCACGTCGGGTTCGGCCCCGGTTCACCCGAGGTTGCCGATGTGGCGCTTTGGTGTCGATTTGCGCTTTGACGTGCAGGGATGGAGTCGATACCGTCCGGTTGATCATCTTCACGGCCGGCTCTGGGGGGCGTTGGCGTCTCCCCCGGCGTGTCCTTCCTCGGGAGAGTTCGTGCAGCGCAGAATGCGAAGAATGGCCTGGCCCGTGGGCCTGGCGGTGGCGATACCGGTGGTGGCCGGGTCGGTTCCGGCGGTGACGGCATCGGCTGCGGATGCCGTCGCACCGGCGGTGGTGGAGGACTTCTCCTACCCGGGCGCCGCGAAGGTCCTGGCGGACCACAACATCACCCTCAAGGCGGGCGACGGGCACATCGTGCTCGCCGACTGCGCCTCGGGTCCGGGCCTGGTGGAGCTGTACAGCCGCTCCGCGAACCCGAGCCAGGTCTGCTTCAGGATCACCGGGCGGACGGGGTACCTGTCGCTGGAGATCCCGCAGATCTACAACATCAAGGGCGACGACCACGCGATCAAGGCCACGCTGAACACCGCGGGCACGGTCACCAGCGTCGACGTCAACAAGAACGCCTGGACCCCGGTCGGCGAGGGCGGCACCAGCGGCTCGACCACGCTGCTGGAGCTCAACGCCACCGACGGCCCCGCCGCGACGGCCCCCGCCGGCGCCTACCCCGCGGTCGGCGCCCTGACGATCGGCCAGCCCGGCCGCCCCGGCTCGCGCGCCTGCACCACGACCCTGGTCGACCCGCAGTGGGTGCTCACCGCGGCCGCGTGCTTCGGCGACAAGCCCGCCGCCGGCGCGCCTGCGGCCCAGAGCACCGTGACGATCGGCGGCCGCACCATCCCGGTCGTCGAGATCGCCCCGCGCACCGACCGCGACCTGGTGATGGCCCGCCTCGGCGCGCCGGTCTACGACATCACCCCGGTCGCCGTCTCCGCCACCGCGCCCGCCACCGGCGAGGACCTCACCGTCGCCGGCTACGGCCGCACCGCGACCACCTGGGTTCCCGCCGCGCCGCACACCGCCGCGCTCACGGCCGCCGCCGTCAGCGCCGGCGCAGTCGACCTCACCGCCAAGACCGCCGCCGACACCGTCTGCAAGGGCGACTCCGGCGCACCGGCGCTGCGCGCCAAGAACGGCGGCTTCGAGCTCGCCGCCGTCACCAGCCTCGCCTGGCAGGGCGGCTGCCTCGGCGAGACCGAGACCCGCACCGGCGCCTCCGAGGCCCGCGTCGACGACCTCGCCTCCTGGGTGACGGCCACCGCCGCGTCCTCCGGCACGCTGATCAAGCCCGGCACCAAGCTGACCGCCGGCCAGTCGATCACCGGCCCCGGCCTCAAGCTGACGATGCGCGCCGACGGCGACCTCGTCCTGACCCACCGCCAGGCCGACGGCGGCGTCCTGTGGGACACCGCCACCGGCGGCAACAACGGTGCCTGGGCCTACATGCAGCCCGACGGCAACTTCGTCGTCTACAAGGCCGACGGCAACCCGGCGGCCGGCACCGGCGCCCTGTGGAGCACCTACACCTTCAACAACCCCGGCGCCTACCTGAAGCTGCAGAACGACGGCAACTTCGTCCTCTACAAGGGCAACGGCGGCGAGGGCGCCGGCGGTGCCCTGTGGTCCACCAGCACCTTCCGCGGCGACGCCACCATCACCGGCAACACCCGCATCTCGGCCGGCCAGTGGCGCGAGGGCCCCGCCTCCGTCCTGGAGGTCCAGAAGGACGGCAACGTCGTCCTCTACCGCCGCAGCGACGGCGCGGCCCTGTGGGCCAGCGGCACCGCGAACAACCCGGGCGCCTGGGCGTTCATGCAGACCGACGGCAACTTCGTGGTCTACAAGGCCGACGGCAACCCGGCGGCCGGCACCGGCGGCCTGTGGGCCAGCGGCACCTACGCGTTCGGCGGCAGCCACCTCAAGCTCCAGGACGACGGCAAGCTCGTCATGTTCAAGAGCGGTGACGAGACCCTCGCCACCACCGTCTGGAGCAACGCCACCCTGCGCCCGATCACCCAGCTCAACCCGGGCTACCGCCTGAACGCCAAGACCACCTGGCTGGAGATGCAGTGGGACGGCAACCTCGTCCTGCACCGCAACAGCGACGGCGCCGCCCTGTGGCAGAGCAACACCAGCGGCTGGGGCAACTTCCTGAAGATCCAGCAGGACGGCAACGCCGTGGTCTACAAGCTCGACGGCACCACCGCCCTGTGGAACTCCGGCACCTTCTGGTCCGGCGGCTCCTACCTGAAGCTCCAGGACGACGGCAACCTCGTCGTCTACAAGGCCGACGGCGGCGAGGGCATCGGCGGCGCCATCTGGAGCAGCAACACCTTCGTGAAGTAGTGCAGTAGTACCGGGCCCCGTTCCTCCCGCTCCGGCCGGGGGAGCGGGGCCCTTTTTCTTCCGGCTCAGCCCAGCAGGCGCAGCCTGGTGGCGGCGATGCCGACGCGCACGGTCTGCCCCCAGGTGAGGTCGAGGGCGTCGGACTCGATGCCGTCGCCGAAGGCCACCAGGTGCTCGGACTCCACCGTCAGCGCCAACTGCCGCCCGCCGTCCAGCAGTCCGTGGACCCGGCTGGTGCCGGTGGCCGGGGACGGCCAGGCCTCGCGGACGAACCAGGCCAGCGCCGGGGCGCCGGGCGCGGGCAGGGCGAGCGGCGCGCCGCGCTCCAGCCACGCCGAGCGGCACCAGCCGGTGGCGCCCGTCCCGGTGCCCACCAGGACGCCCGACGACGCCTGCGCCTCGGCGGCGTCCCCGGCGCTCCCGGCGCCCTCGGTGTCCCCGGTGCCCCCGACCGCCAGGCGGTAGCGGGCCGTCTGGTGGCCCGGCTGGCCGACGTACACCTCGTTGAGCGCGAGCAACCGCTGGCCGTCGTCCGCGACCGCCTCGACCATCGTCCGCTCCTCCACCGCCCCGCCCCCGCCCGGCACCGCCCGCAGCAGCGGCCCCAGCACCCGGGCGCGGTGGCGCACCAGCACCCCCGGATTGCGCCCCGGATCGGCGTCCACGCCGATCACCGGCTGCCCGGCCAGGTACTTCGCGGCGTTCGCCACCAGCCCGTCCTGGCCGACCACGACCACCACGTCCCCCGGCTCGAACAGGAACCGCGGCAGGTCCGCCCGCTCCACCCGGGTGCGCCGCCACTCCAGCGGCACGGCCGCCGCCGCCTCGGCCAGCGCAGCGCCCTGGCGCAGGTGGCGCTCCTCGACCTCCTCGGCCGAGCGGCCCCGGGAGGCCAGGAAGAACGCCGCCTGCCCGGGCGTGCCGTGCCGGGCCACCAACTCCTCGTACTCGGTGCGCCGGTGCACCAGCACCACGCGCGGGGCGAGCGTCACCGGTCCACCCCCGTCGTGGCTGCCTCGGCCGTGTCCGACCCCGTCGCGGCCGTCCGCGCCGTGTTCGCCCTGGCCGTGGCAGCCCCCGCCGCGTCCGCCCCCGCCGCGTCCGCCCCCGCCGGGCCGGCCCCGCCTGGGCCACCGCCGCCGGGTGCGCCCGGCCGGGCGGGCGGCGCGTCCGGGGTGGCCGGCGCGCCCGGAACGGGCGTCATCGCTGCGCCCCCGCGGCTCCCGGGGCCCCCGCGCCCAGGCGGGCCAGCAGTCCGGTCAGCACGTCCGGGGTGAGCGTCACGCTGTCGATGCGCGGCAGGTGCTCGGCCAGCCGCATCAGCGCCAGCGCCCGCAGCACCGCCGGGTCCGCCTGCTGGTGGGCGCCCAGCCACGCGGCCTCCGCGGCCGCCCGGGCCTCGCCCAGCCCGCGCGCGGCCTCGGCCTCGGCGGTGGCCAGGCGGGTGCGGCGCAGCGCCTCGGCGTCGGTGCGCACCCGGTCGGCGGCCGCCTCCTCCTCGGCCTCCAGACGCCGGTTGGCGCCCTGCCGGGCGAGCAGCTGCTCCTCGCGGCGGGCGAGTTCGATGCGGTTGGCGAGTTCGTTCTCGGCGATGCCGCGCTCGTGCTCGACGGCCACCGCGCGGCGCTCGAAGGTGGCCCGGTCGGCCTCCTGCTGGACGAGTTCGCGGGCCGGGGTGCGCAGCGCCCGTTCGACCTCGGGTTCGGGCCGCAGTGCCACGACGCGCACGGCGATGACGGCCAGTCCGGTCTCGGTCAGGCGCGGTTCGCCGGCCAGTCCGTGCGCCATGCGTTCGCGCACCGCGTCGACGCCGTCGGCGAGGGCGGCGGCGAGCGGGGTGCGGGCGAGCAGGCCGAGGGCGTGCTGCTGGGCGGTCTCGGTGAGCAGGGTGGCCAGCTGGTCCAGGGGCGCGGCCCGCCAGGCGCCGGTGTCGGGGTCGATGCCGAAGTCGACGCGGGTGGCGGCGGTGGCGGGTTCGGCGATCCGGTAGGTGAGGGTGGCCTGGACGGTGACGTCCTGGAAGTCGGCGGTGCGGGCGTGGAAAAGCATGGCGAGCTCGCGGTCGTCCACCGGGACCTCGGAGATCGCGGCGGTCAGCGGCCGGAACCAGAACGCCAGGCCCGTGCCGTCGTGGGCGACCCTGCCGCGGCGCAGGTGGCGGATGTGCGCGGTGGGAACGGCGCGCAGGTGGCGCATGCCGAAGCGCCTGGTGATGTCGGCCATCGTGGAACCCCTTTTCGTCGCATTGACGATATGGGGCGACCCCGCTTCTCGTCAATCCGACGAGAAGCGGGGTCCCGGTGCGCCTAGCGGTGGCTGGGGAACTGCACCACCTGCTGGTAGGTCGGGCGGTTCTGCCAGGTGGTCTTGGCGTCGGTGACGCCGCCGAGCGGGCGCTGGATGACGGTGTCGGCACACCACTGGTCGCCGGCCGCGCAGTCGCCGTCGCCCGGGTAGACCTGGGCCGGGCTCTGGGCGGCCGCCTGCTTGAGGGTGTTCAGCAGGACGGTCCGGCAGGCCGCGAGGTCGCCGCCGCCGCAGAACGGGCGGGCCAGCGGGCCCGCGACGCCGTCGCCGAGGACGGCGCGCAGGTCCTTGTCCAGGTAGCTCCACCAGCCGTACTGGAACGACGAACCCTTGTGCGGGATCGCCTCGTTGGCGCTGACCGGGCCACTGCCGCCGCTGCGGCCCGAGGGCGACTCGTCGATCTGCAGCGCCCCGGTGAGCGCGGTGAACAGCTGGTCGCCCAGGCCCGGGCGCATCACGCCGTCGGCCAGCAGCGGCCACCACGCGTCCATCACGCGGATCGCGTCCGCGTCCGCGTACGCCCCGCTGCCGGGCGAACTCTCGTGCCGCGTACCGCCGTCGGCCAGCCACGCCTCCAGGTTCTGCAGCGCCGCCAGGGCGGCGGGGTCGGTGACGGGGGCGCTGCGCAGCACGCGGATCAGGTCGGGCAGGACGTCCTCGGCGCGCAGGTCGGTCAGGGCCGCGCCCTCCATGGCCCGGGTGAGGGCGACCCGGCTCACCTTCCCCTGCTGCACCAGGGACTTGACGCGGGCGTCCAGCAGGTTGGCGCGGTGCACCGAGCCGTTGCCGAAGCCGGCCGCCGTGTAGCCGGTGGCCTGCTTGTTGTTCCACGAGACGTAGTAGTCCTGGTTCACGGACTGCGGGTGCTCGGCCGGCGGGGTGTAGCGGGCGGTGTTGCCCGCCGGGTCGAAGTCGGCCCACTCGTAGGCGGGTTGGGCGAGCACGGGCAGGCCAGGGTCGACGCCGGGGGCGCGCACCGGGTTGGACCCGGAGTTGTAGTAGGCGATGTCGCGCGAGTCGGCGTAGAACCAGTTGAACGTGTAGTTGATGTCCTGCGCCGCCTGCTGGAAGCTCGCCGCGTCGTGCACCGCCGCCGGGTCGTTGAACTCCTGGAAGCCGATGATGGAATCGGCCTCGTGCCGGTAGGTGGAGCGCAGCGAGGTGAACGCCACCGGCGCCCCGCCGACCGTGCCGCGGGCGCTCACCAGGCCGTAGTTCGTGCGGTAGGACACCAGCGTGTAGGAGCCGGCCGGGGTGGAGTCGGCGGTGGTCGGGCTCCACGCGTCCTTGCGCTCAAGGCGCTCGAACGGCGTACAAGTGCCGTGCCACAGGTAGGAGTTGGACGCGGTCGTCACCGGCGAGCCGTCGCTCGTGCACAGCGGCACGGCGTAGGTGTCGGTGATGTCCTGCCCGGCCGAGGTGGCGCTCCACGCGTAGTCCTGCCCGCGCCCGAGCTCCACGTAGAAGCTCAGGCCCGCGAACGCCGCGCCGCGCGCGCTGATGCCCGGGCCCTGCAGCTCCTCCAGCATGAGCAGCTGCGGCGCGAAGTAGCCGGTCTGCGGGCCGAACACCGCCACCGGGTGCCCGTCGTCGGTGTGCGCGCCGGAGACCAGCAGCGCGTTCGACATGCCGTGCTTCGCGCTGAGCAGGTTGCCCGGCAGCACGCCCTTGGCACCGGTGGCCGCCGACTGTGCGGACCCGGTGGCGTCGTAGACCTCCGGCTCGCTCACCACCGATCCCGGGTCGGGCATCGCGACGCCCCGCGGGTCGTCGGGCACCGTCGCGTACGGGAACGTCTGCCCGTCGTGCAGGGTCTGGACGGCCTCCGGGTCCTCCGCCTCGCGCAGCGAGCGCCACACCGCGTCGCCGGCGTCCTTGCCGTAGCGCGCCTCGGCGGCCGACTTGACCTGCGCGGAGGCGAGTTCACCACCGCCGCCGGAGCCGAACAGCGCGCCGATGACGGAGGCGAGGGCCACGAGGTCGGTCAGGGTGAACGGCGCGATCGACCCGGCGTTGGTGATCGGGTCCACGTGCCCCGTCAGGTCGTACTCGCCCGGGAACGTCCGGGAGTCGTACGCCTGCTGGATGTACTTGTTGATCCCGTCGAGGTACGCGGAGGCGTCCGCCAGCGCCTGCGCCGCCCGCCCGCCGCGCGAGGACAGCACGTCGATCTGCTGCTGCAGCTCGGCCTCGGTGTACGGCGCCGCGCGCCAGAACGTCTGCTCCAGCTGCCGGTTGGCCGCCGCGCCGCCCGCGAAACCGGACAGCTCGCCGCGCCCGACGTGCCGGAACAGGTCCATCACCCACAGCCGGTCCTGCGCGGCCGCGTAGCCCGCGCCGAACTCGGTGCCGTACCGGGTGGTGCCGGTCACGTGCGGCACGCCGGTCGCCTTGTCGCGCACGATCGTCACGTCGGAACGCGGACTGGCCGTGCTCGCGACCTGGTCCGCCGGCACGCCGAACGACGCGTCGTTGAAGAAGCTCCGCAGCCCGGCCTCCGTCAGGCCCGGGTAGCCGGAGGCGAGCGAGGCGTACGGGCCGAGCTGGTCGTCGGTGTGGGCCGGGCGGGTGCCGAAGACCCGGTTCAGCAGGATCTCGGCGAGCGTGGCGTTGCCGTTCTCGCCGGGCGGCAGGATGTCGTTGCAGCGGCCCGCGCAGTAGTCGCCCGCCGCCGCGGTGGCGGGCGCGGCGGCGGTGGGGGTGGTGGCGAGCGCGGGCACGAGGAGCAGCGCCACCGCCAGTACGGCGGCGAGCAGCCGGGGGAGGGGTAGGGGGACGTGGGGGCGTCGGGGCACGTCGAGCTCCTGGGTGGGAAGCTGCGGGGGCCTCGACGGTAAGGGTGTTACCGGCCGGTTTTCTAGGGGCGTGCATGCCACTTCACCGTTTTCCCAAGCGGCCTGACGTGGTGTCAGTGCGGGGACACCGTCTCCGTCAGCACCAGGGGCACCGCCAGACGGTCCCCGATCAGCGCCGCCAGGCGCCGGGCCTCCGCCTCCGTGAAGCTCCCCGAGATCACCGCCTCGCCGCCCGTCACCGCCGAGGCGACGTACGGGTGCGACACCACCGCGCCGTCCAGCACGATCGCGAACTGGTTCGCCGGCGACTGCTGCGCCGCCAGCCGACCCGTCACGTCCGCGAACTCCTGCGCCCCGCGGGCGTCGAACGTCAGGTGGACCTGCCACCCGCCCCCGTTCTGCGTGTCCTCGGCCGCCTTCGCCGCCGACACGTCCGTGCCGTTCACCGCCACCGGCCCCAGTGCGAACCCGTACCAGATCCCGTTCTCCGCGGCGTACCCGCACGCCACGGCCGGCTTGCCGGAGGCCGACTGACGGTCCGTCCGCTGCGCGGCGTCCGAACAGTCCGGCAGCTGGAGCGTCGTGGTGGGGTCGGCCGACACCGCCCCCTGCGCCGACGCGCCGTTCGGCAGGGACGGCGCGTACGCCAGGACCGGACGGAACCCGAGGTGCCCCTGCTGCGCGAGCGCCGCGAGCTGCTCTCGCGTCGCCCCGGCGGCCGACAGCGACACCGCCGAACCCCTGACCTCCACCTTCGGCGCCAGCCCCATCGCCTGCGCCCGGCGCCGCAACTGGTCCGCGACCTGCTGCACTTCGGCGGGGGAGGGGGAGCCCTGCAGCATGTACGTGGCCGTCGGCGTCAGGCCGCCGGCGCCGCTTGGTCCGCTGCTCGCTGTCGCTGTCGCTGTCGCTGTCGCCGTTGCCGTTGCCGTCGCCGTTGCTGTCGCCGTCGGTCCGGGGGCCGTCGGCCCGGCCGTCCCGCCGCCCGCCCCCGTACAGCCGCCGAGCAGCACCGCACACGCCGCCGCCACCAGGACCCCCACGCCACCACGCGTCGCATTCATGCCGCACAGTGTCGACCCAACAACCCTGAGCACCAGCCGACTTGACCCTTCCGTAACCGACCTGTCGCTCTTTGGCCGGGTTCGTTCACCACCGCCCCTGGGTACATTCGGGCGAAAGGTGCCGGACACCGGCACGGGCGGGGGAGTCGGAAGGCCGGGGCAGTGCTGATCGTGCTCGTTCTGTTCGTCGCGGGCGTCGGCCTGCTGCTGCTCGGCGTCCACAAGCTGCACGCCGCGGTGCCCACCTGCTACGGCAAACCCATGTCGCCCGGCGACGTCTGCGAGCCCCACACCACCGGCTCGTTCTCCGAGGGCATGCCCGGACCCCAGACCTCCACCTACCGCGAGCAGCTGGACAACCTCACCAGCGGCGGCTGGACGGCGATCGTCATCGGCGCGGTCCTGCTCGCGCTCGCCGTCGTGCTCGCGATCTCCTTCACCGCCTCCACCCTCCGCGAGCGCGGCGACTGATCCCTCGGCCGCCGCGGGTGCGCGCAACGCTGCCCGGCCTGCGCGCACCCCGTCCCCCGTCGGCGGCTCAGCCCTCCTCCCACCACACGCTCGGCGGGTTGGTGGCCTTCTGCAGCCCGTCGCCGCTGTTGCAGCGCGCGAACGAGAAGTCGCCCCGGTTCACCCACGGCCCCTCGACGCTGTACGGCACGCCCGCGTGCACGCAGCCGATGACCACGTGGGACACGTCGTACCCGGGACACATCGTCGACCCGCTGTTCCCGGTCCACTGCCGGTAGCACGGCGGCATGGCGTCCGCCGTCCCCGCGCCGACGAACTGCACCCCCGCCACGCCGACGAGCATCAGCCCGGCCGACACCACCCCGGCGACCCTGCTGCGCACACCCATCCCGATCCCCATCCCCATTCCCGGACGCCTCCGCTGAAAGAGCTGAAATGAACGGACTGGGGAACACGATGCATCCTGGCTGATAGCCCGTCAATGCCGCCGACACTCCTGGCATATACCCGTTCCAGTCTCGCGCGGCGGTTAGGGGAAGGCCGGCCTCGTCAGTGCACCTGTGAGGCCACGAAACCGTTCAAGTCCGTGAGCGCCGCGGAGAGTTGGCCAGCGCTCAGCTTCTGCCCCATCACGCTGCCGGCGAGGAAGTAGCCGAGGGTCGCCTGGCAGGTGCTCGCCGCTCCCGGCCCGGGCACCGCGCAGCCGACCGACTGCGCCGTCCCGCCGGTGCCCGCGAGGGTGACCAGGGCGAACACCTGCCCCGGCGGCGTCCCGGCCGGCGCCTGCCCGCTCGCGGCGAGGTTCGGCTCCCGCGTGCCGGCCGGGACGGACACCGCCGCCGCGTACAGGTTCGGGTCCCCGGTGCGCACGGCGTGCACGACGTCGGCGGCCTGGCGCGGCGGCGCCAGGCACTGCCCGCCCCGCGCGGCCTGCGGGACGAACGGACAGGCCAGGTCGACGTCGGTCTGCACGCCGCCGCTGTCGAACACGGCCTGCACGAGCCCGGAGTACGAGGCGCCGAGCGGATCGGCCGCGTGCGGGCCCGGGTGGACGTACACCTGCTCGCCGCCGTCCGCGGCGAAGAACACGACGTCGCACGTCCAGCCGCCGGGCGCGACCACGTACTGCGCGTCACCGGGGTAGCGGGCGCCGAACACCGCCGCGCCCGGCGGCAGGTTCACCCCGTCCGGGAGCGTCACCTGCGCCGCGAGCGCCTTGAGCGGCGGCAGCCCGGGCCCGGTCGACTCGTCCGGACACGCCTGCACCGTCACCGTCCGTGGCCCGTCACTCCCGGCCGCCGCCGCCGGCGCGGCCCCGCAGACGGCGGCCGCCAACCCCGCCGCCGCCATGACGACCCCCGCTCGCGAACCGATCGTGCGACGCATGCGCGCACCTCCCTGGGCGTGCGGGGCAAGCCATACCGTCAGGCTAGATCCGCCCGCGCGGCGGCGCTCGGCGGCTACGCTCCGTCACTCCGGGAGCGTCGGAGGGGGAAAGTTGGGACGAGACCTAAAGCTGTCATTTAGGGTTACTGTTCGTCACTCCGCGTTGGGTCGAAGCGTGCGACGGGGGAGTTCTGACCAGCCGGAATATCCGCTTGCACCGCCGCCGCCCGCCCTCGTAAGGTCTGGCCGCAGCGACGACGTGTAGCTCAGCGAGACAGAGCACCAGGCTTCGGTCCTGGAGGGCGCGGGGGCAGGGCCCGCCACGTCGGCCATGGACACCAACGCTGATCAGCAGCCGTCAGGGGCCCTCGCCACGGGCGCCGTCTCCACCGACTATGCCCACGGGCAGCTGGCCCGCGCCTTCGTCACCGCCGCCGCCCACCCCGACCCGGCCACCCGCGCCCGCGCCGAACAGCGCGCGGCCGGCTGGCGCGAGGTGCTGGCCGGCCTGCGGGCGGGCACCCTCGCCATCGGCTCGCGCACCCCCGCCGCCGACCTGCCCGCCTGGGTCACCCCCGAGGTCCTGCACGGCGGCTTCGCCACCGGCCGCGCCCGCGCCGAAGGCCCCCTCCAGCCCCACGAGGCCGACGCCTGCCGCCGCGCCGGCATCCCCGAAGGCCGCGCCGAACTCTTCGCACACTCCCTCACCGAGCCCGGACTCGCCCACCTCTGGCACCTGCTCGACACCGGCCGCTACCGCATCACCGTGCCCGAGGAGGCCGCGCTGCTCACCGTGGCCTGGCTGGTCCGCGCGGGCGAGCAGCGGGCCGCGCTCGACCTCGTCGACGTCCTGCGGCCCTTCGCCGCCCGCCTGCGCTTCACCCCGCAGCCCGGTGACGCCCCGTCGGCCGCGCCGGACGCCGTCCACCGCCGCACCGCCGGCGAGGCCTCGGCCGCCCTCGCCCGCCGCACCCCCAACCGCGCGGTGGAGGCCCAGCGCGAGGCCCTCACCGTCTGGGCGCCCTTCGCCGACGACCTGCTCACCCACTGGCTGGCCGCCGACGGCAGCCCGGTGCCGGACGGCCAGACCCCCGACGGCCAGACCCCCGACGGGCCGTGGCACCGCCGCGGCGCCGAACTCCTCCTGCGCTACCGCACCCTCGCCGCCGCCCACCCCCTGTGCGGCAAGCACCGCAACCCCCGCGAGAACCTCGCCGTCCTGCGCACCGCACTCGAACTGACCGTCACCGGCCGGCAGTTGGACCCCCGCGCCCGGGGCCGGCTGCGCCACGCCGTCGACGCGATGGTGCGCCGCCGCGGCCTTCCCGGCTCCGCGGAGCACACCACCCTGCGCCGCGCCCAGGCCCGCCAGGCCGCCCAGCCCTCCCACCATGCCGTCGCCCGGCTGCTCATCGCCCGCCTCGCCGACCACCCCCGGCACGACGGCCTGGCCGACCCCCAGGCCCTCCTCGCCCCGGTCACCGAGGCCGAGAGCACCGCTCTTCCGGCCGGCACCACGGTCCCGCCCGCCCTCCACAAGCCCGTCCTCGCCGCCACCAGCGCCCCCGTCGAAACCCTCATCGCCCGCGGCCTGGTGCCCTCCGCCGAAGTCCTCGCCGAACTCGCGCCCCAGCTCGCCGCCGTCACCGAGGCCTCCGCCCACCCCGACCCGGCCCTGCGCGCCCTCACCGCCGCCGGCCACAAGGCGTTCGCGGGCCGCCGCTCCCTGCTCCTGCTCCACTACGCCCGCCAGGTCCGCGCCGACGAACTCCCCTGGAACCTCGCCGTGCGCCCGCACCGCACCACCGACGCCATCACCCGCGACGCCCACCTCGCCACGCTGCACCGCCTCGGCGCCCTGGCCGTCGCGACGTTCCCCGGCACGCTCCTGCCCAACCCGCTGCTCGGCGAACTGTCCGCGCTCGCCCGCGAGGCCGGCATCGACCTGCCCTTCGTGGAGGAACTGGCCGCCGACATCTTCATGGGCGGCTTTAGCCCCAAGTACCTCCAGGCCGCCCGCATCGCCGCCGAACTCCTCGAAGGATCCCTCTACGAGCGGTACTTCGGCATCGACTACGCCTCCGTCTACGCGATGGACGACACCTGGCAGTTCTCCGCCCTGTGCACCCGTCGGGCCGGGCGCACCGGCGCGCCCTGGTCGGTGACGGGCAACGGCGCCGTCATCGAACAGGCCCAGATCCTCACCACCCACAACCTCGCCACCCTCGCCGGGCCCGGCGCCCTCACCCCGCCCGAGGGCTGGGACGTCCTCGCCGAACGCGCCTTCACCACCGCCTGCGGCCTCGCCTCCCACGGCCTCACCACCCGCACCGCCCGCCGCAGCGCCGCCTTCGCGTGGCGCCAGATGCTCTTCCACCTCTCCCTGTGCCCGCCCCGCACCCGCGCGGCCGCCCTGGACGCCCTCACCGCCCGCCCCCACCCCGCAGCCCTCACCGACGCCGTCGCCGACCTCACCCACCTCGCCCTCGGCGCGGCACCCGTACACACCCCGCTCCTGGGCTGGACCTCCGGCGAGCGGTCCGGGGCCTGACGCCCGACCAGCCACGCGGCCCGACGCCCTACCACCCCGGCCGCCCACGCGGGCGGGCCCGGCGAAAACCACGCGGCGCCCGCCAGGCGCCTGTTACGGTCCGCTGCCATGGCAGTCGACGCGGCGGACGAATACACCCGGAATGTCGAGGCACTGGCCCGGCGCTTCGACGTCGGCTGCCTGGTGGCGCTGCTGCCCCGCGCCCACCGGGCCGCCGCCCTCGCCGAACTCGTCGACGCCGACCCCGACTTCTTCTTCCTCGGCCACGACCACCCGCCCACCGTGACCGACAGCGCCGTCACCGACGCCACCCCGGCCGTGCGCCGCGCCCTGGCCCGCACCGTCCGCAACCCGCAGGCCCAGCAACGCCTGGCCGACCTCGACGACGCCGGCATCGACGCGCGCCTGGCCGACAACCCGTCCCTGACCTACCCGGTCGAATGCCGGCTGCGGCTGCGCCGCCCCGCCGTCGTCGCCGCCGGCAGCGGCTACCGCCCGGAGCACCACCGCGCCGCCCTGACCTCCCGCGACCCCGACCTCGCCGCCGCCGCCCTGACCGACCGCCGCACCTACCGCTGGGGCGACCCGATCCCGCCCACCGTCTGGGCCGACGCCTGGCGCACCGTGCGCCTGGCCGGCGGCCCCGGCCGGGTCCGGCAGGTCCTGGCCGCCCTGCCGCCCGGCGCCGACCTCGACGAGGCGACCCGCCGGATCGCCGAAGCCTGCGCCCAACCCGACCCCGAGCCCTTCCTCACCAGCGCCGAGGACCGCCTCACCGGCACCGGCGCCCTGCTGCGCCGCCTGCGCGGGATCCGAGCCGCACCCGACGCCCCCCGCGGCCGGGCGATCCTCGCCGAGCCCTACCGGGTGGACTGGGCGCTGGTCGCGTCGGCCGGCCTGTCCCGCCGCCTGCCGCGCCTGGCGGCGCGGCTGCTCGCCCACCACTCCGACTGCCCGCCCGACGTCGCCCGCGTCCTGCTCACCGGCCGCCCCGCCCCGCGACACCTGCCCGCCCCCGGGCCCGCAGCTCCCGGGCCCGCCGTTCCCGCACCCCGCGCGGACGGACCGCCGCCGTCCGCGTACCACCGCCGCCCGCCCGTCCTCGGCCCCCTCGATGCGGCGGACCCGCTCGCCGTCCTGGCCGCCACCCCGATCGGCAAGGACGGCCTGGACATCCACCACGTGTGGTCCGCGATCGAACTGGGCCGGATCACCGCCCGGCAGGCCGTCGACCACGCCCGCCCGGCCTACGCCGTCGCCTGCCACGCCGGCCAGGCCTCCGCCTTCCACGCCGGCGCCCGGGAACCCGGCGGCGGCCGCGCCGCCCTGCACACCGCAGCCCTCGCCCACCTCGCCGAACACCTCGCCGCCCACCCGCCGGCACCGGGCCTGTGGCGCGAGGTCGACACCCTGATGCGCCCCTTCCCCGGCCCCCTCCCCGCCCTCCTGGCCGCCGCCGCGACCCGCGCCCGCACCGTGCCCCCGGCCGCGCGCTTCCGTCCGCGCCCCTGGTTGACGCCCGGGCCGCCGGGGGAGGCATAGCGGGACATCAACGCGCGCACGCACGGCAGGAGGCCGGGATGGACCCCGACATAGCGGCGATGACCAGGGCCGTGGGCGAGGCCAGGACACAGATCAGGGAGAACGCCCTGCCCCGCGCCCGCACGCGCCGCGCCGACGTCCCCCGGCCGGACGAGGCGGCCCTGCTCGGCGCACTCGCCGACCTGCTCGACACCGCGCGGGAACTGGCCGAGACCATCGGCCCCCGGATGACCACCCCCGACGCCCGCGCGTCCTACGGCTGGGCCGGGCGGCGCCTGCGCGAACAGGCCGAGAACCTGCGGGCCGACGAACGCAGACTCGCCGCCGACGCGGCGGACACGCAGGCCCCCACCGCCGCCGGCTGACCCGGACCCCGGGCAAACCACCAGTCGCCCTTTCGGGTGCCGAGGGGTTGGGCGGCGCCCGGCGGTGGCAGAACGCCGGGCATGACCATCCACACCGCGTCCCCGCGCCCCCGCCGCCGCCCCTACCAGCGCCCGGCCTGCTGCCGGACCTGGCACACCGAGCACCTCCTGCCCGACGGCACCCCCGTGCGCACGACCTGGCACCAGCCCGCCTGCCAGGCCCGGCCCGCCCGGTGACAGTCCGCCGGCCCGAACCCTTCCGCCCCGGCGCCACGAGTCCAGGGCGTGTCCTTCGGGCCCGCCTGGGCGCCGGACCGTGACTGGCTGCTGCCCGAACTACCGCTCGCCGCCCGTGACTTCGGGCAGGACGCGGACGGCTGAGGCGATCAGCGCCACCAGGTTCGGCGTCCAGCAGTCCGCCTCCTTGGTCGCGACCTCCGCGCCGCAGCCCGCGCAGACGAGGTTCGGCCCGTCCAGGCCGTCGGGCCCGCAACACCCGTTGCGCCGCCCGCTGTCGGGGTGCCGGCGGGCACCCGGCACGTCGTCGGGATGCAGGACGAACACCGCCCCGTCCCGCCCGGCCGAGAACGTGCCCCGCGCCATCCGCGGCCTGCCGATCCGGTGCCGGGCCGCCCGCTGCCCGCCATCGGCGGCGGGCCGGGCCTCGCGGAGCGCGCCGGTCAGCGGGTTGTCGCAGGTCACACAGGCGAAGACGGTCACCGGCCCCATTGTGCCTGCCCCCTCGCAGGCGCTGTCACAGGCCCGTGCGACGATCCGGAGCATGATCGCCCCGCTGGAATCCCTCCTGCCCGCCACCACCGCCGACGCGTACGCCTCGACCACGTACGCCGACTGGGCCGCCGCCCACGACCCCGGCGCGGCCGCTGCCACGCGCGAGGCGGTCGAGGAGATGAACGGCCAGTTCAACCGGTACTGGGAGAAGCCCGGCGGATTCGTCGACCTGATGGCACGCCGGGCCCGGCGGCTGCCGCCCGCACACCTGCCGTGGTTCTGGGACACCGTCGGCCACCGCCTGCTGCGCAACGGCATCCGCGCCGCCGCCCGCGCCTACGTCGCCGCCCGCGCGGCCGAGTCCGCCCACGGCCTGCCCGTCGACCCCGGCTACCGGCGGGCCAACGCCCTGCTGTTCGCCGGGTGCGGCGCCCTGCCCGCCAAGGAACTCGCCGCCCACCAGCGCTTCCTCGCCGAAACGCTGGACCCGGCCGCCGCCCACACCGCCCTCGACGAGCTGCTCACCGCCTGGGCGGCCTCGCCCGCCGAGCTGCCCGCCGACCTGGTCCGCCGCGCCCGCGCCTCCGCCAAGGCCGCCGGACACGGCGACGGCGAGGCCGCCCGGATGGCCGGCGCGATCCTCGCCACCGCACGGGACAAGGCCCTCCCGGCCGCCCTGTTCAACGACGCCGCGCCGCTCCTGAACGCCCATCCGCCCACCGGCGCGCACCTCGCCGCCCTCGTGGAGCTCTTCCCGTCCGGCACCACCGACGGCGGCGCCTGGCTGCGGCTGCTGATCGCCTGCGGCGCGGTGCGGGCGATGGCCGAGGGCCGGGTCGTCCCGGAAGGCGGCCTGCACCGCTGGCTCGGGCACTTCGCCCACATGTACCAGTACGCGCGCCAGTCCGGCGGCGGCGTCGCCCGCCAGCGGCTCCCGTCCGAACTCCTCGACACGGTGGGTCGGTTCGGGCCCCGCCTGCGGGCCGGCGGCAGCGCCGTGACGCTCCACACCACCCGCTACCACTGGCAGGGCCTGGACGCCGACCTCCTCGACGCCTGCCTCGCCGCCCGGGTGCCCGTCACCGACCCCGGCCCCGAGACGCGCCTGCGCTTCTGGGGCGAGGACTCCCGCCGCGACCTCGCCGCCCTCGCCGCCGACCCCGTCTTCGGCCCCCGCCTGGAAGGCACCGTCCACGCCGGCCTGCTCCCGCACCACGGGTCCGCCCGCCGCCGCGCCGGCACCGCGATCACCCTGCTGCCGGGCAACGAGGGCATCGCCCAGGAGGTCGCCGCCCGCGTCGCCCGCCTCCTCGACACCGTCGCCGGCGGCGGCATGGCCGGAGCCGAGGAAGCCGTCACCGAACTGGAGACCGTCCTCGACCGCCCCACCGTCACCGCCCTCGCCGGCCTCACCGACGCCCTAGCCGAGGCCGGTACCGCCGGCGCCCTGCGACGCTCCCTGGCCGCCGGACTGCCGGAGGAACTGGCCTGGCCCGCCCTGGAGTCGGTCCGCGCCGAATTCGAGGCGCAAACGGACGGGGCCGACGGCTCGACCGGCATCGAGGGCATCACCTGCACCTGGCCCGTCCTGACCGTCTTCAACCGCGAACGCGCCGTCGCCGTCGACCCCGACGGCATCCGCGCCACCTGCCGCTTCACCGTCCCCGACGGCGCCACCCTCTTCGCCGCCCACTACGTCGGCGGCTCCTTCCTCATCAGCTGGACCCTCAAGCCCAGCCCCTACCACTGCGACACCGCCGTCTGGGCCGACCACCCCGACACCCCCTTCACCCCCGGCGAAGTCCGCGGCCTCGTCCCCTACGGCGGCAGCCTGGACGGCGCCTACGGCTTCCAGTTCGAGACCGCCGACGGCACCGGACGCCACAGCGGCGGACACGTGCTGCGCCCCGGCGACACCCACGGCATCGACGGCGACGAACTCCAGCTCGGCGACGGCACGCGGATCTGGACCAACGCCGTCTTCGGCGACCGCCCCTGGCGCCCCGTCGACCCCGCCACCGGCGAACCCCGCGACGAGACGCCCCTGCCCGCCTTCCCCGGCCGCCCCGCCGACCCCGCCCGGCCCGCCGAAACCGGCATGACCGTCTCCCACGAGGACCTCCAGCTCGCCCCGCTGCCCGACACCCTCACCACCTCCCCGCTCGGCAGCCGCGACGGACTCGTCGGCACCCGCGTCCTGTACCGCACCCGCCACCGCGACCACGCCCCCGACCACTTCCTCCTCGAAAGCGTCGACGGCCGCACCGCCCGCTTCGACATCGACCGCCCCGGCCAGACCCCCTGGGGCCTGTGGGCACCCCCGGAAGGCGCCGCCGAGGACGTCGTCCTCGCCGAATCCCAGACCCGCACCGGCGTCCGCGCCTACACCCCCGACGGCACCCTGCTGTGGGAACAGGACGGCCACGACACGCCCCGCCGCTCCCGCGGCACCCCCACCCGGGCCGTCACCGTCTGCGGCGGCAGCGCCCTGCCGCCCGCCTACTGGTACCTGCTGCGCACCCGCGACCGGGCCGCCTCCCGCGCCCTGCGCGCCGTCACCCGCCCCGCCGCCGACGCCCTGCTCGCCGCCGCCTCCGACGGCCCCGGCGCGCTGCGCGCCGCCGTCGCCCGCGAACTGCCCGCCGTCACCGACCCGGTGCTGGTCGAGGCGGTCGCCGCGGTCACCCTGCGGGCCGCCCGGGTGGAGGAGCGCCGCCTCGCCCTGCACCGGCGGGTCGCGATCCTCGCCGAGACCCCACCCGTCCTGCCGCGCCGCTCCGCGCCCGACACCGAGCTGATGCCCGCCCTGTTCGGGCTGCTCCCGGAGGGCCCCGGGCGGGCCGACGTCCCGCCCACACCCCTGCCCGCCACCCTGGGTGCGCTCGCCGCCGACGGCGCCCACCTCGCGGGCGCCATCGGCGAGGAGGTCCGCCGCCTCTCGCCGCCCGCGCCCCCGCACGAGTGGCCGCAGCTGCTGGGCGCGATCGACGCCGCTGCCTGGCGGGCCGTGATCGCCCCCACGCCCGGGGCCGAACGCGCAGCCCTGCTGGCCCTGTTGGACACCTGGGCCGACCAGCCGTTCGCCCGCGCGGGCAGCCACTGGTGGGCGGGGCGCACGGACACCGCGACCCTGGCCCGCCTGCGCGCGGACGGCCTCGCGGTGGCGTCGGCGCGCGTACGGGCGCAGGGCACGTCGCAGCACTGGTTCGTCACCGGCGCGGACTCGGCGCTCGCGCAGCCCGTCCCCGCCGCCCGGCTCGTGCGCATCGACCGCGACGACGCCGCCCGCCTGCACGCCCTCGTCGCCGCCGTCGAGACGGCAGGGCCGCTCCCGCTGTCCGAGGCGGCGGTCGCGCGCTTCGCCGAACTCGCCGGAGTGCGGCGGCCGCTGGCGCGTCTGGTGCTCGCCGGCCTGCCCGCCCGCCCCGGCCGGGACGACCATCGCGCCCTCGTCACCAAAGCCCCGTACAAGGCCACCCCGATGACCGCCGACACCTACGGCAAGCTGTGCCGGCGCCTGGGCGACGAGGGCCGCCGGGCCGTCCTGGCCGCGGCCCTGCCCGAGGACCCGGCCGACCTGTGGCGCCCCGGCGGCGTCGAGGCGGCCGCGGAGCGGATGGCCGCCGCGTGGTGCGAGCGCCTCGGCGCCCTGCCCGCCGTCGACGACGAGGCCGCCGACGCGCTGGAGAGCGACGTGGGACTCTCCGAGGTCTGGGCCCGCCGCCTGACCGGCGGCTACGCGGCCGCTGCCGACACGGCGGTGGAGGCGGTCGGCTGGGAGCTCGCAGCCGCCCCGTACGGGAGCGGCGTGGAGGTGCGGGCCGTCCCGCCGGGCGGCCCCGCCCTGCCCTACGGCACCCCGGTGGGCCTCGACCTGCGGCAGGCCGCGAGCGCCCTCGTGTGGGCGTGGACGGACCGCCCGGTCGGCGATCCGGCGGTGGCCGGTGCGTTCCACCTGTACGAGCGCCTGCGCGCCGAACTCGACCGCCCGGAGCTGCTGTTGGCGATGGGCCGGGCCGCGGTCAAGGACACCCCCGAAGGCCTGGCGCAGCGCTTCGGCCCCGAGCGCCTGCCGGTGGCCGAAGGCCGCCGCAAGGACACCGACGCCCCCCTTCCCGTCGCCTACGACTTCGGCCCGCTCGTCGTCAGCGCGCCCAGCGGCCAGGCCTTCCTGCGCCCGGCCGCGCTCAGCGACCCGCAGGCCCGCCGGACCGTACGAGAAATCCCGGAACTGGCAGCCGAGTTGAACGTCCTCATGCCCTACCTGCCCGGCGGCGGCCTGGAGCGCATGATGCACCGGGCCCGCACCACCCCCGTCCCGGCGGGCGCCTACGAAGCCGACCCGCGGCACTCCTGCCCCGACCTCGTCGCCCACGCCGCCCGCCACCTCGACGTCGGCCCCGACGCGGCTGCCCTCTACCTCCAGCTCGCCACGCTGGCCGCCCCCACCGACCGCAACGTCCGCCGCTGGAACGCCTGGACGGCCAAACAGCACACCGCAGCCCGCACCGAACTCCTGGCCACCGGCACCGTCACCGAAGCCAAACGCCCCCGCGCCGGCCGCACCCTCTTCCTCCCCGGCGAGTGGACCGACCTCAAGTCCCCCCACCTGCCCCTGGAAACCCCGAAGCTCGCCACCCACACCGTCCGCCCCCTGTGGGGCAACGAAATCCACGCCCCCTTCCCCCGCATCCAACCCCCGCTTCCACTGCACGAGTTGTTCACCACGACGTGGACCGCCATCCACGGCGCCCCCGCCGGCAGCGCCCCGTGAGCGGCCAGGACCCGGCGGGAGCCCTCGGCCGCCTCGGCGACCTCATGGGCGACCCGGGCCGCCCACCCGTCGAGGTGCGCTGGGAGGGGGCCGTCGAGCGGATCGGCGTCCAGCTCCCCTCGGACTTCCGCGCGTTCGTGGAGCGCTACGGCCGAGTCCGGCACCACGACGACTGAACGGTCCGGTGGTGGCCGTTGCGGAGCTGCTGGCCGTGCGGGGCGGCGGGCTCACCGCCGAACTCACCGCCGGCGTCGTACCGCTGTGAAGCGGACCGGGGTGCCGGGGGCGGCCTGGGCGGCGGCGGGTAGGGCGGCGGCGGGGACGACGCCGATGACGGGGTAGCCGCCGGTGGTGGGGTGGTCGGCGAGGAAGACCACCGGGCGGCCGTCCGGCGGGACCTGGACGGCGCCCAGGACCATGCCCTCGCTGGGGAGTTCGCCTTCACGGGCGCGCTCCAGCGGCGGGCCGTCCACGCGCAGGCCGATCCGGTTGCTGGTGGGGGAGACGCGGTAGCCGGAACCGGTGAGGACGGCCAGGGAGCGCTCGGTGAACCAGTCGTCGCGCGGGCCGATCAGCACCGGCAGGAGCAGCGGGTCGGGCGCGGCGGGGGAGGCGACCACGTCCGCCCCGGCCGCCGGGCCGCACGGCGTGCCGAGCGCCAGCTCGTCCCCGACGGCCAGGGGCGCGGGGCCCAGCCCCGACAGCAGGTCGGTGGAGCGGCTGCCGAGCACGGGGGTGACGGCCAGTCCGCCCGCGAACGCCACGTAGCTGCGCACGCCGGACGTGGCCGCGCCGACCTCCAGCAGCGCCCCGGCGGGCACCCGCACCGGCGCGGCCCACGCGGCGGGCCGTCCGTCGACGCGGACGGCGCACGGCGCGCCGGTGACGGCCACCGTCACGGCGCGCCGGGCGCGCACCGCGCAGCCGAGCACGGTCGTCTCCAGCGTGGCGGCCGTGGCGGGGTTGCCGACCAGGCGGTTGGCGAGGCGGTGGGCGGGCTGGTCGAGGGCGCCGGAGCGGGGCACGCCCAGGTGCGCGTGGCCGGGGCGGCCGAGGTCCTGGACGGTCGTCAGCAGGCCGGTGCTCACAACGGTTACGGTCATGCTTCCTTGATCACGCGTCCTCGATGACGAAGCGGACCCGGGTGCCCGGGCTGAACAGGGCGGCGCGCTCGCGGGAGGGGTCCCACAGCACGGCGTCGGTGTGCCCGATCAGCTGCCAGCCGCCGGGGGAGGGGCGCGGGTAGGCGCCGGTGTACGGTCCGGCGAGGGCGATCGAGCCGGCCGGGACGGCGGGGCGCGGGACGGCCCGGCGCGGTACCCGGTAGCGCTCGGGCAGGCCGGTGAGGTAGCCGAAGCCGGGGGCGAAGCCGCTGAAGGCGACGCGGAACTCGGTCGCGGAGTGGATGCGCGCGACCTCGTCCTCGGCGACGCCCCACAGCGCGGCGACCTCGGCGAGGTCCGCGCCGTCGTAGCGCACCGGGACGGTCACCGTCTCGTCGGACGTCGCCCGCAGCGGCGGCACGTGCCAGCCGGTGAGTTCGGCGGCCAGGGCGTCGGGGTCGGCGACGCCGTCGAGCAGGACGGTCCGTTCGGCGGGCACGACCTCGGCGACGGGCGGGAGCACGGACGCGGCGCGCCGGCGCTGGAGTTCGGCGTGGAAGGCGGCGGTCTCCTCGGCGCCGTCGAGCTCGACCAGCAGCGCGTCCTGGCCGACCCGCAGGACTCGTGTGCTCACGCGAACGCCTCCACCCGGACTCCGGCCGCCCGCAGGGCCGTTCGGACCCGGCGGGCGAGGTCCGCGGCGCCGGGGGTGTCGCCGTGCACGCACAGGGAGCGGGCCCGCAGCCGGACGCGTTCGCCCGTGCGTGCGGTGACCTCGCCGTCGCGGGCGATGGCGACCGAGCGGCGGACGACGGCGTCCGCCTCGTGCACGACGGCGCCGGGTTCGCGGCGCGGGACGAGCGTGCCGTGCGGGGTGTAGGCGCGGTCGGCGAACGCCTCGGCGACCACCGGCAGTTCGGCCCGCCCGGCGGCCTCGTGCAGTCGCGAACCGGGCAGGCCGAGGACGGGAAGGCCCGGCGCGGCCAGGTGGACGCCCCGGACCACCGCCTGGGCCTGCTCCTCGTCGTGCACCGTCCGGTTGTACAGCGCGCCGTGCGGTTTGACGTACGCGACACGCGCCCCGGCCGCCTGCGCGAACACCTGCAACGCCCCGATCTGGTAGGCGACTTCGTTCGCCAGTTCGTCCGGCGGCACGTCCATCGCGCGGCGCCCGAAGCCGGCGAGGTCCCGGTAGGAGACCTGCGCGCCGATCCGCACGCCCCGCTCGGCGGCCAGCGCGCACACCCGCCGCATGGTGGACGGGTCCCCGGCGTGGAAGCCGCAGGCGACGTTGGCGCTGGTGACCACCGACAGCAGCGCCTCGTCGTCGGTGAGGGTCCAGCGCCCGAAGCCCTCGCCGAGGTCGGCGTTGAGGTCGATCACCGTCGAATGCCCGGCGTTGAGGTCGATCACCGTCGGATCGGGCGGCGGCGTCACCTCACGCCCCCCGTCATCGCCCGGATGATCACCGCGCGCGCGTCGTTCAGGTACCGGGTCAGCTCGACCTCGGCGTCGTCGATCTCGCCCGACTCCAGCAGCCCGGTGAGCGTCTGGTTGCGCCGCAGGAACGGCGCGTGCAGCTCGCGCGCCGAGGGGACGGCGGCGAAGGCCAGGCGCAGCTCGGCGACCAGGCGCGCCATGCACTCGTCGATCCGCTCGCTGCCGGCGAGCCCGGCGACGGCCAGGTGGAAGTGCAGGTCGGCGGTGCCGACGGTGACCCAGTCGCCGAGCGCCTCGGCGCCCTCGGCCCGGGCGAGCGCGGCCCGCACCGCGGCCAGGCGCTCGGGCGCGGCGCTGTGCAGGGCGCGCACGCCGGCCGTCTCCAGGGCCAGGCGCAGCGTGTAGATGTCGGCGACGTCGGCCGGGTTGAGGATCCGGACGAACACGCCGCGGTTCAGCTCGTGTACGACCAGCCGCTGGTCGGCCAGCAGCCGGAACGCCTCGCGCAGCGTGTTGCGCGAGACGGCGAGCGCGTCGCCGAGGGCCTCCTCCGACAGTCGGGTGCCGGGGGCGAGCCGGCCCTCGGTGATGTGGTCGCGCAGCACGTCGGCCACCCGCTGGGCGGCGCTGGCGCGTTCGATCCGGCTCCGGTCGGCCGCGAGTGCGTCGAAAACCCCGGTCACGTTCCACCTCCTGAACTCTTGTCGGATTGTTCCACAATCCCCTAGCCTCTCGGCAACCCCCGAACGGTCGCGGCCCACCCAGCCGGGACCTCCTCCGCCCGCGGCGCCCCAGGCGGCCACCCACAGGGGCGGAGGCCCCTCTGAAAGGCGGTCAGGAACATGATCGTTCTGATCGGCATCCTCGTCGTGGTGGCCGGGTTCGCCACCCGGCGAAATCCGCTCCTCGTCGTCGGCGCCGCCGGCGTCGTCACCGGACTCCTGGGCGGGATGAGCCCGATGAAGGTCCTGGAGGCCTTCGGCACGGGCTTCGCCTCCAGCCGCTCGGTGACCCTCTTCGCCGTCACCCTGCCCGTGATCGGCCTCCTGGAGCGCCACGGCCTGCAGGAGCAGGCCCGCACCCTGATGAACAAGCTCGCCAGGGTCAGCGCCGGACGCCTGCTCGCCGTCTACCTGGTGGTGCGCCAGCTCGCTGCCGCCCTCGGCCTCACCGGCCTCGGCGGGCCCGCCCAGGCCGTGCGCCCGATGATCGCGCCGATGGCCGAGGCCGCCGCCGAGCGCCGCCACGGCACCCTGACCGAACGGGCCCGCGAACGCCTGCGCTCCTTCGCCGCCAGCGCCGACACCGTCGGCCTGTTCTTCGGCGAGGACTGCTTCCTCGCCGTCGGCTCGATCCTCCTGATCACCGGCTTCGTCAACGCGACCTACCACACCGACCTGGAGCCGGTGCAGCTCGCGCTGTGGGCCATCCCCACCGCGGTCTGCGCCACCCTCGTCCACGGCGCCCGCCTGCTGCGCCTGGACGCCACCCTCGCCCGGGACGTCCAGGGCGCCCCCGCGGCCGACGAGGCTGCCGCCGCCCGCGTCGAGGAGAAGACGAAGTGATCAAGGTCGAGTGGCTGTACTGGCTGGTCGGGGCCGTCTTCCTCGCGATGGCCGCGCAGATGGCGGTGGACCGCACCAACCCCAAGCGCCACGGCAGCGCCGCCTTCTGGGGCCTGCTCGGCGCGAGCTTCGTCTACGGCAGCTGGGTCGCCGACAAGAGCGCGCCCGCGGCCCCGCTGGGCGCTGCCGTCCTGGCGATGATCTGCCTGGCCGGTTTCGGCCTCACCGGCCGCGGCACCTCCACGGCCGCCGCCCCCGAGCAGCGGGCCGCCTCCGCCGCGCGCCTGGGCAGCAAGCTGTTCGTCCCCGCGCTCGCCCTGCCACTGGTCGCACTCGCCTGCGGCACGCTCCTCAAGGGCGTGCACCTGGGCGGGAGTCCACTGCTCCAGACCGGCAGCGAGACGCTCCTCGGGCTCGGCATCGGCTCCCTCGTCGCGCTCGGCATCGCCCTGCTGCTCACCCGCGAGCGCAACCCCGTCGTCGCCCTGCACTCCGGGCGCGGGCTGCTGGAGGCGATGGGCTGGTCGCTGCTGCTGCCCCAGCTCCTGGCCGTGCTGGGCTCGATCTTCCAGGCCGCCGGCGTCGGCGCCCAGGTCGGCAGGATCACCACCCACTTCCTGCCGGACGGCAGCAAGTACGCGGCGGTGGCGCTCTACTGCCTGGGCATGGCCCTGTTCACGATCATCATGGGCAACGCGTTCGCCGCCTTCCCGGTGATGACCGCCGCGATCGGCTGGCCGGTCCTCATCACCCAGCTGCACGGCCACCCGGGCGTCGTCCTGGCCGTGGGCATGCTGGCCGGCTTCTGCGGCACGCTCGTGACCCCGATGGCGGCCAACTTCAACCTCGTCCCGGCGGCGCTGCTCGAACTCAAGGACCAGTACGGGCCGATCAAGGCCCAGATCCCCACCGCGGGCGCGCTGCTGGTGTGCAACATCGCCATCATGTCGCTCTTCGCGTTCTGACCTGATCCCTTCTCGGAAAGGCCCGCCCATGACCAGGGTCCTGCTCACCGGCTTCGAACCGTTCGACGGCGCCGACGTCAACCCGTCCTGGGAGGTCGCCCGCCTCGTCGCCGCCGACCCGCCCGAGGGGCTGCTGGTCACCGCCGTCCGCCTGAGCTGCGTCTTCGGGCGGGCGGCCGAGGAACTGCGCGCCGCGGTGCGGGAGTGCGCCCCGGACCTGGTGGTCTGCCTGGGCCAGGCGGCGGGCCGCCCGGACGTCACCGTCGAGCGCGTCGCCATCAACGTCGACGACGCCCGCATCCCCGACAACGCGGGCGCCCGGCCCGTCGACGCGCCCGTCGTCCCCGGCGGCCCCGCCGCCTACTTCGCGACGCTGCCGGTCAAGGCCTGCGTGGCCGCCGTGCGGGCGGCGGGCCTGCCCGCCTCCCTCTCGCACACCGCCGGGACGTTCGTCTGCAACCACGTCTTCTACGCGCTGATGCACCTGCTCGCCACCGAACGCCCCGGCGTGCGCGGCGGGTTCGTCCACATACCCGCCCTGCCCGAGCAGGTCCTCGACCGCGCCCAGCCCTCCCTGCCGGCCGACGTCGTCGCCCACGCGCTGCACGCCCTGCTCACCGCCGCGGCCATCACCTCCGCCGACCTGCGCGTCCCGGAGGGGGCGACCCACTGAAAGCTCCTGTGTGGTGACGGACCTGACGACCCGTCACCACGTCACCAGCGGCCCCGGTCAGACCTGGTAGCGCTCCGGCGCGAGCAGGTGCAGGTGCTCGCCGACCCAGTCGGAGGTGCGGCGCAGCCCCTCGTCCAGGCCCACCAGCGGCTCCCAGCCCGCCAGTTCGCGCGCCTTGCGGTTGTCGGACAGCAGCCGCTCGACCTCGCTGCCGCCCGGGCGCAGCCGGCTCGGGTCGACGACGATCTCGGCGTCCCGGCCGGAGGCGACGATCAGCGCCTTGGCCAGGTCGCCGATCGACACCTCGCTGCCGGTACCGAGGTTGACGACCTCGCCGAGCGCGCGGCCGGCGCGGGCGACGGCCAGGAAGCCCTCCGCGGTGTCGGTCGCGTAGGTGAAGTCGCGGGTCGGGGTGGTCGAACCGAGCCTGATCTCCCGCGCACCGGAGTGGAGCTGGGCCAGCACGGTGGGGATCACCGCACGCGCCGACTGGCGCGGGCCGTAGGTGTTGAACGGACGCACCACCGCGACCGGCAGCTCGAAGGCGTGCCAGTAGGACAGCGCCATCATGTCCGCGCCGATCTTCGAGGCCGAGTACGGGGACTGCGGCTGCAGCGGGTGCCGCTCGTCGATCGGCGCGGTGATCGCCGTCCCGTACACCTCGCTGGTGGAGGTGTGCACCAGGCGGGCGCCGTGGCGCAGGCAGGCCGCGGCGACGTTCTGCGTGCCGACGACGTTGGTCTGCACGTACGCCTCGGGCGCCTGGTAGCTGTACGGGATGCCGATCAGCGCCGCGAGGTGGAAGACCGTGTCGCAGCCGGCGACCGCGTCCAGGACCCGGTTGGCGTCCCGCACGTCGCCCGCGACCATCTCCACCGCGCCGTCGGGGCCGGCCAGGTAGCGGGCGAGGTAGCCGCGCTCGGCGTACGGCTTGTAGTGCACCAGGGCCCGCACCCGGGCACCGCGCTCGACCAGCAGGTCGACCAGGGTGCTGCCGATGAAGCCCTCGGCGCCGGTGACCAGGACGGTCCGCCCGCTCCAGTCCTGCTGCACGGTGTCGTTGGGGTTGGTCATCACTGTCCTCCAGAGTTCTTCGGGTTTCAGAGCGGTGTTTCAGAGCGGTGCTTCAGAGCCCGTACGGGGCAGGGGCAGGGGCAGGGGCAGGGGCAGAGGCGGGTGCCGGCGCCCGCCCGATGACGCGCAGCACCTTCGCCGCGAGCAGGTCCGCGGCGACCGCGTGGTCACCCGGATCGGCCGCCGCCGCCATCGCCGCGAGCCGCCGCGGATCCGCGAGCAGCGGATCCACCAGCTCCGCCAGGCGCTCGCCGGTGCACTCCCCGTCCGCCAGCAGCAGACCGGCGCCCGCGTCCGAGAGCACCCGCGCGTTGTGCGTCTGGTGGTCGTGCGGCGCGTGCGGATAGGGCACCAGCACGGCCGGCATCCGCACGCTCGACAACTCGGCGACCGTCGCCGCGCCGGCCCGGCACACCATGAGGTCGGCCGCCGCGTACGCCAGGTCCATCCGGTCCAGGTAGGCGACCGCGTGCGCCACCGGGTTGCCCGCCAGCGCCGCCCGCACCTCGGGGAGCGCGGCCGGGCCGGTCTTGACCAGCAGCCGCCGGTCGGTGCGGTGACGCCAGCGCCCGGCCAGCTCGACGGCCGCCGCGGTCAGCCGCGCCGCCCCCAGACTGCCGCCGTTGAGCACCAGCAGCCCGGCGCCCTCCGGCACACCGAAGTGCCGCCGCGCCTCGGCCCGCAGCGCCGCCCGCTCCAGCCGGGCCACCGCCCCCACCAGCGGCATCCCGACCGTCTGCACCTCCCGCCCGGCCGGCAGGTGCTCCCGCGTGCGGTCGAAGGCGAGCGCCACGTGCGGGGTGAGCCGGGCGGCGAACCGGTTGGCCCGCCCGGGCACCGCGTTCGACTCGTGCACCACGCTCGGCAGCCCCGCCATCCGCGCGCCCACGATCACCGGCGCACTCGGATACCCGCCCATCCCCACCGCCACCTGCGCGCCCTGCTCCCGCAGGATCTCCCGGCACCGCCGGCCCGAGCGCAGCAGCGCCGCCGGCAACAGGTAGCGGCGCGGGCCCAGCGAAGCGTCGAACGGGATCATGTCGACCGTGTGCAGCCGGTGGCCCGCCTGCGGGATCAGCGTCGTCTCCAGACCGCGCTCGGTGCCCACGAAGGAGATCACCGCCCGTGGATCGGCCCGCCGCAGCGCCTCCGCCAGCGCCAGCCCCGGATAGATGTGCCCACCCGTGCCGCCCGCCCCGATCACCACCGACAGCGGCGGGAGCTCCTCGGCGGTCTCGTGTTCTGTCGTCGTCCACATGCCGACGAGCCTGCTCAGGCCGTCTAAGAGACTTCTCAGAGAGCATTTGAGAGGCTGACCCACATGATCAACGGGCAAGCCAACGGGCAAAGAGTGCTGGTCGTGGACGACGACCCCGAGGTGCGCGCCGCCGTCGAGGACGGCCTCGCCATCGAGGGCTACCAGGTGCGCGGCGCCGCCGACGGCCTCGCCGCCCTCACCGAGGTCGCCTCCTGGCAACCCGACGCGATGGTCCTCGACCTCCTCATGCCCGTCCTCGACGGCCTCGCCGTCTGCCGCCGCCTGCGCGCCCTCGGCGACCGCATCCCCATCCTCGTGCTCACCGCCCGCGACTCCGTCAGCGAACGCGTCGACGGCCTCGACGCCGGCGCCGACGACTACCTCGTCAAACCCTTCGCCCTCGACGAACTCGCCGCCCGCCTGCGCGCCCTGCTGCGCCGCAGCGCCACCGCCCCCGACGAGGAACCCGGCCTGCGCTTCGCCGACCTGGAGGTCGACCCGCACACCCGCACCGGCACCCGGGCCGGCCGCCCGGTGGAGTTCTCCCGCACCGAATTCGCCCTCCTCGACGTCCTGCTGCGCCACCCCGGCCAGGTCCTCCCACGCGAGGTGATCATGGAACGGGTGTGGGGCGCCGACTTCGGCCCCGACTCCAACTCCCTCGCCGTGTACGTCGGTTACCTGCGCCGCAAACTGGAAGCCGGCGGCGAACCACGCCTGGTGCACACCGTGCACGGCGTCGGCTACCGCCTCGGCACCCCCGACACCCCGGACCGGGCGACATGAGGGCGGCACACGCCCGCTGGCGACGCCGGCGCCCACTGCGCACCCGGCTCGCACTCGCCTGCACCGCCGCCGTCGCCGTCGTCGCCCTCGGCATCAGCGCCGCCGCGTTCAGCGTCGTGCGCTACGAACTCAACCACCAGCTCGACCAGCACCTCACCCAGCAGGCCACCCTCGTCCAGCAGCAGCACCGCGACCAAGGCCCCCAGGTCGTCTACGGCGAATGCAACTACCTCGCCGCCCCCGCCTGCGCCCAGATCGTCCCCGCCGACCCCACCAAGACGGCGAACGAGCCCTACCTGCTGCCCGTCACCCCGACCACCCGCCAGGTCGCCGCCCGCCAACGCCCCGGCTACTTCACCGACCTCACCATCGGCGGCCACCCCGCCCGCATGCTCACCACCCCGATGACCGCGGCACCACCCGGCACCCGCCAAGCCGTCCAGGTCGCCCTGCGCTCCGACAGCGTCGAGGAAGGCGTCCGGCAGGCCGGCGCCCTGATGGCCGCCGTCGCCGCGGGCGGCGTCCTGCTCGCCGCCCTCCTCGGCCTCACCGTCGCCCGCACCTCCCTCGCCCCCGTCACCCGCCTCACCCGCACCGCCGAACGCATCGCCGCCACCCGCGACGCCGGCCTGCGCATCGACCTGCCACCCGGACGCCGCGAGGACGAACTGACCAGACTCGCCGACAGCTTCAACACCATGCTCGGCGAACTCGAACAGTCCGTCGCCGCCCAGCGCCGCCTCGTCGCCGACGCCTCCCACGAACTGCGCACCCCGCTCACCGCGCTGCGCACCAACGCCGAACTCCTCTCCCGCGCGGACCGCCTGACGGACAGTCAACGGGAGCGGGCGGCATCCGCGCTGCGCCGCCAGCTGCGCGAGGTGACCGGCATGGTCAACGACCTCATCGAACTCGCCCGCGACGAGGAACCCCAGCCGCTGCTCGAACAGGTCGCCCTCGCCCCGCTCGTCGAACACTGCGTCGACACCGCCCGCGGCCACTGGCCGGCCGTGGCCTTCACCCTGGACACCCTGGGCGACCGGGACGCCCTCGACGCCCCCGCGGCCGAACGCACCGTCGCGGGCGTCCCGGCCCGCCTCGCCCGGCTGCTCTCCAACCTGCTCGACAACGCGGCCAAGTTCAGCCCGCCCGGCGGCACCGTCGAAGTCCGCCTCACCCGGCTGGAGCTCACCGTCCGCGACCACGGCCCCGGCATCGCCCCCGAGGACCTCCCGTACGTCTTCGACCGCTTCTACCGCGCCTCCGCCGCCCGCGCCCTCCCCGGCTCCGGCCTGGGCCTGGCCATGGCCCGCCAGATCGCCCAGGCCCACGGCGCCACCCTCACCGCCGAAGCCGCCGAGGGCGGCGGCGCCCTGTTCCGCCTGCGCCTGCCGGCCTGAGCGGGGCGGCGATGCCGGCCGAACCCGGGAGGCTCGCGGCTCCGGTTCGCGCTCGGCCGGCCCGGCGAGTCCGCCCCGCCGCGCACAGTTCTGCCCGGCCCGCGCCGACGCCCCGGCGCGGGGGAGCGGGCCGGTATGGGGGGAACGGGACCGTCATACGGTGAGCAGGGTCACGTCCCCACGGGCTCGCCGGTCGGGCCCGGCCCGGCGCCGCACCGGATTCTGCTCGCCGCGGCCCCTCTGCGGGCAGGCCGGGCGCCGGGGCACCCGCAGCGGCACGGGCCCCTCGCCCGGCCCTGGCCGGCGCCACGGCGCCCCAGCGGGGGCCGTCTGCTGCCCGGCCCGGCCTGCGGTCTCCCGCGTGTCCTCGCCGTGGCACATCGGCCGGGCAGGGCGCTCGGGTACCCGTCGCGGCGCGGCCCCGGCGAGTGGTGGGCGAGCTCTCGCCCTCCGTGGCCTGTCCGGTCGGCTCCGGCCCGCGTCGGCGCCGCAGTGTCTCGCCGGCTGCGGGTGCCCCGGCGGGACGATTCGCGGCCCGGGCCTGACCCGAGGAGCCCCGGCGCTTCCCCGTCGTGGCGCGTCAGCCGGTCGGTCGGGCAGGGCGCTCGGGTCGGCTCCGGCCCGTGTCGGCGCCGCAGTGTCTCGCCGGCTGCGGGTGCCCCGGTGGGACGATTCGCGGCCCGGGCCCGACCCGAGGAGCCCCGGCGCTTCCCCGCCATGGTCAGCCCGCGGTCTGCGACGGCCGGTCCGGGATCCACAGCGGCGCCGGGCCGTGGTGGGGCGTGTGACGTGCTCCGCAGTCGTGCGCTCGGGGCTTGGCCGGTACCTCGGCGTCCTCGCCGCAGCCACCTGCCGAGCCCCCTCAGCCGGTCGGCCCCCGGCGGACCCGGCGGCCTGCCCGGGTGCCCCGCAGGGGTGTGTGCGGGCCCCTCGCCCGCCCTCTCAGCCCGCGGTCTGCGACGGCCGGCCCGGGACCCACAGTGGCGCCGGGCCGTCGTGGGGCACGGTGCGGTCGGCGAGGTCCTCCAGCCACCGGCCGGCGCGGGCCGGGTCGCCGTCGCCCAGTTCGACCAGGGCGGTGGCGGCGATCCGGGCGCAGGACAGCAGCAGGGCCAGGGTGTCCTGGCGGCGGTGCCGCTCGCGGACGTAGGCCTCGCAGCGTTCGGTGATGTGCCGGCCGTGGGCGTCGCGGTCCTCCGGGTCCTCGGCGGTGATCGCCTGGACGCCGTGCCACACCAGGACGAGCGCGGCGGGCTCGCTGGGGTGGGCGGTGTCCGCCCAGTGCGCCCGTTCGCGGGCCTCGGCCGACCACAGGCCCAGCCACTCCAGCGCCGCGGGCCCGTCGTCCCGCCGGGCCCGCAGGACCAGCTCCGCGGCCCGGCGGGCGAGCGACTCCAGCACCGCCCCGGCCGGTACCCGCAGCCCGGGCGCCGGCGAATCGCCGTAGGCCAGCCACGTGTCCGCGAACGACGCCGCCCGCACGTGCCACAGCCATGCGGCGGCCCCGGTGGACCCTTCGGCGGCCCCGTCCGGCCCGCCCGCCCACTCGTCCGCCGCCAGCCGGACCAGACCCAGACCCGCGACCCGCGCCGCGTCCCCGTCCAGCCCGAGCAGCCATCCACTCCTCACCACGCACCGCCCCCTCAGCGCCCACCACCAGGCCCGTCGCCCGGCAACGGGGCACATCCCACCACACCTGGACGGGGACGAACCAGGTACCCCCTGTCACAACGTGATTACGGCATCATGTACAGGTCACCCGGCCGGGCCCGCTCCCGGGCGGCCGGCCAGGGCCCCGGCGCGGGCTCTTTCTCTTCGGGGCCGACCCCTGGGACGCCTTGCCGCGGACTACCGGCCGGCGGCCGCGAGCACCTGCTGGTTCTCCGCGACGTCGGCCGCGGTGAAACAGGCCGGGTTGTTCACGGTGATGTGGGCGGCCGTCGGCAACGATGGCCCGGCGTTGCCGCACGGGGCTATTGACGTCGCGACACCCGTCGGCCGGACGGCCGCGGTCAGTCGGTGTCGGTGGCGGCCAGGACCGCGAACTCCTGGCCGCCGGGGCGCAGGGCGGCGAGGGCGAGGTCCCAGGCGACGTTGTGGAACCAGGGGGCGGAGGCGGTGCCGATGCGGAACCAGCTGGTCTGCCGCACCCGGTCGGCGGTCTCGGCGATCGGTGTGTCGGCGGGGCCGGCGGTCAGGGCGGCCAGGGAGCGCCAGGCGGCGAGCCTGCCGTAGGCGCCGTAGCAGCCGTGGCCGTAGGCCGGTGCGCGCAGCGCGGCGGTGAGCAGGGTGCGCAGCGCGAGGTCGGGGCTCGACGGGTGGAGCCTGGCCGGGGCCTCGTCCGCGGGCCAGGGGGTGAGCGGCAGGAGGGCGAGGAGCGCGGGGACGTCCTCGGGCGTGACCGGGTCCGGGAGCCAGAACTCCTGGGCGGCGATCTTCCCGTTGGACTGGGCGAGCCAGTGGGCGACGGCCGCGCCCATGGCCTCCACGGTCGCGGGCACGCCGGTCTCGGTGGGATCGGCGTCGGCCGTCCGCTGCCGCATCGCCGGCGTGGTCTCCAGTGCGTCGCCCGGCTCCGGCCACACGGGGGGAACCGTCCAGGTCCAGTCGTCCGCGGCGTCCGCGGGGCGCCGCAGCCCGTGTTCCTCGGGCAGCAGGTCCAGCGGCAGCACGGCGAGGGGGTGGCCCTCGGCCACGAGGGTGTCGGCGAAGGCGCGCAGCGCGGGGTAGCCGTTGACCGCGTCGGAGACGAGCACCGTCTCGTGGAGCAGGCAGGCCGCGAACTCGCGGGCCTGGGCGGCCTCGGGCACCTGGTCGAACACCACGTCGGCGATGTCCTCGATGCGGTGCCCGTGGGCCACGACCGCGGCCAGGTAGCGCGGGGAGACGCTCTGGTGCGGCGAGTCCAGCACGCGCACCAGGGCGCGCAGGCTGTCCGCTCCGGGGCGGGCGGCCAGGGCGTTCAGTGTCCAGTACAGGACCGCGGCGCAGTGCCCCTTGCGGTCCTCTCCCGTGGCGGTGCGGGCGGCGAGTTCCGCCGCGAGGTCGCCGGCCCAGCCGAACTCGCCGGTGGCGACCCGCGATTCGACCTCGGCGCGCAGTACGGAGACGTCCGAGTCCTCGGCCTCGCACAGGCCGTCCACTGTGCGGGTGATGTCGTTGCCCATGGCGTGATTGTTTCCCAACGTCGGGTGGCCCTCCGCAAAGGGCTCGGCCCGCCCCGTTCGACGGGGCGGGCCGAGCCTTCCTCAGGAGGGTCTCATGGATGGAAGAGGGTGTCTCAGCACACGACCGGGTAGGCGGTGTTGATACGGCCGGTCGCGAAGTCGACCGCCAGCCGGATGCACTTCTCGCCGTTCGTACCGATCACCCTGCCCATGGGGACGTCCTTGGCCCACGCGTCGACGGGGATCCCCTTCGCCCTCATGGTCCAGGCCTCGTCCACCAGGTCCAGGGCCTTGATCGGGTTGCTCTCGAGGAAGACGGTGTGCGTCGCCCTGCCCTGGATGTTCGACATGTGTTCGAGGACGTGGGCGATCTTGCCGGGCGCGTAGATCAGGCCGGCCGGCGACATGTGCTCGCCGTTGCCGAGGATGGCGAAGACCGCCGGGCACCAGTCGTCGGTGTTGGAGTTGTGCACCAGCACCGGGGTCGCGCCCGCGAGCACGTAGTACGTGTGGACGTTGCTGACGGTGAGGTTGTAGGCGGGCTGGAGTGTGGTCCAGTGCCGGGTGGCGGTGATCCGGGCGGTCTGGCCGTCGGAGGTGCGCAGGGTGTCACCGACGGTCAGGCCGGCGGCGTCGCGCCAGTCGTGGGCGCTCTCCGACCAGTACGGGTGGTGGTCGGTGGAGGTGACGGGCGAGGTGGTGCCGTCGGGCGCGGTGATCGTGAGTTCGGTGAAGTCACGGTCGTCGGGGGTGTAGATGGTGTTCTCGACGCGCTGCGCGGTCGTGGCGCCGGTGGCCGGGTCGGTGGCCGTGACCGTGTCCCCGACGCGGATCTGCTCGATGGGACGGCGGGTGCCGTCGGCCATCAGTACGAGGGTGCCGGCCGGGAAGCTGTTGGTCTTGCAGGCCTGCCGGAGGTTCTTGACGGTGTCGGCCTCGTCCTGGAGCTCGTTGACCAGGGCCGGGTCGGCGTTCGGGTTCTGCTTCAGGGCCGCGAGCGCGTCGTCGGTGCCGACGCCGTCCTTGAGCGAGGTGCGGAACTTGGTGATGGTGTCGGCCATGCTGGTGAAGCTGTTGATCGTGGCCTGGCTGTAGCCCTTGAGCGTCGCCTGGAGGGCGAGCTTGGCGTCCTCGATGCCGACGCCGGTCTCCAGGGCGTAGCGGAAGGCGATGATGCCCTTGCCGGCTTCGGCGAGCTTGCCGACGGGGGCGAAGGTCGCCGCCGCCCAGGCGCAGGAGGCGTTCAGGCCGGGGTTGTTGAAGCACTTGACGAAGTCGTCGGTCAGCAGGTGGAGGAGCAGCCTGGAGCTGTCGCCGGTCGCGCACCCGCCTTCCGGGCCGCAGTAGACCTTGTAGTGCTGGGCGTAGTCGGAGTAGCTGAGCTCGATGGTGGAGTCGTACGCGGTCTTGCCGTCGAGCTGCACGGTGTTGAGGACGACGGTGTCCCAGACGCTGTACTTGCCCTTGCAGGCGTCGACGGTCAGTCCGGCCTCGGGGCAGGTGCGCATGACGTAGTCGACGGTGCCGGTGACCTTGACCTTGACCGGGACGGTGCAGACCTGCTGCCCGGCGGCGTTGTTGTGCCAGGTCTTGGAGTCACCGAAGAGCCACCCGCCGATGGTGCCGGGGTCGTCGGTGATGCACTTGGACATGTCGTCCTTGACGATCTCCTGCTTCACGTCGTCGTGCGGGACGACCTCGATGTAGTAGGCCCGGCCGCCGCTCTCGCCGTTGCTCGTGTCCGAGCCGGCGGTGCCGGACGGGGTCTGGGCGTTGGCGGCCTCGGCCTGCTGCTTCTGGAAGACGGCGGCCTGGGCGTCGGCGGCGGCCTTGGCGGCCTCGGCGGCGCTCTGCTGGGCGGCTGCGGCGGAGGCCTGGGCCTGGTCGGATGCTGCCTTCGCGGTGGCCGCGTACTGCTGGGCCTGGGCGGCGTAGCCGGTGGCCGCGGCCGCGGAGACGCCGGCGCTGCGGGCCGCCTCGTTGGCGGAGGCGGCGCTGGCCTGGGCCTGCTGGGCGTACTGGGCGGCCTGCTGGGCGCTGGCCTGGGCGGCCTGGGCCGACTGCGCGGCCTGGTTGGCGAAGCCCTGGGCCTGCTGGGCGGACTGGCTGGCCTGGTTGGCGTAGCCCGCCGCCTGGTCGGCCAGGTTGCTGGCGGTGGCGTAGGACTGCCCGGCCTGGGCCGCGTACTGGCGCGCCTGGGCGACCGAGCCGTCGATGGTGGCGAGGTAGGCCGCGATGGTCGCCACGTGGGCGGCCGTGACGGCGTCGCGCTGCTGGGCCTTCAGGATCCCGGTCTGCAGGAACGGCACGAGGCCGTCGGCGGGGCCGGACAGGACGGCCTGCGCGGCCGCCTTGACCTCGGGACCCCCACTGGCCAGGGCCTGGGTGACCAGGACGCGGTTGTCGTCGTCGCGGGCCTTGAACTGGCCGGTGGTCAGGAAGGCGCGGACGTCGTCGATCGTGCCGTCCAGGGCCTTGCCGGCCGCGGCCTTCACGCCGGGGCCGCCGTTGGCCATGATCTGGGAGAGGGCGACACGGTCGTCGTCGTCCTTGCCCGGGTACTGGCCGGTGGCGAGGAAGGCCTTCACCTGGTCGGGGGTGCCGACCGAGGCGGTCTCGGCGGCCAGGCGCTTCTCCAGCTTGCCCGGCGCCTGGGCGATGGCCATGACGCTGGTGCGGTCGTCCCGGTCGCGGGCGACGGACAGCGTGCTGCTCAGGAATGCCTGGACGGCGCTGTCGTCACCCTCCAGGGCCGTCTGGGCGGCGGCCTTGGTCCACGGACCGCCGGCGTCCAGCAGGCGCAGCGCGGCCTGACGGCCCTTGAGGACGGCGGTCTTCGCGTCGACGCCGGACGCGGTGGCGTCCTTGATCAGCTGGTCGGTGTCGGCGGCGAACTGGGTGACCTTGCCGGACTCCCAGGCCGCGGTCCTCGCCTTGAGGTCGGCCTCGCGGGAGGCCTCGTCGGCGGCGGCCATCTCGACGGCCTGCTGCTCGTCCAGGCGCTCCTGGTCGGAAGCGCGGGCGATGTCGGTGACCTTGTGCGCCTGCTTGGCGGAGTTGTCGGCCGAGTTGGCGTCGGCGTCGGCCGCGGTGGCGGCGGCCTTCGCGACGTTGGCCCAGTTCGAGGCGTCACTGGCGTGCTGGCGGGCCTGCTCGGCCGCGGTGGCGGCCGCTTCGGCGTGCGCGGCCGCGTCGTTGGCGGCGCGCTGGGCGTCGCCGGCCGCGGCGGCGGCCTGGGCCGCGATCGCGACGGTGGCGTTGGCGGCGCGGGTGGCCTCGGCGGCGGCGCTCTTGGCGCGGGCGGCGGCCAGGCGGGCCTGGGCGGCGTCCGCGTC
>NZ_JBHVOL010000023.1:0-106172 GCF_042887925.1 Kitasatospora sp. NPDC057904
TGTCCGGGGCCGGGTCCTGCGCCGCCCGGGGCCGGGCGGGCCCCCTCGGGCTCCGCGGGGGGCTCCCGGCGCACCGGGGGGGGGGGCGGGGCCGCGCTGCCCGCCCCCACCACCGTCCGTGCCTTACGCGGCGAACGCGAACTTCTCGTTGCCCGCGCCGGGGAGGCAGTCCCACAGGATGACCGGCGTGCCGTTGTCCCAGACGGGGCCGGCACCCGACACGTTGAGGCAGCGCCCGCTCGCCGGGTTGAGGAACTGGCCGTCGGCCGTCATCCGGAACGTCTCGTTGCCCTGGCCGGGCACGCAGTCCCACAGGATGATCGGGGTCCTGTTGTCCCAGGTCGGGCCGCCGCCCGCCACGTTGAGGCAGCGCCCGCTCGCCGGGTTGAGCAGCTGGCCCGAGGCCGTCAGCTGGAACTGCTCGTTGCCCGCGCCCGGCACGCAGTCGGACAGGACGATCGGGGTGGAGTTGCCCCACGTCGCGCTGGTGCCCGAGAGGCCGACACAGCGTCCGCTCACCGGGTTGAGCAGCGCGGCGGTCGGACCGGCGGCCTGCTTGTCGGCGGAGGCGAGGACGAACGTCTCGTTGGCCTGGCCGGTGACGCAGTCCCACAGGATCATCGGCGTGCTGTTGGGCCACGGGCCCGCGCCGGAGACGTTGAGGCAGCGGTTGCTGGCCGGGTTGAGCAGCTGGCCCGAGGCGTTCAGCTGGAACGTCTCGTTGCCGGCGCCCGGCACGCAGTCCCACAGGACGATCGGATTGCTGTTCGCCCACGGGCCCGCGCCGGACACGTTGAGACAGCGGTTGCTCGCGGGGTTGAACAGCTGGCCCGAGGCGTTCAGCTGGAACGTCTCGTTGCCGGCGCCCGGCACGCAGTCGAACAGGATGATCGGGTTGCCGTTCGTCCACGGGCCCGCACCGGACACGTTGAGACAGCGGCCGCTGGCCGGATTGACGACCTGGTAGGCGCGGTTGACCAGGCCGCCGATCCAGGAGGCGAGGTCGTCGGTGCGGGTGCCGATCGCGCCGGTGCGGGTCTCGGCGGGGTCGGTGCCGAGGCAGCCGCCCTGCCAGGAGCGGGCGGCGACGGCGACGAGCTCGGCCTTGCCGCCGGTCTCGCGCACGACGGGGGCACCGGTGTCGCCCTTGCAGATCGCGGCGCCGCCCTGACCGGTGACGGTGACGCCGGTGGGCTGGACGGCGTCGACGCCGAACAGGCCGGTGTGCGGCTTGGCGGGCACCCACTCGTCCGCGGTGCGCCCGTACCCGGGCACCCGCAGGCTCTCGCCCGGAGCGGGCGCGGTGGTGGCGACGGCGAGCGGCGCGATGCCGTTCAGCGGGAGGGCCAGGCGGGCCATGACGAGGTCGCGCTCCTGACGCGGCGCCAGTTCGACGACGTCGGCGCTCTTGTCGCCGACGGTCACGGTCACCTTGCGCTTGGGCACGCCCGCGGCGAGGCCCTGCGGCCGGCCGGGGTCGTCCGCGAGGCACGACGCGGCGGTGACGACCCAGTACCGGTCGACGAGGGCGCCGGTGCAGGCGCGCGCGTTGTCGCCGATGGTGACTTTGGCGGTGTAGGCGTAAGAACCGTCGGCGGCCGCGGGGCCGGTGACGGCACCGGCCACCGGGGCGGAGAAGGCGGCGACGGCACAGGCGGCCGCGGCCGCCATACCGAATATCCGCTGCAAGGATAATGTCCTGCGAGTCATCTTCTGTTTCCCCCAAGTGAATTGAGCATTTTCTGGAAAGATTCCGGCCGGCGGCCGGCCCGGGATGCACGACGGAACACCGGCGACGGGCCACACCACCCCCGGACCACGGATGGACGCAGGCCGGGGTCAAGGGGTGGCAACGCCCACATCCTGTCGTCGCAAAAAATACTGTGCACGAGTGATGGTCCGTCAAGTCCTTTGCCGATTGCCCTCCGTCGGCCGAAACGGCTTCCACGGATGAATGATGGTTCGCGCCAATACCAGTGACAATGCGGCAAGGACCCCGGTTTGGCCGTCCGGCCTTACGGGTGAAGCCACGAGGATTCCGAGACCCGTCACCCCGCCTGACGCACCGGCAGAACTACCGTGAGCGACTGACCGTCAGCCCGGATTCCCCCGCCCGTCCCCAGGGAGCACCGCACCATGCCCGCAGCCCGCCACCGCATGCTCGCCACCGCCGCCCTCGCCGCGGCGGCCACCCTCCTGGCCACCACCCCCGCACTCGCCCGGCCCGCCGGCCCGGCCGCACCGGCCCTCCTGCGGGCACCGCTGCTGCGCCCGGACGGGGACGCGCACCAGGGCGGCCCGCACGACGGCCGTGCCGACGGCACCAGCGCCAACTGGGCCGGCTACGCGGCCACCGGCACCAAGTTCACCAGCGTCAGCGCGAGCTGGGTCCAGCCGGAGGCGCACTGCACCACCGAGGACACCTACTCCAGCTTCTGGGTGGGCCTGGACGGCGACGGCAGCCGCTCGGTCGAGCAGAACGGCAGCTCGGCGGACTGCGTGGGCGGCAAGCCGCAGTACTACGCCTGGTTCGAGATGTACCCGGCGTACCCGGTGTTCTACAAGGACAAGGTCGAGCCCGGCGACCACTTCACGGCGAGCGTCACCGCGACCACCACCGGGAGGTTCACCCTGACGATCACCGACGAGACCCGGCACTGGAGCCACGTCCAGCACAAGACCCTGGCCAGCGCGAAGCTCGCCTCGGCCGAGGTGATCGCCGAGGCGCCGTCCACCCTGTCCGGGCCACTGCCGCTGACCGACTTCGGCACCATCGCCTTCACCGACGCCAAGGCCAACGGCAAGCCGATCGGCGACTTCGGCCCCGAGAACATCACCATGGCCGACCACGACCACACCGTCCTGGCCACGACCTCGCCCCTCAGCGCCGGCAGCGCCTTCGAGGTGACCTGGCACCACAGCTGACCCGCCCCGGGAACGGCCGGGGGCCGCGGCACGGCTTGGTCCAGCGGAACCGGACCCGGCCGACCTTCGGGATCTGCACCATGCCCCAGCGGCGGTGCACACGGACGATGTTCACACGGCCCTGCGGAATGTCCACCGACATGACGGACCGGTGACGGGCCTTGAAGCTTCGGGTCGACCTCGTTGTCGTGGGCACCCTGACCGGTGGTCCTGAAGTCGGAGGCGGCGGTGTACAGGGTGCCGCCCCAGAGGTAGCCGACGCCGCCGGACGCGCGCACGATGGTTCGTGCCCCCGATCGTCCGGCGACGAGTATCGCCGATGATCATGCGGCCGTCACGCGGGTATCCCGGTCGTGGCGGGGCGGGCCGGTGGGTCAGGCCCCGGGATGGTCGCCGGCCCAGACGGTGGGGGTCCGGCCGGCCCAGGGGGCGGCCTGTTCGAGCTGTCCGGCGAGGCGGAAGAGGACGTCCTCGCGCCCGTGGCCCGCCGCGAACTGGATGCCGATGGGCAGGCCGGTGGCGGGGTCGGTCTGCAGGGGCACGGACATGGCGGGGGTGCCGGCGACGTTGAACACGGCGGTGAAGGGCGAGCGGTGGAAGACCTGCCGGAGCCAGCCGGGGCCGTCGGCGCCCTCCGCGCCCTCGGCGTACGTGCCCAGGGGGACGGGCGGTTCGGGCAGGGTCGGGGTGAGCAGCAGGTCGTACTCGGCGAAGTAGCGGCCGATCGCGCGGGCGACGGTGTTGCGCATCGCGAGCGCGTGGACGAACTCGGTGCCGCCGACCTCCCGCCCGTAGGCGTGGCTCGCGAGCATCTCGGGTTCGACGGTGGTGGGGTCGACGGGCCGGCCCGAGGCTGCGGCGAGGCCGTCGATCCAGGTCGCCAGGTTGGCGCTCCACAGGCGGGCGTTGGCCAGGACGAACTCCTCCCAGCCGGTGCCGAGATCGACCCGGACCTCCTCCACCCGGTGGCCCAGGGACTCGGCGAGCCGTGCGGAGCGCAGGGTGGCGTCGATGATGGCGCCATCGACCGTGCGGCCGCCCCAGGGCTGCGTGAGGAGGCCGATCCTGAGGCTGCCCGGGGGGCGGGTGACCTCCTGTGCGTAGGGCCGCTCGGGGCGCGGGGCCGTGTAGGGGTCGCCGGCCTCGGGGCCGTGGACGAGGTCGAGCAGGGCGGCGCTGTCGCGGACCGAGCGGCTGAGGGCGCCGTGGACGGCGAGCCCGTTGAAGACCTCGTCCGCGTCGGGGCCCATGGAGATCCGGCCGCGGGTGGGCTTCAGCCCGAACAGGCCGTTGGCGGCGGCGGGGACGCGGATGGAGCCGGCCGCGTCGGTGGCGTGCGCGAGGGGGACGATGCCCGCGGCGACGGCGGCCGCCGAGCCACCGCTGGAGCCTCCGGGGCTGCGGTCCGGGTCCCAGGGGTTGCGGGTGGCGCCGTACAGGACGCCTTCCGTGGTGGTGCTGTAGGCGAACTCCGGGGTCGCCGTGCGCCCGAGCGTCACCAGTCCGGCTCGGCGGAAGCGGGCCATGAGCGAGGAGTCGGCCGCGGCGACGTTGCCGGCGGCGAGGCGGCTGCCCAGTTCCACCCGCTTGCCCGCCATCGCGACGGCGAGGTCCTTGACCAGGAAGGGCACCCCCGCCAGCGGCGTGCTGCCCGGCGCCGGCGCGTCCTCGGCGGGCCAGGTCTCGACGACGGCGTTGATCCGCGGATTCACCGCCTCGCACGCCAGTCGGGCGGTCGCGGCGAGTTCGGCGGCGGTCACGTCACCGCGGGCCACCAGGGCGGCCAGGGCGACGCCGTCGTGGTCCGCGTACTCGGAGAGCTTCATCTTCTTCGTCCGTCCAGATCCGGCCAGGGGAAACGATACCGATAGGTCTCGAACGATACCGATCGGTATCGTGTGGGACTGATCGGTACCGTAGCATTGCGGCCAGGCGGCTCGACGCCCCATCGGGCGGACCGGCGGAGGGTGACACATGGCGGACACGGCGAGAGTCAGCAGGCGGAGCCGGGTGGCCAAGCTGCCGCCCCGGGAACGGATCCTCGACGCGGCGGAGGAGCTCTTCTCGCGCGAGGGGATCAGGGCGGTCGGCGTCCAGGCGATCGCCGACCGGGCCGAGACCACCAAGATGGCGCTGTACCGCCACTTCGCGACCAAGGACGCGCTGGTCGAGGAATGGCTGCGGATCGTCGCGGCCGACTACACCGCCGCGTTCGACCGGCTGGAGACCGCCCACCCCGACGACCCCCGGGCGCAGATCCTCGGGATCGCCCGATTCATCGCCGACGGGCTCCCCGGGATCTCCCACCGGGGCTGCCCGTTCATCAACTCCATCGCGGAACTGCCCGACCGCGCCCACCCCGCGCGCCGGCTGATCGAGGCCCACAAGGCCCGCCAGCTGCGCCGCCTCGCCGACCTGTGCGTCCGGGCCGGGCTGCCCGACCCGGACGGGGCTGCCGCGGAGATCACCTTCGCCCTCGAAGGGGCCCAGGTGAGCGCCCAGAACCGGAGCGTCGAGCACGCGGGCGAACGGCTCGTACGGATCGTCGGGGCCGTCCTGGACCGCCCGGCGAGCTGAGCGGCGATGGGGCCACCGGGATTCCCGGTGGCCCCATCGGCGTTGCCGTCGGCTCCTACTTGAACTGGGGGTAGTAGTCCAGGAGCGAGGAGTTCACGCTGGTGCAGTAGGCGTAGCTCCACAGGCCGCTGCCGGTCGGCTTCCAGGGGCCGTACACGTTCTCGCCGTTCTGACAGACCGCCATCGCCCGGAAGACGATGTGGCTGTCGGAGCGGGGGCACATGGCGCCGTAGGTGTTGCCGTCCCACCACTCCTGGCAGACGTCGGTCGTGGTCGCCGACGCCGGTGCGGCGGTGGCCGTCCCGAGCGCGAGCGATCCCGCGGCGACCGCCGCCAGTGCCAGTGCGCGTACCTTGAGCATCGAATCCCCTCCAGCCGGACGTTGCGTCAGCCGGCCCGCGCCCTGCACCGCGGACCGCCGTCGAATCTAGGTCGGCCGCCGGGGGCGTCCGGTGCGCGAGCGCACAGTCGGGGGCTCCGCGCGGTGCCGATCCGCACAGTCGTCCGCCCGCGGCCGGCGCATGATTGCATGGCGTGAGCGATCCGCGACGCGGAGTACCGGTTGCCGTCGGAGCGATGAGTTTCCCGGCGGCCGCGGGTCTGCATCCCGACCGGACCGACCGGCACGACCGACTCATCGGGAGCAAGGCAATGGGCCTCATCCACATCGAGCTGTTCACGACCCTCGACCTCGTCGCGCAGGCGCCCGGCGGGCCCGACGAGGACCCCGAGGGGTTCCCGTTCGGCGGCTGGCAGGCGCCCCTGCTGAACGAGACCACCGGCGCGCAGATCGCCGCCGCGTACGAGGGCACGGACGCCCTCCTGCTCGGGCGGCGCACCTACGACATCTTCGCCGCGTACTGGCCGAAGCAGGAGGGCGGCCCGTTCGCCGGGCTCTTCAACAGCGTGCCGAAGTACGTGGCCTCCCGCGGCGAGCCCGACCTCCCGTGGGCCGGCTCCACGCAGCTCGGCCCGGACCTGGTCGCCGCGGTGCGCGGGATCCGCGAGCGGCACGAGCACGTGAAGGTCGTCGGGAGCCTGGACCTGGTGCAGACCCTCCTGCGGGAGAAGCTGTTCGACCGGCTCGACCTGTGGGTGCACCCGATCGTGCTCGGCGTCGGCAAGAAGGTGTTCGACACCGGTGCGGTGCCCACCAACGTCACGCTCCTCGAACCGCCGGCGGCCGGCCCCACGGGCACGGTGTTCCTGCGCTACGGGATCGCCGACGGGATCCCCCGGACGGGCGACATGAGCGCCCCCGACCGCGGTCTGGGCAACGGCGGCTGACGGGCCTCAGCCCAGCTGGTCGGCGATGCGCTGGGCCTGGTGGCCGGCGCCGCGGCGGCGGAGGTAGCGGATGCGGTCGAGCATCAGGACACGGACGTCCGTGTCCCGGGACTCGTGGGCGCGGGAGGGCGCCAGGTGCGGCCAGATCGTCTCGTAGAAGGGCCAGTTGGCCGGGTTCTCGGCGCTTCCGACGGCCAGGCGGGCCTCGACGAGCAGGCGGTGGACCGCGTACCGGGCGGTGTCCCGCTCCTCCCCCGTCATCTCGGCGCGGACGGCCTCCCCGACCATCCGGTGCACCCGGATGGCGTCCGCCGCGTCCGCGGTGACCAGGCCGTACCGCACGACCGAGGGGAGGACCCAGGCCAGGCGGCGGGGGACGAGGTGGGCGGCGATCGGTCCGGGGCCGAGGTGGGCGCACAGCCGCATCAGCTCGACCGCCGAGGCGGCGTGCGGCCGCAGGTAGGCGGCGGCCACCCGCCAGTGGGCGCGCACGACGGGCAGCGGGTCCGCCGGGCCGCCGCCGGCTTCCCGCAGCCGGGCCGTCTGTTCGCGCAGGGCGGCCAGGTAGTCGGCAGCCGGGGTGCCGGTGGCCTTGAGCCAGGCGCCGGCCAGGTCCACCGCGAGCGGCAGGTCGTCCACGGCCGCGGCCACCGCCTCGGCGTCGGCTCGGGCGAGGGCGCCCTCCGTGCGGCGCATCAGGTGGTCCGTGCCGGTGGCGCGGGTAAACGCGTCCACGGTCACCGCGGCGGTCGGTGCCACGGCGCCCGGGGTGACCGCCCGGGCCCAGCGCGGGTCGCGCGAGGTGACCAGGACGTGGCCCGCGCCGCCGCCGGGGACGAGGTGGACGACCTCACCCGGGTCCTGCGCGTCGTCGAGGACCACGAGCCACCGCCCGTCCGTCCCGGCGGTCCCGTACTGCAGCTCCACCAGCGCCAGGCCGGCGGCGCGCGGCAGCTCCGCGCCGTCCGCCAGGCCCAGCACCCCGGCCAGCTCCGCCAGCCGCGGCAGGACCTCCTGCGACTGGCCGGCGTCGATCCACCAGACCAGGTCGTAGTCGGCCCTGAAACGGTGCGCGTACTCCAGTGCGAGCTGCGTCGCGCCCACCCCGCCGAACCGGTCCCGGGCGCGGGGCGCCGGCCCCACCACCGTGACGGCGCCCTGTTGCAGGCGCTCGCGCAGGAGCCCCAACTCCTCCGCGCGGCCGGTGAAGTGGCGGTTGCGCGGCGGCACGTTCCAGATCCTCGGACGGCGGCCGGGAAAGCGCGGCGCGCCCGCCGCACCCGGGGCCGGGAGCTCCTGACGGCCGAGGGCGGAGAGCAGCCGGGCCGCCGCCTGCGGCTCGTCGGCGTCGGCCAGGTCCACCAGGTCGAACCGGTTGAGCTGCTCGGACGGCGGCACCGGGGCCACCCGCACCTGCACCAGCCGGCGCCGGGCCCCGAAGGCGTGCTCGACGACGGCCCACTCCCACGCCTCCCCCACCGCGTCCGAACGCAGGTAGGCCGGGGAGAGCACGACCACCACGACCGTCTCCACCGGGCGCGCCATCCCCGGCCCGGCGTCGCGCGGCAGGACCCGGAAGCCCGCCGTCTCCAGCACGTGGGCGATCCACTCCGCCCACATCCGGTCCTCGGGCACGAAGCTGAGGTGGACGTCGACCGGCTCGGCGGGGGCCGGCCGGTGGTGCGGCTGCGCCGGCGAAGCCGGGCGCGGGAGCCCGGTGACCCGGCCTCCGGTGACGGCGGCGGTCAGGCGCTCGTAGGCCACGAGCAGGCCGGCGGGGGCGCCCGGGTGCGGTGCGGCGGCGAGCGGCCGCCCGTCGTCGTGGAGCGGCCGGTACGGGATCTCGACCGTCTCCACCGGCTCCGTGGCGGGCAGGCCCGCGAAGCGCGCCGCGGCCAGGGCCCGGCCCATCTCGGTGACACCCTCGTGGGAGCCGTCGACCATCGTCGCCACCGGGAGGATCCGCACGGCCCGCTCCCCCTGGCGTCCGGCGATCCGCAGCGCGATCCGCGACGCGTCGTCGATGCTGCGCCCGCTCAGGGTGAAGCAGACGACCAGGTCGTCCGGCAGCTGCTCGGTGCAGATGTCGGCCATGGTGGACAAGCCGGTGCAGCCGTCGACCAGCACGTAGTCGTACTGCCGGCGCAGCTCCTCCCGCAGGTCGCCGAAGTACCCCTCGTCGGCGAACGCCTGGGTGCCGCGCGTCAGTTCGGTGACCTGGCGCTCCCTGCGGCCCACGAGCAGCACGTCGAGCAGGCCGCCGGCGGCGAACCCGGAGCGGTCGACGGTGCGGACGGCCCCGCGCACGCTGCGGCCCAGCCACTCCCGGCCGGGCCTGCCGCTCGTGCGCGCCTGCTCGTCGCGGAAGTCGAGGAGCAGGCTGAGCACGCCCCGGGCGCCCTCCAGCGCCGACGGCGCCAGGAGGCGCCCGAAGTGGCGCTCCAGGCTCGGCGCCTCGAACCCGAGGTCCGCCACGAGCACCCGGTGGCCGTTGGCGGCCAGGATCCAGGCGCAGTTCGCCAGCGCCTCGGGGCGGCCGATGCCGTCCTCGTAGGAGTAGAAGGTGACGATGCGCCCGTCGGCGCCCCCCGGGCCGGCGTTCCCCGGGCCGCCGGGGGCGAGCGCGGGCAACGGGTCGCCCGGGTGGGCCAGTTCGCCGGAGATGCGGCGGACGGTCCGCTCGTCCTGCGCGTACACCTCGCCCGCGCGCGTCAGCGCCCGGTCGATGTCGAGCGCGGCGGGGTCCGCGGCGCCCGCGGGGCCCTGCCGGGCCGGCAGCGGGTGTGCCGGCCCGGCCGCACCGCCCTGCAGCAGCGCCACCTGCTCGGTCAACCGGACGACCTGGTCGAGCACTTGGGGCAGCAGCCGTTCCGTCTCGCTGCGCAGGGCCTCCGTCCGCACCAGTTCGCCGACGGTCCGGCGCTCCTGGGCCTGGGCCCGCGCGAGTTGTTCCTGGGCCGCGAGCAGCCGCGCGATCTCCTCGCGGTGGCCGAGCAGCGCGTCGCGTTCGACCGTCAGTTCGCCCACCCGCTGCTGGAGCGCCTGGAGGATGCCCAGCAGGAGCATGACGAGCCTGGTGGTGTTGTCCAGCGTCCGCTGGAGGTCCTCGCGCTGGTCCTCGGCGCGGATCAGCCGCCGGTGGAGGCTCTCCAGGTGGGAGCGGTGCTCGTCCGGGTCCGCGCCGGCGCCCGCGCGGCGGGCCGGCGTGTGGCGGGACACGGGGTCGCGGGCCGCCTTCAGCAGGCGCAGGGCCCGGATCCGGTCGTGCGGGTCGCGGGTCGTGGCGGCCACCACCTTGAGGACGAACTCCTCCTCGGGCACCTTGCCGCTCAGGTACGTGCTGACCGTGCTCGGCGCCAAGCCGACCACCCCCGCGAGGCCGGTCAGCGACGTCCCGGCCTTCTCCAGGAGGTGACGCAGGAACTCGGCCAGCTCCTGCGCCTCGCGCGTGTCGGCCCGGACCTCCCCCAGGGGCCGCCCGCCCCGGTTGCCCTGCGCCGCCACCCGCTCCCCCAACTCGCCTGTTGCCGCCCGGCCTTGCCGCCATTATCGCCCTTGCCGCCGAACAACCCGGGTTGTTCGGGCCTGACCTGGGACGGAGCGGCGAACAACCCCGGCGAACCCGCGCACGTGCCAGCTTGGTCCCGCCGGGACCACCCCGGCGCGAACAACGAGCGGAGACTCGCCATGGCCTTCCTGCCCCTCAGCCCCCGCGGCATCGGCAACCTGCAGCGGGTGCTGCTGGTCGCCCTCCTCTCCCCCGCGCTCGTGATCACGGTGCTCGCCACCGTGCCCGCCCTCACCGTCCTGCCCTTCCTCCCGGACGGCACCCGCCGCACCGTCGACCTGCTGCGCACCCACGCGAACGCGGCCTCCGCACTGCTGAGCGCCAGCCGCGCCGAGCGGTGAACACGGCCCCGGGCGGGGAGCACGAGTGCCTCCGGCCGCGGCGGAATCGCCGAGACTTCGCCGAGCCGCCCGCCGGCTTCGTCAACGGGACGGAACTCCACCACGCCTTCTTCGACCCCTGGTGGCGCTGAGTCACGAGAACGCCGCTTCCCCCGCGAAATACCGCCACCCGGGCACCCGCCAGCCACACCGTCCGTAGCCGGGATGCCGAACGGGCGGGCTGCTCGCAGGCTGGAAGGAACAGCGCCCCGAGCACCGGCAGGAGGACGGCATGGCCGCACACTTCGAGGTCTACGAGGACAAGGCCCACCAGTGGAGGTTCCGGCTCAAGGCGGGGAACGGGGAGATCGTCGCGGTCGGCGAGTCCTACCCGACCAGGCAGGGTGCGCAGAAGGGCTGCGAGGCCGTGAAACGCGCCGCCGCCGAGGCGGACATCGTCGCACCCAAGGCGGCGTGAAGGCACCCGCGCGCGTGGGGCCCGCTGCCGGACGGCGGCGGACCCCCGGTGTGCGGTGGCGGGCCGCACGGCTCGTCCGGGTTGGCAGGATCTTGTGGGCGAACGGTGCTGTCGTCCCTGGTGGAGGAGGCCGGGAAGGCGAAGACTCTTCGTGTACGTCGCCCGGTGGACCCCTGGCGCGCTCCGTGCGGCCGGTCCTCGACGAAAGGGAAACCGTGAACGACTTCAGGGCGAGGTTTGACAGCTCGGGGATCGAAGGCCTGCTGAAGGACTACTTCGACCTCCTCTACACCCAGGACATGGACCTGTTCGAACGGGTCTTCCACCCGGACTCGGTCCTGTACTCGGCACAGGACGGCGAGGTCGTCGTGCGCCCGCGCGCCGCGTACCGGGCGGTCATGGAGGGGCGGCAGTCGCCCACCGAGGCCGGTGCGCCGCGGCACGACGAGATCCTCCTCATCGACGTCCTGTCGCCCGAGATGGCCCTGGTCAAGGTCCGGCTGCGCCTGTTCGGGAACACCATGGAGGACTACCTGAACCTGCTCAAGGTGGGCGAGCGGTGGACCGTCGCGGCCAAGCTCTACCACCGTGCGGCGTAGCACGGCACCCGCGCGGGCCCGCCGCCGGCACCCGCCGGCGCGCGGGCCCCGCTCCCGTGGCGGCGGGCCGGTGCCGTGCTGACCACCGTCGCCGTCGTGCTCGTCGACGGAGTGGCCCCGTTCGAGTTCGGCGTGCTCTGCGAGGTCTTCGGCGTCGACCGCTCCCCGGACGGCGTGCCGCCGTTCGACTTCCGGGTGTGCGGCGAGAACGCCGGCGCGCCGCTGTCCACCGGTGCGGGGTTCCGGGTCATCCCGTCGCACGGCCTGGAGGCGCTGCGGGACGCCGATCTGGTGGCGGTGCCCGCCGCCACGATCCGCGAGGACTACCCGCCGGCCGTCCTGGACGCGCTGCGCGCCGCGCACCGGCGCGGTGCGACCCTGCTCTCGGTGTGCAGCGGGGCGTTCGTGCTGGGTGCCGCGGGTCTCCTCGACCACCGTCGCTGCACCACCCACTGGAGCTACGTCGACGCCTTCGCGCGCCGCTTCCCCCTGGCGCGGGTCGACGGCGACGTCCTGTTCGTCGACGACGGCACCGTCCTGACCAGCGCGGGCACGGCCGCCGGCATCGACGCCTGCCTCCACCTGGTGCGCCGGGAACTCGGCTCCGCCGCGGCCAACGCGATCGCCCGCAAGATGGTGGTGGCGCCCCACCGGGAGGGCGGGCAGCGCCAGTTCGTCGACCTGCCGGTCCCCGAGGACCCGGGCGCCAGTCTCCAGCCCCTGCTCGGCTGGATGCGGGAGAACCTCGGCGCCCGGCACAGCGTGGCGGAACTGGCGCAGCGGGCCCGCATGTCGCCCCGGACCCTCGCCCGCCGCTTCAGCACGGAGATCGGCACCACCCCGCACAAGTGGCTGACCCTGCAGCGGGTCCTGCACGCCCGGCACCTGCTGGAGGAGACCTCCCTGGACATCGAGGAGATCGCCCACGAGACCGGCATGGGCAACAGCGCCCTGCTCAGGCACCACTTCCGGAAGATCGTGGGCGTCACCCCGAAGGACTACCGGGCGGCCTTCGCCGACCGCCCGGCGGCACCGGGGCCCTACCCTTCCCCCGCCGCGGACGGCGACCGGCGCCGTGGCGGCCGGTGACTTCCCGCCCGGAAACCCCGTGCGTCTCTTTTCGAATTTCCTTTCCCGGCCAGGGCCATCCTTTCAGGGCATCTCCCGCGTCTGCCAGGACCGTTGACGACACCGGTCCGCGAAATCCCGCCTCTCCGGGAATCCACACCATGTTTCCGGCGGCATGTTTCCGGCGCCTGGCAGATCTGCCCCTGGATGAATCGGGTGCGGTCGAAAAGACTGGCGTTGTCCCGATCGTCCGTCAAGGGAAGGGAATGGATCCCATGTCCTGGAGCTCCTGGGAGACACGGCGCCGACACGCCGTCACGTGGGGCCGGCACGCCTTCGGCACCACCCCCTCGCGCGACGCCCGGCGCCTCGCGTGCGCGTGGCTCGCGGCCCACGACTGCGACGGCGAGGTCATCGCGTGTGCCGGGCTCGTCGTGGCGGAACTGGCCGCCAACTCCGCCGAACACGGCGGGCGCCTGGACGCGCTGTGCCTCGACGTCTTCCCTTCGGAGCCCCGCGCTCCGGGCAGCCTGATCGTCGGCGTCTACGACCTCGGCCGGGACCACCCCTTCCACGCGGGCCGGTGCCGGCTCCCCGGCGAGGGGCTGCGGGAGCGGGGGCGCGGCCTCGGCATCGTCGCCGCCCTCAGCCTGGAGTGCGGGGCGGCCCGGCTCCACGACGGCCACCAGCACGTCTGGTGCCGTCTGGCCGTGCCCCCTCGCAAGGCGGCCGGACCCGCCGACGGCCCCGGAGTGCACGGCGGCGGCTGATCCACCGTCACGGCCCCGGCGGCGGGTGCGCCCGCCTCCGGGCCGCTTCACCGGGACGGCTCCTGCGCGGCGGCCTTCACGTCGTCCGTCCGAACCGGCCTCTGGCCACGCACACCATCGAGAACCCGCCGAGGACCAGCAGCGCGGCTCCCAGGAGCGGGTTCGCCCTCCCGTACAGGGACTGGCTGATCGTGTCGTAGAGGAAGTGCGCCAGCGCGAACGGCCAGAGGACCCTGTACCGGCGGTAGACGAACAGGAGGCCTCCCGCCCAGATCACGGCCTGGGCCAGGAACTGGACGCCGTAGTACAGGTGGAAGGGCAACCGCAGGGCGACCAGGACCGCCAGCTGGGCCGGCCACGGCCACCGCATGCGGGTCATGACGGCGACCGGGAGGGCGAGCAGCAGGGCTTCCTCCACGACTCCGGCCGTCGCGGACCAGAGCAGGATCCTGCCCGTGCTCATGCCGGTGTTCAGGACCTCCGAGGCCTTCGCGGATTCCGGCTGCGGGAAGAGGGCGAGGACGGCGAAGGCGGTCCGCATCACCAGGTACGCCGCGGCCACGGCCCCCAGGGAGCCGGCGGAGAACGCCTCCTTCCTGGGCGGAAGCCCCAGCTCGGACCGGCTCAGCCCGAGCCGTCGACGGCCGACGAGGAAGGCGACCGCCGCCACGAGGACCCCGGCGTAGACCAATCCGTCGTAGACGTCGACGAACCAGCCGGGAAGCCGGTCCGCCCGCCCGGCCAGGGTGTAGACGGCCGCCACCGTGGCGGCGCCGAAGGCGGCCAGGTAGCCGAGTCCCACCAGGCTCCAGGCCTGGACGGACCACCGCGGTCCGGGCCGGCCCGTGGGTGCCGGGTTTCCGTTGGCACAGCGATTCATCACGGCTCTCCGGCTGGGTGCAGGGCGAATTCCCGAGTGGACGTCATGTTTTCACCGCCGCGCCGGAGGCAGCCAGGCGCAGAAATGCCGCCGGGCCGCAAGAACCCGCCACCGTTCCGGGCAGCACGATCGGCTGCGGGAAAGCCGCAGGAATCGTGCGGGTTTCCACCGATGCCCCGCGTTCGTCCGCCGATGACGATCGGTTCGACGGTTCTCGCAAAACCGAAACTCGAAAGCCGAGAACCGAGAACCGACAGTCGGAAGACGGGGCCAGGCCCCAGGAGAGGACGTTCCCATGTCACCGGCCCGTTCCCGCACGTTCCCACCGCCCGGCCGCCCGGTGCGGCGCCACCCCGTGCGACACCGTCCCGTGCGACGCCGCCTCGCCCCGATCGTGGCCGTGGGCGCGGTCGCCGCGGTCCTGTCCCAGGTCCAGCCCCCGCCGGCGCAGGCCGCCGCCCGCGCGGACGGGCACCGGCCGGTCGTCTTCGTCCACGGGTGGAGCGGCAACCCGTCGACGTTCGACGACATGAAGAAGTACTTCCGCAGCGCCCTCGCTGAACATCCCGGCGTCATAGCGGTGGTGGTTCGTCAGCGGCCCCAGTGGCAGCGGTTCTTAAAGACCTCTTAGGAAAACTCCGTATCACTGTGTCATGCACACAGGCACTCATGCGTCACCCCTCGCGCGCCCCGCCCGCCGCCACGTCCCGCGTTCCGTCCTCGTCCTGGCGGTGGCCACCGCGCTGCTCTCCGGAACCGCGGCGAGCGCCGTCACCGACGGCTCCGCCCAGCGGGTGCGGATCCACGGCGGGCGCGTCGACGTGCCCGTCCGCGGCGGCACGGCCACCATCGACACCGCCACCCTGCGGACCGAGGCCCGCACCGGCGACGGGCGGGTGGTCCTGCTCTCCGCTGCCGCCGCCTCCGGGCTGGGCCGGGCGAGCGCGCCGGCCAGGACGGCGGACGGCGCCGGCTGGTCGTACCCGGAGGCGGGCCTGCGGGCCGACGTGCGCGCCGACCACGGCCGGTTGCTGGTCACCCTCACCGCCACCGGCGCCGACACCTCGGTGCGCTGGCCGGTGACCGCCGCCGATCCGGCCGCCGGCGCGATCCAGTTCCCGCGCGGCGAGGGGCTGTCCGTGCCCGTCGACGACCCGTTCTGGAACTCCCCCGACGGCGCGCTCGTCGGCGAGGCGCAGGAGCTGGACTCCCAGCTGTCCATGCCCGTGTGGGGCTACACGCTGCGCACCGGCCGGGCCGGCGCCGGCTACATCGTCCCCACCGACATCGGCACGTCGCTGACGTTCGCCTCCCAGGACGGGCGGCTGCGGGCCACCGCCGAGCACGGGTTCGCCGCCGGGAACGGCACCGGTGCGTACACCGTGGCCCTCTCCCTCACCGACGGCTCCCCGGTGGCCCCGGCCGCGGACTACCGCGACTGGCTCGCCGAGCACGGGCAACTCGGCAGCCTGGCCGAGAAGATCCGGAAGAACCCGCAGACCGCGAAGCTGCTCGGCGCCTTCCACGCCTACGCCTGGGGCGGCGCCCGCCGGCCCGCCTACCTCGACAAGCTCAAGGCGCTCGGCGTCTCCCGGCTCTGGCTCGGCTACGACTCGGACGACGCCCCGATGACCGGCGCCGACGTCAGGGCCGCCGAGGCCGACGGCTACCTCGCCGGCCCGTACGACTCCTTCGCCGACGGCCAGCAGAAGACCGAGGACTCCTCCCCCAACACCGTGTGGCCGGACGACGTCTACCCCCGCTTCTGCGTCGTCAGGGCCGACGGGACGCCGCAGCCCGGCTTCCGCAACAAGGGCTGCTACCTGAGCTCCCAGGCCTTCGAGCAGGCCGAGCCGCAGCACCACTACCTCGCCGCCCGCACCCGCTCGCTGGTCGCCAACGGAGCCGGCAGCTACTTCCTGGACGTGGACGCGGCGGGCGAGCTCTTCCGGGACCACGGCCCCGGCCACGCGATGACCATGGCCGAGGACCGCGCCAACCGCCTCGCCCGGATGCGGCGCCTGGCGGACGGCTCCTACGACACGTCCGCGCGGCCGCTGGTGCTCGGCTCGGAATCGGCCGGCTCCTGGGCCAACCAGGTGCTGGCCTTCGACCACGGCGCGGCGACCCCGGTGGACGGACGGCTGTGGGCCATGGAGACCGGGCACTTCGACAACCGGCCGCAGGACCCCAAGGACGACGCCGCCTGGGGCGGCTACATGCCCGAAGGGGCCGCCGCCACCTTCTTCAAGCCGGTGCGCACCGCGGACTTCAAGCCCGAGCACCAGGCCCGGGTGGCCGCCGCCCTCAAGGCGATGTACGACCCGCGCTACCGGGTGCCGCTGTACGAGACGGCGCTGCACGGTTCGCTGGTCAACGCCGAACGGTGGGAGCTGCCCTTCGGGAAGCTGCCGGAGCAGAAGACCACGCGCGCGCTGCTGGCCGTGCTCTCCAACACCCCGCTCAACTTCGTACTCAGCGACAAGGACCCGCGCGACGCGCAGAATCTGCGCGAACTGGCCGCCCTGCAGCAGTACTTCGCCCCGCTGCACCAGGCGGCCGGCACCGAGCCGCTGACCTCCTTCCGCTGGCTGACCGAGGACCACCTGGTGCAGCGGACCGTCTTCGGCGACGGCACGCTGACCGTCACCGCCAACTTCGGCACCACGGCCCACGACGGCCTGCCGGGCGGCTGCGTGGACGCCGCCCTGCGCGGGCGGCCGGGCAGCCAGCTGTGCCCGGCCGACGTCGTCTCCTGACGGCAGGACGGCAGGACGGGGGGACGGCAGGACGGGGGGACGGCGGGCGCTCACGCGCCGCGGCGTTCCCCCGGGAGCGGGATGGCGGCCCGCACGGTGGTGCCGCACCCGGCGCCGTCGGAGGTGAGGGAGAACGTCCCGCCGTACGCCTCGCACCGCCAGCGCATCCCCTCCACCCCGTACCCCGGTCCGGGCGTCGGGGAGGTGTGCGCGAGGCCGCGCCCGTCGTCGGTGACGGACAGCACGACGTGATGGTGACGGTACGCCAGGGACACCCGCACCCGTTCCGCGTCCGCGTGCTTGACCACGTTGCCGAGGGCCTCCTGCACGACGCGGTAGGCGGCCAGGCACGCCTCCTCGTCCGCCGCCGGCGCCGCCCCGAGCCGCTCGCCCTGGACGTCGACGTCCACGATCAGGCCGTTCTCGGCCGCCACCCGCGCGGCCAGCGAGCGGACCGTCTCGGCCAGGCCCAGTCCGCGCAGGGCCACCGGGTGGAGGGTGGCGACGATGCTGCGGAGCACGGCGGCCAGTTCGTCGAGCCGGCCCACGGCCGTCCGGGCGGAGCGCCGCAGCGCCTGCGGGTCCTCCTCGGCGAGGGCCGCGTCGAGCTGGCGGCGGGTGAGGGCCAGGAGCTGGAGCACCTCGTCGTGGAGCTCCCCGGCGATGAGCCCCGCGTAGTGCTCCTGCCGGCCGATCAGGGCCCGGGCCCGGCCCTGGCCGAGCAGCGTCCTCGCCTCGGGCCAGGCCCGTACCGCGTACACCGCCGCCGCCGGCAGGAGGACCAGCGCCGGGTACGCCGCCTCGGCGTGGAACAGCCGGCCGGCGGCCAGGGCGGCGAACCCGCAGGCCACCATGGTCAGCAGCACGCGGACCTTCGGCAGCGCGCGGACCATGACCGCCAGGGCGCCGGTGGCCGAGGCGACGGCGAGAGCGGCGACGGGCCGCACGGGCAGCGGTTCCTGCGTGAGGGCGTCCGCCGCGTAGGCGACCGCACCGAGGAGCGCCAGCGCCAGGCACAGGTTGCGCACGGGGCCGAGGACGTGCGGCCGGTGGATCGCCGGGCGTCCGCGGGGGCCGCTACCCATGCGGACCCTGGGGCCCGGGGGATCCCGGCGGCCCGTCGAGCAGGCCGGTGCGCCGGGCGTGGGCGACGAGGTCGGCCCGGGTGACCAGGCCGAGCCGGTTGCGCAGCGCGGCCCGCAGGCTCTCCACGGTGCGCACGCTCAGCGTCAGGTGTGCGGCGACCTCGCGGTTGGTGTGGCCGTCGGCCAGCAGCGCCAGCACCTGCCCCTCGCGCGGGCTCAACGCCCGCGGGGACACCGGGGCATGTGCCGTGTCCGCCCCGAGCGGGGGCTGGACGTACCTGCCGCCGGCGGCCACCGTGCGTGCGGCCAGGAGCAGTTCGGGGACGGACGTGCTCTTCGACAGGTAGCCCGACGCCCCCGCGGCCAGGGCCCCGCGCACGAGCGCCGCGTCCTCGTACATGCTGTGCACGAGGATCCCCGTCCTCGGGGCGGCCGCGCGCAGTTCGGGAATGGCCGACTGCACCGGGCCGGACGCCAGCACCATGTCCAGGACGAGGAGGTCGGGCCGGCGCGTCCGCACGAGGTCGATCGCCTCGGGTCCGGCCGCGGCCTCCCCGACCACGACGAATCCCTCGGGTTCCAGGAGCGCCCGGGTGCCGGCTCGCACGGTCAGGTGGTCGTCGACCAGGACGACGGTCACGGGGGAGGTCGCGGGGGTGTTCACGGGGGCGGTCGTGGGGGCGGTCGCGGGGACGGTCATCAACCGGCTTTTCGTGGACATCGCATGGGAATACCGGCTCCTTTGTGCGGGGACGGAACGCCTTCCACCCTCCGATACGCGGCAACCACTGTCAACCATTCCCGCGAACGGTTGCCGGAAGGTTGCGCCACGAACTCATGGTGGGGCGGAACCTGCACACTGCGGGAAATCCGCAAGAACACTGCGGCATTTCCCGGATGTGCTCGCGGGCGGGGCGCTGGGATTCTCGCAGTGTCCGGCTCCCGCCCCGGATGTCACCGGCGGGACCACCAAGTACACCGGATCCGAACCGAATTGGAGAAGCACGTGGCCCTCGACCTTCCCCGCCTCCCCCGCCTCCCCCGTCTCCCCCGCGCGGCCCTCGTGGTCACCGGGACGGCGGCGCTGCTGTCCCCGGCGGCCGTGGGCACGGCGGCGGCCGCGGAGAGCGCAGCCCCGTCCCTGAGCGTCATGGCGTTCAACGTGGAGCAGCTGCCCTCCATCACCGAGCTCGCCGGCACCCCGGGCAGCGACCGCCGCGCGGAGCGGCGCGAGGCCGCCGCCGTGGTCATCAAGCGGGAGAACGCCGACGTCGTCGTGCTGGACGAGGCGTTCAACAAGTACGCCCAGGCGATGCGCGCCATGGAGCTGAAGGAGGTCTACCCGTACCAGACGAGCCTGGTCGGCGAATACTGCAGCGGCTCCGGCCGGTGGACGAGTTACGAGGGGAATTGCAGCAACTCGCCGTTCGTCGTCAACGGAGGCGTGACGCTCCTCAGCAAGTACCCGATCCTGGAGTCCCACCAGCTCGTGTACCGGAACTCCGACTCCAAGACCTCCGACTACAAGTCCAACAAGGGCGCGGCGCTCGCGCGCCTGTCGGTGAACGGGCAGTCGGTGTGGGTCGCGGGGACCCACCTCCAGGCCGACGAGGAGGGGAGCAGCCCGGTCGGGAACACGCGCAAGGTCCGTCTCGAACAGCTCAAGGAGCTGCGGGCCTGGGCCTCGAACAAGGCCGGGGGCGCACCCGTCGTGGTCGCGGGCGACTTCAACGTCGAGTACTACACCACGGACCCGAAGAACGGTCACGCGCCCGGGGCGGGCGTCAGCGGTGAGGTCGCGAAGGCGAACGAGGCGCTCGGCGGGGTCCTCGCGACGCCGGGCACCACCGGCTACACCTACGACATGGTCGACAACCCGCGCGCCGGGCTGCGCGACAACAAGGACAACGGCTACGCCAAGTACCGCAACCGGCTGGACTACATCGGCTACATCAAGGGGACGGGCGCCCAGCCCTCCTTCTCCGAGGAGCGGATCGTCGGCTACGACGGGCTCCGCAAGGGCGGCGACCCCCTGGCCGAGATCCCCTCCGACCACCAGCCGATCGTCTCCCGCGTGACCGTCGGCCGCTGAACGGCCACCGCCCCGATCGCCGACGGTTCGTCAACAGACGGATCCGCAGCCAGGCTTGTCCCGTCCTCTGGCGGCATTTTGTGGGTATTCGACACTTCTGTCCCTGTCGGCGGGAGTGCGGGTGCCGAAGGATGATCCATGCCACTCCATCGGACTCCAGCCATTCGACTCGGCGGATCGGACGGCCCCTTCGTCTGGAGAGAGGCCCACCCGGAAGACCTGGAGGCACCAAAGCATGAAACGCACACGGCGCATCCCGCTCAAGTTCGTGGCGACGGCCGTCGTCCTGTCCCTCGGCTCGGTCCCCCTGGCGTCGTCGTACGCCTGGGCGGGCGAGCCGAGCCAGGCGCAGCGGATCTCGGCAGCCGCCGCCCAGCCCACCGACGCCATGGACGGCAAGACGCCGACCGAACGGATCACCCAGCTGCTCACCAGCCTGGACGCGGCCTCACGCAAAGGCGACAAGCTGGAGGTGACGGATCCGAACCAGATCGCGAGGTACGTGCTGGCCGTCTTCGCGTTCGGTGTCAAGCTCGTGCCCTACGGCGGCAGCGCTCTGTCCGGCATGACCGATTTCCTCGGAAAGGCACTGTTCCCGACCGGCAAGCCGTCGGTCGACCAGCTGTGGCAGAAGCTGAGCGACCGCGTCGGGGGGATGATCGACGCGAAGCTCGGCGACTACGACGCGAAGACCCTGCGGGCGAGCCTGACGGGCATCGACACCAACCTGGAGGACTACACCAAGGCGGTCAACGACTTCGCGAAGGCACCCGCGGGAACGGCACGGGACAAGGCCGCCGAGCGGATCCGGACCCTGCACCGGGCCTCCCTGGTCAACGTCCAGCAGCAGATCCCGCAATTCCAGAAGGACGGCTACGCGGTGGCGGCGCTCCCGCTGTTCGCCGCGGCGGCCAACGTGCACCTGGCGCTGCTGGCCGACGGCGTCAAGCAGGGCGCGAAATGGGGGCTCTCGCCGAGCGAGATCAAGGACATGCGCGACAGGCTCACGAACCTCACCACGTCGGGGGGCAATGCCGGGAGCGGCACGAAGAGCACCTCGGACAAGCTCGGCGCCCTCAACGACGCGATCACCAAGGGGCCCTCGCTGGGCGCCTCCGCGAAGTCGGTCGACGTCTGGCGCGAGCAGGCGCAGGAACTCCGGAGCGGCAGGCAGGCCCAGCCGGCCGCAGCGAACACCGACTACGTGTCCTACGTGAACAAGGTCTACGCCGAAGGCCGCGCGAAGGTGAAGGTCCCCGCGTCGAGGATCCTCTCCAGGGGCGGTCCGGACGCCAATGAGCGCAAGGCCTACGCGGAGTACGACACGACGATGAGCCTCAACGTCCTCGACTACGCCAGGCTCTGGCCCTACCTCGTCGACAAGATCCCCGACTCGGCGAAGGCCGGCCTGGACCGGGAACTCTTCTACGGCACGTACGGACGGGGCAACGGCGGCAACCGCTGGGACGGGACGAACATCAGCAGCGCCCCCTGGGACGCGTCGAACCCGCCCACCGTCACGAAGCGCGGAGAACGGATCACGGCCGTACGCGTCTGGGGCTACGACGACGTCGACGCGATCCAGATCAAGTACGGCAACGACTGGGGCGACAAGATGGGCGGCACCGGCGGAGCCCTGAAAGAACTCACCCTCGCCCAGGACGAGTACGTCACCAAGGTCGAGGGCACCTACGGCCAGAAGCTCGGGAAGATCAAGTTCACCACGAACAAGGGCAGCAGCGTGGAGACCGGCGCGGCTCGGCACGTCGACCCCGACACGCGCGACCGCACGCCGGAGACGTTCGCCGTGTCGCCCGACGCCCAGGAGCTGACGAGCGTGGGCGTCACCCAGTTCTCGTCGGAGAAGCCGCCCGGTATCGAGGGCGTCTACCTCGGCTTCCGTTCGCGGCTGGTGGGCTGATCCGGCGTCCGGCCGGTCGTGCGGGGCGCGTGCCGGCCGGACGTGCGGGGCGCGTGCAGGCCGGACGTGCGGGGGCGGCGTGGGGTCGATCCCGGCGTGTCGGGGCTCCGGTCGAGGGTGACGTCGTCCGTCGCCCTCGACCGGAGCTTCGACGCGCCTTTCCCCGGCTCAGGTGTGCGGTCCGGAGGCGTCGAGGGTGGCGAGCAGGTCGCGGGCGCGGGCGGTTTCGGGGGCGTCGAGGTCCTCGAAGACGGCGAGTGCCCGCTGGAGGTGTGCGCGGGCGGTGCGGGAGCGGCCGGTGGCGTGCAGGCAGCGGGCGAGGCCGAAGAGGGCTCCGGCCTCGGCGTGGACGTCGCCCGCGGCGAGGGCGGTGTCGAGGGCTTCCTGGAGCACGCCGGCGGCCCGGTCGTACTGGTGGAGGGCCTCGTGCACCTCGGCGATGTTGTGCAGGGCCAGGCCCAGGCCGTTGGGGTCCTCGTCCTCGCGGTGCATGGCCAGTTTCCGCAGCAGGTAGGCGAGCGACTCCTCGGGCCGGCCGAGCTCCCACAGGCAGATCGCGATGCTGTTGAGGACCGCGGCCTCCCGTTTGCGGTCGCCGGCGCGGGTGGCGGCGTCGAGGCCCTGGAGGGCGTGGCCGAGGCCGGCCTCCAGGTCGCCCGCCTCGGCGGCGGCGCGGGCGAGGTTGCTCAGGGTGGCCGCCTCGCCGCTCACGTCGCCGAGGACGCGCCGCACCTGGAGGGCGCGGGTGAGGTGGGCGGCGGCGTGGTCGGGCCGGCCGAGGGCGGCCAGGCAGATGCCCAGGTTGTTGCGCACCCAGGCCTCGCCGGCCAGGTGGCCGGTGGCGAGGGCGGCCTCCAGTGCCAGTTCGTGGATGTGCTCGTGCTCCCGCCACTGGCAGCGCAGGTGCAGGTAGGTCGACAGCGCGGTCGCCAGGCGCCAGGCGAGGTCGCCGCCGCCCGGCACCCCGGCGACCGGCGGTGCGGCGGCCTTTTCGGCGAGTGCGGCGGCCTTCTCGGCGGCGGCCAGCAGGTTGGCGTGCTCGGCGTCGCACCAGGCCATGGCGTCGGCGCTGCCCTCGAAGGCCGGGGGCGAGGCGGCGGCGAGGGCGGGATCCGGCGCCAGGGCGTAGCGGGAGGGCACGATCCGGTCGGCGGCGGTGTCGGCGCCGGCCAGGTACCACGCGAGGACGCGGCCGGTGGCGGCGCGTTCCTCGTCCCGGTCCGGGCGGGCGCATCCGGCGGCGTAGGCGTGGAGGAGGTCGTGCAGGGCGTAGCGTCCGGGGGTCTTCTGCTGGAGCAGGTGTTCGTCCTGGAGCCGTTCCAGCAGCAGTTCGGTTCCGGGTTCGTCGAGGCCGGCCAGGGCCGCCGCGGCCCCGGGGGTGAAGTCCTGGCCGGGGTTGAGCGGTAGGAGGCGGAACAGGCGCTGCGCGGCCGGGGGCAGGCCCTCGTAGGAGAGGTCGAAGACGCCGCGCAGTGATTGTCGTGAGGTGGCGACGGAGTCGACGCCGTGGGTGTGCAGTTTGCTCAGCAGGTAGGCGAGGGTCCAGGTGGGGCGCGAGCGCAGGCGGGCGGCGGTGAGCGAGACCGCGAGGGGCAGGTGGCCGCAGGCGGCGACGATCGCGGCGGCCGCTTCGGGTTCGGCCGCGGTGCGTTCGGGTCCGGCGATGCGGGCGAACAGGGCGAGGGCCTCGGCGGGGTCGAACACGTCGAGCCGGGTCGCGGTGGCGCCGTCGAGGCCGAGCAGGCTGCGGCGGCTGGTGACGACGACCAGGCTGGACGGGCAGGCCGGGATGAGCGGGCGGACCTGGTCCTCGTCGGCGGCGTTGTCCAGGACGATCAGCGCGGCCCGGCCGTCGAGGCGGTCGCGGAACATGGCCGCGCGGGCGTCGAGGCCGTCGGGGATGCGCTGGGCGGGCACCTCCAGGTGGCGCAGGAAGGCGTCCAGGACGGCCGCCGGATCGGCCGGGGGCAGTTCGGGGTCGAATCCGCGCAGGTTGACGTAGAGCTGCATGTCCCGGTAGCGGCCGGCGCGGACCAGCTCGTGGGCGGCGTGGACGGCCAGTTGGGTCTTGCCGACCCCGGCCATGCCCTCGATCGCCGAGATCACGACGGTCGTCGCGGCGTTGCCGCCGGGGCCGGCCGCCGCGAGCAGGGCGGCGAGTTCGCGTCCGCGCCCGGTGAACGTGGCGAGGTCGGCGGGCAGTTGGCGGAAGACCCCGGCGGTGCCGCCGGTCTTGGCCCCGGCGTGCACCCTGATGCAGGCCGCCCGCCAGCGTTCCGTGCCGGCCTCGTCGACGCCCAGGGCGCGGACGATGCCCACGAGCAGGTCGAGGTCGAGGCGGCGGCGCCCGGCCTTGAAGGCGTCGACGACCGTGGTCGCCGACACCGTCCGCGCGGGCCGCAGCAGCGGCCCCACCCGGCCGGCCAGCACCCGGTAGGACGGCTGTCCGGCCCAGGCCCGCAACTCGCCGAGCAGGCCGATGAGTTCGGCGAGGTCTTCCGCCCGGCCCGGATCCGGCGCCCCTGCCCCTGCCCCGCGAGTTTCCACCAGCGCTGCACCCCCCGGTGACGTCCCCTGTCGCTGTCCGGACAAGCGTACGGCGCACGCCCCGTGGAGGACTCGGTGATCACGCAACTCGCGGACGGGGCCGGGGTGCGGTCGTCGGCGAGCGCGCGACGGCCGACCGAGACGGCGGTCAGCCGACGGCGTGCCCGGCCGCGCGCAGGGCGGCCGTCGCGGCGGCGAGGCGGGCTGCGGGGACCAGGACGAGGTCGGCGTGGAAGGTGGAGGCGGTGAAGACCGGGATCCCGGCCGCCGCCAGCGGGGTCAGCAGCGCCGCCAGCATCCCGGGCACGTCGAGCCCGTGGGCGGTCTGCCCGCCGTAGAACGCGGCCCAGCGCTCCGCGCCCTCGCCCGCACCCCCGGCGTCGGCGTCGGCGTCGGCGTCGGCGTCGGCGGGCCGAACGACGGTCAGGCCCTCGGGGGCGCGGACCAGGGCGAGCCAGTCGCCGCCGGGCACCGGGGCACCGGGGCCGTGCTGCTCGACGACGAACTCACCGGGAAGGACGGCGAGTTGCTGCGGTACGGCTGCGTTCACCGGGCCAGCGTAGGCCCCGCCGCAGCCATGATCAACCGCGGGCGGCCGCGGCGCGGCGTACGGCCGGTCGGCGCAGCGCGGGGCCGCCGGTCGGGGGCCGGGCCGGGTGGCGTGCCTATCGTGGCGTGGTGACCGATCATCGGGCCGTCCGGCCTGCTGCCGCCCGGGCGGGCTACCTGCCGGCCGCTTTCGCGTTCGCCGTGGCCATGGCCGGGACCACCCTGCCCACGCCCCTGTACGGGCTGTACCGGGAGCGGATCGGCTTCTCGGAGCTGACGGTGACGGTCGTGTTCGCCGTCTACGCCTTCGGTGTCATCGGCGTCCTGCTGCTGGTCGGCAACGTCTCGGACACCGTAGGGCGCCGGCCCGTCCTGCTGTGCGGGCTGGGCTTCGCGGCCTGCAGCGCCGTCGTGTTCCTGGCCGCGGACAGCGTGGCGCTGCTCTGCCTCGGGCGACTGCTGTCCGGGCTGTCGGCGGGCCTGTTCACCGGCACGGCCACCGCGTACGTGCTGGAGCTCGCCCCGGCGCGGCACCGGGGACGCGCGGGCTTCGCCGCGACCGCCGCCAACATGGGCGGGCTCGGCTGCGGCCCCCTGCTGTCGGGGCTGCTGTCGCAGTACGCGCCCCGGCCCCTGGTGCTGCCGTTCGTGGTGCACCTGGTGCTGCTCGCCGCCTCGTTCGCCCTCGTGCTGACGCTGCCGGAGACCGTCGCCGGCACCCGGCCGCTGCGCACCGCCCGGCCCCAGCGGGCCGAGCTGACGCCGGAGGTCCGGCGGGTGTTCGTCCCGGCCGGGCTCGCGGCGTTCGCCGGGTTCTCCCTGCTGGGGGTGTTCACGTCGGTCAGCCCCGCCTTCCTCGCCGAGGCGCTGGACGTCCACAACCGGGCCGTCGTCGGACTCGTCGTCTTCGCGGCCTTCCTCGCCTCCACGCTCGGCCAGCTCCTCGTCCCCCGCCTGGGCACCGCGCGGGCCATCCCGCTGGGCTGCCTGGTGCTGATCGCCGGGCTGGCGCTGCTGGCGGGCTCGCTCGCGTGGGCCGTCCTGGCCCTGCTGGTGCTCGCCGCGCTGGTGGGCGGCGCCGGCCAGGGCATGGGACTGCGCGGCGCGGTGGGCGAGGTCGCCGCCGCGAGCCCCGCCGAGCACCGCGGCGGCGCGCTCTCGGCGCTGTTCGTCGTCGCCTACTTCGGCATCTCGGTCCCCGTCATCGGCGTCGGCCTGCTCACCGGGCCGCTCGGCCTGGCCCATGCCGGCCTGGTCTTCGCCGCCTGCATGGCCCTGCTGGCCGCCGCCTCCGGCGCCTACCTGCTGCACCGGGCGGACGCCGGGGCCTGAGCGCCCGTCACCGGCCCAGGTGGACAGCCAGCGACTCGATCGTGCGCCGGCGCATGGTCATCATCGCCACCGACGAACCGTCCGCGAAGTGGAGCCGGAAGCGCGCCATCGCCTGCGTCCTCGGCCGGCGCTCGGCCCGTGCCACCCGGGCCCGGGGCGCGGCCCAGAGCAGGCGGCCGGGCTTGCGGAGGTCCGGGCCCGCCTCGACGAAGGCGACCCGGCGGTCGGTGACCGTCAGCAGCCCGGCCTTCCCCAGGGCCGTCCCGGTGGGGAAGGCCGCCGCCAGGCTCCCCCCTCCCCCGGCGACCGCGCCGATGCGCGCGAGCGCCGAGCCGAACGGGACCGGGTCGGCTCCGAGCGCGCCAACCCCAGCTACGGGGACCACCTTCGCCACGTCCAGCAAGGCCTCGCCCGGCCCCAGCAGCGGCTCCACGGCCCCGCGGTAACGGTTGATCGTCTTCTCGGTCACCCCGGCAGGGCAACGGCCCGGGGCACAGCCGAGTCAGCATCACCGCCGAGACCACCCGGGAGAAGCACGGCCGCATCGGCGCACCCTGGAATCGACGTGGAGATCGTCGGCCTCATGGCCCGTCAGCTCACCGGCGAGAGCACCCCGACGTGACACGGAACCTGAGCCACCAAAGTCAAGGACGAAACGCCCAGTCAGAACTTTGAAACGCCCTGTCCTCTGCCTGCCCTGGCAGCAGCGGTTGTAAGATATCCGAGACATCCTAGGAGGACTCCTTGAGTATCGACCCGCGCCATCTCGAGATGATCGAGGAAGTCCGTCGCACGATCCCGTCGGACTGGAAGGTCGAATTTTCTGGCGACACCGTCATCATGCAGGCGTCGCCCACCGACATTCACCAGCGGAATCTCGCCATTGTGCAGCGCCAGTTCGAACGTCACGCCCCGGACGGTTACCTATTCAGCAACAACACAGATCTTTACTCCCCCCAGGTCTCGAAACTACGCAACCCCGATCTGACCTATCTGCCTGACGACGCCATGACCACGGGCAAAAACACCACCCCCTCGGAGCTGGCGCTGATCGCCGTTGAGATCGTCTCCCCGTCGAACCCCGAGAACGACTGGACCGGCAAGCTCCGTGACTACCCGCTCATGGGAATCCCGCTCTACCTGGTCGTGGATGCAAAGCAGAAGACTGCCACACTCTTCCAAGAAATCGACGGCGATCGCTACCGAATGCGGGAGGATGCCGACTTCGGTCAGCCGATCCACGTCCCCAAGCCCTTCAGCTTCTCCCTCGACACCTCCAACCTGCTTCCCTACTAAGCCTCTTTCACCCTGAGTTTTGGGTCTGTACAAAGAAGGGTCCTGTCACATAATCGGCCAGGGCGCAGACCGGGGTCAGCCAGTCGTCGCCGGGCACCGGGCACCGGGCACCAAGGCGGCGGCACTCGACGAAGAATTCACCGAAGCGGATGGCGAGTTGTTACGGGTCGGCTGCGTTCACCGGGCCAGCCCACGGCCTCACCTCAGACGCCGGCACGGCCGGTCGACACAGTGCGTGGATGTGGGCGTGGGCCGAACCGGGAAGGACGTACCGATGACGGGGCTCGCCGCACTCCCCTGCCTCGGGCGCCAGGCAGGGGAGTCGCAATGTCGCAGCACGGGCCTGATCTCCCGTTACTGGCCACCAGCGGTGGCCAGGGTGTGCCCCAGCAGGGACAACGCGTCGGGCAGCACCCGCCGCCAGAAGCCGTCCGTGTGCAGGCCGTCGGGGAAGTGCGCCTCGCGGGCGCGGGCCTGACGGGCGACCTCGCGGGCGGCGGGGCAGAACGGGTCCTCCTGGCCGCACCACACGCCGAGGGCGCCGGTCTGCATCCCGTCGAGGCGCAGCGCCGGCTCGTGGGCCTGCCAGTCCGTCTCGTCGGCGTAGCCGCCGGTGGTGCGGGCGTCCGCCCAGGTGCGGAAGACGGCCGGGCTGAGCAGCGCGACGGCGTCGAGGTTGCGGCCGGCGTGCGTGCGGCCGATCGCGTACTGCAGGGCGCCGGAGCCGCCCATCGAGATGCCCATCGCGGCGCGCGGCGTGGGCAGTTGGCGGGCGTGCAGCCAGCCCGGGAGTTCCTCGCGGAGCATCGTCTGCGGGTCGTCGCCGTCGCCGGGGGCGTGCTGGTGCCAGTACGTGGCGTCCCCGCCGTCCACCGCGACGACGGCGAAGGGCGGCACGCCGGCCTTGACCGCGGCCGCCAGGAACTGCGGCAGGCCCAGGGTCACCATGCCCTGGGCGTCGTTCCCGCGCCCGTGCAGCAGCACGCACACCGGCAGGTTGGTGCTCGCCGTGGCGCCGGGCGGGAGCATGGTCACCATCGTGACGTTCCGGCCGCGCGCCGCCGAGCGGACCTGCTCGACGTGCACCGCTCCCGGCGCCGCGTCGGGCACGGTGCCGTCCGTGCCGGTCATGCCCAGCGCCTTCTTCAGCGCCACCCCGCCGGGCAGCCACCCGGCGAGCATCCCGCCCGCGGCACCGGCCCCCAGCAGGGCCCCGCCGCCCGCGACGCCGGCCCCGATCCGCAGCAGGCGCCGCCGGGACACCGCGGGGCCGGCGGGCTGCGCCGGGGGCTGCTCGGGCTGCCCGGTGGCGCTGTCGGTGTGCGTGCTCATGTCTGCTGGCCTTTCGCCGTGCGGTCGTTCGGGTGCGGCCACGGTCGGCGCGCGGCGGTCCACGGCAGCGACATGAACACGTTTCCCCCGGTCAGGCCGGTTCGGGCGACCGGCCACCGTAGGTGACGAGGGATCGGACCGCGCGGTTCCGGCCTTCGGTTACGCGGTCGGCGGCGACCTTGTCCCTCAGGAATTCAACATTCCACGGAAAGGCAGGTCTGGGGAATTTTCCCCGTATGCGCGACTATCGACCTGAATAGCTTTTCCGGGACCGGCACAAGAGCGATCCAGCGCAGCATCCCCCCAGGTCAAGGTCATTATGATGCTATGTCACTTACCTGTCATTCAGTCCGGAAAAGTGTCTCTTGCGGCACGTCTGTCCGTCAATTACAGCTGGTCGGACGCATTTTGACGGAAGGCTTGCCCACCGTTGCCCCCGCTGTTTCAATGCTGGATGTCGATGCGGGCGGTCCCGTCGCGCTCGACGGCCGACAGCGTAATTTTCCCGGCGCCATCCACCGCACAAGGGAGAACCACATGCGCACAGTTCGAGCTGCCCTGATGGCCGGAGCGATGCTCGCGGCAACGGTGGCGATCGCGGCCCCGGCCCAGGCGTCCTCCCGCTGCAGCCCGATGAACGGCTACGGCGAGCAGATCTGCGTCGACGGCGTGTCCTACAACCGTGCGGAGGACGTCTCCACGGTCTTCTTCACGCTCCGCGGGCCCTGGACCGACTACCGGGTCTACATGAACGGTACGTCCGACCTCTACTACCCCGGCTCGCACGCGTTCGGCATCAACGGCCACCTGAACACCAGCGTATGTGTGTCCGAGTCGACGTACGGGTGGGAGTGTGTCTGAGCCGACCGGCGGGTTCGCCGGAATCCGCCACTGAGGGAGGGGCCGGGGCGACGTCTCCCGGCCCTTCTCACTGCCCTGGGTAATCCGGGTACTCCGGGTGCCGCACGAAGCGCAGGTCCTGCGGCCGCACCCGCTCGCGCGGTCCCGCCGCGCGCAGCACCACGTCCAGCACACGTGCCGGATCGGCGGCGTACGCGTGCGAGAACCACGCCATGTTCGCCTCCACCACGGCCCAGCGGTGGCCCGGGCGGTAGGGGTCGAGGAGCTGTCCGACGTCCAGGACGACGGCGCTCGGCAGGGTGGGGCCGGCCACGGCGACCAGTCGGGCGACGAACTCGGCGATCTCCGTGGCGGCGGGGTCGCCGTCGAGCGGTCGCGGGTCGAGGCGGCCGAACACCGCGTACCGGCTCGCCGTGGCGATCCGCCCGTCCAGCAGGAACAGCCGGTACTCGGCCGCGAACGTCACCACCTCGGAGAGCAGCACCGGTGTCGCGGGGTCCAGGCCGGCGGGCAGGCGGGAGCCGTCGGCGTAGACGTCCGCCGGGAAGGACTTGTCCCGCGGCGGCTTGACGAAGGTCGGCCGGTCGAGCGCCCACGCGTCCGCGAGGGTTGCCGCCCTGACGTCCCGGCGGGTGAACTCCGCCGGCAGCTCGGCGAGCCAGTCGTCGGCCGGTTCGAGCAGCGCGAACCCGAGCCGCTCCGCCAGCCGCGCACCCGCGAGCGGCCCGCCGTACCAGTGCACCGGACCCGCAACCGGTCCCGCGTCTTGGCCCGCCTCCTCCGCCGCCAGGACCCGCATCCCCCGGCCGGCCGCCTCGGCGGCCAGCAGCTCCATCGTCGACGTCCGCCGCCCCGGCATGACCAGCACCGCACCCCTCCTCCACTCCGCGAAGCCGCCAGGCTAGTGCCACCGCCCCCGCGGCCGCAGCCGGGTATCGGGCAGGACGGGCGTCGGCGGACCGGGACGAGAGACGGCCGGGGAAAGTCGGGTCGGCGCGTTCACCAGCGTGGGATTCGATAGCTCGCGCCAACTAACGGTAGCCGCATGACCGTTGGGCCGGTAGGCCGCGTCGCGGCAGGACCGCTCCCCCGGTGCGGGCCCCGCCCTGCCCGGAGGCGGGGCGGGGCCCATCGGCGCCCGATGCTTACCAGGGCCGGGCGGCGGGTGTCACTTGAGGGTGGGCAGGTACGGGTAGCAGCCGTAGGCGTCCTTGGTGGCCGTGATCATGGCGTCGCCGGTCCGCGGGCCGACGACGCCGTCCTGGTCCAGGCTCGCCCACTTCTGGATGGCCCTGACCGCCCCGTCGGTGTCGGGGCCGAACGAGCCGTCCACGTCGATCGTGTGGTAACCGGTCTGGTAGTGCAGGGAGTTGGAGATCTGCTGGACGCACTTGACGCTGGCGTACGTGTTGCTCTTGCCGTAACCGACCCACAGCGAGCCGGAGTTGGGCACGGCCTGGGCGGTGCCGCCCATGACGCCGGCGGTGACGAGGGCGGTGGTCGCGAACAGGAACGCGCCGCGCCGCCTGATGGAGGTGTTGCTCAAGGGAACCCCAAGAATTGGAATACGAATGATCATCAGACCCCGGACTATACGCGCCCCCTACGGCCGGGTCAGGCCTGGTCGGGGGGCCAGGGGCCGTGGGCGGCGACCTGGGCGCGCAGGCCGCGCAGGGCCTTGGCGGCGGCGATGCCGACCGCGCCCACGACCCGTCCGTCGCGGACGCAGGCGGCGGCGAAGCGGTGCTCGGCCACGGTGCCGTCGACGAGTTCGAAGCGGTCGGCGGCGCCGGGGCGGCCGAAGGCCTGGATCCGCAGGCCGTACTGGTCGGTCCACAGGTACGGGACCGGGGTGTAGGCCTGGCGGGTGCCGTCCGGGCCGGCCAGGAGGTTGCGGGCGGCGTGCAGGGCCTGTTCGGTGGCGTTGGTGCGCTGCTCCAGGCGCCGGTGGCGGCCGGTGTGCGGGTCGGGCCAGGCCGCGGCGTCGCCGGCGGCCCACACGCCGTCGCCCGCGGCGCAGTAGGCGTCGCAGAGCACGCCGTCGGCCAGGGCGAGGCCGCTGCCGGCCAGCCAGCCGGTGGCGGGTTCGGAGCCGACGGCCATCAGGACGCTGTCGGCCGCGAGGTCGGTGCCGTCGGCGAGGCGGACGCCGGTGGCGCGCCCGCCGCGCTCAAGGACCCGGGTGGCCGTGCCGACGTGGATCCGCACGCCGTGTTCGCGGTGCAGGCCGGCCAGCAGGGCGGCGGTCTCGGTGCCGAGGACGCCGGCCAGCGGGGTGGGGGTGGAGACCAGCCAGGTGACCTCGGCGCCGAGGGCGACGGCGGTGGCCGCCGCCTCGGCGCCGAGCAGTCCGCCACCGACCACCAGCAGCCGGCCGCCGGTGCGCAGGTCCTCGCGCAGGGCGAGGGCGTCGGCGAGGGTGCGCAGCACGTGGGCGCCGGCCAGCGGGGTCTCGGCGCCGGGCAGGCGGCGCGGGCGGACCCCGGTGGCGATGACGACGGCGTCGCAGGGCACCTCGTGGCCGTCGGCGAGGCGGACGGTGCGGGCCCGGCGGTCCAGGGCGGCGGCGGCCACGCCCAGGCGCAGGTCGAGCCGGAGCTCGGCCAGCGCGTGGGGCTCGCGCAGGGTGAGGCGCTCGGGCTGCCACTGGCCGGAGAGCAGGTGCTTGGACAGCGGCGGCCGGTCGTAGGGCGGCGCGTCCTCGGCGCCGACGAGGGTGAGGCGGCCGTCGTAGCCGGCCCGGCGCAGCGCTTCGGCGGTGTGCAGTCCGGCGGCGCCGGCTCCGACGACGGCGATCCGCCGCAGTGCGGTCACGCGAGTTCCAGGCGGATCGCGGCGGCGGGGCAGACGTCGGCGGCGTCCTTGACGGCCTGGTGGAGGTCCGCGGGCGGGCGGGCGTCGAGCAGGACGACGATGCCGTCCTCGTCGCGCTGGTCGAAGACGTCGGGGGCGGCGAGGACGCAGCTTCCGGCGCCGCAGCACTTGTCCTGGTCGATGGTGACGAGCACGGGTTTTCCCTTCGGGGTGGGTGAACTGGTATGGGGGCTGGGGGTGTTACCAGGTGACGGGCAGTGCGTGGAGGCCGTAGACGAGCATCTCGCCGCGGAAGGGGACGTCCTCGAAGGGGACCGCCAGGCGCAGTCCGGGCAGGCGGCGCAGGACGGTGTCGAGGGCGATCTGGAGTTCCAGGCGGGCGAGGGGCTGGCCGAGGCACTGGTGGGTGCCGAAGCCGAAGGCGAGGTGGCGGCGGGCGTCGCGGGTGAGGTCGAGCTCGTCGCCGCCGGGGAACTGCGCGGCGTCCCGGTTGGCGGTGCTGACCATGCAGATGACGCCTTCGCCGGCCCGGATCGTCACGCCGCCGACCTCGACGTCCTCGGTGGCGACGCGGGTCAGGCCGGAGTGGACGATGGTCAGGTAGCGCAGCAGTTCCTCGACCGCGCCGGGGACGGACTCGGGGTGGGCGCGCAGGTGGTCGAGCTGGGCGGGGTTGCGCAGCAGGGCGAGGACGGACAGGGCGGTCATGTTCGCGGTGGTCTCGTGCCCGGCGATCAGGAGGAGGCGGCCCATCGCGCCGATCTCCTCGGTGGTGAGCTCGCCGCGCTCGGCCAGGCGGCTGAGGATGCCGTCGTCGGGTGCGGTGCGCTTGGTCTCGGTGAGGGCGACCAGGTAGTCGGCCAGGCGCTTCTGGGCGGCGTCGACGTCCTCGGGCGCGGAGTCGCGGCGCAGCAGGACGCGGCTGCACTCCTGGAAGAAGGCGTGGTCCTCGTAGGGGACGCCGAGGAGCAGGCAGATGACGAGGGAGGGCAGGGGCAGGGCGAAGTCGCTGACGAGGTCGGCCTCGGTGCGGCCGGCGGTCATGTCGTCGAGGAGGCGGTCGGCGATGCGCTGGATCTCGGGGCGCAGCGCCTCGACCTTCTTGATCATGAATTCGCCGGTGAGCATCCGGCGCTGGTGGGCGTGTTCGGGGTCGTCCATCCGGATGAAGGTGACCTGGCCGGCGCCCAGCTGCCGGGCGCCGGCGCTGATGAAGGGGAAGCCGGGGCGGGTGGCGTCGGAGCTGAAGCGGGGGTCGGCGAGGACGGCCTTGATGTCGTCGTAGCGGGTGAGGAACCAGCTGGGGGTGCCGTCCCACAGGGAGACGCGGCTGATCGGCTCCTCCTGCTGGGCCTGCTGGTAGGCGGGGGGCGGGGCGAAGGGGCAGGCGCCGCGGGCGGCGGGGTGGGTGAAGCGGGGGGTGGGTGCGGCCGTGGCCATGGGGGGCTCCCTTCCCGGAGCTTGGTGTGCCGGCGGCTGGTGGGGGCGTGGCGGGGTGGCGGGGTGGCGCGGCGGGGTGGTGCAGCGGGGTGGTGCAGCGGCCCCCGGGTTCATTGCGTGCCTTAAGCAACTAACTCATCGTCACGCTAACTCGCGGTCCGTGGCGGCGAAAGGCCCCGCCGGGTGGCGAACGAATCTGTCCGAAATCCGGTCAGAGGCCCGCACCGGCACCGCACGACCGCCACACCACCGCCGCGACCCGCACCGGATCGCTAAGGTTCCTGCATGTCGGACGCCGAAGACCCCGTAGACGAACGGACCACCACCTCGGACCTGGAGGCCGTACTGGCCAGTCTGGCCTACCTCCTGACGCGTTCACAGCAGCACGAACGCCAGATGGCCCGGGCTGGCATCACCGCCGCCCGCTCGGACATCTACCTGCTGCGCGCGCTCGCCGAAGCCGAGGGCGCCAGCCGGGTCACCGACCTCGCCCACCGCCTCATGGTCAAGTCCTCCCACGTCACCCGGCAGATCGACCGCCTCCAGGGCCAGCGGCTGGTGGCCCGCACCCAGGACGCGACGGACCGCCGGGCCCGCCAGGTCGAACTCACCCCCGAGGGACACGCCGTGCTCGACCGGCTGAAACAGGCCAACATCACCGGACTGGCCGGCGCACTGGACGGCATCCCCGACCCGGACGTCGCCGCCACCGTCAGCGTGCTACGCCACCTGATCGACCGGTACGTCCAGCGGGCGCGCGCCACCATGCACACCGAGGACGGCCCGCCCGCCCTCCCCGGGCAGGCGCAGGAGAGCGCCGGGGCGGGCCGGGTTCAGGCGCCGAGGACCATCAGGTAGAGAATGACGTGGTCCGGGTGCCGGACCACGTCGACGACGAGGACGGCCGGCAGGACGAGGTGGGCGTAGAGGGCCCCCGTCGTCGCGCACCGCACCAGGCGGAGGGCGGGCCGGGGCACGGTCGCCGCCGTCCACCGGCGGTACCCCCGGCGGCGTCCGAGCAGGACGCCGAGGCCGAATCCGGCCAGGGCGCCGGCCGAGGCCAGGAACACGAGGGACGCGCCGGTGCGTGCGTCCCGAACGATGGCCAGGAGGCGCAGGTCGACCGCCAGTGTGAGACCGCCGTACAGCCACGCCTGGAAGAGGTCGCCGTCCGTGACCCGTGCCGCGCGCCGGATCCACCGCATGTCGCCAGGATGCCGGTTCGCACGGCCGTGCGACAGGTGATCTGACGAATGGTCACCGAGTCGCAACCACAGGGAGCCGGACCCGGGCGCACGTGCCAGCCATGGGGTCGGGATGCCCCACCTGGACCAGTGCCAGAACCGGAGCCAGGACCTGACCCCGCTGATCTGCGGCGAGGGATCGATCGCCGACCCCGGTGCCGCGCACCGATACATCAACTGCGGCTTCATCCTCGCCGACCGCATCAAGGTACTGGAACACCAGGGGTGGCTTTGCCGCAGCCATGAATCCCACACAGCCAGGCGAACAGGCATCGCCCCTTACCCTGACCGCCCACAAGGGCGTCCGGACCCAACCGTGTCACCGGCGGTAGGTAGCGGTCCCAGACGATCTCCGCGACCGCGGCAGTGTCCAGCATGTGCGACAGCAGCAGGTTGGCAGTGCCGCCGGCCTGCCCGGCGGATTTGCCCCACAAGACACCGAGCCAACCCCTGACCTGTGGTGGATACCGCCGCCAGCGGTCATCGACCATCGTCCGACCTCCCATGCAAGATAGGATTCAGGAGCGCAGGGCGCGAGGCTGACAACTCGGCCAGCAGCAAAGAGAGATGAGACAATTCTCTGCTTCCTCGAGAAGCTGACAGCCAATCGAGATAACTCAGAACGCACCGGCTAAGGCAGATCACCGCAGGTCAGCAAGTGTCGGCCCCGCGCTCCGGGGGTTGCTCTCGTTCTCCGGCGGGCACGACTTCGCGCTGGAGTCGGCCCCGCGCTCGCGGGGGTTGCTCCGTCCAGTCGGTGCAGGTACGGGTGTCCAGCAAGTCGGCCCCGCGCTCGCGGGGGTTGCTCCACCTGCGGTCCTGTGGCGGCGCTCCTCTTGGAGTCGGCCCCGCGCTCGCGGGGGTTGCTCCCGGCGCAGGCGCTTGGGGGTGACACCCGGCGGGTCGGCCCCGCGCTCGCGGGGGTTGCTCCGAGGGCATGGGCGTCGACATGGCGTGGCGCATGTCGGCCCTGCGCTCGCGGGGGTTGCTCCCGGTTGAACCGAGCTCGGGAGCCCGCGAATGGGTCGGCCCCGCGCTCGCGGGGGTTGCTCCGTCCAGGGGCCCGATGCCGAGTACTGGCTGACGTCGGCCCCGCGCTCGCGGAGGTTGCTCCGACGGTGACGACCGGGGGTTACGGCCGGTAGGGTCGGCCCCGCGCTCGCGGAGGTTGCTCCGACGGTGACGACCGGGGGTTACGGCCGGTAGGGTCGGCCCCGCGCTCGCGGGGGTTGCTCTGGCTCTCGCCATCACCGGGACTCCCTCCCAGTGTCGGCCCCGCGCTCGCGGGGGTTGCTCGACGGCCGGCGATTTCCAGGCCAGCATGCAGAAGTCGGCCCCGCGCTCGCGGGGGTTGCTCCGTGGTGACCTCGTGGCCACGGGCAAGGGCTTCGTCGGCCCCGCGCTCGCGGGGGTTGCTCGGAGTTGTTGACAGTGCGCGGGGTCAGGTGTCGGTCCCGCGCTCGTGGGGCCGACTCGCGCAGGAACGGGGCGAGGGGCTGGGTCTTGGAGCAATCCCCGCGCGTGCGGGGCCGACGCTTCTTTCATGTTCAGCTTTCGGGCGGCCTGGGAGCAATCCCCGCGCGTGCTGCGCCACCGCCTAGCTGCGCCACCTGTTTCCGTACCTGCCCACGCAGTCGGGCTACAACTGGCGACTGCGCAAGGCCGCCGACCTGATCGCCCGGGGCAATCGCTTCCTCGCAGGGGATACCTTGCTGTGGGCCGACACCGTGTGGGTCGTCGACTCCGGGCGGTGGAATGCGGTCGCGCACCGGAGACGGCCCAGCGATCCGACCTGGCTGGCTGGGCCGAGTACGGCTACTGCGCCAGCCACTCCCTGTTCTTCTGGGGCCTGCGTCTGCACCCGGGTTGCACCCTGCACGGCCTGCCCGTCCGCCTTCGCGCTGACCGGCGCGAAGGCGGACGAACGCGAGACCGTGCTCGGCATGCTCGGCGACGAGCCCCACCTCGCCGGCTCCCGGCCTGGGCAGATCCTGATCAGCGACCGGCAATACTACGGCCGCGCCTTCGAACACGAGCTCGCACGGTGGGGAGTGCGGCTGCTGCGGCCGGCCCGCAAGGGCGAGCCCTTGCGGGCCGGATCCGCTCAATTACGGGACAGCCCAGCCCTTAGCCTAGAGCGATGCACCTGAGCCTCGCGTACCAGACCGCCGAATCGCTGCTCGCGAGCATTCCCTCGCGTTGGGCGCATTCGTGCCGGGTCCTTGAGCAGGCCCGGCTTCTCGCTCCGGTGCTCGGCGCGGACGCCGATCTGGTCGCTGTCGCCGCGATCCTCCACGATGTCGGCTATGCCGCCTCCGTGGTCGACACGGGGCAGCACATGATCGACGGCGCGCGCTATCTGAGCCACCTCGGTGTCGATCCGATGGTCTGCTCGCTCGTCGCCTACCACTCCTCGTCGGAATGGGAAGTGGCCGAACTGGCCTTGTCGGCCGAGCTGGCGGTCTTCCGCCGGCCGCCGTCGGAGCTGCTGGACGCGATCACCTACTGCGACGTCACCAGCGGCCCCGACGGCACCGTCGTCGAACCCGTGTCCAGGCTCGACGAAGTGCTTCGGCGGTACGACGCGGACGACGTCGTCCACCGCGCGGTGTCAGCGGCCCGGCCCGCCTTCCTGGCCATGGTCGACCGCGTGGCCAAGCGCCTCGCCGAAGCCGGCTGCGCCTGATCAGCCGAGGTAGGGGGCCGCTTCCTCCCGGAAACCGTGAGCGAGGCGGAGCCTGGTCGTCGGGGCGATGTCCAGCGCCTCCAGTTCCTCGCGCGGTACCCACCGGACCTCGAAGGACTCGGAGCTGGCGCTCAGTTCACCTCCGACCGGCCTCGCCCGGAAGCACAGGGAGAACTCCTGACGGACCTCCCCGTCGGAGAACTCGATCACGTGCCCCGGGTCGCTGTAGGTGCCGACGAGGCCGGTGACCTCGACCTCGATGCCCGTCTCCTCAAGTACCTCGCGAACGACGGCACCTGGGAGATTCTCGCCGATCTCGAGGCCCCCGCCCGGCATCCCCCACCGGCCGTTGTCGGAGCGCCTTTCGAGAAGCAGCTCGCCGCGGTCGTTCACCACGAAGGCGGTGACGGCGGGGACGATCCGCTGGGCCTTCGGGGCACCCGGGTCGTCGAAGTAGTCGGTACGGCTCACGATGCCTGCCTCGGTAGGGGAACGGCACTCGCCCAGACCTTCTCGAAGCTGTGCTGGTAGGTCAAGACGAGCTGGGCGCCGGCGACGCGCCTCAGGTGGAGCACCGGGGTCAACGGGGCACTCACGCCATAGATCTGGGTATTGACGAGCATCTCGTCGTCGAACCTGTACAGGGAGTTGTGCAGTGTGGAGCGGTGGGATCGGAAGTCGATGCCGGGCGTGCCGTAGAGCGGGCGGTAGAGCTTAATGACCTCGCGTACCTTGTACGCGACGCCTTCGCCGATTTCCTCTTCCTCGCCCCGGCGCGCGACCTCGGCACTGTCCGGGTCGCCCAGCAGCAGACGGACGCGAACCCCCGCTCGCGCCCGTTCGACGAGCGTTCGGTGCCACCGCGGGTTCTCCGCAAGGTGGACGCCCGCATGGACAAGGACGCCGATCTCGACCGTGGCGCGCTCGGCGAGCTGGAGCCACAGCTCTGGCGGGACGGAGGAGCGGTGCGGGTAGAGGTGGACGATCTCGGCGTCCGACTCGTCCCGGCGTTGCGTCTCAGGCTTCGCGTCCGGCCAGAGATAGTCCTCGTCGATCTGCAACCTGGCCGCTGCAGCCTGCCGATGACGCCGGTACGGTTCGCGGTTCTTGAGGATCCAGCGTTCCACCGTCTTGGCGTCCACGTCGCAGTGCTCAGCCAGCTCCTTCTCCGTAACGCCTCGGATGACGAGAGCCGATCGGAGACGTTCGTTCGCCATTGCGCTCCCGAGTAGGACGTCTTGGGACGTACTGAGGCCTCAGGACGATACAGAGGACGTCCCGAGACGTCCAGCTCGGGTCTGATCATGTCCCCTTTCTGCAAGGCATTCTGAGCTCCCATCCGCTCACCCGGCTCTTCCGGACGAGCGGAATTCACCTGCGCATCCGCGGAGACTGACCATGAAGTCGCCCTCTCTCAGTGGCACGGCCGTCGCACGGCGCGAAGCTCGCGAGGAGATCAGCGGCCTGCATTCGGGCAATGGTTCGCAGCACCGGCGGGCGCGCCTCTCCAACCGCTTGGGGGCCGCGATCGAAGCGGGCTGGCTGGCCGGGAACCTCCTGGGCCTGACGTTGCTGGGCCTGCTCATCGACCACCAGTTGGACAGGTCCGAGGAACCCACCGTGGTCCTCGCCCCGGGCGCCCCGGACGCCTCGTTCACGGGAACGACCGCGTAGCCGAGCAACCGCACCCGTACACACCTTCGCGCCTTGTCAGATCTGCCGGCTGTTCGAGAAGACCGGCTGCGTCCTGGCCAAGCCGCACGAACTCACTCCGCCCTCCGTACTGGAGGACTACGAGAAAGATGTATGGAGATGACTGTACAAGCGCCCCCGCGTCACGCGGTGGTGATCGCCTCTGGTGGGCTGGACAGCACCACCGTGGCCTACTGGCTCGCCAGCGGCGGCAGCCGACTCACGCTGCTCTCCTTCGACTACGGCCAGCGGCACCGGAAGGAGCTCGACTTCGCGGTGCTGATCGCGGACCGTCTCGGGGCCCGCCACGAGGTGGTGGACCTGAGCGGGCTCGGCCGCCTGCTGTCAGGCTCGGCACTCACGGACGCCACCATCGCGGTGCCGGACGGCCACTACACCGCGGAGGGCATGCGCAGCACGGTGGTGCCGAACCGGAACGCGATCATGTTGTCGGTCGCGTTGGGTGTGGCGGTCGCCTCGGGTGCGGACGCGGTGGCGTTCGGTGCCCACGCCGGCGACCACTCCGTCTATCCGGACTGCCGCGCCGAGTTCTTCGACCGCTTCGCCGAGGTGGCCCGGGTCGGGAACGAGGGGTTCATCCCCGAGGACTTCCAGTTGCTGGCGCCGTTCATCGGTCAGACGAAGGCCGACATCGTGAGGGTCGGCGAGCAGGTCGGTGTGCCGTTCGCGGAGACCTGGTCCTGCTACCGCGGCGGCGCGCTGCACTGCGGGACGTGTGGGACGTGCACCGAGCGGATTGAGGCGTTCGAGCTGGCCGGCGTCGATGATCCGACCGTGTACGCCGCCGCGTCGTCGGGAGTGGCCCGATGAGCGGGCTCGTGCTGCCCGGCCGGTACCGGATCGCGAAGACGTTCCGGTTCGAGGCCGCGCACTTCCTGTCCAGCCTGCCGGTGGGGCACCAGTGCGCCCGGATGCACGGCCATTCCTACGAGGCCGTGTTCGTGCTCGCGGCCGACCGGTTGGTGGGGCCGGGCTTCGTCACGGACTTCGGCGATCTCGGCCCGGTGAAGAAGATGATCGACGGCACGCTCGATCACCGGGTGCTGAACGACGTCCTGCCGGTCGCGCCGACGTCGGAGAACCTCGCCGCGTGGCTGGCCAGCTGGTTCGTGGAGCAGCTGGAACCGGGGCTGCCGGGCCGGCTGGTGTCGGTTCGGGTGTCGGAAACGGCGAGCAGCTGGGCCGAGTTCGTGTTGGAGGAGCGGTGAGCCTGTCGGGCGGCAAGCTCGCCGGCGGCAGGGGGCTGCTGGTGGCGGAGTGCTTCGGGCCGACGCTCCAGGGTGAGGGCCCGAGCTGCGGGCAGCAGGCTCTGTTCGTGCGGCTGTCGCGGTGCAACCTGCGCTGTCCGGGGTGCGACACCCCGGAGACGTGGGACTGGTCGCGGTTCGACCCGCGCGAGGTTTCCACCCGCATCGGTGTCGAGGACCTCGCAGCGTGGGTGATGTCCTGGTTGTCGCGGCTGGTGGTGGTGACCGGGGGCGAGCCGCTGCTCCAGCAGGACGCGGTCGTCGACCTGGTGCGACTGCTTCCGGGGCGGCGGGTGGAGGTGGAGACGAACGGGACCATCAGCCCGCGGCCCGGGTTGGTCGAAGCGGTGTCCGGGTTCAACGTCTCGCCGAAGCTGGAGGCCTTCGCCGCGCCCGGCGACCGGCGGATCAACCCGGAGGCGCTGCGGGCGTTCGCGGCTTGCGACAAGGCCCGGTTCAAGTTCGTCGTACGCGAGGCCGGCCAGCTCGATGAAGTCGCCTCCCTGGCGGAGGAGTTCTCGTTCCCCGAGGTGTGGATCATGCCGGAGGGCACGAGCAGCAAAGCGGTGCTCGGCGGGATGCGGGCGCTGGCGGACGAAGTCCTGGCCCGGGGCTGGAACCTCACGCCGCGGCTGCACACGCTGCTCTGGGAGGACGAGCGTGGCCGCTGAGAACAGCAAGGTGCCTGAGCGGCGCGGTCGTTCCGGCTCCCCGAGGCCGCTCGTGTTGGGTAGCGGCCAAGCACTCGGTGCGGAGGGGAGCGGGATCCTGCATGCCGCTCAGGCACATCCCACTATAGCCAACTCCCTTGCACTACGCGCCCATTCGCTGATGCCGTTCCTCGTCGAAGTCCGGCATCTGAAGAGGGCGGCACGTGCCTGCATGCGCCGCGCCGGCGCCCCAGGGGCCGACGGGATGAGCTGGGCCCAGTTCCGGCAGGACCTCGGCGGCCGGCTGAAGGCTCTGGCCGAGGAACTGCGAGCCGGCTCCTGGACTCCGAGCCCGGTGCGCGAGGTCGAGATCACCTCGTACACCGGCAAGACGTTCGTATCCGTGATCCCGACGGTGGCGGACCGGGTCGTGCAGCGGGCGATGCGCAACGCCGTCGAGCCGGTCCTGGAGCAGCGGGCGTTCGCCGACTGGGTCTCGGGCTATCGGGCCGGGCGCAACCGGATCTCGGCACTGCGCGACGCCGACCGACACCTGCGTGAGGGCTGCCGGTGGGTCGTGGACGTGGACGTGCGCAGGGTGTCGGAAGGATCGAGCGCGACCAAGGTCACCGGCTGGCTGGCCGAGCACGTCGCGGACGGCTCGTTCCTGCGCCTGTTCGAGCGGGTGCTGGAACCGCTGCCCTTCCCGATCATGCCGGGGACGGCGCTGGCGCCGCTGCTGATCAACCTGCGTCTGTCCCGGGCGGACGCACGGCTGGCCGGGTACCGCGTCGTGCGGTTCGCGGACAACTACTGCGTCTTCTGCGACGGCGCCGAACAGGCCGGCGAGGCCCTCGAAGCCGTCACCAAGGCGTTGGCCTGCTGCGGACTGTGGCCCAACCTCGCCAAGTCGAAGGTCTGGGCCGGGGCGAACGCCGAAGACCTGTTCCTGATCGCCGGATGAGAGGGCGAGCGATGACCGCGAATTTGGCCGGACGCTCGTTCGTCTGGGTGCCGGTGGCGGGTGGAACGTGCCTGTTCGGCGACCGGCGGAAGCCGGTGAAGGTGGCCGACCTGGAGTGGACGGCCACACCGCTGACGCCCTTCCAGCTTGGGCTCGGGTCGGACCACCGGCCGCTGGTCGCAGTGGCCCATGCGCAGGCGGCCCGGATCGCGGCCGACCTGGGCGGCCGGCTGCCGCTGTCGAAGGAGTGGGAGTGGGCGGCCTCCGGCGTCGAGCGCCGTCTGTACCCGTGGGGCGGCGAGGAGCCGGACGAATCGCGAGCGAACCTACGTGGCGCCTGCGGACGACCCACCCCCGTGACCTCCCATCCCCACGGGCGGACTCCGAGCGGCCTGTGGGACATGGCGGGTAACTGCTGGGAGTGGACGTCGTCGGCCACGATCGGCGACGGCTTCGTGATCCGCGGCGGCTCCTACAACTCACTGCCGCTGTATGCGAGGTGCACGTTCCTGAACGCCGCGCCCGCCGAGCTCGCCTCGCCTGGGATCGGCTTCAGGGTGGTGAGAGCGGCGTGATCGGCGACCTCGTGATCGCGGGCTGCTCGCACCGCAAGGCGCCGGAGTCCCGGCCGCTGCCCGCCCTGGAGCGGTACACCGGCGGCATCGCCCCGCAGCTGAACGCCCGCTTCGCCGGGCACCGCGAGGCCCGCACCCGAATCCGCTTCCTGTCCGCCGCCTACGGCCTGGTCCGGGCGGACGACCTTCTCGCGCCCTACGACCAGCGGCTCGACGCCGGCCTCGCCCGGCAGCTACGCCCGGTGGTAGCCGAACAGATCCGCCGCGACTTCACCGCCAACGGCGCCCCACGGCGGGTGCTACTGGTCCTCGAACCCGACTACCTGATCCTGCTCGCCGATCTCCTGGCCCTGCCGGAGCGCCCGGCCCTGCACTGGATCTCCGACCCTCGCGGCTGGCCGCAGGCCGCCGCCGTGCTCGACGAATGGAGGTGGCCATGATGCACACCAGCCTCGCGGACACGCTCGGGACCCAGGCCAACGCCCACCGGTACTTCACGACGGACTTCACCGCGCGAACCGGGGTGGGCTGGCACCAGCCCACCCCCGCGGGTGCCAGCGCCGGCCGACGACTGTCCGTCGTGATCCCCGCCCGCAACACCGCCTACGCCCTCCCGGCGGTGCTGGACGCGCTCGGCGCCCAGCAGCACGCGGCCGCGGTGGAGGTGATCCTGGTCGACGACGCGTCCACGGACGAGACGTTCGACATCGCCCGCCGGCACCCGGCGGTCACCACCGCGGTACGCCTGGCCGAGCGACGCGGCTCGGCCGCGGCGCGCAACACCGGGGCCCGCCTCGCCCAGGCCCCGACCGTGCTGTTCGTCGACGCGGACATGGTGCTGCCCTCCCACGTGATCGCCGACGTGGCCGCACGGGCCTCCGACGACACCGTGCTGACGGGGTTCCGGCACAACGTCCCCTGCCAGGCGGCGCCGTGCAACGGGGTGCGGCTGCCCGACGGGCCTCCGCTCCTGGCGGCCGACCACCGCGTCATCTGGACACCACCGGTCGGCAAGGTCCTGCCGTACTCCGGCATCACGCTCACCGAAGAGCTGGACGGGCGACCGCTGGACGCCACCGACGACTTCCAGAACCTCGGCTACGGCCGGTTCTACTACGACTGGGACCTGCCGAGGATGGCAGTCACCGCGCTGCTGGCCGTGCCTCGCCAGCAGCTGGTGGACGTCGGAGGCTTCGACGAGGAGTTCGGCGCGCTGGGCTGGGGCATGGAGGACACCCACCTCGGCGCGGCCCTGATCGCCGCCGGCTGCCTCGTCATCCCGCTGCGCCAGGCCGTCGGCTTCCACCTCGACCCGTCGGACGCCGCCGCCCAATGGCAGGCCAAGCTCGCCACCTGGCCCGCCACGCTCGCCCGCTACCGCCACCTGCTGTCCCTGCCCGCACCCGCCGGACAGGTCCGCGCCTTCGCCGCCACTGCCGACAAGCACCTGACCGACGCCGAGGTGATCACCCGATGATCCGTACCTTCGCCGCCGCCACGTTCGACGACGCCACCGTCGTTCACGACCCGGCGGTCGGCACCAACCACCTTCCGCCCCAACCGCTCCCGAGTGGCTGCGTCGCCCTGGACGACCAGCAGGTCGCTGCCTGGCCCCTGGCCGACCCGGCCGCCCTCGCGCTCGACTACCCGCTGAGCATGTGCTGGTCCCCGATCGTGCGCTGCAACCTGGCCTGCCCCCAGTGCCTCGACGACAAGACCGTGCGCGAGTCCACCCAGGCCGAACGGCGCGCCCTCGTGCGCCACATCGCCGCCTCGGGCGTCCTGGGCGTCGACATCTCCGGCGGCGAACCGCTGCTGCTGCGCGAACTGCCCGACCTCGCACGGGCGATCCGCAGCCGGGGCACCAGCGTGGTCAGCTGCACCACCAACGGCTGGCACCTCGCCCGCCGAGCCCGGGCACTCGCCGGCGCCCTCGACGCGATCCGGGTCTCCCTCGACGGCGCCACCGCGGCTACCCACGACACCTGGCGCGGCCAGGACAGCTACCGGCGCGCCATCACGGGCATCCGCGCCGCCGTCGCCGAAGGCCTGTTCGTCCAGCTCCAGATGGTCCTCATGCAGGCCAACAAGCACGAGGCCCAGGAGCTGTTGAACCTCGCCGCCCAGCTCGGCGCCGGCGGGGTGTCCTTCCTCCAGATGCTCCCCATCGGCGACGGCGCCGCACTCGCCGCCGAGCAGATGCTCACCGACGACCAGGCCCAGGAGACCGTCGGCCCGCTGACCGTCCCGGCCGGCGTCCGGGTCCGGCTGCGCACCCGGCACAGCGCGGGCGGCTTCACGGTCCTGCGCGCCGACGGCTTCGCCTGGCGCAACACCCGGGGCGCCACCGGCATCTCCGCGTTCGTCCCCGTCACCGGCCCGGCCGACCTCCGCCTGCCCACCTCCGGGAGCAGCTCATGACCAACGCCCCCTACCCTGCGCGGCGGGTCTTCGCCCGGCGGATTCCGTTCGCGCCGACGCGCTACCAGTGCTTCGACGCGGCCCGGTTGCTCGCCGAGTCCGTCGTCGGCATCGAACCGGCGGTCGGCTGCGTGATCGGCATCGCCTCCGGCGGCATCGAGCCGGCCCGGATTATGGCCGACTACCTGAAAACGCCCTTTCACGCCGTCACCGCCCGGCACAACACGAGCGACGCCTTGTTCCAGAAGGCCACCGGCGACGTCCGGGTCCTCCTCCCGGACACGCTGCCCGCCCGCTTCACCGGCACGGTGCTCCTCGTCGACGACATCATCGGCACGGGAGCGACGTTCGCTGCCGTCACCGACGCACTACACCATCTGCTCGCCGACAATGCCACGATCATGACGGCGGCGCTGTTCCGCAACCGCGGCTGCCCGCAGAACCCCCACCGGTGGGCCTGGACCGTCAACGACTGGGTCGTCTTCCCCTGGGAGATCCAGCCGCAGGGCCAGACCCAGCCCGTCCCGGCCCTGCGGCGGGTGAACTCCCGGTGATCACCGCCGCCTCCTCCCGAGGCGTCCTGCTGGTCCTCGTCTCCTGGACCCCGGACGCCCCGGCCGGCATCGAACGCGCGACGGCGGCCCTGGCCCTCGGCCTCGCCCAAGGCGGCCACCGGCCCGTCATCGCCACCGCCGCGCCCCAGCCCGAGAGCCCCGGTCTTCCCGGCGTCGCCATCGCGCACCTGCGCCTCGATGACGTGCGCTTCCCCTGCGACGACGACGTTCTGCGGCGCGCCATCACCTACCAGGACAGCAGGCTGACCCGGCAGATCCGAGACCTGATCACCGAACACCGCATCGACACTGTCCTGTTCTGCGACGCCCTGTGGGGGCTCGGTCGCCTGCGCGGACATCCCCGGTCACGTCCGCCGTGCGCTCGCCGCCCACGTCAAGCCGCACGTCCTCGACGCCGGACCCGCACTCGCCCGCGCGACCCGCGTCCTCGTGCCCTCCCCGGTCGTCCGCGACGAACTGGCCGGCTGGGGCCCGCGGAACCTGCGCGTCGTCCCTAACGCACTCATGACCGACGCCTCGGCAGCCCCGCCCACGCCGTCCCGCCGCGAGCAGCTGCGCCGCCAAGGCCCGGTACGCGTCCTCGCACGGCTCGGACCGGAAAAAGGCGTACTCGATTTCCTGGAGGCCGCCGCCGACTGGAACCGGCCCGTCGAAGTGGCCCTCGCCGAAGCAGGATTCGAGAACACCGTCGGCTCGCAGTCCGAGCTCCTCGAACGCTGCCGCCGACCGGCGGCCCGCACTCCGAACGTCCTTCTGCTCGGCGGGCTGGCCTGGGACGAGGTACTGCCGTGGCTCGCCGGGGCAGCGGTGGTGATCGTCCCCAGCCTGAAGGAGACCTTCGGCCTGGTGGCCCTGGAAGCCATGAGCGTCGGCACCCCGGTGGTCGCCTACCGGATCGGCAACCTGCCCGCGCTGATCGAACCGACCGGCCACGGCGACCGTCTGCTCGTCGAGCACGACGACGGCCCCGCCGCCCTCCACAAGACGGCACAGACCCTCCTGGAAGATGACATACTGTATGCCGCGACTACACAGACCGTGTATCGGAGAGCGGCCGAGTTCCAGCCGCGCCGAATCGCTGAACTCTTTCTAGAGGCGGTGTCGTGATGCCCAAAAACCCCGCAACCCCTGCCCCGTTGCTGCTCGTCGACGGCTTCAACCTTCTGTGGGCCGGCACCTTCGGCTTTCCCGCACCGATCTTCTCCCGTGACAAGTCCCGTGAGCTGACCGGCCTGTTCGCCTTCTTCGCCCTGCTGCGCGCCGCGATCCGTGACGACCTCGACGTCGCACAGCCCGAGGTCCTGGTCGTCTTCGACGGCGAGTACGGTACCGCCGACCGCGTGGCCGCCGACCAGGGCTACAAGGCGAACCGGGAGGCGACGCCGGAGGCGCTCAAGCCGCTGCAGTTCCTCGCCCCGGTGAAGGACGGCCTGGACGCGTACGGGATCCGGTGGGTCGAGGTCGACGACGCCGAGGCCGACGACGTCATCGCCACCCTCGCCACCCGGGCCGCCGCCACCCGGCCGGTCCTGATCATGTCGCGGGACATGGACTTCTACCAGCTCCTCGACGACGACGTGCGGATCCTCAACCGCTTCCGCAAAGCCTCCCAACGCATCATCACCGCCGACGAGGTTCTCACCCGCTACGGCGTCACCCCCGCCCAATGGCCGGCCTTCCGCGCCCTGACCGGCGACAAGTCCGACAACATCCCCGGCCTCCGCGGCATCGGCCCGAAGGTCGCCGCCACCCTGCTGCGAGACGGCATGCCACTGCACGACCTGCCCGGCTCCGGGCGCCTCACCGGCGCAAAAGGCGCCGCCATCACCATCGCATGGGCCGACGTACTCCGCTGGGAGACGATGATCACGGTACGCCGCGACCTCGACGTCCCCGTCGCCCTTCGCGACGTGGCGAGCCCGCAGCTGCCCAAGCCCGCCGACGTCGTCGAGAAGCTGGGGCTCTGGTGACCGCCGCGCTGCCCGGATCGGTCCTGGCGGCCTTCGCCCACCCCGACGACGCCGAGCTGTGGGCCGGCGCAACCCTCGCCCACCACTCCAAGCACAACGCGGTCACCATCGCCGTCCCGCACCACGACGACGTCCGAGACGCCGAGGCCCGCAGGGGCGCAGCCGTCCTCGGCGCCGGCCTGCGCCAGGTCCCCCGGCTTGACCACGCCACCGTGCAGCAACTGCTGCTGGAGACACGGCCGGACATCGTCATCACCCACCCACTCAACGACGTCCACCCCGAGCACCGGGCAGTCGCCGCCGCCGTGCTCGCGGCCGTCCCCGAGCCCCGCATCGCCACCGGCCGCCCGACCCGCCTCTACACCTGCGACACCTACAACTCGCTCACCCTCGACGGCCCGGTTCGCGCCGACGTGATCGTGGACGCGACCACGACCTTCGACACCAAGTTGACCGCGTTGCGCGTGCACGCGAGCCAGCCGATCGAGCAGCACTTCGGCCCCATGGCCGAGACCCTCGGCCGGCTCTGGGGTGCCCGCATCGGCACCCGGTACGCGGAGGCGTTCACCGCCGTGCCGATCCTCGGCTGCCTGCCCGGCGCCACCCACCTCTGACACACCGCACTTCGCGACCCCGTCAACCCACCCCAAGGGGACGATCAGTGACGTCCATACCCGTCCAAGCTCAACGCCGCCCCATCGACCACCAGCGCGTCGCGGAGCTGACCCGCGAGCTGCTGCTCGCCCTCGGCGAGGACCCCGACCGCGACGGCCTCAAGGACACACCCCGCCGAGTCGCCGACTGGTGGGCCGAGTTCCTCGACCACGACCCCGGCAGGCTCGACACCGCCTTCGCCCAGGAAGGCCAGTACGGCGACTTCGTCCTGCTGACCGGCATCGAGGCATGGAGCATCTGCGAGCACCACCTGCTCCCCTTCCGCCTCGACGTCTCCATCGCCTACGTCCCCGACACAGCCGTCCTCGGCCTGTCCAAACTGGTGCGGCACCTCCAGACCCACACCCACGCCCTCCAACTCCAGGAACGCATCACCAACGACGTCGCCCACGACATCGCCAAGTCCGCCGGCACCGACGACGTCGCCGTCTACACCATCGGCGAGCACCTCTGCATGAGCATGCGCGGCGTCAAGGCCACCTCTGTACGCACCACGACCATGTGCCGGCTCGGCCGCACCGAGAGCGATCCCGACCTGGCCGCTCGCATCGAACGCCTCGCCCTCCCCGCCCGCCCATAGCCACCTCCCACCCGCACGCCACCACCACCCGTCCCTCGCCCTTCAGCCCCCGGACGGCCTGCTCCCCGAGCTCGACCGGCTCTGGATCGTCCCCGCCCGCCAAGGGCAATCCCCGCGCGTGCAGGGCCGACTTCGGGGGCAGGTCGAGCTTCTCGGCGTCGGCGAGGCAATCCCCGCGCGTGCAGGGCCGACTTGGTGCCGACGGCGCGGATCGACACCGGGGCGGAGCAATCCCCGCGCGTGCGGGGCCGACACCTGCAGCCGTCGGGTGACCGCCGCGTGGCTGGAGCAATCCCCGCGCGTGCAGGGCCGACGCGGTCGCGGTCAGGGCGGAGATCCCGGCCCCGGAGCAATCCCCGCGCGTGCGGGGCCGACCTGGGGCAGCAGTACTACGTCCAGGCGCTGAAGGAGCAATCCCCGCGCGTGCGGGGCCGACTCGTCGTCATCGTCGAAGTCGTCGTCAATGTCGGAGCAATCCCCGCGCGTGCGGGGCCGACTCGCCCGGAGCACCGTGGATGCCCTCGCGCACGGAGCAATCCCCGCGCGTGCGGGGCCGACGGGCGCGCGGGATCCAGCAGGTCGGGAACACCGGAGCAATCCCCGCGCGTGCGGGGCCGACTCGCCCGGAGCACCGTGGATGCCCTCGCGCACGGAGCAATCCCCGCGCGTGCGGGGCCGACGGGCGCGCGGGATCCAGCAGGTCGGGAACACCGGAGCAATCCCCGCGCGTGCGGGGCCGACGTCGCTGTCCGGTACCTGCTGTTCCACGCCGAGGAGCAATCCCCGCGCGTGCGGGGCCGACGGCTATGCAACGGATCACTCTCATGGCGGCCGGGAGCAATCCCCGCGCGTGCGGGGCCGACCGGGCGACCTGGGCGGCGATCTCTGCCGGGTCGGAGCAATCCCCGCGCGTGCGGGGCCGACGCCATGGACATCCCGGGCAGCCAGCCCGAGCTGGAGCAATCCCCGCGCGTGCGGGGCCGACCTTTGCCCCAGCTAAGCCGGGCCGACCCTACCGGAGCAATCCCCGCGCGTGCGGGGCCGACTGCAGGGACTGCGACGACTACGGCGTCGGGACGGAGCAATCCCCGCGCGTGCGGGGCCGACTCCCCAGGTCACGATGACTCCTCTCACAGGCCCGAGCAATCCCCGCGCGTGCGGGGCCGACGCCACATCGAGCGCTTTCGCGCCGCGCGCCACAGAGCAATCCCCGCGCGTGCGGGGCCGACCGGGGCCGGGACGGGCCGGAGACCGACGGCGGGGAGCAATCCCCGCGCGTGCGGGGCCGACACTTCATGACCTGCGGGTTTAGCGGCGTGAGCGGGCCGAGAGAATCAGTCCGTCGAAGTCGACGGGCTTCCAGCGGTCCTTGCCAGCGGTGCGGACGGTCCAGCCCTGTTCGTTGGTTGCGGGTTCGACGAGGACAGCTTGGCCGTCTCCGATGCGGGTGGCGAGGAGGTCCCAGAGGCGGTCGCGGATGCGGCGGCTGGGGGTGCCGACGAAGACGCCGGCGTTGACTTCGACCATCCAGCGGGTGAGGTGTCCGCGTAGACCTTCGGGGGCTGCGATAAGGATGATGACGGTCATGGGCTGCTCGTGTCCTCGGTGAACTCCGGGCCGATGATGGCCAGATGCTCGTCGCCCATTCCCGGGTCGGTAACAGTGGCCGCCCCGGGGCCCTCGGTGTCGGACCAGTTAACGCCGCCCTGTACTGTGCCGACGCGTTCGTCCCAGAGTTCGTTGACCTCGACGTCGGGCATGTCGGTGCCGTCCGGACTCAAGAGCGCCTTGACGTCGTGGACGATGCGGCCCAGCAGCTTGTCCTGGGCGATCCGGTCACGCAGGCCGAGGCGGGCGTCTCGTTCCTCGGTGTGGCCCTGCTTGGCAAGGTCGAAGGCGAGGGGGATGGTGTATTCGGCCTTGTAGAGGTCGGCGATGTCGAGGACGAACGACGTGGCCAGTCCGGTGTGGACGAAGCCGAGGCCGGGGCTGGCGCCCAGACCGGTGATGACGGCGTGGCAGATCCCGTAGAGCGCGGCGTTGGCCGCCGACAGGAGGCGGTTGAGGTCGTCGCCTGCGGCGTAGGCGTCGCCGGCCTTGTAGACGCGGCCGTTCCAGGGGACGGCGGTCCGGCGTGATTCGGCCTGGTAGAGCTTGCGGATGCGAGCGCCTTCGCGGCCGCGCAGCTGTTGCATGGTGGCGGCGCTGACGTCCTCGCCCGGGAACCGCATGCGGTACATGGCCCGTGCGACGGCGAGGCGTTCCTTGGTTCGACTCACCAGCCAGGCCTGGCGATTGAGGAGGGCCGCGCCACGACTGGGGCCGAGGCCGGCAGCGTACATGCGCACGCCTTGCTCCCCGACCCAGCACATGGTGGTGCCGGAGTCGGAGAGCAGGTTGACCGCGCCGTGGGTAATGCGGGTGCCCGGACCGAGGAGCATGACAGCGACCATGGCAGCGGGGACGCGGACGGTCTCGCGCTTGTTGATGACGACGACGGCGTTCTCGTCACGGTCGATGTGGCTGCGCTCTACATAGACACTGGAGACACGGTCGGCGAGGCGGTGCAGGTCGTGCGGGTGGGCTTTCCACCAGATGTCGGCCATCGGTCAGCAGGCGCCGGGGAGCAGCGGAGCGAGGGTGAGCAGGCCGCAGCCGTACGCCTTCGAGGGGCCGATCCCGCCGAGCAATGCGGCCTGCAGGAGACCGGGGTCGGTGATGCGCAGGTGGCCTTCGAAGGTGGCGGTGGTGAGGGTCACGGAGTTGCGGGTGCCGGGCTTGGTGAAGGTGGTGCGGTTGCGGTCGGTGATCCGGACTTCCCGAGCGATGGGCGGGACCTCGCCGTGACGTTCGGTGGCGGGCAACTCGAGGCCGGGTGCTGGTTTGTCGGTCCGTGCCTCAGGGATCGTGAATCCCCAGCGCTCGGTGCGCTCCAGGAACCAGACGAGCTGGTGGGCGGCGGTGCGGTGGGCCATGCGGTAGGAGCGGTGGTGGAGCTCGGCCGCCGTCTTGGTGCGGTGCGGGCTCGCCTTGTCGGGCTTGGATGTGTTCTGGACGGGGCTGGCCTTGAGCCGGAAGGCGAACTCGCGGCCGATGGCGAGCTGGGCGAGCAGCGGGCTGTAGTCGCGGATCGCGTAGTGCTCGCCTTCGGCGTCGGGCCATCCTGCCTGTTCGACGACGTGGGTCCAGTCGGGTTTGGAGGGGGTGAGGACGAGCAGCATGGGGCGGCGGGGGTGGTCGGCGTCCAGGCGCCACAGGATCCGGTCGCCGGGGGCGGTGTCGGGGATTCCGGCCATGACGGCGCCGTGCAGGGAGCGGGGGTTGGCGAGCAGGGTGCGGCTGGCGGCGCGCAGGGGGTTGATGCGCACGCGGGAGAGGTAGGTCATCGGGTCACCAGCCCAGCAGGGCGAACGGGTCGTGGGTCGGTCGGGCATCGTCAGCAGTCGTGGCGGATGAGGGCAGGCCGGTGGGGACGCTGAGCCAGGCGTGGCGGATCCGCCGCGTGGTGAAGCCGCGTTCGCGGGGTGCGAAGGACAGCGGAACATCCTGCAGGGTGCCATCGCCGAGTGGGTCGTCGAAGGTCGCGGCCAGGTCGATCAGGTGCGGGGAGGACGGCTCCGGACCACGCTGGGCCTGTCGGCGGTAGGCGTTCTTGGCGGCCTCACCCGCTTGCCACGGCTCCTGGGCGAGAACGTCCTCGAGCGTGCCGTCGCGTACCGTCCCGAGGGCGATCGGCTGTGTGGGGACGCAGGAGCGTCGGCCGAGGGCGAGGGGGAAAGCCGGGTGGCGGACGGCCTCGGCGAGTGTCGTGACGAGGGCGACCGGGCCCTGGACGGCGGCGACGAACACCGCGTCCTGGAGGTAGTAGCGGTGGGTGACGTGGGTGTCCTTGGCCGGGGAGGTCGGCTTCTGGAGGCCCTTCGCGTTGACGCCGGCCTGCGGCAGCGGCCGGCCCCGGTAGTCGCTGACGGTGTGGTAGTCGCGAATCAGGGTCCCGGGCTGGTCGATACGCACGCCCAGCCGAAGGCGGACCAGGTTGGTGATGTCCTTTTCACGGGGGTATCCCGCTGCGGCGGCGAGCAGCCCGACGACGCCGGACTTGGTCGGCTGGGGCGGGGTGTCGCGGCGGTTGAAGGCGCTGTGCTCGCCCCAGGACTGCAGGGGCCCGGCAAGGCGCAGCACGAGGACCGCCTGGTCCTGCTCCGGGGTCGGAGCCGGCTCGGGGGTGGGGTCGGCGAGCATCAGTTGCTGTTCACCCGCTCGGTGAGGGCGGTGCGCAGGCCGTCGCGCAGCTCGGCGAAGGTGCGGTTCTTGCCGAATGCCTGCCCCAGCTTTTGGCCGGTTTCGTCGGTGTCGTTGGCGAGGGTGTGGCAGACGGCGACGTAGGGCGGGGTGTCGCCCCACTGGTCGGTGGCGGTGGCGAATTCGGTGGCGAGGCGGCGTGCGGACTCGGCGACGATACCTCGGCTGGCCGGGACGGGGTTCTCGTAGGCGGAGACGAGGTTGACGGGCTGGTCGGTGCGGACGACGACGGCGACGAGGCTGGGGCGGGTGCGGTGGGCGAAGGAGTTGCCGTAGCCGGTGGGCATGGAGCGGGCGAAGGAGTCGACGAAGAGGTCGACGGCGTCGATGGTGGCCTTGTCGTCGCCGAGGTTGTCGTGCAGCTGGTGGAGGCCGACGGTGGCGTAGCGGTAGAGGGTGGCGGAGTTGAAGCCGATGGTGCCGATCATGCCGGCGCCGGTCTCGTCGGCGCTGTTCTCGTCGTCGACGGCCGTGTAGTAGTCGAATTCGAGTTCGGTGGCGTGGGTGGAGATGGCGTGGGCGACCTGGGTGGCGGCGTCGACGTTCAGGCCGGGGATGTCGGCGACCATGCGGCCGAAGAGGGCGACGTCGGCGGGGTGTCCGGTCTGCAGCTGCTCGCGTACCGGAAGGGTCTTGACGGCCTCGTCGAGACCCTTGCCGTCGAGGGCGGCGAGGTCGGCGGCGCTGCTCGCGACGAGGTCGATGATGCCGTCCAGCTGGCGGCGTCCGTAGAAGAGGAGGTAGGCAGTGTCGCCTTCCTTCTTGCCCGCGGAGATGCCGGTCGACTTGATCAGGGCGCCGGCGATCCGCTGGGCGTCCTCGGCGTCGATGCCGGTGCGCTCGGCGATGCCCTTGGCGAGCTGGGCGGCGATTCGCTTGGTGCGGGTGGCGAGGTCTTGCGGGTCGCGGCTTTCGGCGAAGTGGATGCGGGTGGCGCGCTTCCAGGCCTGGGAGGAGACGCGGGAGCGGCGCTTGCCTCCGAAGTAGGCCTCCTTGGGGTTGCCGTTGTCGTCCCGGTTGAGGTTGGCCGGCGGGACGGTCTGCAGGATGTGCACGTCGATGTAGAGGCGGTCGGTCATGCGCTACTCCCTCGGGGATGGTGGTTCCTGTGGTGGTTGGGCCGCGGTTGCGGAGCTTCGCAGGTGCCGTCAGCCGGCGGGCGCCGTGTCCTTCCACGCCTGGTAGCCGATGGCCCACTTGAGGCGGATCTGCGGGCGTCGGTCGGTGCTGTGCCAGGCCTGGATGTCGGCCATCAGGTGGTTGTAGTCCAGCGGCTGACCGACGGTGCGCAGCTGGGTGATCAGGCCTCGCAGGTGGACCAGCAGTGCGGACACGCTGGTCGCATTGGCGAGCTGGGCGACCCGGGTGTCGAGCGCCTCCTCGCTGAACTTTCCGCTTCGGCGCAGGGCGCGCATCGCCTCGCCGAGCTTGACGCCGCGCCGGTGCATCGGCTTGGACTGGCTCTGTTGGTGGAGGCCGTAGAGGGCCAGGGCGGCGTGTTCGGCCTTCTGTTCGTCGGAGACTTCGTCGCGCAGCGCGAGGACGTCGTTGACCTCGCAGCTGTAGAGCGGCCACATCTTGGGGCTGTCCATGACGGGCCGTCCGAGGCCGGAGCGCAGGGCGGCGAGGTCCTCGCCCGGGGGCCGGTACGGCTGCTTGGTGCGTTGGTCGGTACGCCATGTGTGGTCGGGGCCGGTGAACTTGTCCCAGTACCGGCGCGGTTTGGCCGCGACCTTCTGCTCAGTCGTCAAGGTCCGCTCCAGGGTCGGATTCGGGGTCGAGGGTGGTGGCAGTCTCGGCCGCCCGGGCGGCGGCCGCTTCCCGCCGGGCGTCGGCGTACCGGGGGAGGATCTCGTCGACCTGGCGCCGGAAGTTGGCGCCAGCGGTACCGAGTCGGTAGGCGAGCGTCTTGCCCGCCTTTCCGGGCTGGTCGAGGGTGCGGCCGCCGAAGGTGCCGGCGGGCGCGGCCAGCAGGAGCGTGTTCGCCGCATCCCGCGCGTGGCGGTGGGCGACTTCCTCCCATGCCAGTCGGCCCTTCTCCAGGGCGTCCTCGTCGGTGCCGGCGTCGCGGACGCCGGCGAGCAGGCGGCGGACCAGCGGGTCGAGGGTGTGCAGGAGGAGTTCGCCGGGGCGCTGGCCCTTGTCCCAGGGGATGGGGTCGGTGCCGGCGGCCCGGCGCAGGTCGGCGGACAGGTTGTTGACGGCCTTCGCGAGGCGTTCCGCCTGCTCGGCGACGTCCAGGAGGAGTTGGTGGGCTTCGCTGTCCTGGTGGAGGGCGAGCAGGGGGAGGGGGATGGCGTCGTGGATGATGTCTTCGACGATGGCCGACTGGGTGCCGTAGACCATGCCGAAGGTCTCGACCTGCAGCCGGTAGTCGGCGGGGAGTTGGCCGTCCTCCTGCAGGGCGCTGATCTGGTCGAGCAGGATGCTGGTCTCGAAGCCGTCGGTGCTCTGGCGTGTCGGAGCGAGGAGGGCTTCCAGGCCGCGCCAGGCGGCCTTGCCCTGGGTGTGGCGGCGCGGCCTGCGTTCGGGCAGCGCCGAGGCGGACTTCTTGGCGGGGGCTGTGAAGATCCAGGCGGTGTGCGGTTCCAGTTCGGACATGGGCGTGAGTCGGTCGCCGGCGCCGATGACCACCCGGGAGACCTTCAGTTCGCCGCCCTCGTCCTGATGCGGGATGAGTCGGATCCGCCGTGCCTGCCACGTCCACAGGTCGATGAGGCCCTCGGCCGCGCGTGGCTTCCACCCGGGGCCGTGCGGGCCGCGCAGCCACTGCGGGACCCCCAGGGCCCCGGCAGGGGTGACCGGGAGGTTCAGCAGGAGAGTCTCGTACAGCGTGCGCCCGGTGGGGACGATCACCCCGAGCTGGCCGAGCGGACCGGTGGGGTTCCCGGTCGTCTTGCCCGCCTTGACCTGGGGGTCGCCGACGACTCCGGTCTTGATCGCCGCCGTGTCCCAGCAGTGGGCGTGCAGGAGCCAGTGGGTGGCCTGGGCCGGGGTCAGGTCGAGCGGGTCCGCGTCGGTGCGGCTGGCGAACAGCGGGACGTTGTTGCCGCTCGCCGCGGTCGCGACCAGGGCGGCGGAGCCCTTCGTCTCGTCCTTGGCAGTCCGTAGTCCGGCGACCTGCCCGAACGGGGCGACCGGATCGAACAGGTCGAACCTCGCACGGTGCTCGCCGAGGTAGGTCCCGAGGTCGCCGAGCTCAGCCGGTGTGAACCTTCCCTGCGCGAACCGCTCACCCTTCTCCCGCAGGGTCTGGGGTGCACCGGTGGCGTCGGCGACGACGGGTAGAAGGACCTGGCGTAGGACGGCCGGGAGCTGGGTCGAGAACTCGACGACGAGGCCCTCGAGCTCGTGTGCCCGGGCCATGGCCTCTGCGATCCCCAGCGTCACGGGCGGCCCGCCGCCGACGGGCCGTGCCGTCAGCCACGGTTTTTCGGCAAGGTTGTACCCAGGCACGCGCTGTTCTCCCAACTGGCCCTGTTTAGAGCTTGGTTCGGGTTCATCGTGGCATTGCCGGAGGCCCTCTGTGGGGCTAATGCTTAAACTGCCCCTCGGCCCCGCGGACAGCCTGCGCGGGGATGGCCCCTGGCCGTGTTTGCGAGCCTCACCTGGCTGCAAGTCGGCCCCGCGGTCGCGGGGTTGGGGCCGTGTTGGCGGAGCCGGCAGGCTGTCGGCTCCGCCCACGCGCCCTACCGGAACGGGCGCCCTCCACTGACCACAAGTCCGAGCAGATCGTCATAGCGCAGCCGAAAGTCACCGAGAACCGCAGCACCGTTCTCGTCGAGCTCGAGCGCCAGAGCGTGCCGCAGCCACGGATGATCACGCCAGCCCGGCAGCGGCCTCAGCGCCTGCTCGGCCGCCTCGGTGAGGGACGCGGGCAGGCGCACCGTGCCGGCGAGCACGTCGTCCACTACCTCGGCCGCGACCTCGCCGTTCGGCCCGAGCCTGCGCCCTGTCACCGCGCGGAAGCCATCACCGCTGCGGCGTACCAGGACGACCTCGACGCTCCGGTCACCGTCGCGAACGAGCGCCTCGAACTGCCCCTCCGCAAGGGTGCCTTGGCCGCCGTAGTGCAGTCCGGCCAAGGTCTGGGATCCGTGTTCGCCCGCACGCGTGAGCAGGTACTGCGCAGCCTCGTCCCGCCGCTTCTGCTGGCGTACCTCCCACTCCTGCCGGGCCTGTGCCTCCGCTTCTGCCCAGCTGGCGGGAACGACCGGATGGGTGCCGTAGACCCGCGCCACCAGCTCGGGCACCTGCCCGGGGATGTCCCACTGCCCGCCCGCGGCGCTGGTTACCTCGGCCGCCGTGCGCAGCAGGAGGTACCGCCCGTAGATCTTCTCGGAGGCCCGCAGGATGTGCGGCGGGCCATCGTTCCGCCAGCCCAGGCCGGTGATGACGACGGTGGGCTTGGACAGCGGGCCGGGACGCTCGACGCCGTCGTGGCGGTGGAGGCGGCCGATGCGCTGGAGGAGCAGGTCGATCGGTGCGAGGTCGGTGATCAGCAGGTCCGCGTCGACGTCGAAGGACTGCTCCGCGAGTTGGGTGGCGACGACGATCAGCCTGTCGGGCCGGTCGGCCTCACTGGTGGGCGGCCCGAGCAGTTGCAGGACCTCATGCGTACGGTCGGCCCGATGTCCCGCGTGGAGGCCGCCATGAAGGAGCCGAACGTCGGCACCGAACTCCTGCCGGAGGGCCTCGAACGTACGCTGGGCGCGGGCGACGGTGTTGCGGATGACGAGGACGCATCCGCCGTCAACGAGACGCTCGCGCAGAAGGCTGGTCACGGCGTCATCTTCCGGCCCCGCGCCGCCGTTCAGCGTCCGGGAGTCCTGCGGCTCGTCCAGCACCTCGACCCGCACCGGCAGGTCGGCGCGCCAGGACGTCGTGCTCTCCACCATCAGTTCCGGCCGTGCGTCCCGCCCGAGCCAGGCCGCCGTGACGCTCGGATAGCCCTGTGGCTCGGGCAGTTCCGGCGCTGCCAAGGCTGCCTCGATCGACTGCGCACCAGCCAGGTAGGCGGCGACCAGCCGGCGCCGCTGCTCCGGAGGCAGGGTTGCCGAGAGGAGCACCACGGGCACGCCGGCCTGCCCAAGCCACCAGAGGCCTTCCAGCAGGAACTGCGACATGTAGACGTCGGCGGCGTGGACCTCGTCGAGGACGACCACCTTGCCCACCAGGCCGGCCATGCGGAGCATGACGTGCTTGGTGCGGGTAGCGGCGTAGAGGAGCTGGTCGATGGTGCCGACCGCGAACGGGCTCAGCAGGCCGCGACGACGGCCGAGGAACCACTCGGCAGGTGCCTTGCGCTCCGCGTCCTGCCCGGCCTGCGCGAACTGGGAGGGCAGACCGTACTCGTCCTCGGCCACCGACGTGTAACAGTCGTCGGCGTCCTGCCCCCACTCCCCCGCGTCGTCGAGCAGGCCTCGCCATTCCTTGTTGAACATCCGTTTGCCGTGCAGCAGCGCGACCTGGCTCTCCAGCCCGTCCTCGATCTCGCGAAGCCAGAGCCGGAGCTGGGAGAACATCGGGTCTGCGGTCGCCTGGGTCGGCATACCCAGGAATACGCCATCCGCGCCGTGGCGGGCACCCATGAACTCGGCCGCCGCCAACGCCGATTTCGTCTTCCCCTCCCCCATCGGCGCCTCGATGATCACCAACCCGGGGCCACTCATCCGCCGGGCCACATCAAACACGAGCTCCTGCGACGGCCGGGGCCCGTGGCCGAAACGGTCGCGGAAGGTCTCGGGCCCGGGAACGGCCAACTCCCCCCAGCCACCCCGCAGTCCCAGCTGCGACCACGCGGCCGCGGCCCGCTTCCGCGCCTCCGGCATCGTCACCTTCGCCAGATCGGATACACCCTTGAAGTGCCGCTCGTCGCTGGCGATCCAGTCCGCCATCACCACGAAGCCGGACAGCTGCAGCTGCACCGCACGGCTCGGCACCACCACCGGCTCAACCGGCGCGAGCGGAGCCTCGCCCTCGTAGCCGAGTTCCCTGGAGAAGACGTCGACCAGCGCCGATTGGGCCAACTTCCAGGACGGGCTACGACCTTGCCACTCCTCCTTCTTCGGACTCAACTGCCCCAGCGTCGGGAAGCTTCCGTGGTGGCCGGCGATCAACGGCCACACCCAGTCGCGCTGGTCATGCGACCAGCCGGCCTCGTCGAAAAGCGCTCGCAGCACGCGGGCACCCGCCTTGTCGTGCCGCCAAGTCGCGCCCTTTACTGGGTACTTGTCCCACACGAGCCCTGCGCAACGGACCGCCTCCGCGCCGACGGGATCAAGGTGCTGAAACATCGGCGTGGCCTTGCCACAGTCATGAATCCCGCACAACCAGGCGAACAGCCTCCGCCCCTTGCCCCGGCCGCCCGCGAGGGCGTCCAGACGAACCCGTGTCACCGGCGGCAGGTAACGGTCCCACACGATCTCCGCGGCCGCGGCAGTGTCCAGCATGTGCGACAGCAACAGGTTGGCAGTGCCGCCGGCCCGCCCTGCGGATTTGCCCCACAAGGCACCAAGCCAGCCCCTGACCTGCGGTGGATACCGCCGCCAGCGGTCATCGACCATCGTCCGACCTCCCATGCAAGATAGGCTTCAGGAGCGTAGGGCACGGGACTGACAACTCGGCCAGCAGCAAAGAATGATGAGATAATGCCCCACTTCGTCGAGAAGCTGACAGCCAATCGAACTAACTCAGAACGCACCCACTGAGGCAGATCACCGCAGGTCAACAAGTGTCGGCCCCGCGCTCGCGGGGATTGCTCCATCGAGGAGGCCGAACAGGTCAAGCAGCGGACGTCGGCCCCGCGCTCGCGGGGATTGCTCCTGTAGTCAGCGGATCTACTGAACGATGAAGACGTCGGCCCCGCGCTCGCGGGGATTGCTCCGCGTTCGGGTAGCTTGTCGTTGCCATGGAACGGTCGGCCCCGCGCTCGCGGGGATTGCTCTCGGCAGGAGCGGATTGCCACTGCCGAACGACAGTCGGCCCCGCGCTCGCGGGGATTGCTCCCGTACGGCGGCCGCCGCCGGGACCGGCCGGGCGTCGGCCCCGCGCTCGCGGGGATTGCTCCGGCAGGGCGGCCACCTGGCGTCCGGATGGTAGGTCGGCCCCGCGCTCGCGGGGATTGCTCGTCGAGTTCGCCAAGTCGATGGAGCTCCGCGGCGTCGGCCCCGCGCTCGCGGGGATTGCTCCGCCCTCGACGCCGAACGGGCGCCCGTTGGTGCGTCGGCCCCGCGCTCGCGGGGATTGCTCCTGATCAACCCCGGCCGGGGCCTGCCCGCCCCGGTCGGCCCCGCGCTCGCGGGGATTGCTCCAGCGTACGGCGCAGCGTGGCGTTTTGGGCGGTGTCGGCCCCGCGCTCGCGGGGATTGCTCCGCGTCACCCTCCAACCCCAGCTCGTCGAGCTGGTCGGCCCCGCGCTCGCGGGGATTGCTCCCGCGTCGGCGATGCGCTGCGGCAGCGGCTTGCGTCGGCCCCGCGCTCGCGGGGATTGCTCCCCCGGCGCCGCCCATCCCCGCTACCACCCCGCGTCGGCCCCGCGCTCGCGGGGATTGCTCGCCGATGGGGCAACCCCTGGGCCTTCCGCACCCGTCGGCCCCGCGCTCGCGGGGATTGCTCTGGATTCGCGGGAGCGACCCGGCCGGCCTGAACGTCGGCCCCGCGCTCGCGGGGATTGCTCCCGGTTCGTCCAGATCTACAAGAACGGATCGCTGTCGGCCCCGCGCTCGCGGGGATTGCTCCGGGGCCAGACGGCGCCCGGCAGCGCGCTCGCAGTCGGCCCCGCGCTCGCGGGGATTGCTCCGGCCTGCCCGTCGAGGCCCCGCGCACCGGCGTGTCGGCCCCGCGCTCGCGGGGGTTGCTCCCTCCGGCTGTCGGCCACTGCTCGACGATCGACCTGCATAACAGATCCCGCGTGTTCATCGACCACGTCCGGTGAACACGCGGGATCAGCCGGGGAAGGCATCGGACGGGGCACAGCAGCACGATCAGAGTGCCAGGTGGTGCGGACTCGACGGCAGTCGCACGTTGTTGCCCCCGTCAACCATCTGACGCAGGAGGTTGTAGCCCGCCTGGGCCGACAGGTAGCGGCTCGCACAGAGCGACTCCATGACCCCTGTCGTATCGACGGTGGTGATGCCGCGGCGCGTGGCGAAGCTCGTCGAGTGCCGATCGTCGCTTATCCAGATCGCGCCCTTGAAGTCCGGATCCGTCATGAGCAGGTGGAGCGTCTGGGCCTCGCCGAGGTTCTTGCGCGGCTCGTCCGGCGAGGCGCCGAGTCGACCGACACGGATGTCTTCAACTGCGGCAGCATCCGCGATCTCGATCGGCGGACCTAGGAAGTGTTCGAGGTCCTGCACTTTCATGCGGCGTAGCTCGAACACCATCCGGGTAGCGTCGTGGGTCTCTCGCCAGACGGATTCCACCCAGCGTCCCCGACGTTCCAGGTAGATCTCCAGGAGATCGATCCTGCCGACCGATCCGTAGTTGCAGATCACGGTGGTGTCGGGGAAGCAGAAGGTGCTCATGGGCTGAACGCGATCTCCGTTCCGGAATCGGACGGCATCGGCGACGTCTGCGCGGGCTCGGGCGGAGCGGGCTCAAGGATATCCAGGAGCTCGTCCGGATCGAGGCTGAGGAGGGTCGCCAGCGGTCGGACGGTAATGTCACCCCGAGCATATGCCTTAACTGCCAAGCGAGTTAGCGCTCGTGGATGCCAACCACCGTTGCTCGCTTCAGCGTTGAGCATGTGCTGATCAAACGCGTCGGCGGCGTGCGCACAGTCAACCGTTGATGTCGCTCCCCACTCTCGTAGTTGAGCTGTGGTGAGCAGCCCAAGCACCTTCAGCCGCGTTGCCATTGCACTCGGAGAGACCTTGAAGTGCCAGGCCATCCGCAGGACATCGACCCGCTTGGGCGAAGCGCCGGCTTCGGACAGGATGGCTTCTGTCGGCATGAGGAACTCTGCAGCGAAAGCGTTCGCCTGTACTTCCCTGGCGTCGGCGGTCCGACCGGGCTGGACTTTCTCCACGACGGCGTCGTCGTAGGCGTCGCGAGCGAGGATGTGCCCGAGCTCGTGCGCTAGCGTGAATCGCTGACGGGTCCACACCCGGGTCTGTGTGACGAGGATCAGGTGAAAGAGCTCGGTCGACCACGACAGGCCGTCCAGCTTGTCCGGCAACGCGGTGGAGGCGATCACCACGTCAAAGGCCTGCTCGAAGTCCGCCGCTAGTTCCCGAGTGGAGCGACCCCACGGCTCGCGTGGGAGAGCCTTAGTCGCCGCACGGGCCAGGTCGTTGCCACGTTCGACACTGGTGCCGACCTGGTTCGGCTCGAGAAGGGGTGAAAGTGGCAACGTGTATCCGATGCGGTGCAGGCCATCGATGACCTGCTCGTACCGGCTGAGAATGGCACGTACATCAGCAGTGTTGTGATCGACCTCGATGGACTTCCGGGCAGCTGTTCCTACAGCCGTACGCGGCTCGACACCGCGGAGAAGCCAGTCGATGGTTGTCCCACCGTACTCAGCGATCAATGCCAGTTCAAGGGACGTAAACCGCCGTGTTCCCTTGAGGGATTTTGACAGCTTGTCCGGGGAGATTCCAATGCGCGCGGCCACGACGGATTGGCTCTCACCCGCTGTGCCGATGACGTAACGAACGCGCTCAATCAGTTCGGCATCCATGCTGTGACCGTACCGCCGAGTTGCGATTCTCGCAATCGGCCTGCCACGGATGTGATCTGGGATTCACCTGCTCGGGCCAGCATGCACCAGCGAAACACTGGCAATCACCCTGACCTGCGGAAAAGCCACCCAACATTCGTCACTGGCCAACCCGACTGGACACAGAAACCAACCAGAGCCGCAACGACCCACCACCGCTGCCCAGAAACCGACCAAACAAACACTGCACGCCGTTGCCGCACGACAAGCGTCGCCTGTACCAGGCGAACCGCTACTCCCTCCAGTGCCAGGACGATGCTGCAGGCGCCAGCGGGCTTCGGCCCCGCGACACCCCTAGTCATCACCGGTCAGAAGGTGTCAGCCTTGCACACAGGGCTGCTCCCCCAGGCAGCGGCTGGCCGGCACCCGTCGGGAGCTGGCCCCGTACGCTCGGAAGCTGCTCGTCGGGTCGGCTGGAGTGGATACCGAACGTGGGTCGGCCCGCGCATGCATGGATTGCTACTTGAGCCCGAAGCCGTCGATGCTGGTCGCGTCGTCAGGCCCGTACTCGAGGGGATTGCCTGAAGGAGTTTGGTGAGACAATCACGTTGTTCTTTTCGGTCCCGCGCTAGCGGGGATTGCTCCCCCAGGTCACAGCCGTTACAGGTGCCGGTACGGTGGGCCCCGCGCTCGCGGGGATTGCTCCAGGCTCCACAGGGCCGCGCAGGCGGCCATCGCGTCGGCCCCGCGTTCGCGGGGTTGCTCCCCGGAGTACCGCTGACCCACGCTGGTCGAGACGTCGGCCCCGCGCTCGCGAGGATTGCTCCTCGCCCCCGGCGGCGTGATCGTGGCGCCCGTCGTCGGCCCCGCGCTCGCGGGGATTGCTCCCTGGTCGCGGGGACGATCACCGTGCCATCCTGTCGGCCCCGCCCTCGCGGGGATTGCTCCAGCTGGATCGGGGTCCTGTGCGCCCGGAAGTAGTCGGCCCCGCGCTCGCGGGGGTTGCTCCGTCAGCCAGCTGAGGCTCTGCATAGCCGAAGCGTCGGCCCCGCGCTCGCGGGGATTGCTCCAGCATCTCGGCGAGGTCGAGCCCGGCCGCGATGTCGGCCCCGCGCCCGCGGGGATTGCTCGGCATCCACGTTCGGCTGGATCGGCGCCCGGCCGTCAGCCCCGCGCCCGCGGGGATTGCTCTCATCATGGCCGTCATGGCGCTGGTTGCGGCGAGTCGGCCCCGCACTCGCGGGGATTGCTATGGCCCTGACTGGCATCACCACCGCCCGCTCGGGCATCTACCTGCTGCGCGCGCTCGCCGAGGCCGAGGACGCCAGCCGGGTCACCGACCTCGCCCACCGCCTCATGGTCAAGTCCTCCCACGTCACCCGGCAGATCGACCGCCTCCAGGGCCAGCGGCTGGTGGCCCGCACCCAGGACCCGACGGACCGCCGGGCCCGCCAGGTCGAACTCACCCCCGAGGGACACGCCGTGCTCGACCGGCTGAAACAGGCCAACATCACCGGCCTGGCCGACGCACTGGACGGCGTCCCCGACCCGGACGTCGCCGCCACCGTCAGCGTGCTACGCCACCTGATCGACCGGTACGTCCAGCGGGCGCGCGCCACCATGCACACCGAGGACGGCACACCCGCCCTGCCCGGGCAGGACTGCCGAGACCTGCGATCAGGACGGGACGGCCAGGCGGCGCTGCTCCTTCACCGGTCCGCCGCCGCGGAAGGCACGTCTCGGGATCATGCACCCGGTTACCCCGGATCGTTCCGGATTACGTGGCGGTCACTGCCCCACTAGCTTGTCGACGCCGTCCGCCCGAGCGGCCGGCCCGGAGTCCAGGGAGCAGCGATGTCGATGACCGTCACCGCCGGCCGGCCGAGCGCCGCCGTGCTCGGGCAGCAGCAACTCGACCGGCGGGAGCGTGAGGTGCTGCACGCGGTCGGCTGCGGGCTGCGGGACGACGAGATCGCCGCGGCGCTGGCCGTCCCCGAGGAGGTCGTGGCCGGGCACCTCGCGCGGATCCTGGCCAAGCTCGGGCTGCGGGACCGGGCCGCCGCCATCGTCCACGCCTTCGACTGCGGGCTCGTCTCCCCCGGCCGCGGCCCCCGCACGCGGGAGGCGGGCCCGGTGCTGCGCAGTGGCGGCGCCGCGCGGGCGGGCGGGCCGCGGGTGCGGATCTCCGTGCTCGGGCCGCTGCGGGCCTGGCAGGACGGGCGCCCGCTGAACCTGGGGCACCTGCGCCAGCAGGCCGTGCTCGCGGCGCTGGCGCTGCGCGGCGGACGGACGGTCAGCCGCCAGGAGCTCCTGGACGGTGTCTGGGGCCAGGAGCCGCCGGTGACCAACGTGGTGCCGGTCTACGTCTACCGGCTGCGCAAGGCGCTGCGCCTGGGAGACGGCCCGGACCAGGTGATCGAGCACGACCGCTGCGGCTACCGGCTCGTCCCCGGCGCGGCCGACGTGGACCTGGCGCGCATGGAGGACCTGGTCGCCGGGGCGAGGAGCGCCCACCGGGCGGGCGACACGGCCGAGGCGGTGCGCCTGTGCGCGCGGGCGCTGGACCTCTTCCGCGGCGAGCTCCTGGCCGGGCTGCCCGGTCCGCTCGCCGAGCTGGAACGGGTGCGGCTCACCGAGCGCCGGATCGCCGTCGCGCAGCGCAAGTCGGAGTGGCAGCTGCGGCTGGGCCGGCCCGCCGAGGCGGTGGCCGAGCTGTTCGCGCTGTCCGCGGAGCACCCGCTGAACGAGCCGGTGGCCGCGATGCTGATGCGCGCGCTGTACCGCGGCGGCCGGCAGGCCGACGCGCTGGCCGTGTTCGCCCGCGCCTGCCGGCACCTGGCCGACGACCTGGGTGTCGCGCCGAGCCGGATGCTGCGGCGCACCCACCAGATGATCCTGCACGGGGACGAGGCCGGCCTCGGTCTCACCACCGTCGTGCGGTGAGACCGAGGCCTTCAGCGGTTCCGTACGGCCGTCAGGAGGCGAACGCCCGCTCCAGGCGCGGGATCAGGTCGCGCAGGTCCTGCTCCCAGCAGTAGCCGTTGTGGCCGCCGTTGCACTGGGTGCCCCAGGCGGAGCCGTCGCCGTAGTCGACGTAGTAGTACGGCATGCCCAGGGCGTCCATGCGGTCCTTGACGTGCTTGGACGCGCCCTCCAGCCAGAACTCCAGGTCGGTGGGCACCCCGCGGCCGTTGCCGACGTAGACGGAGACGCCGACACCGGCGAGCTTGTCCATGTGCTGCGACGGGTCGACCGCGTTCCAGCGCCAGTCCACGTTGAACACCGGGTAGGGCGAGCCGAACAGGGCGTCGCTGTCCACACCGGGCTTGTAGGGGTCGTTGTTCGGGTCGCAGAACCCGGACGCCGAGGCGCAGACCACGCCCTGCGCGTCGACGAGCGTGGCGACGGCGGCCAGCCGCAGGTCCATGGAGTCGGCGGACAGGTCGATGTCGCCCGACAGGGAGGCGGTCTGGCTGAACAGGTCGGGGCGGTCCTGGGCGTAGTGGAAGGCTCCGAACCCGCCCATGGAGACGCCGGCGATCGCCCTGGCCTTCTTGGTGGCGAGGGTGCGCAGGTTCGCGTCGATGAACGGGATCACCTGGTTGAGGTGGAAGTTCTCCCAGTTCTGGGCGCCGAGCACGGTGTTCTGGTTGAGCCAGTTGGCGTACCAGCCGCGGGGGCCGCCGTCCGGGATGACGGTGATCATCGCGTTGGAGGTGGTCAGCGCGGGGTAGTTCTGCTGGATCGGGTCGTCGGGCGAGCCGTGCAGGAAGTACAGCACGGGGTAGCGCCTGGCGGGGTCGTCGTAGTAGCCGCTCGGCAGGATGATCTTGATGTGGTGCTTGCCGGTGACCTCGGGCGTGGTGACGGTGAGGTAGAAGTTGGTGGGTCCGCCGACGGTCGTGTCGACCTGGGTCAGGCCGAAGCCGTCCGCCATCCGGGGCGGCCCCGCGGGGGCCGGCTGGGCCGCCTGGGCCGGGACGGCCGTGGCGGCCGTCCCGACGAATCCGACGACGGCGGCCAGCAGGGCCACCACCGTTCGCCAGCGGGTGGGTTTCTTCGTCACGGTGTTGTTCCCCCTCGTGTGTGGTGTGGTGCGGTGTGGTGCGGTGTACGGCGCGGTCTCAGTCGAGGACCTTGACCTCCAGGGCCGGTGAGGCCGCGATCTGGTCCTCGGTGTACCGTTCCGTCACCCACTGGCCCGCCGAGAACAGCCGGGTCTGGTCGGCGTAGTGCGGCGAGTTGGGGTTGGCGGACTGGGAGTAGGTCAGCACCGAGGCGGACTGCGGCGGGCCGTCGGCGGTGAACAGCGTCTGCTGGATGAAGCTGGAGCCGAAGGTGATGTCCAGCTTGCCGTCGACCATGCCGGGGGTGACCACGTTCAGCACGCCCAGTTCGTGGATCGAGCCGTGGATTGGGATCTGCTCGCCGTTGCGGGTGATCTTCTGGACGTCCCCCAGCCGCGCGTTCAGCGCGATGCCGGAGTTGCGCAGCGCGAGGACCGCGCGGGCGAGCGAGTTGCGGACGGCGTCGTTGCCGGGGTCCAGCGAATTGGGCGTGTGCACCGGGTCCTTGGGGTCGAAGGGCACCCGCCAGGGCAGCTTGTCGGGCGTCTGCCCGTTCGTCAGGTAGGCCCAGAAGTTCTCGAACAGCCACGAACCCCGGCTGTCCGCCGTGTACTTGTGGTCCCAGGCGGCCAGGATCGGGCAGGCCTCGCTGATGTTGACGAGGTTGCCGTCGACCAGGACGAGCCCGAACAGGGTGTTCTGGCACGCCGTCACCGTGGCGTTGAGGGCGAGGTCGGCGGCCCTGCTGTTGTCGGCGAACAGCAGTTGGCGCATGTTCTCCGGGGTGAAGCCCCGGCCCGGCAGGCCGTCGGTGCCGTTGATCCGGTTCTGCGCGGTCAGGATCAGCTCCTGGGTTCGCAGCGAGCGGGGTGCGGCGGTGTCGCCCATGACGCGCGGGAAGGCCAGCGGCTGCTCGGGGTTGGCGAGCCAGGCGCTGTCGTTGGCGTTGCCGGCGAAGTCGGAGCGGATCAGGCGGGGCTGTTTGTGCGGGTCCAGCAGGCCGGGCGCGACCGCGTTCGGGTCGTCGGGCCAGTCGCACTCGCTGCGCTTGCCGTCGAAGATGGAGATCGGCGGGATGTTGGGCAGCTTCAGGGGCTGGTTGAACAGCAGTTGGCCGGTCAGGGTGAGGCAGGACTGCGCGTGGGCGTCGGTGATGTTCGGGGCGGCCTGGATGTCGGCGTAGAGGGCGTTGCCCTTGCGGTCGGCGGCGACGGTGTTGAAGAAGGGGACGCCCTCGGTGGTCTCCAGGGCGCTGACGACGTCGTTGACGTCCTTGGCCTGGTCGAGGTGGAGCCACGTGTTCAGGGCCCGCAGGTTGTCCATGTTGGCGTCGCGCACCGCATGGGCGCTCACCACCCAGGGCAGCGGGATTCCCTGCATGGAGGTGGTGACGGGCCCGTAGCGGGTGGACCACAGCGTGCGGGTGACCCGGCCGACGGTGCCGTCCGCGTTCAGCACGTCGACGCCGACCTGCTGGGAGGTCATGGGCTGCCAGGCGCCGTCCACCAGGTAGTTGGTCGGGTGCAGCGGGTCCACCTGCACGTCGAACAGGCCGAACGGGGCGACGGTGGCGACGGTGTGGCTCCAGGCGACGTCGTCGGTGTGCCCGATGTTCACGGCGGGCAGGCCGAGCAGGCTGGCTCCGGAGACGTTGAACCGGCCCGGGATGGTGAGCTGGCTCTGCCACATCCGGTTCTTGCCCTGCCAGGGGAAGTGCGGGTTGGCGAGGAGCATGCCGGTACCGGTGCCCGCGGCCACGCCCTGCGCGCCGACGGCCAGGGCGTTGCTGCCCATGCTGCCCTCGCTGCGGGCGGCGGCCATCGCGTCGGCGATCTTCGCCGCGGTCTCCTCGGGCGAGGCCTGCGGAGCGGCGGTCTGCGGCGCGGCCTCCCGCGGAGCGGCCTCCTGCTGTCCGGCCTTCGCCCGTGGTGCGGCGGCCTGCGGTGCCGCCGATGCTCCCGGGGGTGCGGCGTTGACCTCGCCGTCCAGCAGCGGGTCGGCGACGCCCATGATGATCTCGGCGTGCGCGTGCCGGTAGACGTCGAGTTCGGTGATCGGGCGCACCCAGGCCGCGCCGCGGCAGGCCGGGTCGGAGATGTTGTTGACGCCGGTCTCGGCGAGGTAGCGGTTGTACCCCTTCACGTAGCCGCGGATGGCATCCTTGACCTCCGGCTCCGGCCCGTTGGGGGCGGGCTGGTCGATCAGCCGCTCCACCACCCGGTTGTCGTTGATCCGCTGGAAGTACAGGTCGCTGTTGAGGTTGGTGGTGGTGTTCTGCTTCTCGCCGGGGCTCGTCCTGCCGTCGGGGCCCAGGTAGCGGGAGCGCTGGGCGTTGACCATCAGGTAGGTGTCGGCCAGGGTGCAGATGTTGTCCTTGGCCGCGGCGTACCCGTAGCCCTCGCCCAGGCCGCCCAGGGTCGAGGCGATGATGTGCGGGATCCCGTACTCGGTGTACCGGATCGTCGGCCTGTCCGGCCCCGGCGCTGCGTCGGGTGTGCCGGCGGGTGCCTTGGCGACCGCCATCGTGCCCAGCAGGGCCGCCGCGGCCATGAGCGCCACCGGCAGCCGCATCGTCGATCTCCTCCGTGCCATCGGGCCGTCCTCTCCCCTGCGTTCCCGTGCTTCTGTCTGGACACGGTCACGCTAGGGAGGGGCGATGAAATCCCGGTGACGGGGGCGGCCGCCCGGCGGACTGCCGGGCGGCCGAAGGGTGGTGCGTGCCGTGCGCGTCCGCGCGCCTACCAGGAGGCGGGGTGCCAGACGCCGTTGTACCACTCCTCGTTGGCGCTGTCGTTGTGGTGGTCCATGTCGCGGTCCACGTTGTAGTTGTTGACGTGGTTGGCCGGGTAGGTCCAGATGCCGGCCGACTCGTCGCAGACGTAGTCCCAGTTGCAGATCGTCTTGACCGGCACGTTGCCGAAGTTGCGGTCGGCGCCGGCGAGCGGGTAGCCGATGAGGCCGCCGAACGGCACCGCCCCGCCGTTGGCCCCGGGCGGGCCCTGGCGCTTGGGGTCCGATACGAGGATGGCGTTGACGTTGTCGAAGGTCCGCCAGTTCTCGCTGACCCAGACGTGCACGACCCCGGCGCCCAGGGAGTACCCGGCCATCTTGACGTGCTGGCCCGGACACGCGGCACGCTGGTCGCGCACCAGCCGGTTCAGCTCGTTGACGCCCGCGCGCGTGCTCGCGCCGTTCGGGATGTCGGTGGGATACCCGACGTGCTGCTGGATGTTGCCGCGGAAGCCGTCGTCCCACCACTTGCTGCCGGTGCCGCCGACGACGATCGTGTAGGTGCCCTCGCACGGGGCGGTCACGCGCGTCGTGGCGGCCTGGGCCACGGTGCCCTGGGCCGCCGTCAGCCCGGTGGTCATCAGGAGTCCGGCCGCGGCGGCCGCGATCCTTCGTGCTCGCATTCGCTTCTCCCCACGCAGTGGGCCGACGCGTCCGCTCTCCGGTGTGGTGCGGTGCGCTGGGCGGTCGGCCGAGGTGTCCGGACGACAGTGACAGCGGGCGATGACATCGTGATGAAGCCCGTGGTGGGTGGTCGTTCGTACAGCTCCCGGCGCGGGGAGGTGCCGGTCCGCCAGAGAACGCCGGTCCGTCAGGGAGCGCCGGTGCGTCAGGAAGTACTGTCGGCCAGGTGGTCGAGGGCCTGGCCGATGAGGGGCTCGTGCCGGTGCGGGGCCAGCCGTTCGCGGTAGCGGAGGGCGATGCCGGGCGGGAGGACCCCGGTGACGTCGATGGCGTGGTGGACGGTCGTGGCGGCGGGGCCCAACTCTCCGAGGGCGAGGTGCGCGTCGAGTGTGTACAGCAGGGCCAGGGGCGTGTAGGGGGACGGCGGGGCGGCGGACGCCGGGGGCCGGGGGTGCGTCAGCGGGCCGAAGTACGGCTGGGCCCGGCGGGGGCGGCCGAGGTGGAGCCAGGCGGTGGCGCGGGCGACGGGCAGGTAGCGCTCGTGCAGGTCGAACTCGGCGGAGGGGTCGGGCGGGTGGCGGTCGTCGGGGGTGCCGGCCACGGCTTCCGCCCGGTCCAGCGCCCGCGCGCAGGCCTCGCCCTCCCCCAGGCGGGCAAGGGCGATCGCCTCCTTGAGGTGGAGCCCGGCCGAGCCGCCCGGCGCGGGGTGCGGGTCGGCGAGGCGGGCGGCCCGCACGACGGCCAGGGCGTCGGCCGCGTCACCGGCGATGATGTGACGGTTGGCGAGCTGCGCGAGGGCGGCCGACACGCACCCGGTGTCCCCCGCGGCGGCGGCCGCGCGGACGGCGGCGAGGTTGTGGCGCTCGGCCCTGGGCTCCTGGCCGAGGGTACTGGCGAGCCACGCGCAGACCAGGGCCGTGCGGGAGACGAGCCGCAGGAGCCGGCGGGCGGTGGGCCCGTCGTAGCCGGTGGTGGTCACCAGGTGGACGGCCAGGCGGTGTTCGGCGAGCGCAGCGGCGTACAGCGCGCCCAGCGGGACGAGCGTGCCGTTCTCGTGCTGTTCGAGGGCGGCCGTCCTGGCCTCGGTCCACTGCAGGCGCTCCTCGCACAGGGGCGGGCCCTCGCGGCCCGGGGCGCGGCCGGATCCGGGCCCGGCGGCGCCGAGCAGGGCCAGTGTGCGCGTGAGCCGGGCGGCGAGCGCGGGGCCCTGCAGGGCGAAGGCGGACCAGCGGTCCTCCGCGGACGGCCGCCGGCCGTCGTGGGGCGTGCCGGTACCGCCCTCGGCCGCCTCCGCTCCCGCCAGGTGCAGCCAGTGCGGCCAGCCGAGGCGGCGGACCTCGCCGGCCGGGACACCGTGGATGCGCGCCATGGCGAGCTGGGCGGAGCGTTCGGGGACGATCCGCCCCGCCTCCCAGCGCGACACCTTCTCCCGGCGGGCAGCCATCTGCCCCAGGCCCAGGTCGGCGTGGGCCCGGGCCACCAGACCGGCGTACTCGGCCTGGGACACGCCCATCGCCGTCCGCAGCAACGTGAGGGGATGCGCCATGGCGGGACGAACCTCGCAGGAGCCGGGGCCACACCGGCTCGCGGGTGGGGGAACCCCGGCTCCGGGAACCGCTCCCCATCCTAGGCGCGGAGCATGCCGGGCGCGGTGCCCGCCGGGCGGCGCGGAGCTTCCCGGGCGCGGAGCTCGCCGGACGGCGCGGCGCCCGTCAGGCGGCGACGAGCTCGCGCAGGTCGATGCCGCGGTGCAGGGCGCGCAGGTCGTCGAGCAGACCGGACGGCGGCACGGCGAGCACGCCGCAGCGCGCCCGGTTGAGGCAGTGGCGGGTGACGGAGCCGGGCAGCAGCCGGCGCAGCCTGCCGCGCGCGCCGCCCTGGCGGCCGGTGCTGACCACCAGCAGGTCGCCCGGGCGCTCTGCCAGCCCGGTCAGGACGGGCCCGGCCTGACCGCGGACCACCATCGGTTCCACCGGCACGCCGATCGGCAGGCCGCCGAAGGCCTCCTCCAGCGCGCGGTCCAGGCGGGTGCGGGCGGCGTCCTCCCACTCGCGCAGCAGCGGCGGGCAGGGCTGCGCACGGTAGTTGCGCTCGCCGCCGACGGGGGTCCAGGCGAGCACCGGCACGAGGACGGCGCCCCGGGCCCGGGCCTCGGCCGCCGCGCGGTGCAGGGCGGTCAGGCTGTGCAGCGAGCCGTTCACTCCGACGATGACGCGTGCGCCGTACGACATGATCCTTCGCTTTCCCGTGTCAATCCCGCTTGATGTCTGCGATTACATTGACACAGTCCCGCATCGACCTGCAAATGCAAGGTATAAACTGAATCCTTCCTTTCATCTCCCGGTCATGCCCTTCACGCTTCCCGCACCTCCTGGAGCAGCCCCCAGGTGAAGTCCGCGGTGTACGCGCGCACGCGCCCGTCCTCGTCCGGGACGCCGAAGTCCAGCTGGAAGCGGGTGGGGGCGCCGCCCTCGCGCGGCACGGCGGGCGGGAAGGCGGTGGCGACGTCGCCGACCACGCAGCTCCAGGGCGCCAGGTCGGCGGGGGTGCGCAGCTCGGGCGCCGGGGTGCCGGCGGCGCGCACCAGCCACTCGTTGAGCAGCGGGGCGCCGGCGTCGGCCGGGCCGAGCAGGATCTCGAAGCGCAGGCCGGGCCAGAGCGGCAGCTCCCACTGCCGCGCGGTGCAGGCGAGGTCCCCGATCGGCCGCGCCACGCTCGCCCCGGGCGGTCCGAGGACGGCGGTGTAGCGGGCGGCGCCGCGCGGGAAGCCGGGCGCGCGGACCATCGCCTGCCAGCGCTTGTTCGCCTCGCGCATCCCGGCCCGGGTGGCCCCGAGCCGCCGGACCGCGTCCTCGACCAGGTCGGGGTGGTAGTCGGCCATCCTGCGCAGCAGCACCAGCTGGAACTCGGTCGCGCCGAAGCCGTTGATCGCCATGCCCGCAGGCTACGTCGGGCGCCTACTGCCCCGTCCGGCCCGCCGCGTCGCGCTCGGCGAACACCTCGCGGGCGGCCGCGATCCCGTTGAGCGCGGCCGGGAAGCCCGCGTAGACGGCCATCTGGGTGATCGTCTCGACCGCCTCCTGCCGGGTGCCGCCGACGTTGAGGAGGCCGTGCAGGTGGACCCGCAGCTGCGGTCCTGCGGTGCCGAGCGCGGTGCAGGCGGCCACGGTGGCTGCGCTGGCTGGGCGCAAGTTATGGCGGCCACGGCGGTGAGCTTGCTCATGTTACCGAGCTCGCCCTGGGGCCGCGCAGTAGGTGTCGGAGGGCGTCACGGACGCACGTACACCGAGGCCATGAAGTCCAGGATTTGGGCATCCGTGAGGCGTGAGCCTCCACGATGGGCCACTGCAAGATCGGCTTCGCTGATCATGCCAACCAGTTTGCCGTTGTCGATCACCGGGACTCGGCGAATCTGGTATTGCTCCATCCTCCTCAGAACCATCTCGATCTGGTCGTCTGCGTGAACGGCGTGCGCCGCTCCGGCCGCCTCGGCGGTTGTCATCGTCGAGGGATCTTTCCCTAGAGCGACGCATTTGATGATGATGTCACGCTCGGTGATAATCGCTTGGAGGCGTCCACTGGAGTCGCAGACGGGCAGGGCGCTCACGCCCTTCTCCGCCATCATCTCGGCAGCCTCGGAGAGCGTCGCCGTTTCGGCAATGCACGCAGAGCGACTGTGCATGATGTCGCGAGCGGTCATGCTCCTACCCCTGGGTGCCGTCGCTTCGCGGTCCGAATCCTGGCGATGCGCCTCCGTGGGGGCCGTACCGCGGGACGGGAATCGCTCTCGAAGATCATCGATCTGCCTCTCGCTCGGCGCCCCCACGTCGGCGTTCTCGGCCATGGCACGGGAAAGCTCATCCACCACTTTCTGATCGATGTCAGGGCGGTTGGCAACCAGCAGGTCACGCATGATCTCTTGATTCGATCGCTTGCCACGGTCTTTCATGCACTTCACCTTCCCTGACGATCAAGGCGGAAACCTCACGTTACCTTGGGTAGCCACAGAATCCGTCCTTGGCATCGAGCCAGAGGCTCTCCTGCGCCGCCCACTCGGCCAGCTCAAGCTTCCGCGCTTTCGACTTTCCCTCCATGTCACTGGACTCCTTTAAGAAGTGCAGGACAGTTAGCCGCCAGTGCTCACTCGCCTCCGGCCAGTCACCGCCGTGCACCTTCACGAAGTCGGTCGCAAACAGTCTGCCGTCCCCACCGCCTCTGTGTACATCCGCCAAGGTCCTCATGGTCCACCCTCGTGCAGGCTAGGTGCATTCTCGTGTAGCTCCCGAGCGACCTTGCCGGTCGGATTCTCGTGGCGGTCACTGATCTGCCTGCTAACGATGTAGCCGACTACGCCGGCGATGAAGGCCGGTACAACGAGCCAGCCCAGGACGGACAGCGGCCAGGTGACGGCTGGCCATCCTGCATTCCTGGCGGAGCTCCGGCCAACGAGGATCTCCCAGGCATCGCCAAAGCCGATCACGAATCCAGAGATCATAAAAGGAATTAAGACGATCAGGATCCATTTCCAAGACTTGAACAAAAGCCAGTACGGAAGCCTGTCCATAAGGGCTTCCTTCTCGTCCTTCCAGCACCTCAGACTCGCCAGCCGTGATCTGCTGTCAGTAGTAAGGGGAGGAGGTTCCCCAGGTGCCATATCGTCCACCTCCTGGACATCGCCCACGCACGTCTAGATCTCGACCCCACGCGTGGCACGTGGCCCCTGATATCAGTCTGAACCTCTTATCGGCTCCGCCTCGGGATTCGGGCGAGCGCGCCCAGCTTCGAGCCGCACAGAACCTTCGGAAGGGATCCCCCGCCACGCCAGATTCGATACCTCACCTGAGGCCGTGGAGTTGGCCGCTGTCACCCAGCAGGGCCATGGGTACGCAGTGGCAGCCAACTGCGGTCGAACTCAGGCGCGCCACCAAACATCACGGATTCAAGATCTGGCCTTGCCTCGACTGCCTGCCTTGGCATGTAGAGGCCGTCCGCGACGACGGCAGAATCTTCGTCCGAGGGGGGCGAGCTGTAGACTGCTTGGCTCTCCAGGAACTGGTGAATGGGCAGCCGAACCGGCGTCTCCATGCCGCTGCAGGTACGTGATCGGCCTCAGTAGCTCCAGGTGGAGCCGGTGCCGCGGTACTCCTCGACCGGGATCGGGTGCACGTCGGAGCGCATGCGGTCGGTGTAGAGCATGCCGTCGAGGTGGTCGATCTCGTGGGCGATGAGGCGGGCGAGGCCGAACGCGTACGGCACCGTGGTCACGGTGCCATCGAGGGCTGCGGCGGTGACGTCCATCCGCAGGGGTCGCGGGACCATGCCGCGGACGTCGAAGAAGCTGAGGCAGCCCTCGTACTGTTCGTCGGTCTCGTCGGAGACGGCGGTGACCTTCGGGTTGAGCAGGATGATCGGCTCCGCGCCGGGGGTGGGTGGCAGGACGATCGCGGCGGCGCGGGGGATTCCGATCTGCGGGGCGGCGAGGCCCATGCCCTTGGCGAAGGAGTGCACGCGGCCGATCCGGTCGACGGCGGTGAACAGTTCGTCGATCACGGCCTGCGCGGTGGCCCGTTCGGTCGGTAGGTCGAAGGGCTCCGCCTGCCGGTTGAGGATGGGGGTGCCCTGCTGGATGACGCCGAGGGACTGCATCTGCTGGCTGGGCCGCACCTCGATCACCTGGTCTCCTTGGTCTGTTGCTGGTTGTTGGCGGTGGCGCGGAAGCGCCATTCGAGGCGGAAGCGGGCGTGCAGCGGCGGGCTGTCGGTGGCCCAGGCGAAGTGCCGGCGCTCGCCGTCGTCGTGGCGGCTGACGGCGGTGCGGAGCGGCACGGCCTCGGCGGTCATGGAGGTCTCGGTGCCCCACACCACCGGGTCGAGGGCGGCGGGGAAGTCGAGGCGTACGGCGAGGTGTTCGGTGGGCAGGCGGACGGCGCGCTGGAACCAGTGGCCCCACTTGTCGGCGCCGACGCTGTAGGCGTACTCGATCCAGGTGGCGTCGCCCGGGTAGAGCGGGAAGCGGCCGTGCTCGTTGTCGAACAGGAGCCAGACCTCCTTGAACGCGTCGCGGTCGTGCTTGGCCTGCCACCGCATGTCCTCGCCCTGGCACGAGGCACTGAGCGCCAGTTCGTCCCAGGTCAGTGGGTGCTCACGGTAGTGGGCGTTGGAGCGCTCGGGTTCGCCGGGGTAGCGGTCGACGGCGATGCGGATGAGGTAGCGGGTGACGGGCTCGGTGCCGGTGTTCCGTAGCCGACGGCGCATGGTCAACCGGTAGGTGCATCCGTCGAATTGGAGCGCGGCTTCGTCGTGCTCGACCACAAGTGCGGAGCCGGAGGCGTACGGCTGCTCGGAACGGCGCGGCGCCGGCGGTGTGGTCGGTGTGCGGCTGCGGGAGCGGGCGGCGTCGTAGTCGAGCCAGCGCCGCCAGATGGCTTTCCCGGCGTTGAGGGTCTCGTCGGCGAGGCGGGCGAACTCCTCGGTGGGCTTGTGGCGGCCGGACTCGATGTGGCTGACGTACGAGGGGTCGAAGCCCATCTTCCCGGCCAGCCCGCGCTTGGAGAGGCCGCGCACCTCCCGCCAGTGGGCGACTTCGGCGGCGAACGCCTCCATGGCCTGGTCGACCGCGTCGTGGTCGGCCCTCGTCTCCATCCGCTCCGCCCCCAGTGAGTGATGAATGAACCGTGAGTGACCTTAGCTCACCATCCCGTCACGATCCTGCCTCCGGCTGTCATTACCCCATCGGACGCGAACTTCCAGCGCCCGGCCGGCACCAGCCGTCCATCTTCCTTTCTGCCGCGAGGAGTTAGCCGTGTACGAGTCCCCGTCCCGCCACCGAGGCCGGCACCGCGATCCCGTCGGCGCGTTCCTCGGTGTCCTGTGGGCGGTCGGCAACGCGGTGGTGATCGTCCTGCTCGGCGTCATCGTGCACAACGACTTCGACACGGCCCGAATCGGTGCTCGCCCGGCCGCCTACCCGGCGCCGAACGACGACACCCGCGCGTAGCGCCCTTCCACCGATCGCCCACCACGGGCTGGACTCCGAACTGGAGCGCACAGCATGGAAACCAGGAACGTGATCGTCCCCGTCCACGACGGACCCATCGACCTCGCCCGCCCGCACTTCGTGGGCATCGGCGGTGCCGGCATGTCGGCGGTCGCCCGCCTGCTGCTGGAGCGCGGCAGCCGGGTCTCCGGCTCCGACACCAGCGACACCGCCGCCCTGCGTGCGTTGGAGGATGCCGGCGCCTGCGTCTTCGTCGGGCACACCGCCGCCAACCTGCCCGCCGACGCCACCGTCCTCGTGTGGTCCAGCGCGGTGACGCCGAGCAACCCCGAGGTCGCCGCCGCCCGCCGCTGCGGCATCCCGGTGGTGCACCGCTCGGACGTGCTCGCCCACCTGATCGCCGGCGCCGAACGGTCCGTCGCCGTCGCCGGCACCCACGGCAAGACCATGACCACCGCCATCCTCAGCGCCGCCCTCGCCCACCTCGACCCGTCGTACTCCATCGGCGGCGCCCCCGTCGGCCGCCCCAACGCCCATCACGGCACCGGCGGCCTCCTGATCGCCGAGGCGGACGAGAGCGACCGCACCGCAGGCCGTTACCACCCGCAGGTCGCCGTCGTCCTGAACGTGGACGACGACCACCCCGAGCAGTACGTCGACCTGAACGACGTCCTCGACACCATCGAGCGCCTGGCCCGCAACAGCTCCGTGCTGGTCGTCTCCGCCGACGACCCGGGAGCCCGGCTGCTGGCCGAGCGCCTTCAGCTCGCCCCCGGCCCGCGCGTGGTGACCGTGGGCGAGAGCCGGGGCGCGGACGTGCGCGTGATGCGCGTCCTGTGGGACGGGCAGGCCAGTCACGTCACCGTGCAGGACACCGACGGGGCCCGGCACCAGTTCATCCTGGCCGTCCCAGGCCGCCACAACGCGATGAACGCCGCCGCCGCGTTCGCCGCCGGCCGCGTGCTCGGAGCCGAGCCCGTCGACCTGGTGGGCGGTATCAACGCCTTCCAGGGCGTCCAGCGCAGGCTCACCATCACCGGTCGGCGCGGCGGGATCACGGTGCTGGACTCCTACGCCCACCACCCGAGCGAGATCACCGCCGACCTGGCCGCCGCCAGGATGCTCACCGAGGGCCGGGTGATCGCGGTGTTCGAGCCGACCGGCTGGACCCGCACCGCCGCCCTCGGCGAGGAGATGGGCCGCCGGCTCGCGGCGGCCGACGAGGTCGTCCTCCTCGACGTGCACGCCACGGTCGAGTCACCGCTGACGGGGGTCAGCACTGCGCCGATCGCCGCGCAGGTCGTCGCCCACGGCGGCCGGGCCCACACCGCGGGAGACGGGCGCGACGTGGCGGACGTGGTGGCCGAGCTGGTCGAGCCCGGCGACTTGGTGATGACGATGGGCACCGGGACGGCCGGTCGCGTCGGACGGGCGGTCCTGCTGCGGCTGGCCGAGACCCCGGTGGCGGTCCCGGCCAGGTAGTCAGCGTGCAGCGTCGGGCTTGGCGAGCCGCATCGCGGTGTCCTCCAGCCCGACGCTGTGGGAGCCCTTGATCAGCACCACGTCTCCGGGCTTGAGGTAGGTCAGCAGCAGGTCGAGAGCGGCGTCCCGGTCCGGCACCAGCGTGCCGTTGACGCCGCCCTCCACCGCCCAGGTGTGCACCAGCCGGGCCTCCCAGTCGCCGACCGCGATCAGGTCGGTGATCCCGCTACGGGCAACGAGGCGGCCCAGCTCCGCGTGGTGGGCCTCGGACTCCTCGCCCAGCTCCCGCATCTCGCCCAGCACCGCCACCGTCCTCCGCCCGCCGCCCGCGATGGCGGTGAGCGCGGACAGGGCGACGGCCATCGAATCGGGGTTCGCATTGAACGCGTCGTTGATCACCGTCACGCCGTCCGTCCGTTCGGTGACGTCCATCCGGCCCGGCGTCAGCTGCCGGGCACCGCTCAGCGCCTCCGCCGCCTGCCGCACGCTCGCGCCCAGGCCGATCGCCACCGCGGCGGCGGCCGTCGCGTTGGACACGTGGTGGGCGCCGTGCAGCCCCAGCTTCACGGGGGCGCTGTCGCCCCGGTACGTGAGGGTGAACGACGGCCGGCCCGCGGCGTCCAGCTCGACATCGAGGGCCCGTACGTCCCCGGCGTGCACCCCGAAGGTCAGGACCGGCGCGACCGTGCGCGGTGCCATCGACATGACGTACGGGTCGTCGGCGTTGAGCACCGCCAGGCCGTCGGCGGGCAGGGCCTCGACGAGTTCGCCCTTCGCGACGGCGATCGACTCCTTCCCGCCGCCGAACTCGCCTACGTGCGCGGTCCCGACGTTCAGCACCAGGCCGACCTTCGGCGGGACGATCCCCGTCAGGTACTTGATGTGCCCGGCGCCGCGCGCCCCCATCTCCAACACCAGCAGCCGGGTGCTCTCGTCCGCCCGGAACACGGTCAGCGGCAGGCCGATCTCACCGTTGAACGACAGCGGCGTGGCCACCGTCGTGTCCATGGTCTGCAGCACCTGGGCCAGCAGGTCCTTGGTGCTGGTCTTCCCGGCCGAGCCGGTCAGCCCGATCACCGTCGGCGCGTTCAGCCGTGCCAGCACCGCGCGGGCCAGGGCGCCCATCGCGTCCTGCACGTCCGGCACCACGACCGCCGGCACCCCGACCGGCCGTACCGCCAGCACCGCCACCGCACCCGCGGCCACGGCGGCCCCAGCGAACTGGTGCCCGTCGGTGTGCTCACCGGGCAGCGCGATGAACAGCGCCCCTGGCTCGACCAGCCGCGAGTCGATCACGCCGGGCCGGTCCACCACCGCGCCCGGGTCGGGGGCGTCGTGCAGGGCACCCCCGACGGCCTCGGCGATCTCTTGCAAGGTCATGGGGACCACGGTGGCTCCACTCCATCGACACCCGCCCCGGCCCGGGGCGTCCTTCCCGTCGACGCTATCGGCTCGCCCGGCCCCTGCCCGAAGTCCCACGCATTCCGAACCAGACTGTGACAAAAGGAAGATGGGCATGTCTGCTGAACGTCGTATCGCGCTCGTCACCGGCGGCCGTTCCGGTGAGCGCGACCGCTCGCTGATCTCCGGCGAGGCCGTCCGCGAGTCACTGGTCCGCCGGCACCTGGCGCACGTCGTGCTCGACCCGACCGACAAGGACTTCACCGACCGCGTCCGCGAGACGGACATGGCCTTCCTGGCCATCGCCGGCCAGTGGGCCGAGGACGGCAAGCTCCAGGGCCTCCTCGACAGCCTCGGCGTCCCGTACACCGGCTCCGGGGTGCCGGCCAGCGCGATGGCGATGCACAAGCCGACCGCGAAGACCGGAAAGCATGGGCTGATGCAGCCGCCCCCGTCCCCGAAGCTGTTGATCGCCATATGCGCAGGCTACGTCGGACGCCTACTGCCCCGTCCGGCCTGCTGCGTCGCGCTCGGCGAACACCTCGCGGGCGGCCGCGATCCCGTTGAGCGCGGCCGGGAAGCCCGCGTAGACGGCCATCTGGGTGATCGTCTCGACCGCCTCCTGCCGGGTGCCGCCGACGTTGAGGAGGCCGTGCAGGTGGACCCGCAGCTGCGGTCCTGCGGTGCCGAGCGCGGTGCAGGCGGCCACGGTGGCCAGTTCACGGGTCTTCAGGTCGAGGGCGGGGCGGGAGTAGACGTCGGCGAAGGCGAAGTCGACGATGTGGTCGGCCAGGGCGGGGGCGATGTCCGCGAGCGAGGCGACGACGCGCTCCCCGGCCTCCCCGTCGACCCGCTCCAGCGCGGCGAGCCCGCGCTCGTGCCGCTCGCGCAGCGTCTCCGCGCCGTCGGCCTCGCTGCGGACGGGGGTGTAGTCGAGCCCCGGCCGGGCGGCGAAGGCGGCCTTCGCGACGGCGATGCCGTTGAGTGCCGCCGGGAAACCGGCGTAGACGGCCGTGTGGAGGACCGTCTCGACGATCGCGGACGGCTCGACGCCGACGTTGAGGGCGCCGTCGATGTGGAAGCGCAGCTGCGGGGCGGCGGTGCCGAGCGCGGTGAGGGCGGCGACGTTGACGAGCTGGCGCTGGGCGAGGGTGAGGCCGGGGCGGGTGTACACGTCGCCGTAGCCGAACTCGACGGTCAGCCGGGCGAGGTCGGGGGCGATGCCGGCGAGGCCGTCCAGGACTCCGGCGCCCTCGGGGCCGGCGACCTCGTGCAGGAGGGCCAGCCCGCGGGCGTGGCGGTCGGCGGACGGGGTGGCGGGAGCGGCGGGAGCGGTCACGGGGGACTCCTTGGGATTCCGGATTGGCGTTACGAAACGTTTCGTAACGTCGATGAGGCTAGAGCGGTCCCGCGCCGACTGTCAAAACGAAACGTAACGTCACGTCTGGGCTAGACTCCGGACCATGAGCCCCCAGCCGAACCCCGAACGCCGTAGCGAACGCGCCCGCCGTGCCGTCCTGGACGCCGTCTTCGAGGTGGCCGCGGCCAAGGGGTACGGCAAGACCACCATCGAGGCCGTCGCGGCGACCGCGGGCGTCGGCAAGCCGACCATCTACCGCTGGTGGCCCTCCAAGGGCGCGATCGCCCTGGACGCCGTCAACGACCGGATCGGCGACTCGATGGACTTCCCCGACACCGGGGACGTCGCCGCCGACCTCACCGCCCAGCTCACCGCCGTGGCCGCCATGCTCACCGGCGACACCGGCACGCTCTACCGCGGCATCATCGCCGAGGCCCAGAGCGACCCCGCCCTGGCCGCCGCCCTGCGCGCCACCTTCCTCGAACCCCGCATCGAGCGGTGCGTGCGCCGCCTCGACACCGCCGTCGCCGCCGGCCAGCTCCGCGCCGACCTGCCCACCCGCACGATGGTCGACATCCTCTACGCCCCGGTCTACTACCGCGTCCTCCTGGGCGCCGGCCCCGAGGAGACCCTGCGCAGTCCCCTCCTCGTCACGCCGGTCCTGGAAGGCCTGCGCCCGGCCTGACGTCCGCCCGGCACTAGAGTGGCGGAATGGCCCGATTCGTCCTGACCCGTCGTTGCCCGCTGCCGCCGGACGAGTGCTGGGCGCGGCTCACCGACTGGCCCCGGCACGGGGACCGGGTGCCGCTCACGCGTGTGCGGGCCGTGCGGGGCGGCGGGCGGGAGACCGGGGACGTCGTCCTGGCGCGAACCGGGCTGGGGCCGCTGGGTTTTGACGACCCGATGGAGATCGTCGCATTGGATGCCCCCGGGGACGGTCTGCCCGGGCTGTGTCGGCTGGAGAAACGCGGGCGCGTGGTGCGCGGCCACGCCGAACTGCGGGTGCGCGCGCTGGGCGCGGGCAGCGAGGCCGTGTGGGAGGAGGAGCTGCGGATCGCCGGCCTGCCCCGCCTGTTCGACCCGCTGGTGGCCGCCGCCGGGCGGGCCGTGTTCGGACGGGTCCTGGACCACCTGCTCGCCCCGACCGCGGGGTGAGGCGTCCCGGCCCCACCGTGCGCGTGCCCGTGCGGCGTTGAACCGCTGGGACGACATCCGCCCGGGCCGCCGCGCGGCGGGGTTCCGGCCCGTGACGGGACGTGTAGAAACGGCTGCACCTGGCCGGGCGGCGGACGCTTCGCGGTCGCCGCCCGAAGCCCCAAGCCACTCCTCACCCAAGGAGACCCGGACGCATGCTGAGAATCACCGCCGACGTCTACTCCGGCCGGCCCGACCCCGTCGCGGACATCACCGATGAGGCGCAGGCACGCGCGGCTCTTCGGGATCTGACGCGGGACCGGACGCTGTTCACCGGCTCCCGGCCCTCCGAACCGCTGACGGGCGGTCTGGGCCTGCGCGGGTTCTGGCTGGAGACCTTCGACGACGGGCTCGCGCGCGACTTCGACGTGGACTCGCGCCTCTACGTCCCGGTGGGACCGCAGGCGCCCGCCGGGCGCGTCGCGGAGGTCGCCGAGCGGCTGATCACCATCGCGGACTGGAGCCAGGCCCCCGACACGTTCGCCGGAGCGACGCCGCCGCTCGACGCGTCCTTCCGGGAGTTCCTGCTCGGGCAGCTGTCGGGCAGCAGCGGGATCTCCGCGCAGGACGGGGTCGAGCCGGCCGGCGGCGCGCGCGAGGAGCGCCCCGCGGTCACCTGCACGATCGAGCTCGGGGCGTTCAACCCCGGGTTCTGGAACAACGACCCGACCGTCCAGGCCGGCAACAACTGCTACAACTACGCCAGCAACTGGCGCACGAACACCTTCGCGCAGCCCGGTCGCGGCTGCGGCAGCATGTACACGCGGATCGACTGCGGCGAGATGACCCGCGCGGCGCTCTGCGACGGCATGCACCACCGGTTCGACTGCTTCCCCGACGGCGAGAAGCCGCGCTTCCTCGTCGCCCTGGTCGTCATCCCCGGCGGCGGCGACTTCCACTGGTACCGGAAGCAGAAGGAGGGCTTCTGGGGCCATAAGCCGGGCGGGACGGCGGCCCGCAACTACGACAACAGCGGGAACGTGATCTACGACCCGGAGACGGCCGACCGCGGGCCCTACACGATCTTCTGCGGCTACTTCTACGGCTGCAACAGCCAGCGGCAGCGGATCCGCTGAAGGGCGGTCACCGGTGATCGTCGAGGTGGACCTCTACAGCGGCCGCCCCAACCCCCGCTTCCCCCTGGAGCCCGCCGCGGCAGGCGAGTTGGCGCGCCGGATCGAGGCGCTGGCGCCGGCGGGCGCCGGCGCGCGGCCACGGGACGGGCTCGGCTACCGGGGACTGCGAGTAGGGACCGGCGCGGACGACGACGCCGCCGAGATCGTCGTGTCCGGCGGACTGGTGACCCTGCACGGCCCGGACGGGCCGCCGCGCCGCCTGGAGGACGCGGGGCGAGAGCTGGAGCGGTGGCTGCTTGACGTGGGCACCGGGAGGCTGGACCCCGAGGTCCTCGCGACGGTCCGTCAGGACCTCGCGCGATAGCGGCGGGGCGGGATATCCGGGAAAAAGAGGGCCATGGTCCCTTCCGGATCACCCGTCCCGCCCTTCGGATCGGCCATCGGACGGCCACAACCATCCGTACAGAGAGGATGGTTGTGCCCTCGCGCGAACGCGGCCGGAAATAGCGGGTGGCGATCGTCACATGCCCATGAGGCCCGGTCGCTTTGCGTAATGCGATAGTCTCCGACGGTGATTGGCGCGCTCGCGTCACGTAGCGGCACTCCCCTGACCTGGGAGAAGTCCGCGAAGTAGCCATGGGCACATCGGGTTCAGGCGTGCATGAAGGTCGTGGCGGGGTGATGTCGAATCACCTCGCGTGATTTTACGTGCCTTTAATCAGCCGGACCCGCGCTGGAAAGAAAGAAGGGTGTCGTGAACAAGACTCGGTTAGAAGCCATCGGGGCCTACCTCCCCACGACGGTGATGAGCACCGGGGAACTCCTCGGCCGCCTGGAGAAGGCGCCGGAGTTCGACCTCGTGAAGATCACCGGGACGACGGAGCGGCGGGTGGCGGACGACACCGCGCACGACCCCGAGGACAGCCTGACGATGGCCGTGGCCGCCGCCCGGGACTGCCTGGAACGCTCCCGCCACGCGCCGGACGGCATCGACGCCGTGATCTCCTGCTCCATCAGCCGCATGGCCGACGGCGGACGCCTGCAGTTCGAGCCCTCCTTCGCGCACCGCATCGCCGAGGAAATCGGCGCGCACCACGCCCTGCGCTTCGACGTCTCCAACGCCTGTGCCGGCATGATGACCGGCGTCCTCCTGCTGGACCGGATGATCCGCGCCGGCACCGTGCGCAACGGCCTGGTCCTGAGCGGGGAGCAGATCACCCCCATCGCCTTCACCGCCGCGCGCGAGATGGAGGACAGCAGGGACCCCCAGTTCGCGTCGATGTCCGTCGGGGACTCCGCCGTCGCGCTGGTGATGGACCGCGCGACCGACGACCGCGACGTGATCCACGACATCGAGCTGATGACGTGTTCGGAGTACTCGCACCTGTGCCTCGGCATGCCCAGCGACGGCACCGGCGGCATGGCCATGTACACCAACAACAAGGAGATGCACGCCGAGGACCGGCTCTCGCTGTGGCCGGCCTTCCACGGGGACAAACTCGCCGAACAGGGGCGTCAATTCGCCGACGAAGGCTACGACTTCGTCATCCAGCACCAGGTCGGCACCCGGTTCGTGGACTTCATGAACACCACCGGCGCGAGCCGCTTCGGCGCGCCCATGCCGCCGTCCCTGTCGGTCGTCGACCGGCTGGCGAACACCGCCACCACCTCGCACTACCTGGTGCTGCACCAGGCGCTCGCCGAGGGCCGCATACCCGGGGGGTCGAAGGTGCTGATGGTGCCCGCCGCCTCGGGTGTCGTGACCGGCTTCCTGTCCGCGACCGTCTCCTCCCTGGAGGTGTGACCCCATGGCCACCGTCATAACCTCGGCCACGCTCGCCCCGGCCGACGGCTCCGGCAGCTCCATCGGCCACGCGGCCGCGGCCGGCCGCGCCTGCCTGGAGCGGGCCGGGCTCGCCTCCGCCGACGTCGACGTCCTGATCAACGTCGGCGTCTACCGCGACTCCAACATCGTCGAGCCGTCCGTCGCCGCGCTCATCCAGAAGCGCCTGGGCATCAACCTCGACTACCTGCGCTCCCCCGAGCGGCGGGCCGCGTTCTCCTTCGACCTCATGAACGGGGCCTGCGGCGTGCTCAACGCCGTCCAGGCGGCCGACGCCCTGCTCGCCACCGGCGGCGCCCGCCGGGTCATGGTGGTCTGCGCCGACACCCACCCGTCGTCGGACGCCTCCCGCGCCGGCACGCCCGCCTTCCCATACGCGAGCACCGGGGCGGCCCTGCTGCTCGAACGCACCGACGACGGACGCGGCTTCGGCCGGGTGCACCACCGCTCCCTGCCCGGCGGGCACGGGGTCAACGGCTACCTGCCGCTGCCCGACGTCGGCGCCAGCGGGCGCAGCAGCATCGTCGTGGAGCGCGACGGCGACGCCCTGGACCGGATGCTCGACCTCGCCGCCGACGCCGTGCGCACCGTCCTGAGCGCCGAGGACGGCACCGGGGACGGCACCGAGGACGGCCGCGCCCGCCTCGCCCTCGACCGCACCCTGCTCGTCACCTCGCAGCCCTCACCCGGGTTCGCCGCCCGCCTGGCCAAGCGCCTGGGCCTGGCCGCCGACGCCGCCGTCACCGTCGAGGGCGTCCACGGCGACCCGCACACCTCCGCGCTCGTCCACGGCTACCTCCAGGCCCTGGACACCGGCCGGCTCGCCGGACACGACCAGGTGCTCTTCCTCGCCGTCGGCGCCGGGCTCACCTCGGCGGCCTCGCTCTACCGCCTGACCGCCCCCGACACGGACGGCAGCGACGGCAGCGACGACGGTACCGGCAGCGGCGACGGGGGGACCGTCCGATGACGCCCGCCCCCTCCCTCCCCCGCGAGCAACACGCCTCCCCCGCACGGCTGTTCGCCGACCACGCCGCCCGCACCCCCGACACGGCCGCACTCGTCCACCCCGACGCGGACCGCACCGAACCGGACGGCCGCGCCGCCTACACCACCGTCGGCTACGCCGAACTCGCCGCCACCGTCGCGGCCTGCGCCGCCGGCCTGGAGGCGCACGGCATCCGCCGCGGCACCCGCACGGCCCTGCTGGTACCGCCCGGCGGCGACCTGCTGACGCTCGTCCTCGCCATGCTGCACGTGGGCGCCGTCCCCGTCGTCGTGGACCCCGGCATGGGCCTGGAGCGCATGCTCGACTGCCTGCGGCGCGTGCGCGTGGAGGCCTTCATCGGCGTCCCGAAGGCCCAGGTGCTGCGCCGGCTGCGCCCGCACGCCTTCGCCGGCGTGCGCAGCTCCGTCACGGTGGGCGGCCCGGACGGCACCGCGCTGCGCAGGCTGATCACCGCCGGCGCCGGCCGGCCCCCGCTGGCCCCCGCGCCCACCGGCCCGGACGACCTCGCGCTCATCGGCTACACCACCGGCAGCACCGGCCCGGCCAAGCCGGTCGAGGTCACCGCCGGCATGCTGCTGGCGATGGCACGGGGCAGCGAGGAGGCCCACTTCACGGACGACGAACGGACCACCCTGGTCACCATGCCGCTCATGGGCGTGTTCGACCTGGTGGCCGGGCGGACCGTGGTCGTGCCGAGGATGGACATGGCCCGGGTCGGCGCCGCCGACCCCGCGTCGCTGGCCGACGCCGTGCGGCGCTTCGGGGTGGACGCGATGTTCGCCTCCCCCGCACTGCTGGCCCCGCTCGCCGCCCACCTGGCCGCGACCGGCGCCCCGGTGCCCTCGCTGCGCCTGGTCATCTCCGGCGGCGCCCCGGTGAGCCCCGCGCTGCTGGCCGGGCTGCGCGCCGTCCTGCCCGGCGAGGCACGCGTGTTCAGCACCTACGGGGCGACCGAGGCCCTGCCCATGGCGCTGCTGGAGAGCCGCGAGGCCCTGGCCGCGGGGAGCGCCGCCGGGACCGCGGACGGGAGCACCGGCTCACCGGCCGCGGGGCCGGCCGCCGGACTCGGCGTCTGCCTGGGCCGCCCGGCGCCGGGCATGGCGGTGCGCACCGTCGCGATCGGCGACGACCCGCTGCCCCGCTGGACGCCCGGCCTGGCCGTGCCGCCCGGCGAGATGGGCGAGATCGTGGTGAGCGGACGGGCCGTCAGCCCCCGCTACTTCCGCGCGGAGCGGGCCGACGCCGACCACAAGATCCAGGACGGTGACACCCGCTGGCACCGCACCGGTGACGTCGGATGGATCGACGAGCAGGGCCGGATCTGGTTCTGCGGGCGCAAGAGCCAGCGGGTGCGGACCCCCGAAGGCGACCTGCACACGGTGCGCTGCGAAGGCGTCTTCAACGCCCACCCGCGGGTGCGGCGCACCGCGCTGGTCGGCGTCGGGCCGCGCGGGCGCCGGCGGCCGGTGCTGTGCGTGGAGCTGGCGCCGGGCACCGGCCGGGAGCAGTGGCCGCGCATCGAGGAGGAACTGCGCGCCCTCGGGGCGGACCACCCGATGACGAAGCCCGTCGCGGACTTCCTGGTGCACCCGGCGTTCCCGGTCGACGTGCGCCACAACGCCAAGATCCGCCGGGAGCTGCTGGCCGGCTGGGCCGAGGACCGGCTCACCGGCGGCCGGCGCCCCAGCGCCGCGGACCTGGCGCTGCGCGCGGTGCCGCTGGCCGGCTGGGCGTACCTGGCCGCGTGGCCGCTGCTGCCCTGGGAGCACCCGGTGCTCACCGCGCTGTGGTGGGTGGACGCCTTCCTGAGCGTCGTCGTCCACGCGGCGCAGATACCGGCCGCGCTGCGGGCCGAGCAGGAACGCGCCACCGCCCGCAGGCCGTCGGCCACCGCCGCCCTCACGATGCTCTTCGGGGCGACGTGGTGGCGCCGGGCCCGCGCCGGCGCGAAGGGCGGCGCGTCGTGAAGGTCCTGGTGACGGGCGCGTCCGGATTCCTGGGCAGCCACATCGTCGACGCCTGCCTGCGAGCCGGCGACGAGGTCCGCGTGCTGGTGCGCGAGGGCAGCGACCTCGGCCACCTGCGCACCGTGGCGGGCGTCGAGTTCGCCTTCGGCGACCTGCGGGACCAGGCCTCGCTCAGGGCGGCGGCGGACGGCGTCGACGCGGTGCACCACAGCGCCGCCCGGGTCACCGACCGGGGCACCCGGGCCCGGTTCTACGCCGAGAACGTCGACGGCACCCGGCGGCTGATGACCGCCGCCCGCGACGCCGGGGCCCGGCGGTTCGTCTTCATCGGCAGCCCCAGCGCGCTGATGGGCGTGCGCGACGGCGACCGGCTCGGCATCGACGAGAGCGAGCCCTACCCCCGGCGCTTCCTCAACCTGTACTCGGAGACCAAGGCCGCCGCCGAACGCCTCGTCCTGGCCGCCGACCGGCCGGACTTCACCACCGTCGCACTGCGCCCGCGCGCCGTGTGGGGCCCGCGCGACCACTCCGGGTTCATGCCGCGCCTGCTGGCGAAGATGATGGCCGGGCGCCTGCCCGACCTCTCCGGCGGCCAGCCCGTCCTCGCCTCGCTGTGCCACTGCGACAACGCCGCCGCGGCGAGCGTGCGCGCCGCCCGGGCCCCCGGGGTGGGCGGCCGGGCCTACTTCGTCGCGGACCCGGAGCCGGTGGAGGTGTGGAGCACCCTGGCCGCCCTCGCCGAGCGCTTCGGCGGCACGCCCCCGACCCGGCGGGTCCCCCTCCCGGTGCTGAAGGCCGCCGCCTTCGCCGCGGACCTGCTCTGGAAGCTGCCCCCGCTCGCCGAACGCACCTCCCCGCCCCTGTCCCGCTACTCGCTGGCCCTGCTGACCCGGTCCGCCACGTACGACACCTCGGCGGCGCGCCGCGACCTGGGCGCGCCGGTGGTGGACCACGCGACCGGGATGGCCCGGCTGGCCGCCTGGATCGAGGAGATCGGCGGCGTCGACGAGTTCACCAGGAAGGTGAAGCCTTGACCGTGCACCACTCCACCTCCGGCTTCCGGCGGCCCGTCTCGCCCACCGAGTGGTCCTACCTCGCCGCCGCGCGCCTCGGCGAGCTGATGGTGATCCAGCTCGTGGTCGAGGGCGCCGGGCGGATCGACGCCCGGGCACTGGCCGGGGCCGTGGCACGGGCCTCGCGGGCCTGCCCCGGCTCCCGGGTCGTGCGGCGCGGGCGGACGTGGCACGACGGCGGGGTGCCGGCCCGGGTCGTGGCCGTCGACGCGCCCGCCTTCGACCGCGCCGCGCTGACCGGACTGCCCGAGCTGACCGGCCACCTGGCGCAGGCCGAGGACTCCCCGGCCTGCGAGGTGCTGCTCCTCACCGGGGAAGCCACCGGAGAACCCGCCGGGAAAGCCGCCGGAGAACCCGCCGTCGAGCCGACCACCGTCGTCTTCCGCGCCGCGCACGCGGTGATGGACCTCAAGGGCCTGCAGACCTGGGCCGCCGAGGTCTTCCGCGCCCTGCGGGGCGAGCCCGCGCAGGACGCCGCGGACCCGCTGACCGACCACCGGCTGCTGGCCGCGCTCGGCCGCAGCGGGCAGCGCCCCCGCCTCGGGCTCGACCAGCGCTCGCCGCTGGGCGGCCCGGCGGGCCCGGTCGCCGTGTGGCGCCGGCGGACCGTGCCGGGCCGGGCCCCGGCGGCGGCCGCACGGGTCTCGGCGGCGCTCGCCGGGGCCGTCGGCGCCCCGGCCCGGATCATGGTGCCGGTCGACCTGCGCCGGCACGTGCGGGCCGCGTCCGCCACGGCCAACCTCACCCTGCCCGTGTTCCTCGACGTGCCGCCCGGCCAGGACCCGGACACCGTCCACCGGCGGCTGCTGGACGCCCTCGCCGAGCGGCGGGAACTGGCCACCGGCACCGAGGCGGCGCTCGCCCGGCTCCCGCTGCCGGCGGCCGCCGCCCTCGTCCGCGCCTCCAGGGCCGCGGAACTGGCCCGGCACCGCCACCTCGCCTCGGCGATCGTCTCGCACGCCGGCCGGCTGGACCCCGCGGAGTTCGGCACCGACGCCTTCACCGCGACGACCGCCTACGCGCTGCCCGTCCACGCGCCCCTGGTGCCGTTCAGCGTCGTGCTGCTCGAACTGCCCGGCCACACCGAGCTGGTGGTCTCCGCCCGGGGCGCCGCGGACGTGGGCGAGCGCTGCGACGCGCTGATCGACCGCATCGCCGAGGCGCTCACGACCGGCGAACCGGCCACTGCTCCACGGCAGTTGCAACCGGGCGCCGCCGAACGGCTCCTCACCCCGGGCCCCGAGGGGCTGCCGCCGCTGGACACCACCGTCGTCCAACTCTTCCGCGCACAGGCCGCCCGCTCCCCACAGGCCACCGCCGTGACCGGCGACTGCGCGCACTGGCCGTACGACGAACTCGACCGGCGCTCGGACGCCGTCTGCGCCGCACTGCTCGCGCGGGGCGTGCGGCGCGGCGAGGTCGTCGGGGTCCTCGCCGACCGCACGGCGTACGGGCTCGCGGGCGTGTGGGGCGTCCTCAAGGCGGGCGCGGCGTTCCTGCCCGTCGACGTCCGCAACCCGGCGCGCCGCGTCGCGGAGCTGCTGGGCGACGCGCGGGCCCGGTACTGCCTCGCGGAGGCCGCCTGGACGGGCCTCGCCGAGGACTTCGACGGAACGTCGATTCCCTTGGAGAGCACGGCAGACAGCCCGATCGACGACCAGGCGCGCGAGACGGTCGCCGCCGCCGCGCCGGGCCCGGACGACCTCGCCTACGTCATCTACACCTCCGGCTCCACCGGCCGCCCCAAGGGCGTGCAGGTCGAGCACCGGAGCCTGGTCAACGCCGTCGGCTGGCTGGCCCCGCTCATGCGCTGCGACGAACGCACCCGCGCCGCCTACTCCTTCTCCCCCGGCTTCGACCTGTCCCTGATGCAGATCTTCCCGCCGCTGCTGCACGGCGGCGCGGTCGTGCCGGTGCCCGGCGAGCTCGACCACCTCAAGCTCCGCGACATGTACGAGGGCCGGCTCGCCAACACCCTGTCGCTCACCCCCACCCACCTCGGCCTCGCCGCCCGCCTCGGCATCCGCCCGGCCGGCATCCGCGCCCTGCAGCTCGGCGGGGAGAACCTCACCGCGGCCACCGCCCGCCGGGCGCGCGAGGACTTCGGCCCGCACTGCCTCATCGTCAACGCCTACGGCCCCACCGAGGCCACGCTCGCCTGCACCGTCGCCGTCGTCGAGGACGGCATCACCCGCGGCTCGGCGCCGATCGGCGTCCCCGTGCACCGCACCGGCGTGAGCGTGCTGGACGACCAGCGGCGCGAAGTCCCCGACGGCCGGCCCGGCGAGCTCTACGTCACCGGCGCACAGCTCGCCCGCGGCTACCTCGGCCGCCCCGACCTCACCGCCGAACGCTTCGTCCTCCTGCCCGACGGCCGCCGCGCCTACCGGACCGGCGACCTCGTGCTGCGCCTGCCCGACGGGCAGCTGGAGTACGCGGGCCGCGTCGACGACCAGGTGAAGATCCGCGGCCACCGGGTGGAACCCGCCGAGGTCGAAACGGCGCTGACCGCACTGGCGGACATCGCCCAGGCCGCCGTGGTCGCCCGCGGCCGGACCGGGGACGTGCGGGCCCTGTGCGCGTTCGTCGTCCTCGCCCGGGACGCCCGCGCCGCCGCCTTCGACGAGGGCGCCGTCCGGGCCGAGCTCGCCCGGACGCTGCCCCCGCACCTGGTGCCCACGGTGGTGCGCGTCCTGCCCGCGCTGCCGGAGACCGCCAGCGGCAAGACCGACCGCAAGGCGCTGCCGGACCCCTTCGGCGACGCCACCGCACCGGCAGGGCCGGGCGACGACCGGGGCGTGGCGGCCGTGACCGCGCGGATCTGGTCGCGCGTCCTGCGCTGCGAGGCCGCGGCCCTCGACGACTCGTCCGACTTCCACGCGCTGGGCGGCGATTCGCTCGCCGTGCTGGAGATGCTGTCGGCCCTCGGCGAGGAACTGCTCGGCGGGCAGCTGCCCGGCGGCTCGGCCGAACGGCGGCTGCTGGACCGGCTCGGACCGCTCAGCGACGGGCTCACCCTGGGCCGCGTCGTCACCGCCGTCGACACCGTACGGAGCGAGGCATGATCTTCGTCGGCGAGGGCGCGCTGCTGTGGCGCGCCGTACGGCACACCCTGGACAGCGGGCTGCCGGTGGACCTGGTCTGCGGCCCGGCCGCGGACGGCGGCGCGGCACCGCCCGGCGTCCGCCACCTCGCCGCCACGGACGTCAACACGGTCGCGGACGAGCTGGCGGCGGCCTGCACGGACGGGCTGGTCTGGTCGGTCAACAACCGGATGATCTTCCGCGCCCCGGTGCTGTCCACCGGCCTGCGCGTCCTCAACGTCCACCACGGCCCCCTCCCGGCCTACCGCGGGATGCCCGAAGTCGCCCTGGTGTACGCCATGCTGGACGGCGAGACGGAGTTCGCCGCCACGCTCCACCGCGTCGACGAGGGCATCGACACCGGCCCCGTCCTGGCCCGCGAGCCCTACCCGATCGGCGCCGAGGAGCCGTACCACGTGGTGATGCGCCGGGGCCTGCAGGTCTGCCACCGGCTCTTCGAACGGTGCCTGCCGCTCGCCGCGGCCGACCCCGACTGGCCCGGCGACCCCGGTGCCTCCGTGGGGGCGGGGGACGGCGGCTACTACGGCCGCACGGCACTGGCCCGCCTCCCCCTTTGGCGTGAGCATCCTGAGTACGCCCGCGCCACCGACCTGGGCTTCCTCGCCGGCTACCTCCCCGAACTCGCCGAAGCCCTGGGCTGACGGCCGGGCCGTGCATCCGGCGGGCGGCCCGGACGGGGCGTCAGTGTGCCCCGCCGGCGGGTGTGGGCGGATTCGGCGGCGCGGCGGCGGGCGGGTGAGTACGGTAGGGGTCAGGGGAGGAACGTGCTGATGACGGTGGACACTTGTACCGCGAAGGGTCGCCGGGCGGCTGCGGCTGCGGTGCTCGCCCTGGGGGTGGCGGGCGTGCTCGCGGGGTGTTCCTCGGGCGGCGGCTCGACGGGCGCTCAGGCCGCTCCTTCGGCGAGTGCTCCGGCGAGTGTCCCGGTTCAGGCCGCACCGGCCCCCGTCACTGGCGCTCCGAGCGCTCCGGCGGCCACGGTCGCCACCGGCGCGAAGCCCGTCGGCAGCCGTCCCGCCGACCCGTGCTCGGTCCTGACGAACGACCAGGTCACCCGGGCCCTGGCCGCCTCGGTCCCGCTCCGCGCGGAGGGCGCGTCGACCGAGGTGGCGTGGGGCTGCACCTGGGGCTCCCGTCAGTCCTTCGTGAGCGTCAAGGAGCTGGACGCGACCCGGTTCACGGCCGTGACCACCAACAACCGGTCCACCTCGTCCCCGGTGCCCGGGGTCGGGGACGACGCCGTCCTGCTCAAGAACAAGGAGGACGGCGGGATGCCGAAGGTCGTCTTCACCCTCGCCGGCCACCACTACAGCATCGAGGCCGTGGCCGACCGCCGCGAGCTCGGCGCCGCCAACGCCGCCCAGGAGGCCGCCGTCGAACAGCAGCTGGCCGCCACCGCGGCCAAGGCGCTGGCGGGCTGACCGGCCCTCACTCCTCTTCCTCCTCCTCGGCCCTGGACAGGGCGTCGGCGATCAGGCGGGTGGCGAAGTCGTGGTCACCGCCGGACATCCGGTTGACGTGCTCGGCGAGCAGGGCGACCATCGCCTCCAGCGGGTTCATCTCGGCGTCCGTCCACGGCCCGTACTGCGCGCGCCAGAGGTTGGGGCTCAGGCCGCTGCCCGCGGCGATCAGCAGGCCCGCCATGGTGGGGATGACCTCGGGACTGAACGTCCTCGGCATCATCCGCATCGTCGACACGAGGGTCGGCACGATGTGTTCGACGACGTCCTTGTCGTGCTCCTCGCAGACCGTCCGCATCCAGCTCATGTACATGTACACGAGCGTGCACGCGCCGTCCAGCAGCTCGGCGAACTCTGCGGGGCCCAGCGACGCGGCGAACTCGTCGAGCATGCGCTGGCGTTCGGGGTCCGCCCCGGTCCGGCCGTCGTAGATCGCCTTGAGCCGGGAGTCGATCACCATGAGCGCCGTGCTCACGTCACCGACGGGCGCGAACTGGGGGTCACAGGGCGAGGGCGACGATGACACGGGACTCCTTGTGCAAGGGCCAGGACCGGTGCGCGGCAGGACAGTTCGTAGGGTAGGCGGACCGCCCGGGTCCGGTCCGGCGAACCACCGCTCCCCCGGCGCGGGGCTCGCGGCGCGCGCCGGGCGTGCGGGCCGGGGAGCCGGGTCAGCCGGCCGTGTGCTGCCGCACCGCCTCGATGAACCCCCCGGTGGACGGCCCGGACAGGGGGCGGCCGTAGCTGTCCGCGATCTGGTCCAGGGCGGTGAGCCCGGCCGTCCAGCCGTGCCGGTCGAGCCAGTGGTGGGTGTCGGGGCCCAGGCCGCCGCGCCACAGGCCGGTGACGTGGGCGAGCGCCGGGTCGTGCGGGGTGCGGCTCACGTCCCGGCCCCGCTCCAGCAGCAGCCGGCTGCCCGGGGCCGCCAGGGCGGCGACGGCCGTGAACAGGCCGGCCGCCTCCTCGGCCGTGAAGTAGACCAGCAGTCCCTCCGCGAGCCACGCCGAGCGCCGCGCCGGGTCGAAGCCGGCCGCGACCAGGCGCTCGGGCCAGCGCGGGTCCAGCAGGTCGGCCGGCAGGGCGGTGCGGTGGCCGACGGGTACGGCGCCCGCGTCGTCCAGGACCGTCTGCTTGAAGTCCAGCACCGGGTCCAGGTCGAGCTCGAACACCCGGGTGCCGGCCGGCCAGTCGAGCCGGTAGGCGCGCGTGTCGAGGCCCGCCGCGAGCAGCACGACCTGCTCCGCCCCGTCCGCGGCGGCCGCGAGGAGACGGTCGTCGTAGAAGCGGGTGCGCAGGATGCCGTGCGCGACCAGGCCCTTGGCCAGCCCGCTGAGCCCGGGACGGGAGGCGGCCGCCTCCATTCCGGCGGCGGTGACGAACGCGGTGGCGTACGGGTCGACGAACAGCGCGTCGGGCCGGGCGCTCTCGTAGGCGCGCACCCTGGCGACGGACAGCGCGGTGCGGGACACCGGGCTCAGGGCCTGGGGAGTATCGGAGGTCATGCCGTGCAATCTAGCCGCCCGCCCGGAGCCGCTCCGGGGCCTTTTCGGCCCCGGCGGTGTCCCGATTGCGGGTGAACGGGCGCGGCGTGTCGGCCCGGTAACGCAGCGGATGCCCGGCGGGCCGCTAGGACAGGTGGATGCGCCTTCCGTCCCTGGCCGCGCTCCCCGCGGCGGCCGTGCTCCTCATGCTCCCCGGCACCGCCCACGGGCTCGCCCCCGTGGCGGCCGCGGAACCGTCGGTCTCCCGCCCGTCTCCTCTCGCCGCGCCGCTGCCGGAGTACCGGTTCACCGGCGCCGGGTTCGACGCCTGCACGGCCCCGCCGCTGGAGGCCCTGTCCGTGTGGCGCACCGCCTCGCCGTACGGCGCGGTGAACATCTACAGCAGCGGTCGCCAGCGCCGCTGCGCGCAGCCGCGGCTGACGCCGCAGTGGGTCACCGAGGCCCGCGCGATGGGCTGGAAGCTGGTGCCCACGCACGTCGGGCTCCAGGCGCCGTGCGCCGAACGCGCGGACAAGCCGCTGCGGATCGATCCGGCCCGGGCCGAGGAACAGGGCGGGCAGGAAGCCGACGAGGCCGCGGCGGCCCTGCGGACACTGGGCCTGGGCGCCGGCAGCCCCGTCTACCTCGACATGGAGGCCTACCCCGCCGACGACGCCGAGTGCAGCCGCGCGGTCGTCGACTTCACCGTCGGCTGGACCGAGGCCCTGCACGCCGCCGGCTACCGGTCCGGCTTCTACTCCAGCCTGAACTCCGGCATCGCCGACATCGTCGACGCCGCCCGCAGCGGCCGCGCCCCCCTGCCCGACGCCCTCTGGTACGCCCGCTGGGACCGCAACCCCACGACCACCGGCCTGCCCGACGACCTGTGGACCGGCCACCACCGCATCCACCAGTACCGCGGCAGCGCCGACGAGACCTACGGCGGCGTGACCCTCAGCATCGACCCCGACCAGCTCGACGGCCCGGTGGCGGGCGGCTTCCGGGGTGAGGACGGCTGAGAAAACCCGGTCGCTACCGCGCTGGGGAACGGACGACACTGGCCGGATGGATACCCGTCGTCCCTGCCCCTGCTGCGGCCACCTCGTCTTCGACGCCGAGGACGGCTGGCCCGGCTCGTTCGCGGTCTGCCCGGTCTGCTTCTGGGAGGACGACCGGGTGCAGATCCGGTGGCCGTTCACCCCGGGCGGCGCGAACCGGGTCTCGCTCGTCGAGGCGCAGCGGAACTTCCGCGCCTACGGGGCCTGTGACCAGCGGGAGCGGCACTTCGTGCGCCCGGCGGCCGAGGACGAGCCGCTCGACGCCGCCTGGCGGCCGGTCGACCCGCTGACGGACCGGTTCGAGGAGTGGGACGGCGGGCGCGGGCGGCCCTGGCCGGAGGACAGGTCGGTGCTGTGCTGGTGGCTCCCGTCGTTCTGGGGCTGTCCGGAGGAGCCCGATGCGCCGCCGGCCCGGCGGGTGGTCATCGACGTGGGTCCGGTGCGCGACGTGCGGGGCCTGCACGCCGTCCTGAAGCGGGAGCTCGGGTTCCCGTCGTTCTACGGTATGGACTGGGACGCGTTCTGGGACGCGGTCACCGGGCTCGTCGTGATGCCGCGTGAGCTGGTCTTCACGGGGTGGGCGGAGCTCGAAGGCACCACCCCCGTGGGTGCCTCCGAGCTGCGCCGGCTGCTCGGGCGGTTCGGGACGACATCGCCGGGCTTCAGCGTCTCGTACCGCCCGTAGGTTCCTGGTCAGTTGGCCGGTTCGGCCTCCGGCTTGTCGACGATGGCCGTGGTGAGGATGGCTGAGGCGTAGTCGTAGCCCTTGCCGTTGCCGGCGCCCGGGGACGGGGTGCCGGCGGGCGGGAGGCCGTCGGGGCCGGCGGGCGGGAGGTCGGAGAGGAGGACCTCGTGCACGCCGAGGAAGGCGCCGGTGGTCTTGTCGAAGACCAGGGCCACGCGCATGGTGCCGTTGGTGCCGACCACCGCGACGCCGTGGCGGCCGGCCGCGTCCGCCTCGTCGGCGACGACGGCCGTGCCGGGGATCTTCGCGGCCGCCTCCATGAGCGCGGCGGCGACGGCGGGCGGTGCCGCGATGTTCTGGAAGATCATCTGGACGTCCCCGAAGGCGAACTGGTTGTACAGCTTCGGCGTCATCGGCATGCCCGCCACCATCTTGGAGCGGTCGGCGGAGAGCAGTTGCTTCAGGAGCTGTTGCGGGTCGGTGGGCAGGGAGGCGACGAACTCGTAGGTCGGGGCGGAGAAGCCCGCCGTTCGCGGGGCCCCGGAGGCGGTCGAGAGCATGGCGGGCCAGTCGGTCCGTCCGCCGCCCATCGTCGGATCCAGGATCAGGCCCTGGGACCTGCCGTCGACCGACATCCACGACTTGCGCTCGTGCTTGGTCTCGCGGGCGCCGTCCTGGATCTCGCGCCGGTAGACGAACTGGGCGCCCTTGGCGCCGGGGTCGGGGCTGCTCGCGGCGGCCTTCGCGGCGCGGGCGAGCAGGCCCGCGGGGTCGGTCGGCTCCGGGAGCGGGGTGGCGGTGGGGCTGGCACTGGGGCTGGGGGCGGACGAGGCCGACGGGGCCGGGGCCGCCGGGGCGGCGTCGCCGTGGTGGCGGTCCGGGACGGCCAGGGTGACGGCCGCCAGCGCGCCGACCGCCAGCGGGGAGGCGACCAGCCACACCAGCCTGCGCCGCGGCTTCGGTGCCTTCGTCTCGGCGGCGATCTCACTCATCAGGTGCTCCTTCAGAAACCGTTGGCGGTCGGCGGGGAGCAGCTCGGGCGAGTTGTTCGGCGAGTTGTTCATCGGATTTCCTCCTGCAACTCCTGCAACTCCTGCGACTCCCGCAGCGACCGGGCGGCTTCGAAGCCGCCGACCCGTACCTGTCCGGTGGCGGGAGCGGGTTCCCGGCGGTTTGCCGGCTCGTTGAGTTCGGTCTCGGCGAGGGTGCGCAGCCGGGTGCGTGCCCGGGACAGGCGCGAGCGGACGGTGCCGACCGGGACGCCGAGGGCCTCGGCCGCCGACGCGTAGTCGAGCCCGACCCACACGCAGAGGCGGAACACTTCGCGTTCGGACCGGCGTAGTTCTGGCAACGCGCGTCGTACGGCGGCGAGTTGGGCGCTGTCGTCGATGCGGGAGACGAGTTCGTCGGCGAAGTCCGGCACGGCCTCGCGTTCGGCGAGGCGGGCCATCGCGGCGCGGTGGCGGCGGGCGGCCCGGGCGGTGTTGCGCAGGACGTTGGTGGCGATGCCGAAGATCCAGGGGCGCAGGTCGTCGTCACCGTCGTGCAGTTTGGCGCGCAGGCGCCAGGCCTCCAGGAAGGTCAGCGACACCGCGTCCTCGGCGGCCGCCCAGTCTCCGAGGGTGCGCAGCGCGTAGCCGTACACGGCTTGGGCGTGTGCGTCGAAGACCTCGCCGAGCGCGGCCTGGTCGCCGGCGCGCAGGCGCGCTCGTTGTGACAGTTCCATGTCCCTCCCTGTCCGCGGGCTGCGCGGGGTTCCGTGTGAGCCGCGTCACTCGCGTGTGGCCGGCGGGGGCTCGGCGTCGATTCTCCGGTGGTGCTGCGGGGATTTCGGAAATCGGGGGCCTCGGGTGCGGGCGGAACGGGGTCGCGCGGGGGTACGCGGGCCGCGTGTACGGACTTGTACGGGATACGGGACCTCACCGGGCCGCTCCCGGCAGGCTTGGGGCGTCGGGGCGGGACAGGACTGCGCCCCGGCGGGCGACATGGCAATCCGACTCGTGATCCGACGTGAAAGGCGGGCTCACATGCGGTCCATGCTCCAACGGGTGTCCGGCGCGGCCAGGCGCCGCAGCCTCGCGCTGATCGGCGCCCTCGCGGTCTCCGTCGCGATGGTCGCTTCCGCGACTCCGGCCAGTGCGACGATCGGGTGCACCGGCGGCGACGGCTGCAACCACCAGACGACGATCTACATGGACGGCGGCAACTACACGCCCTACCACGAGTGGTGGGGGCCGTTCACCGTCCTGAAGATGCAGGGGGACGGGAACCTGGTCCTCTACTGCACCAGCAACGGCGAGCCGAAGTGGTCCACCGGGACGGTCAACTCCAACACGACCTGGGTGAACTTCGAAGGCGGGTCGGGCGGGGGCAGCATGGTGATCTGGACGAACCAGGGGCCGTCGGGCAACGTCGCCCTGTGGTCGTCGCTGACCAAGCCCCCCACCCACAGCACGCGCGGCACGCAGGCGATCGTCCAGGCCGACGGCAACTTCGTCATCTACGACGGCTCCGGCAACGCCCTGTGGGCGTCGAACACCTACCGCCGCTGTCCGGGCACCGAAGGCTACTGGGGCTGACCCGGCCGGTCGGCCGTTCACAGGGGCGCCGTCACCTCGCGGTTCGAGGTGGCGGCGCCCCAGTGCGTCCGGCGGGTCAGCGGACGATGGGCAGCAGGTCGTCGGTGGTCTGGGCGGGGCGCAGGAGTTCGAAGTGCACGGTGCCGTCGGGGTCGACGGTGAAGCCGTGGACGGCGGGTTCGGGCAGGCTGTTGTACTGGAAGTGGGTGGTCGCGTAGTACGCGCCGGTGTCGAGGAGGGCGACGAGGTCGCCGGGTTCCAGGAGGGGCAGCGGCCGGGCGCGGGCGACGAGGTCGCCGGCGAAGCAGCAGGGCCCGGCGATGTCCTGGGGGACGGGGTCGCCGTGCTTGGCGGCGCCGGAGGGGTGGTGGGCGGTGATGCGCAGCGGCCAGGCTTCGGGCATGAAGACGGTGCGGGTGGCGACCTGGGCGCCGGCGTGGGTGAGGGCGATGTGCCGGCCGCCGGCGGTCTTGGTGTACTCGACGTGGGCGGCGATGAAGCCGTTCTTGGCGAGCAGGGAGCGGCCGAACTCGGTGACCACCCGGAATCCGCCGCCGAACAGGGCGGGGGCGTGGGCGCGCAGCCGGTCCGCGTAGGCGGTGTAGGTGGGGTCGGTGGTGTCGTCGGTGAAGTTGACGGGCAGTCCGCCGCCGATGTCGATGCCGGTGATCCGGCGTCGTCCGAGTGCGTCGTTGACGTGTTCGGCGAAGGCGACGGCCTTGGCGACGCCGTCGGCCATGAGGTCCAGGGGGCAGCCCTGGGAGCCGACGTGGACGTGGATCCAGGTGAGCCAGGGGTGTGCGCGGTAGGCGGCGAGGAGGCGTTCGGCGTTGCCGTCGTCGGCGAGCGGGATGCCGAACTTGGAGGTGGCGGTGGCGGTGGACATCGCGCCGATCGTGCCGCCGCCGATCTGCGGGTTGATCCTGATGCCGAGGCGGGAGCGGGAGGGGCGGGTGCGCAGGAGGGCGTCGACACGGTCGAGTTCCTGCCAGTTGTCGATGTTGACCGCGGCGCCGAGTTCCAGGGCGCGGGCGAGTTCGCCGCGGGTCTTGGCCGGGGAGTCGTAGACGATCCGCGCGGGGTCGAAGCCGGCCGCGAGCGCCTGGGCGAACTCGCCGGGGCTGGCGACCTCGCAGCCCATGCCGAGGTGGCGCAGCCGTTCGAGGAGCGGGACGAGGCAGTTGGCCTTGGCAGCGAAGGTGTGCAGCGCGTGGACGGAGTCGGGGAAGGCCCGGTGCAGGGCGGTGACGCTCGCCTCGACGCCGTCGAGGTCGACGAAGGCGGCGAGCAGGGCCTGTTCGGGGTCGAGGAGTTTGCGCTGGACGGCTTCCCGCAGGACGCGTTCGCGGCGGGCGGCCGAGGGGTGGTCGGGTGACTGTCGGATGGTCATGGTGCCCTGCTCCGCTGGGTGTCGTCGGTGGGGCCCGGGAGGGTTCGCGGGGGCCTGGGTCCAGGCTGCCGGGCGCCGGGGGGCCGTGTCTTCGTCCCACGGCGCGGATGTGCGGGGTGCGGGCCGTGTCGTGGCCGGGGGCGGCGGGCGGGCGGTCGCCCCTTTGGTGCGGGGCGAGGGCCCGGGGGCGGTTTCTTCGTGCCGTGCGACGGAGTCGGCGGGGCGGGGCTCAGCGCCGGGGGTTGTGAACTGCTGGGGATCGAGGTCGTTTTCGTGCACGTGGGTGTCCATGAGTTCGTTTTCGATCATGGCTTGTTGGACCGGTGAAGCGACTGTCGGTGGCCTGTGCCAGGGTGGTGGCACTGACGGAGAGGGGGATGGCGTGACCGGGCCGGGGAAGCCGCTGCGGCGGATCGACGCGCCGTTCGTTTCCCTTGGCCCGTCGGGTGTGACGGTCCGTGACCGTCTCAAGGGCCTCACCCCCGAGAACGAGAAGGTGCTGCGGCTGGTCGGCGGGCACCTCGGTTCGCTGGCGTCGCGTGACCTCAAGGCGCGCTGCGCTGACGGCCTGGAGCACGGCAACCAGACGTGGGCCACGCGCAAACGTGACCTGACCGTGCAGTCGTCGTCGCGCTGGGCCGGGAGCATCACCAAGGCCACGCACGACCAGTGGGCGCTGTCGCGTCGCGGGCAGGCCGCGCACCTGGACTACCTGGACACCGGCATCCGCACGATCTCCCACCGCCTGTCGCTGCCGCTGGTCGAGAGGGGCAGCAGGCGACAGCCGGGCGGATACCGGTCCAAGCACGAATGGTTCGTCAAGACCCGGCGCCTGCACGTCCTTGAGGAGCGACGCGCGGCTGTCGCCGCCGACCGCGACAACGGCATCGTGCACGTGGTACGCGGCGGCCGGAAACTGCTCAACACCCGGCACAACCTCGACACCGCGCAGCTCACCGAGCAGCAATGGCGGGAACGCTGGGAGACGGCGCGCCGGTTCCTGTCGGCTGACGGGGAGTCCGGCAAGCGGTTCGGCAACGAGACGATCCGCGTCACCCCCGACGGCGAAGTGTCGATCAAGCTGCCCGCCCCGCTCGCCGACCTGGCGAACGCCAGGCACGGCCGGTACGTCCTCACCGCGAAGGTGACATTCCCGCACCGGGGCACCGAGTGGGCCGACCGCATCGAGGCCAACCGGGCGGTGGCATACCGCATCCACCTGGACGTGGACCGGGGCCGCTGGTACCTGGACGCCTCATGGACCCGCCCCGTCGTGAAGACCATGCCGCTGGAGGCGGCCCGCGCGGCCGGGATGGTCGGGGTGGACACCAACGCCGACCACTTCGCCTGCTGGCACCTCGATACGCACGGCAACCCGGTCGGCGACCCCCAGCGGTTCCCCTACGACCTGACCGGCACCGCCACCCACCGCGACGCCCAGATCCGCCACGCCATCACCCAACTCCTCCACTGGGCCAAGCGCTGCGGCATGAGAGCGATTGGCCTGGAGAACCTGGACTTCACCGCCGAGACCACCCGCGAGAAGCACGGCCGCCGCAAGCGCTTCCGCCAGCTCCTCTCCGGCATCCCCACCGGGAAACTCCGTGCCCGCCTCGTCTCCATGGCCGCCGAGCTCGACCTGGTCATCGTCGCCGTGGACCCCGCCTACACCTCCCGGTGGGGCGCGCAGCACTGGCAGAAGCCGCTCGCGACGCCAACCCGTAAGACCACCCGACACGACAGCGCCGCTGTCGCGATCGGGCGACGCGCCCTCGGACACCCGATCCGGCGACGGACGGCACCGCCCCACGACGACCAGAGCGATCGTCGCGGGCATCGGACCGCCCAGGCCGGACCAGGCATCCGGGGGCGCGAGGAAACCCGCCACCCCGCCACGGACCGTGCACACGATGCACGCGCCCGGGCGGGGACCACGAGAACGCGGGCGACCAGCCGGGCATCCAACACCGTTCGGGATGCACGCAGTGATCAGACCTGGGTCCAAGACCCACTTCTGCTCACTTGATTGGAACGGTCGTCCAGGTCGATGCCGCAGACCTTCTTCACCTTCTCCAGGCGGTAGCGGAAGGTGCCGGCGGGCACGTTGAGGGCGCGTGCGGCCTTGGCGCCGTCCCGGGAGTGGTCCAGGTAGGCGCGCAGCGTGTCGAGCAGCACGTGTTCGCCGGTGCGGGTGGTGTGTGCGCGCAGCCGTTCGACAGAGCTGTCGGCCGGCGGCACGGCGTCGCGCAGCGCGTCCAGGGCGTGCAGCAGGGCGACGGTGTCGGGCAGGTCCGCCACGGAGGCGAAGGCCCGGGCGGCGGCCTGGGCGGAGCGGGCGAAGAGCAGGGCGCGCAGGGCGAGGTCGGCGGTGCGGCGGGATTCCGCTGCCAGGTCGAGTCGGTCCCGGACCTCGCCGATGCCGATGCGCACGGGGTGGGCGGGGTCCTGGGACAGTTCCCGTGCGAGGGAGTCGGCGAGGCGGGTGAGCTGTGCGGCGGCCCGTCGCGGGTCCCGGTCCAGGCCGCCGAGCAGGACCCGGGCGCCGTCGCGGGAGGCCGTGGCGAGCGCGTGGTGGCCCTGTCCCGTGCAGTGTCCGGCCGCCGTGCGGGCGAGCCGGCCGTCGGTGTCAGGGCTCTCGGGTGTGGCGGCGATGGCCAGTACGGCGCACGGCTGCGCCGGGGGCAGCCCGGTGCGGGCCGGTGCGTCGGCCGAGCCCCGGCCGTCCAGCAGGGCTCGGGCGGCTTCCAGGACCTGCTCGCGCTGTCCGGCGCGGCGCACCCGGTCGTGCAGGAGGTGGGCGGCGGCGACGCGGGCGGCGGCCTGGAGGGCGTCGGAGACGGTGGGCGGCAGGGGGCGGTCGGTCGGTGCGACCCAGATCGAGCCGAGGATCTCCTCGCCGGCGCGGACCGCGATGGCCGCGCGCTCGGGGACGTCCCCGAGCGGGCGGCGGTGGAGCGCGCCCGGGGTGGTGCGCAGCCGGTGGAAGAAGCCGTTCTTGCGCATCGCCTCCACGCGGTCGGGCGGTACCCGGTGGGTGAGGATCGTGTCCCGGCGGATGTCGTCGACGTCCTTGTTGTTCGAGGAGTAGGCGAGCACGCGGGAGTGCGGGCTCTCGATGGTCACCGCCCCGCCCACCAGGGGGGCCAGCGCCTCGGCGAGCGCGTCCAGGTCGCCGAGCGGCACGGTGGTGGCCTCCGGTTCGCCGGCCACCTCCAGTGCGGCGCGCAGGGCCGCGATCAGCTGCGCCCAGTCGACCCAGCTGTGGCGGAAGAGCAGTGCCGCCCCGGCCTCGGCCGCGGCGGCGCGCAGCGCGCCGTTCGGCGGGCCGGCGCCCTCGTCGCGGAAGACGACGCCCGCGGCGCCGTCGCGTCCGGCCGCCCGGACCAGGGCGAGGGCCTGCTCGGAGCGGGGATCGACGCGGACGGCGACGAGCAGGTCGCCGCGGCCGGCGCCCGGTTCGGGCCGGTCGAAGACGTCGAGGCCGAGGACGGGAACGTCCTGCCCCAGCGGGGCGAGACACAGCTCGACCACCGCCTCCGTCAGGAGCAGCAGCCCGTGCAGCGTCCGTTCGGGTGCCGTGGTGCCGGTCGACGTCGACGGCTGCTCCGGCATGGGCCGCCCCTCCCCCGCGGTGCGTGGCCGCCGGCCCGGGCCGGGCCGGCGTGCTGGGCGGACTAGTACTCCAGCAGGACTTCGACGTTTTGCCTGTTCAGAGGGCTGCGCGGTGGAGTGTAGCGGGCTGCTGCTCGATCAGGGGCGATCTTCATTGG